>NZ_FOLD01000023.1 GCF_900112225.1 Massilia yuzhufengensis | reverse complement strand
ACAAGACGGCTTTGCGCGGCGGGCGTGTCGTGGTGGCGGACCGCTGGTACCCGAGCAGCAGGCTATGCTCTTGCTGCGGCTACAAGCTCGACACGATGGTGCTGGGCATGCGCCAGTGGAGCTGCCCCGGCTGCAGCACCTTGCATGACCGCGATGTCAACGCGGCAATCAATTTGAAGAAGGTGGCGGTCAGTTCGACCGTAGCGGCCTGTGGAGGGGAAGGCGCTGGCCCTGCGCGTGAGCGCGGGGTGAAACCGGCCCCGATGAAGCAGGAATCCAACAGCAGGCAGCTATAAGCAGCAATGGCTAGCTTTGCGCAAGTTTGGAGGAACGGTAAGGGGGGAAACGCCAGCTTACTTCTTGTACTCGTCATACTTCCGCGCATCCCCCCGCACCAGATCGGCCGGATACTTCTCGCGGTTGAGCACCATCTTTTCCTGCACCGCCGCGAACAGGTCGACATCGAGCTTGTCGGCCAGGCGCACCAGGTAGACCAGCACGTCGGCCATTTCATGCCGCACCTCGGCCAGCTTGGCGTCGCCGAGTTCCTCGAGTCGCCCATGCTGCAGCCACTGGAAATGCTCCAGCAGCTCGGCCGCTTCCACGCTCAGGGCGGAGGCCAGGTTCTTGGGGGTGTGGAACTGGTCCCAGTCGCGCTCGTCGACGAAGCCGCGGACGATGGCGCGCAGTTGGGCCAGCTCACTGTCCGCGTCGTTCTTCACGCACTTGTCCACCGTCCAGGTAGCCGCTGAGCACGCGGTCCAGTTTCGGCGCGATCTCGTCGTGGCTGCCGATCGTGATGCCCAGGTCGCGCAGCAGGCCGTCGTGCACGCCGTAGACCCAGCTGTGGATGGTCAGCGGCTGGCAGCGTTCCCACGCGTCGCGCACGATGGTGGTCTGCGCCACGTTGATCACCTGCTCGGCCACGTTCAGTTCGACCAGGCGATTGACTGCGGCGCGGCCGGTGACGTTGCCCAGGTACTGGCCGTGCTTGTCGCGCACGTCGCGCACATGGCCCAGCCAGTTGTCGGCCAGGCCCACGCGCGCGCCGGTGAGCGCCGCGCCCACGCCCGAGCAGCCGTAGTGGCCGCAGATGATCACGTGCTTGACCTTGAGCACGTCGATCGCGAATTGCAGCACCGACAGGCAGTTCAGGTCCGAGTGCACGACCACGTTGGCGATGTTACGGTGCACGAACAGTTCGCCCGGCGCCATGCCCAGCAGTTCATTGGCCGGCACGCGGCTGTCCGAGCAGCCGATCCACAGGTATTCCGGCGCCTGCTGCGCAGCCAGGTCCTTGAAGAAGTTCGGGTCTTCGGCCACCATCGAGGCGGCCCATGTACGGTTGCGTGCGAACAGGTCTTCCGCAGTCACGCCTGTTTTGTTTTCCAATTTTTCTCCCGTTGATGCGTCCTGGATAGGCAAGAGTTTAACCTACGACGGACGAAAAAAAACCGCCAGGGCGTGGCGCCGCTGGCGGTTCTGCTGCAATTGCTTACTCGAAGAAGTCCTTGACCTTGTCCATCCAGCCCTTGCTCTGCGGGCTGTGCTTGGCGCCGCCTTCGCTGGTGGAACGTTCGAACTCGCGCAGCAGGTCTTTCTGCTTGTCGGTCAGCTTGACCGGGGTCTCGACGATCACGTGGCAGAACAAATCGCCCACGTAGCCCGAGCGCACGCCCTTGATGCCCTTGCCCTTGAGGCGGAAGGTCTTGCCGGTCTGGGTGCCTTCGGGCACCGTGAACGACACCTTGCCGGTGAGCGTAGGCACTTCGATCTCGCCGCCCAGCGCCGCCTTGCTGTACGAGATCGGCATCTCGCAGTGCAGGTCGTCGCCTTCGCGCTGGAACACGGCGTGCGGCTTGATGTGGATCTCCACATACAGGTCGCCCGACGGTCCCCCGTTGGTCCCCGGTTCGCCGTTGCCGGTCGAGCGGATGCGCATGCCGTTGTCGATGCCGGCCGGGATCTTCACTTCCAGCGTCTTGTTGCGCTTGATGCGTCCGGCGCCGCCGCAGGCAGCGCACGGTTCCGGGACGATCTTGCCGCTGCCATGGCACTTCGGGCAGGTCTGCTGGATGCTGAAGAAGCCCTGCTGCATCCGCACCTGGCCGTGGCCCGAGCAGGTGGTGCAGGTGACCGGCTGGGTACCCGGCTTGGCGCCGCTGCCGTGGCAGGTGTCGCACTTGTCCCAGCTCGGCACGCGGATCGTGGTTTCGTAGCCGTGCGCGGCCTGTTCCAGCGTGATCTCGAGGTTGTAGCGCAGGTCGGCGCCGCGGTAGACCTGGGGGCCGCCGCCGCGTCCGCCACGGGCGCCGCCGCCGAAGATATCGCCGAAGATGTCGCCGAACGCGTCGCCGAAGCCACCTGCGCCGCCGCCAAAGCCGCCTCCGCCGCCGCCCATGTTCGGATCGACGCCGGCGTGACCATAACGGTCATACGCTTCGCGCTTCTCCGGATTGGTCAGCATCTCGTAGGCTTCCTTGACCTCCTTGAACTTCTCTTCCGCTTCCTTGTTGTCCGGATTGCGGTCGGGGTGGTACTTCATCGCGAGCTTGCGATACGACTTCTTGATGTCGTCTTCCGACGCATTCTTCGCGACCCCGAGGATCTCGTAAAAATCACGCTTTGCCATAGGCGGCACCTTGCTGTTATGTACTGGTGAAACGGTTATGCAAACGAACGGCAAAAAAACCGAGCCGGGGAACCAGGTGGTCGCAGCGGCTCGGCGGTTCCCACGCAGCGGGGCGGATCGATCGATCCGCCCCGGCAGTGATTACTTCGCGTCTTTCACTTCCTTGAAGTCGGCGTCGACCACGTCGTCCTGCTGCGCCTGCTGGCCTTCGCTGCCGCCAGCCTGCTGGCCGCCGGCGCTACCTGCCTGCTGCGCCTGCATGTCGGCGTACATCTTCTCGCCCAGCTTCTGCGCCGCGGTCGACAGGGCCGCGGTCTTGGCGTCGATGTCCGACTTGTCGCCGCTCTTGATCGCGCCTTCCAGGTCGGTGATCGCCGCTTCGATCGCTTCCTTCTCGCCGGCTTCCAGCTTGTCGCCGTATTCGGTGAGGGACTTGCGGGTCGAGTGCACCAGCGCGTCGCCCTGGTTGCGGGCTTCGGCCAGTTCCTTGACCTTCTTGTCTTCTTCCGCGTTCAGCTCGGCGTCCTTCACCATCTTCTGGATTTCTTCTTCGGTCAGTCCCGAATTGGCCTTGATGGTGATCTTGTTTTCCTTGCCAGTGGCCTTGTCCTTGGCGCCGACGTGCAGGATGCCGTTGGCGTCGATGTCGAAGGTCACTTCGACCTGCGGGGTGCCGCGTGGCGCCGGCGGGATGCCTTCCAGGTTGAACTCGCCCAGGCCCTTGTTGCCCGCTGCGATCTCACGCTCGCCCTGGTAGACCTTGATGGTCACGGCCGGCTGGTTGTCGTCGGCGGTCGAGAACACCTGCGAGAACTTGGTCGGGATCGTGGTGTTCTTGTGGATCATCTTGGTCATCACGCCGCCCAGGGTTTCGATACCCAGGGACAGGGGGGTGACGTCCAGCAGCAGCAGGTCCTTGCGCTCGCCCGAAAGGACCGAGCCCTGGATCGCGGCGCCGACAGCGACGGCTTCGTCCGGGTTCACGTCCTTGCGTGCATCCTTGCCGAAGAATTCCTTCACTTTTTCCTGCACCTTCGGCATGCGGGTCATGCCGCCGACCAGGATGATGTCGTCGATGTCCGAGACCTTGACGCCGGCATCCTTGATGGCGATGCGGCATGGCTCGATGGTCTTGGCGATCAGCTCTTCCACCAGGGACTCCAGCTTGGCGCGGGTCATCTTGAGGTTCAGGTGGACCGGCGCGCCGTTCGCCATGGCGATGTAGGGCTCGTTGATCTCGGTCTGCTGCGACGACGACAGTTCGATCTTGGCGCGCTCGGCCGATGCCTTGATGCGCTGCAGGGCGATCGCGTCTTTCGACAGGTCCAGGCCGTTGATCTTCTTGAACTCGTCGATGATGTAGTCGATGATGCGCTGGTCGAAGTCTTCGCCGCCCAGGAAGGTGTCGCCGTTGGTCGACAGCACTTCGAACTGCTTCTCGCCGTCCACGTCCGCGATCTCGATGATCGACACGTCGAAGGTGCCGCCGCCGAGGTCATACACGGCGATCTTGCGGTCGCCCTTGTCGGTCTTGTCCAGGCCGAAGGCCAGCGCGGCCGCGGTCGGCTCGTTGATGATGCGCTTGACGTCCAGGCCCGCGATGCGGCCGGCGTCCTTGGTGGCCTGGCGCTGCGAGTCGTTGAAGTAGGCCGGCACGGTGATGACCGCTTCGGTCACTTCTTCGCCGAGGTAGTCTTCGGCCGTCTTCTTCATCTTGCGCAGGGTTTCAGCCGACACCTGCTGTGGCGCCAGCTTCTTGTCGCGCACGCCGATCCAGGCGTCGCCATTGTCGGCCTTGACGATCGCGTACGGCATCAGCGAGATGTCCTTCTGGACTTCTTTTTCTTCGTACTTGCGGCCGATCAGGCGCTTCACCGCGAACAGGGTGTTCTTCGGGTTGGTGACGGCCTGGCGCTTCGCCGGGGCGCCGACGAGGATCTCGCCGTCTTCCTGGTAGGCGATGATCGACGGGGTAGTGCGCGCACCTTCCGCGTTCTCGATGACCTTCGGCTGGCCGTTTTCCATGATCGCGACGCAGGAGTTGGTCGTGCCCAGGTCGATACCGATAATTCTGCCCATGATTTTTTCCTTTTGGATGCTGTAGTTTTAGATGGATTCAATATTGGGAAAAACTGCGTGCTTTCAAGGGGAGCGCCGGCGATACCCAGCCGTCGCACACGTTCATCGCGCGCCGCAGCGTTCTGGTTCCGCTTACTTCGGCGCTGCGGCCGTCACGATGGCCGGACGCAACAGGCGGTCGGCGATCATGTATCCCTTTTGCAACACGGTGACCACGGTATTGGCCTCCTGCTCGGACGGCACCACGGCCACGGCCTGGTGCTTGTTCGGGTCCAGCTTGTCGCCCGCCTGCGGCATGACTTCCAGCAGGCGGTTCTTTTCGAACGCGGCGCTAAGCTGCTTGAGCGTCATTTCCACGCCTTCGCGGATGGATTCGACGGTCTGGACCTCGACTTTCAGTGCCATTTCCAGGCTGTCGCGCACCGGCACCATGGCCTCGGCGAAGCTTTCGATGGCAAATTTATGGGCCTTGCTGACGTCTTCCTGGGCGCGGCGGCGGATATTTTCCGCATCGGCCTTGGCGCGCATGAAGGCGTCGTGCATCTCGGCCAGCTTGGCTTCGGTCGCGCTCAGTTGCGCTTCCAGGTCCGACTCGCCAGCGGGCGGCACGCCGGCCTGGCCCGCACCGGCTTGCGCTGCCTCAGTGGCGGCGGCTGCTGCGGTGTCGAGTTCCGGCTGCTGGGATACCTCTTGGTTTTCTTGGTCTTGCATCGAAAAAACTCCTAGAATCAAGGACTTGGCTGAATTGGCAACGTGTCCTGCCTGACACACAGGCCCCCAGATGGGGCGATCTCCTACATTTTCAAGGGGTATTGCACATACGCCATGCTGAAAAAGTGGAAATCATTTGTTACAAGATTTACGGTTTACCTGAATCATTTCTCTGAGAAAAGTCTTAACCTTCCTGTCAAGCTTGCGGCATCGTGATCGCTCGCCTCCAGGAACCGACATCATGAGACTCCAATTGATCAGTGGCGCCGTTGTGCTCTACACCCTCGTGGTGATGGCGTGGCTGTGCTATGTCGGGATCGGCGCGACGCCTTGAGCGCAATGCGCGTCACGCGCGCGGCCGAGGCCGCCCGCGTTCCGGGGTAAGCGCTTATTTTAGCAGGTTGGCAACGAGCAAGTCTTTATCGGCTGCTCAGGCCCCGAGCTGGGCCGCGTGCTGGGCCCCGACTTGCGCGTCGCGCTTCTGGGCCGCGCGCTGGGCCGGGGTGAGAATGGTCGGCCAGCCGATCAGGTGCTGTTCGGCGATCTCGGCCAGCCCGGTGATCCAGGCCGGCGAATCGTTCAGGCAGGGGATGTAATGGAATTCCTTGCCGCCGGCGGCTTCGAAATCATGCCGCACTTCCATGTTGATCTCTTCCAGGGTTTCCAGGCAATCGCTGGTAAACCCCGGACAGATCACGTCGATCCGGCCCACGCCTTGTTGGGCCAGTTCCTGCACCGTGGGGGCCGTGTACGGCTGCAGCCATTCGGCCTTGCCGAAGCGCGACTGGAAGGTGACGATGTATTCGTCCGCACCCATCCCCAGGCTTGCTGCCAGCAGGCGCGCGCTCTTCTGGCATTCGCAAAAATAGGGGTCGCCCAGCATCAGGGTGCGCTTGGGGATGCCGTGGAAGCTCATCACCAGCTTGTCGCCGCGGCCGTGCGTGTCCCAGTAGGTCTCGACGCGCTCGCGCAGCGCCTCGATATAGGATTCGTGGTCGTGGTAGTGGCGCACCAGGCGCAGTTCCGGGATGTTGCGCACGCGCGCGTAGTGGGCGTAGATGGCGTCCCACACCGAGGCGGTAGTGGTGCCGGAATACTGCGGGTAGGCCGGCAGCACCACGATGCGCTGGCAGTGCTCTTCCTTGAGCTGGTCCAGCACCTCGGGCAGCGAGGGCGAGCCGTAGCGCATCGCCATCACCACTTTCACGCCTTCATGCCCGCGCTCGGCCAGCATCTTGCCCAGCAGCGCAGCCTGCTTTTCCGTGTGCACTTTCAGCGGTGAACCGTCGCGCGTCCAGATGCTGCGGTACTTGGCAGCCGACTTGCCCGAGCGGAAAGGCAGGATGAACAGGTGCAGGATGAACCACCAGACCATGGCCGGGATCTCGACCACGCGCGGATCGGCCAGGAACTGCTTCAGGTAACGGCGCACCGCCTTGCGGGTGGGCTCGTCCGGCGTCCCGAGGTTGACCAGGACAATGGCGTTTCCGGTGACGGTACCGTGGGTGAAAGGCGGTTCTTTTCTGAATGGCATACGAGAAGATCGTTGAATGGACGCCCTTATTATAAGTGGCGTCCCCTCGCCCACGGTGAACAACAGCGGGTCAGGTGCTGGTGTGCAGGCGCACGTCGATGTTGTTGCGGGTGGCGTTGGAGTAGGGGCACACGATGTGGGCCTTGTCGACCAGGTCCTTGAGCTGGGCCGGATCCATGCCGGGAGCGTCGATGGTGAGGTCGACCTCGATGCCGAAACCGGTCGGGATCGGGCCGATGCCGACGTCGCCCTTGACGGTCAGGTCTTGCGGCAGCGTGACCTTTTGCTGGCCGGCGACGAACTTCAGGGCGCCGAGGAAGCAGGCCGAATAGCCCGCGGCAAACAGCTGCTCGGGATTGGTGCCGGGGCCACCGCCACCACCGAGTTCTTTCGGGGTGCTCAGCTTCAGGTCAAGTACGTTATCGGAACTTTTCGACGTACCTTCACGACCGCCCTGCGAGGTGGCTTGGGCGCGGTACAGCACTTTGTCGATGCTCATTCGGAATCCCTTCTGTGGTGGTTGGACAGGTCCGCGGGGGCGGAACGTTGTTTACTTTGCCACAGAATGGAATAAGGGGGATGACGTCACGTTTGGCAAGCGCCGCTAACTTTCACCACCAGCCCCAGCACCGTCGTAGGCGCCAGTGGCGCGTACGACGGTGCAGGGGTAAGGGGGGACTATGCGTTAGTGGTGTGCGGGCGCTACCAGCGGAATGCCGGCGCGCCCATCCCCCTCACGACGCCAGCAACTCCCTCGCATGCTTCCTGGTCGTCTCCGTAATCTCGATCCCCCCCAGCATGCGCGCCACTTCCTCCACGCGCGCCCGGGTATCGAGCACGTCGATGCGCGATACCGTGCGGCCTTCGCCGGTCGTGCCCTTGGTGACCTGGAAGTGCTGGTTGGCCTGGCTGGCGACCTGCGGCAGGTGGGTGACGCACAGCACCTGGCGCTGCTGGCCAAGCTTCTTGAGCAGGCGCCCCACCACCTCGGCCACGCCACCGCCGATGCCCGTGTCGACCTCGTCGAAGATCAGGGTCGGCGTGGTGGTGGCGTGCGCGGTGATCACGGCGATGGCCAGCGAGATGCGCGCCAGTTCGCCGCCCGAGGCGACCTTGGCCAGCGGCCGCGGCGCGACGCCGGTGTGGCCGGCCACCAGGAACTCGACCTGCTCCAGCCCGTATGCGCCCGGCTCGCCCTCGTTAAGCGCCACCGCGAAACTGCCGCCGGTCATGCTCAGCTCCTGCATCGCGGCGGTCACGCCCTTGCCCAGCTCGGCCGCGGCCGTGGCGCGCCGTTTCGACAGGCGTCCGGCCACCGCCATGTAGGCGGCCTTGGCCTTGTCTTCCTGCTTGCGCAGGCCGTCGAGGTCGCTGGCGTCGGCCAGCTGGCGCAGCTTGACGGCCAAGGCGGCGTGTTCCTCGTGCAGTTCCTCTGGCGTGGTGCGGTACTTGCGCGCGGCGCTGTGCAGCGCTTCCATGCGGGCGTCGACTTCGTTCAGGCGGCCCGGGTCGAGCTCGACCTTGTCGATGTAGCTGTTGAGCGCGTACACCGCTTCCTGCAGCTGGATGCGGGCCGGCTCCATGCAGTCGAGCACCGGCTGCAGCTCGGCGTCCACGTCGACCAGCTTGCCCAGCTTCAGGTTCAGCGAGGACAGCTGCGACAGGATCGGGTGGTCGGCTTCGGAAATGGCCTGCAGCGCTTCCTGGGCGCCTTCGAGCAGGCTGGCCGCATGCGACAGGCGGCTGTGTTCGTTGGTGATCTCGGTCCACTCGCCGGCCTTCGGCGCCAGTTTATCGAGCTCGCCGACCTGCCACTCCAGGCGCTCGCGCTCGATCAGCACGTTGCGCGCGTCGCTTTCGAATTCCTCGCGCTGGCGCACCAGCGCGCGCCAGGTCTTGTAGGCGGTGCCGGTGGCCAGCACGTCTTCGCTGGCGGACGGGTCGCGCACGGCAATCTGGTTGTCGAGCAGGTCGCGCTGCGAGTCCAGCTTGAGCAGCGACTGGTGCGCGTGCTGGCCGTGGATGTCGACCAGCATGTCGCCCAGCTCGCGCAGCTGGGCGGCGGTGGCGCTGATGCCGTTGATCCAGGCTTTCGAGCGGCCGGCATTGTCGATCACGCGGCGCACCAGGGCCACGCCTTCCTCGATGCTGAACTCATTGGCCACCAGCCACGAGGCCGCGGTCGTGGTCAGGGCGAACTCGGCGGTGATGTCGGCCTTGGCCGAGCCTTCGCGCACCATGCTTGCGTCGCCGCGTCCTCCCAGTGCCAGTTGCAGCGCATCGATCAGGATCGACTTGCCGGCGCCGGTCTCGCCGGTGAACACCGAGAAGCCATGCGAAAACTCGAGTTCGATGGCGTCGACAATGACGAAATCACGGATGGTAAGTGTGCGCAGCATGAAAAATCGGGTCTCCTGTCGTGGCGTTTCTGATGCAGCGGATTACGTCAGCTTGCCTTCGTTGGTCGGGTATTCGTTCCAGTGCAGCTTTTCGCGCAGCGTATGGTAATAGCTCCAGCCGCGCGGGTGCAGGAAGGTGATCGTGTGCGGGGAACGCGAAATGACGATGCGGTCGCCCAATTGCGCGCTGGTGAAGGTCTGCATGTCGAAGTTCACGCTGATGTCGCGCCCGGCCACCAGCTCCACCACGATCTCGCTCGACTCCGGCACCACGATCGGCCGGTTCGACAGCGCATGCGGGGCGATCGGCACCAGCACGATGCCCTGCACGCGCGGGTGCAGCAACGGGCCGCCGGCCGACAGCGCGTAGGCGGTCGAGCCGGTGGGCGTGGAGACGATCAGGCCGTCCGCGCGCTGGTTGTACATGAATTCGCCGTCGACCGTCAGCTTGAGTTCGACCATGCCGGCGCCGGCGCCGCGCGCCACCACCACGTCGTTGAAGGCCACCGCGCAAAAGATCTGCTGGCCGTCGCGCACCACGCGCGCTTCCAGCAGCGTGCGTTCCTCGGCCCTGGCCTGGCCCTGCAGGATCTCGCCCAGCGCCGGGACCATGCGGTCGATCGGGATGTCGGTGATGAAGCCCAGGCGCCCGGAGTTGATGCCGATGAGGGGGATATGGTATTGGGCCAGCTGGCGCGCGATGCCCAGCATGGTGCCGTCGCCGCCCATGACGATGGCGTAGCTGCCCTGCTCGCCGATGTCGGCCACCGTCATCGACTCGAGCCCATCGATGCCGACGGTGGCCAGGTAGGCGGCGGTATCGGCCTCGAACACCACGCGGTAGCCCGCCCCCGCCAGGTAGTCGGCCAGGCGCCGGACCGGCTCCTCGATGCCCGGCGTATTCTGCCGCACCACGAGCGCGATGATTTGTTGCTTTTCAGGCGGCTCTTGCATGGGGTCTCGGGCGTTGGGTAAAGGACTACGGAGATTAACCGATTATCCCTGCGTCTGCTATATCGTCACCTGCGCCGGCCGCGGCGGGCGGCCCGCAAATGACTGTATGAATAAACAGTATAACGGGCGGTGCGCGCTTCCGGCAAGTCAGACGAAAAGCGCCACCCCGACCACCGCCACCACGGTCGCCACGACGCTGGACAAGTGGAACAGCATCAGCGCGATCCAGCGCAGCGCCGTCAGCGTCCGGCTGCCGCCGTACACCCGCCGCATGGCGGTGGGAAGGTAGAAGGTCAGCCAAACCAGGAACACGAGGCGCAGGAAGTCCCAGCTGCCCGGCGTGGCAATGAACAGGCTGAGCATCAGGAAGGCGAAGGCATTGCTGTGCAAGGCGAACAGGAAGTGCTCGCCATAGCGCCGTCGCGAACCCAGGTACAACACTTTCAGGTAGAGCGCGAACACCGGCATCAGCAAGAAGATCGCGTAGGGCGCATAGGCGAAGAAGGCGCGCTTGGCGGCCTCGCTCTTCTGCTTGCCGGGCAGGGTGAGGAAACGCTCGACGCCCTTGCCGACGCGCGGATTGAGCTCGCCCGCCTGGGCGACCAGCTGGCGCTCGGAGTCGCTCAGTTCGGCGCTGGTTCGCGCCAGCGTCGCGTCCACCGCGGTCGCCGGCGCAGTCACCGCCGGGCGGGTCCTGGGTGCCTCCGTGTCGCCGAGCTCCATGATCTCGACCCCGCTGAATTTGATCAGGGCAAAGAAGATGATGCTGAAACTCAGGTACAGGCGCAGCGGCTCGACGTAGCGCACGCGCCTGCCTTCGATGTATTCGCGGGTGAGCAGGCCCGGCTTGAACAGCAGCAATTTCAGCGATTGCCACAGCTTGCCCTCGATCGCCACGTAGTGCGCCAGGAACTCGTGCAGGAACTCGCGCGCGCTCGGCACGTGCAGGTGGGTCGCCTGGCCGCATTGGGGGCAGAAATTGCCGCTGGTGGTGGCGTCGCAATTCTTGCAGTGGCTGGCGTGCTGGTGGAGAGCAAGTGCTTCAGTGGTCACGGTGTTGTCCCGGCTATTCAATCCAACCGCAATGGTAGCGGTTCAATTGCAAAAAAGCATCACGCATTTACACAGCGCCAATTGCGCGACTCCTTCAGCGCGCCAGGGTTACGATTCAGGCAACTGGAATGGAAGGAGTACCCATGGTTACCGAAACCAAAGACCGCTTCGTGAACACGAAAGCACCGATCGACAACGACGGCGTCAAGCGCCAGCCCCACGAGCGCGACGAGACCCCGGACGCGCAGGACCAGGAACCACGCGGCGTCATGAAGCAGGCCGCCGAAGACCTGGCCCAGGGCCTGCAGAACACCGACTGCTACGGCACCAATGGCCAGGGCCTGGACCAGGCCGTCGACCCGGCGCCCGGCGCCACCGGCCAGGCCAAGCCCCAGCCCGACCGCCACGAATCGATGCGCCGCCACGACACCCCCAACGACAAATCCGACAAGAACAACCTGTAAAGGAAACCACGATGACCATCAAACGCAACGGCAGCGCCGTCTGGAGCGGCGGCCTGAAAGACGGCAAGGGCGCGGTCTCGACCGCCAGCGGCGTGCTCAAGGAAGCGCAATACGGCTTCAACACCCGCTTCGAGGACGGCCCCGGCACCAACCCGGAAGAACTGATCGGCGCCGCGCACGCGGGCTGCTTCACCATGGCGCTGTCCGGCCAGCTGGGCCAGGCCGGCCTCACCGCGGAAGAACTGCGCACCACGGCCACGGTGTCGATGGAAAAGGTCGAAGGCGGCTTTTCGATCACGGCCGTGCACCTGGACCTGGTGGCAAAGATTCCCGGCGCCAGCCAGGAGGCTTTTGACAAGGCGGCCACCACGGCGAAGGAAAACTGCCCGGTGTCGAAGCTGCTCAATGCCAAGATCACGCTGACGTCGAAACTGGAAAGCTGAGGCTTTACGTAGGGTGGACGGGGTCATTCTGGCCAATGGCCAGAATGACGAACGCCCGCCCGTTCAACTCGACGTTGAATATCCGCGCCACGTTTCATAGCGCTCAGCAGATTCCTCGCCCAGCGCATAAAATGCCCTCTTTCCGAACCCCAGAAAGACACCTTCCATGCGCATCCTGCACACCATGCTCCGCGTCGGCGACCTGCAGCGTTCCATCGATTTCTACACCACCGTGCTCGGCATGAAACTGCTGCGCACCAGCGACAACCCCGAATACAAATACACTCTCGCCTTCCTCGGCTACGGCAGCAACCCCGACCACGCCGAGCTGGAACTGACCTACAACTACGGCGTCGACAGCTACGACATGGGCAGCGCCTACGGCCACATCGCCATTTCGGCAGACGACATCTACGCCACCTGCGACGGCGTGCGTGCGGCCGGTGGCAACATCACCCGCGAGCCGGGGCCGGTCAAAGGCGGCAGCACGGTGATCGCCTTCATCACCGATCCGGACGGGTACAAGGTCGAGCTCATCGAGCGCAAGGACCATGCGGCTGGCGCTGGGCTGAGCAGCTGAACGCAAGCGCGAATACAAAACGGGCGGCAAGGCTATCAAGCCTGCCGCCCGTTTTAACTTTGCGTTGCCCCGTAGGTGAGCAGGTTTTCCTACCCACCCTACGAAGGCCGAACCCTCAACGTCCGCGATTTACGCCAGCGGATCGATCACGAACGCCGGCATGCGCTCGCTGCCCTTGGCGCAGGCCAGGAACTTGTCGGCGGTTGCCAGCGCTTCGTTGATGGTCACGTCCATGTCCAGGTAGCGATAGGTACCGAGGCGGCCCACGAAGGTGACGTTCGGCTCTTCGTTCGCCACCTTCACGTAGCGCTCGAGCTGCTCCTTGTCGCGCGCCTGGCGGATCGGGTAGTACGGGATGTCCTTCTCTTCGCACTGGCGGCTGAACTCCTTGTACAGCAGCGTCTTCTCGTGCTTTTCCCACGGCGAGAAGTGCTTGTGCTCGGTGATGCGGGTGTAGGGCTGCGCGTTGTCGCAGTAGTTGATGACGGCATTGCCCTGGTAGTCGCCGGTGTCGCGGAAGACTTCGAAATCGAGCGTGCGGTAAGGCAGGCGGCCTTCGGCGTGGTTGAACCAGGCGTCGATCGGACCGCTGTAGAACACGTGGGCGTAGTCGCCCTTCAGGGCCGGGTCGAAGCGGGTGTTCAGGTGCACGGTGATGCCCGGGGTGTCGAGGATCTTTTCCACCAGCGCGGTGTAGCCGTCTTCCGGCATGCCCTGGTACTTGTGGTTGAAGTAGTTGTCGTCGTAGTTGAAGCGCACCGGCAGGCGCTTGAGGATGCTGGCCGGCAGTTCGGTCGGCTGCATGCCCCACTGCTTGACGGTATAGGTCTTGAAGAAGGCTTCGTACAGCTCGCGGCCGACGAAACGCAGCGCCTGGTCTTCGAAGGTCACCGGGTTCTCGATGCTCTTGTCGCCGAGCGAGGCCAGGAATTCCTGGGCTTCGGCCGGGCGGAAGGTCTTGCCGAAGAACTGGTTGATGGTCAGCAGGTTGATCGGCAGCGTGTAGACGCTGTTGTTAGTGATCGCCTTGACCCGGTTCACGTAAGGCATGAAGCGGCTGTAGCGGTTCACGTATTCCCACACGCGCTCGATGTCGGTGTGGAAGATGTGCGGACCGTAGATGTGCACCATCACGCCGGTTTCGGCATCGCGCTCGGAGTGGCAGTTGCCGGCGATGTGCGGGCGCGATTCGAAGATCTCGACGGTGTAGCCAGCTTTGGCGAGCTCACTGGCAATGACGGCCCCGGAAAAACCGGCGCCGACAATGGCGATATTCTTTTGCATGTTGTTTTTCCTTAGGGGGATGTGAATTCTTGACTCCGGCGCCATGTCGCGGGCCGGCGGCGCGCCCTGTGAATCGGGGAGCGCGTACGTTGTCAGTTTATCAGCTTTGCAAAAAAATCCAGCGTCGCACAGCTTGTCGTGCGCCAACTATTCTGTCCTTAAATCAACGACTTGCATCCTTTTCTGAAAGTAAAAAGCCCGCACCAAGAGGTACGGGCTTTTCACAAGGACAGAGGGCGGGACGAGCCCGCGCCCCGCGTTTATTTGTCGAGCAGGTTGTTCACCGCCGCCAGATCCGACTCGCGCAGCGAGCCCGAGGCCGCCTTCAGGCGCAGGCCGTTCAGGATGGTATCGTAGCGCGCACGCGACAGGTCGGTGCGGGTGGAGTACAGCTGGCGCTGCGCGTTCAGCACGTCGATGTTGATGCGCACGCCGACCTGGTAGCCCAGCTTGTTCGATTCCAGCGCCGACTGGCTCGACACTTCCGCCGCTTCCAGCGCCTTGACCTGGGCCATGCCGCTGTTTACGCCAAGGAAGGCCTGGCGGGCCTGCAGGGCGGCCTGGCGGCGGGTTGCCTCGAGGTCGTTCCTGGCCTTGTCTTCCAGCGCAATGGTTTCACGCACGCGGCTGGTGACGCCGAAGCCGTTGAAGATCGGCACGCTGAACTGCACGCCGATGCCATTGTTCTTGTTGACCGCCGACAGGCCGTTGATGCGGCCGTTGGTGTCGACGCGCGAGGTGCTGGCCACCAGGTCGAGCGTCGGGTAGTGGCCGGCGCGGGTCTTGGAGATTTCGCGCTTGGCCAGTTCCACCTGCAGCTGCGACACGGTCACGCCATAGTTCTGGTTCTCTGCCGACGACACCCATGGGTCGACGTTCGCCGGCGATGGCGCGGCCAGGGTAATGCCGGTTTTCAGCGGCGCCAGCGAACTCGGCTCGGTGCCGATGATGGCCTGCAGCGCATTGCGCTTGTTGTCGAGGTCATTGACTGCCGCGAATTCCTGGGCGATCACCAGGTCATACGCCGCCTGCGCTTCGTGGGTGTCGGTGATGGTCTGGGTACCGACTTCGAAGTTGCGCTTGGCCGAAGCCAGCTGCTCGGTCACCGCGTTCTTCTGGGCGCGGATCGATTCCAGCTTGTCCTGGGCCGCCAGCACGTCGAAATAGGCCTGCGCCACGCGGGTGATCAGGTCTTGCTGGGCCTGGGCGAACTGGGCTTCGGAGACGGACTGCTGCAGCTTGCTCTGCTGGTAGGTTTCCCAGCGGTCCCAGCGGAACAGCGGCTGGGTCAGGCCGATCGTGAATTCGGAGGTGCGCAGGTTCGAGGCCGAACCGGCGACCCGGGTCTGCACGCCGGTGGTCGCGTTGGTGATGAGGTCGCCCTCGTTCCAGGGCGAACCGTCGCGGTCGTTCTTGATGCTGCTGCCGGTGATGCCCACCGTCGGCAGCAGGAGTGCACGCCCTTGCGGAACCCGTTCCCGGCCAGCCGCTGCCGATGCGCGCGCGCTGGCGAAGGTCGCATCGTTTGCCAGTGCCTGCTGGTACACCTGGATCAGGTCGGCTGCGCCGGCGTTCAGCGAAAAGAGCGCACTGGCGACCAGCACGGCAAGGAAGGGTTTCCGCAGGGGTTTCTGCATTACATTCTCCACAGGAGTCATCAAGTTTAGGATGCAGGTCAGTACTTCGGCATCGAAGGATCGACCTGTACGGCCCAGGCGTGTATTCCGCCCGTCAAATTCGTTACGTTGCTAAATCCGTTCCGTTCGAGGAAAGCAGCCACCTGCATGCTGCGTGCCCCGTGGTGGCAGATGCACACGATGTCGCGGTCATCGTCCAGTTCATTGGCGCGGATCGGCACCAGGTGCATCGGGATCTGGGTGGAACCTGCGATATGGCAGGTTTCGAATTCCCAGTTCTCGCGCACGTCCAGCAGCAGTGGCGGCTCGGCTGCCCCGGCGTCGGCCTGGGCCAGCCGGGCTGCCAGCTCGGGGGCGGTCATGTGCTGCATCGCGGCCTCAGAACTGGAAGCGCGACGGCGTTTGCGCGCCGGCCAGCATCTTGACATTGGTCTCGAACAGCGTGACCGTGTCGACCGCCGTTTCCGACGTGCGGGTGATGATGTTGAAGCTCATCGCCGGCGCCTCGCCCAGGATCACCGCCAGGCGGCCACCCACTTTCACTGCCTTGAGCAGCGCCTCCGGCAGCACCGGCAGGCCGCCCGACACCACCACCACGTCATACGGTGCGCCCTTGTCCCAGCCGGCTGCGCCATTGCCCTCTTCCACCGTCACGTTGGTGACGCCGGCGCGGGCCAGGTTCTGCTCGGCCAGTGCCTTGGCTTCCGGCAGGATTTCCACGGTGGTCACGTGGCGCGCCTTGTGCGCCAGCAGTGCCGCCATGTAGCCCGAGCCGGTACCGATCTCGAGGACGGTCTCGTGCTTCTTGACCGCCAGTTCCTGCAGGATGCGCGCTTCAACCTTCGGGTTGAACATCGCTTCGCCGCCCGGCAGCGGGATCTCGACATCGGCAAACGCCAGGTTCTGGTACGCGGCCGGCACGAACTGTTCGCGCTTGACCACGTGCAGCAGGTCGAGCACGTCCTGGTCAAGCACGTTCCACGGGCGGATCTGCTGTTCGATCATGTTGAAGCGGGCTTGTTCGATATTCATCTGAGTTCTCAGTGGAAAAATAAATAATCCGATATTTTATCGTTGAAAGGCCTCAGGACGCACATCTTAACGACGGGCTCCCCGGGACCATGGGAAATTGCGACAGTCTGCAGTTTAGAGGGGTTGAACGCCGAAAAAACGGCGCGTTGGCGCAAATGGCAAGCTTATTGCCGTGCGCCGGCAGGGGGAAGCAGGCCGCCCAGGGCCATGTCGAGGAAGGCGTCGAGGAAGGCTTGCGGCTGCAGGTCGTCCGAGGCACAGGGGCCGACCGCGGAGTGTTTCCAGGTGACGAGCATCATCATCGGCGCCATCAGCACCCGCGTCACCTGCTGCACATTGACGGCGCGGAATTCATTGCGGTCCACGCCGCGCTCGAGGATCGTCGAAATCATGCGGATGACGCGCACCACGACTTCTTCCTGGTAGAACTTGGCCAGTTCGGGGAAATTGCCGGCTTCGGCTGTCATCAGCTTGCCGATGCCGGACACCTTGCTTTGGCCGATGCGGTCCCACCAGCTCAGGATCACCTGGCGCAGCAGGTCGGCGCTGTGGCCCTCGAATTCGGCCACCGATTCCTCGGCTTCGCCGATGAAGGGCACGATGCTGCCGCGCACCACGGCCTTGAACAGTTCTTCCTTGTTGGTGTAGTAGAGGTAGAGCGTGCCCTTGGAAACGCCGGCGCGGCGCGCCACGTCTTCCAGGCGGGTGGCGGCGAAACCGCGTTCGACGAACAGGTCAATGGCGGCAGCAAGGAGCTCCTGGGGACGGGCATCCTTGCGGCGTTCCCACCGCGGCTTGCTGTCGAGAGGACATTGCATGTTTCTGCCTGGGCAACTGATGAGCCCCAGAATATAGACGGGGCTTGTCAAGCAGTCAAGCTATCGTTGGATTCCCGAAACTGTCAATATAAACAGGTATTTACGTCATTCCGTCAGCTGATGCCGGCGCCGTAGATACGGCCGTTGGCGCCGGTGGAATACAGGGCGCCGCCGGGGTTGCGCGGCGGGATATCCTGCTGCTGGCGCGGCACCTGGACCACCGACAGCCGATCGGCCAGGCCGGGCGCCAGCCTTCCCAGCATGATGTCGAGCTCGGCCATCATCCCGACCCGGACGTTGCGCATCGGGACAATCGCGGCATGCAGGATCGCCGCGGCGACCTCGTGCGGATCGACTTGCGGGGAAGGCAGCTTCGGCTCGCGCTCCATGTAATTGCGCGCATGCTGGGGCAGTGGGGTGTCGACGGCGGTGGGCTCGATCAGCGTGATCGACACCGGGTCGCCATCCATCTGCTCGACCTCGATGCGCAGGGCATCGGTGAAGCCCTTGACCGCATGCTTGCTGGCCGAGTACATGCCCTGCATCGGGATCGCCACCTCGGACGCTTCGCTGCCCAGGTTGATCAAGGCCCCGCCCTGCCGGCGCAAGTGGGGCAGCGCCACCAGCGAACCATGCACCATGCCCCAGAAATTGATGTCGAACAGGCGCCGGCTGTCTTCCTCGCTCACCTGGTCGAGGCGACCGTAGATGGTGCCGCCGGCGTTGTTGACCCAGGTGTCGATGCGGCCGAAATGCGCGATCGCGGCCTGCGCGATGCGCTCGACCTCGGCGCGTTCTGCCACGTCGGCCACCACCGCAATGGCCTCGAAGCCGTTTTCCACCAGCCCCTGCACGACTGCGTCGAGCACGTCGCCCCCGCGCGCGGCCAGCACCAGTCTGGCGCCCTGCTTCGCCGCTTCCTGGGCGGTGGCCAGGCCGATGCCACTGGAGGCGCCGGTGACCACCATGACCTGGCGGTTCAGGGGTTTGAGAGGACTGGACATGTTACCTCCTGCGGGCGGTGTGCGATGGATACAACGTAGCAGGAAAACCGGGGGCGACGCGCCCGCTACGGGCCGTGCGGCAGGTATACTGCGGCCCTGCCATGACCCACGTTGCCCCTTCCCCCGCCCTGCCCTGCCGCGACCACTGCGGCGCCTGCTGCACCGCGCCCTCGATCACCAGCCCGATTCCCGGCATGCCGAATGGGAAGCCGGCTGGCGTGCGCTGTATCCAGCTGGCAGATGACAACCGCTGCCGCATTTTTGGGCAACCGGAACGGCCGGCGTTCTGCGGAGGGTTGCAGCCGTCGGTGGAGATGTGCGGGAATAGCCGGGAGCAGGCGATTCGCTGGCTGGATGAACTGGAGCGGGCGACGGCGCCGGGCGCCTAGCGTCGAGCGCCTGGTAGACTGAATTTTTTTCACTCCCCCCAAGACCGTCGCACCGGCGAAGGCCGGTGCCCAGTTTTTTCGCAGATCGCTATCGCTATCGCTCGCATGAGCTGACAAGACGCGACGGAATTGGGTTCCGGCCTGCGCCGGAACGACGTGCTGGGCTAACGAGAAACAGTCATGTTCAGGGCGGGTCATCGTGTGATTGCCCCTCCGGCATCACCAACCCATTCCACGTTTTCTTCTTTTTCACTACCACCGTCTGTTCCTGCGCCGGCTTGATCGCGGGCGGCGGCCCCACCGGCAGGGGAAACCCAAGAAACACCATCACCAGGAAGATGGGCAGCAAGGCAAAAAACAGCGGCCGCCGCCAGTTCAGTTTCTGTTTGAGCATGGCCAGCACATGGTGATGCGCTGATGCAAATGCAAGCACCTTCGGTCACCCGTGCCGGGTAACTTGCAGGCACGACGCGATGCCTACACCACGGCTTGCTTGCCGCGCGCCTGCTGCACCCCTTGGAACAGGCTGCCCAGGGTCAGTCCATCGTGCCAGATCTCGTCGAGCATCAGGCCGTATTTATCGCGCAGCGACTTGGCCAGCGCCTCGATTTCCTTCGCATCGGGCAGCCCGCGGGTGGGATTGACCTCGCGATAAATGCCAAGCACTTCGTCGTCGGGACGCAGGTGCAGCTTTTCGCTGTCGCGGAAGGCAAAGGCCGCCCCGAACAGCGACAGGAAATCGCGGATGTCCTTGCGGGAAGCCGAAGGGAAGGTGCTGCGCCAGGCCCGGCCCTGCCAGGGACGGTAACGCAAGGAGTTGGGCAACTGCCCGCCGTGGAAAGCTGCCCAGGCGAGCGCAGCAAGAACTAGAACAACGAAAAGACTCATGCGTTTGAGTTTAGCACGCGTTCGCGGCCGTGGCGCACGACAGAATTCCTGTGTTCCGCTACCGGATGTAACCCGGCGGCAACGCGCGCGCGGTACAATCTTGCATCTGCACATGCCGCACATGGGCGCCGCAGGTGCCCGTGGTAAGCTTCGACCCCGCCGCATTTTCCCTGAACACTTTCCCGCAACCGAATTTACCGCACAGCATTCATGGACATACTTCTCGCCGTCAAAGCGATCATCATGGGCCTGGTCGAGGGCTTCACCGAGTTCCTCCCGATTTCCTCCACCGGCCACCTGATCCTGGCGGGCAGCCTGCTCAATTTCACCGGCGAAAAGGTCAAGGTCTTCCAGATCGCCATCCAGGCCGGCGCCATGCTGGCCGTGATCTGGGAATACCGCCAGCGCATTGCCACCGTCCTGGCCGGCCTGGGATCGGACCCCAAGCAGCAGAAATTCGTCGTGAATCTCATCATCGCCTTCATTCCGGCGGCCGTGCTCGGCTTCCTGTTCAGCGAAATGATCAAGGCGAGACTGTTTACGCCGGTACCGGTGGCTACCGCCTTCATTGTCGGCGGCCTCATCATCTTGTGGGTGGAACGCCGCCACACGGGCAAGCAGCAGGCTGCGCGGGTCGAGAGCGTGGACGACATGGGCTATGGCGACGCGCTGAAGGTGGGCATCGCCCAGGCCTTCGCCCTGATCCCCGGCACCAGCCGTTCCGGCGCAACCATTATTGGCGGCATGCTGTTCGGCCTGTCGCGCAAGGCTGCGACCGAATTCTCCTTCTTCCTGGCGATCCCGACCCTGCTGTCGGCCACCGTGTATTCGGTGCTCAAGGAACGCCACCTGCTGTCGATGGCCGACCTGCCGATGTTCCTGCTCGGCGGCCTGGCCGCGTTCGCTTCGGCCTTCCTGTGCGTGCGCTGGCTCCTGCGCTACATCAGCACGCACGACTTCACGATCTTCGCCTGGTACCGTATTGTGTTCGGTATCCTTGTACTCGTGACCGCACACTTCGACCTGGTGGTGTGGGCAGAATAAGAGCATGACTACCGAGCTTCAAACGCGCGCCCTCCACGTCCTCGAGACGGTCTTCGGCTACCCCGCCTTCCGCGGGCACCAGGGCGAAATCGTCGAGCACGTGGCCAGCGGTGGCGACGCACTGGTCCTGATGCCCACCGGCGGCGGCAAGTCGCTGTGCTACCAGATCCCGGCGCTGCTGCGCGACGGGGTGGGCGTGGTCGTCTCGCCGCTCATCGCGCTGATGCAGGACCAGGTCGACGCGCTCGAAGAAGTCGGCGTGCGCGCCGCCTTCCTCAATTCCACCCAAACTTTCGAGGAAAGCCAGCGCATCGAGCGCCTGGTGCGCAGCGGCGGGATCGACCTGGTGTATGTGGCGCCCGAGCGCCTGCTGACCCAGCGCTGCCTCGAACTGTTCGACGCCTCGCCGATCTCGCTGTTCGCCATCGACGAGGCGCACTGCGTGTCGCAATGGGGGCACGACTTCCGGCCGGAGTACATCCGCCTGTCGGTCCTGCACGAACGCTACCCGGGCATCCCGCGCATCGCCCTCACCGCCACCGCCGACCAGCAGACCCGCGACGAAATCGCGCACCGCCTGCAGCTCGACGATGCGCGCAAGTTCGTCTCGTCCTTCGACCGGCCGAACATCCGCTACTCCATCGTCGAGAAGACCACCGGGCGCAAGCAGCTGCTGGACTTCATCACCAGCGAGCACGCCCAGGATTCCGGCATCGTCTACTGCCTGTCGCGTAAAAAGGTCGAGGAAACCGCCGAGTTCCTGAACGAACACGGCATCCGCGCCCTGCCCTACCACGCCGGCATGGAATACAGCGTGCGCGCCGCCAACCAGTCGCGCTTCCTGCGCGAAGACAACATCACGATGGTGGCCACCATCGCCTTCGGCATGGGCATCGACAAGCCGGACGTGCGCTACGTCTGCCACCTCGATTTGCCGAAAAGCCTGGAAGGCTACTATCAGGAGACCGGCCGGGCCGGCCGTGACGGTCTACCGGCCAGCGCCTGGATGGCCTATGGCCTGCAGGACGTGGTGCTGCAGCGCCGGATGATCGACGAATCCGACGCCGACGAAACCTTCAAGCGCGTGCTGTCGATGAAGCTCGACGCCATGCTCGGCCTGTGCGAAACCCTCACCTGCCGGCGCATGCGCCTGCTCGATTATTTCGGCGAGCGCTCCGGCCCCTGCGGCAACTGCGACACCTGCCTGATCCCGCCGGTGCAGGTCGACGGCACCGTGCCGATGCAAAAGCTGCTCTCCACCGTCTACCGCGTGGACCAGCGCTTCGCCGCCGGCCACGTGATCGACGTGCTGCGCGGCGCGCAGACAGAGCGCATCAGCCAGTGGCACCACGACAAGCTTACCGTCTACGGCGTGGGCGCCGACCGCCCGGAACAGGAATGGCGCGCCATCGTGCGCCAGGCCATCGCGCTGGGCTTCCTCACGGTGGACCACGACGCCTTCAGTTCGCTCAAGCTCACCGACGCCGCGCGCCCGGTACTCAAGGGCGAGCAGAAGGTGCAGCTGCGCCAGTACCAGAAACCGGTCAAGGCCAAGCGGCCTTCGTCGCGCGCTGCCGGCAGCTACGAGGAACTGGAACTGTCGCGCTCCGAGCAGGCCATCTTCGAGCGCCTGCGTTCATGGCGCATGGGCACCGCGCGCGAGCACGGGGTGCCGGCCTATGTGGTGTTCCAGGATGCGACCCTGCGCGAGATCGCCAAGGGCAAGCCGACCTCGCTCGATGCGCTGCGCGGCGTGTCCGGCGTCGGCGAGAAAAAGCTGGTGTCGTATGGCGACGAGATCGTCGCCATCATCAACGAGATGATGTAATGCCCGCGTTGGGCGTTACCGTTTGGTGAACACCAGGTCCCACACCCCGTGGCCGAGCTTCAGCCCGCGATTCTCGAACTTGGTCAGCGGGCGGTAGGCCGGCTGCGGCGCGTAGCCTTCGGCGGTGTTCTGCAGCGCCGGCTCGGCGCCCAGCACCTCCAGCATCTGCACCGCGTAGTCTTCCCAGTCGGTGGCGCAGTGCAGGTAGCCCCCGGTCGCCAGCTTGTCGCACAGGACCTTCACGAACGGCGGCTGGATCAGGCGGCGCTTGTTGTGGCGCGCCTTGTGCCACGGATCGGGGAAGAACACGTGCACGCCGGCCAGCGCACCGTCCGGGATCATGTGGTTCAGCACCTCGACCACGTCATGCTGGATCAGGCGCAGGTTCTCGATGCCCTGCTCGCCGATCTGCTTGAGCAGGCTGCCCACGCCCGGCGTGTGCACCTCGACCCCGATAAAATCCTTCTCGGGCATCAAGCGCGCAATGTGCGCGGTGGTGTCGCCCATGCCGAAGCCGATCTCCAGCACCACCGGCGCCTTGCGGCCGAATGCCTGTTCCAGGTCCAGCGCTTCGCGCTTGTGCTCGATCAGGTACTTGGGGCCGAGTTCCTCCAGCGCGCGCGCCTGCGCGGTCGACAGCCGCCCGGCACGCGTGACGAAGCTGCGGATGCGGTGTTCGGTCGGATCGTAAAGCATGGGCCGCGCCGGGCCGGTGGGGGGCTGTTCAAGGGACATGGGGGAGCGATATGAGGGAAAAAACGGCTGTCATTATAGCCCAGGTCTTCCCCATGGCCGCCTTCGGGCGGCGTGCGGGGCCGCAAGGTGCAATCGTTGCATAATCATGGTTTATTCCTTGCCGCGCCGCCGGAGTTCCTGCCATGCATTCGACGAAGCACCCGATCGCCACCGACGACAACGTCGCCACCGTCCACCTGACCTCGCACCACTACGGCACCGCCGGCAGCGGCAAGAAGGTCTATATCCAGGCGGCGATCCATGCGGACGAAGTGCCGGCGATGCTGGTCGCGCACCTGCTGCGCCAGCACCTGGAACGCCTGGATGCGGAAGGCCGCGTCAAGGGCGAGGTCATCCTGGTCCCGGCCGCCAACCCGCTCGGGCTGTCGCAGGTCCTGCACGGCGCACCGTTCGGGCGCTATGACCTGTCGACCGGCACCAATTTCAACCGCGCCTACCGCCACGTGGCGGCCGACCTGACAACTTCGCTCAAGGGCAGGCTGGGCATGGACGCCGCGGCCAATGTGGCGCTCATCCGCGAAGAAGCGCAGCGCAGCGTGGCGGCCTGGGAGCCGAAGGACGGCGCCGCCACCCTCAAGAAAACCCTGCTGTCGATGGCGATCGATGCCGACATCGTGCTCGACCTGCATTGCGATAACGAGGCGGTGCTGCACATGTACACCGGCACCCCGCTGGTGGAAGCCGTGATGCCGCTGGCGGCGCTGCTGGAATCGCGCGTGCTGCTGGTGGCCACCGAGTCGGGCGGCGAAGCGTTTGATGAGGCCTGCAGCCGCCTGTGGTGGGACCTGGCCGGCCACTTCAGCGGCGCGGCGATCCCACCGGCCTGCGTGGCCGTGACGGTGGAACTGCGCGGCGAGAACGACGTCAACTACGAGTACGCAGGCAAGGATGCGGCGGCGATCCTGCAATACCTGGCGCTGAACGGCGTCATCGACATGCCGGCGCCGGCGATTCCCGAGGCACTGTGCGGCACCACGCCGCTGGACGCGGTCGAGCCGCTGCATGCGCCGCATGCCGGCGTGCTGGTGTTCCACAAGAAGCTGGGCGACCGGGTCGAGGCGAACGAGCCGATCGCCGACATCGTCAACCCGGTGAGCGGCCAGGTGAGTACCGTGTCGGCCAGCCACGCCGGCCTGCTGTTCGCCAGCACCGCGCATCGCCACCTGCTGCGCGGCATGCATGTGTGCAAGATCGCCGGCGAGGAATCCTTCAGGACCGGGTATTTGCTGGCAAGCTGAGCGCTGCGGCGATGCCGACCAACGCGACCGCAGGCAGCAGCCAGGCCTGCGGCGCGCCCAGCTCGGCCAGCGTGGCGCCGCTGGCCGCACTCCACAGCAGCGGCAGCACCCATAAAGGCCACGGCGCACGCCACAGCAGCAGCGCAGCGAAGCTGGCGGCAACCGTCGGGTCGGGCGCCAGGCCGAAGACTTCCGCCTGCCACCAGCTGCGGCCGTCCAGCGGCGCCAACAGCGGATAGGCCGCCAGCGCGACCGCCACGATGAACAGCCCCACGCCGCGAGTTTTACCCGACGTGGGCAAGCCGGCGCCGCGCTTCGCGGCCATCCATGCCAGCAGGACGGCCTGCAGGCAGAAGCCGGCCGCGAAATAAGGGGCGCCGGTGTTGATGTCGGCATAGGGTCCGGCGTGGTAGGCCCAGGCCACCG
Organism: Massilia yuzhufengensis; assembly: GCF_900112225.1. Lineage (GTDB taxonomy): Bacteria > Pseudomonadota > Gammaproteobacteria > Burkholderiales > Burkholderiaceae_D > Telluria > Telluria yuzhufengensis. The sequence continues at coordinate 69,283 of NZ_FOLD01000023.1, read as the reverse complement.
CCAGCCATGCGCAGGCGAGCAGCGCGAACGCGCTCCGCCCGGCCGCACGGAGCATGGACACCGCAAGTGCCGCACCGGCGGCCAGGCCCAGCAGCGGCAGCGGCCACAGCGCGCGGTTCACCAGTTCGAACTGGCGGAAGTAGGTGCGCGCCGAGAACATCAGGAAGTCCGCCAGCGAATACGTCCACCACTCGCTCATGCCAGCCTTTCCACATCCTGGATGATGCGGCGGCGCAGCGCCTCGTCCGGCAAGGGCCCGCTGGCCGCCAGCATGTTCTCGCGCACATGGGCGACGCTGGACGTGGCTGGAATCGCGCAGCTCACCGCCGGGTGCGCGACGATGAACTTGAGCAGCACCTGCGCCCAGCTGGTGCACCCGATCTCCGCGGCCCAGCCTGGCAGGCGCTTGCCGGCCAGCGCCTGCGTCAGCTCGCCCTGGCGGAACGGGCGGTTGACGATCACGCCGATGCGGCGCTCGCGCGCCAGCGGCAGGATGCGCTGCTCGACTTCACGATCGAGCACGTTGTACGAGACCTGCACGAAGTCGAGCGGCTGGCTCGCCATCAGCTTGAGGATATCGGCATGCCGGCGGCCCTCCGAGGTGGTGATGCCGACGTAGCGCAGCCGCCCTTCCCGCTTCATGCGAAACAGCATGGGCAGGTGGGCTTCCCAGGCCAGCAGGTTATGCACCTGCAGCAAGTCGAAGCGGGGAATGCGCCACAGCTTGCGCGAGGCCTCGGCCTGTGCCGGCCCTTGCTCCCCTGCGCCGATCCACACCTTGTCGGCGGCGAACAGTTGCGCGGGCCTGAGCCTGGCCAAGGCCTCGCCGATCACGTCCTGCGCCGAACCGTACATCGGCGACGAGTCGATCAGGCGCCCGCCGCTGGCGAAGAACTGCGCCATCACCTGCGCGCATTCGGCGCGGGCGGCGGCATCGCGGCCGACATTGAAGGTGATCCAGCTGCCCAGGCCGACCAGCGGCAGCTGCTCGCCGGACGAAGGAATGGCCCGGGTGAGCAGCGCCGGGCGGCCCTGGGCGTGGCTGAATGCGGGCAGCGCCAGCAATGACGCCAGCAGGCGGCGGCGGGATCGGGACAGGGTAGCCATGCGGGCGCTCCTCAGGAAATGGGGCGGGTAGGATGCGAGCATACCGCGCCTGCGCCGGGCGCGGCGCAGCAGCCGGGACCACGTCATGCCTACCCGCCCTCGCACTTGCTTCATCCTTGCCGCGCTCCTGTTGGCCGGCGCTCCCGCCTGGCCTTCACCCGGAGCGGACGCCGTCGACTGGCTCCCGGTGGTAACCGTCGCCAGCGGCGGCGGCACCAAGGGCCCATGGAAGCAGAACGACAGTCACTACGACTACGTGGACGACGGCACCGTCGCGTTCACGCCGCGCGGCGCCCTGGCCGTGGCCTGGGCCGACCAGCGGCGCAAGGACGTGCTGCTGCAGGTGTTCGGCGCGGATGGACGGGCGCAGGCGGCGCCGGTGAACGTATCGCGCAGCCCGGCCACGTTCTCGTGGATGCCGCGCATCGCGAGCAGCGCGCCCGGCATGCTGTATGTGCTCTGGCAGGAGATCATCTTCTCGGGCGGGGCGCACGGCGGCGACATCCTGTTTGCGCATTCCACCGATGGCGGCCGCAGTTTTTCGGCGCCGCGCAACCTGTCGGCGTCACGCGGCGGCGATGGCAAGGGACGGCTCGATCGCGCCACGTGGTCGAACGGGAGCCTGGACCTGGCGGCCGGTGCTGACGGCCGCGTGTTTGCGGCATGGACCGAATACGACGGCGCGCTATGGCTGGCGCGTTCGCGCGACGCCGGCCGCAGTTTTACCCTGCCGCAGCGCATCGCCGGCGACAGCGCCCGGCCGGCGCGGGGACCGTCCATCGCGCTCGGCCCGAAAGGGCAAGTCTGGCTGGCCTGGACGGTGGGCGAAGACGTGGATGCGGATATCCGCGTGAGCCAGTTGGGTGACGACGGCCTGGCGTTGGCGGAGCCGGTGACCGTCGGCGCGGCCGGGGCACGCGCCGATGCGCCGCGGCTGGCGGTGGGCGCGGATGGACGCCTGCACCTGGCCTACATGGAGCAGGTGGGCAGGCAGGCGCCGGTCGTCCGCTACGCGCAGTCGAATGGTCGGGCTTTGGCATTTGCAGCGCCACGTACCGTGTCTGCGCAGGGCGAAGCGGCGGCGGCGCCGCAGCTCGCCGTCGATGTGCAGGGCCGCGTGCACATGTCGTGGGAGGCGGCGAATGGCGTGCGCTACACGGTCGATGCGGGCGCCGGGTTTGTGCCGCCGGGCGCGGCCCCGCATGGCCAGCCGGGGGACGGCAGCAGCCAGGGTAGCCAGCAGGGCATGCTTGGAAAGAAGCTGACTGCAGGAGCCGATGACGCCATTGCACTCATCAACAGCTCGTTCACGCCAGGGCGAGGCAGCCGGGTGTGGCTGATACGCGGGCGCCTGACCGCGTCGGCCGGAGTCGGATATGGCCGATGACATGGCAGCGCCGACCTGAAGCGGATCGATGGCGACGCTGCGTCAAGGGCCGGTCCAGCCAGTCGTCCCGTAAAAATGCGAGCGGCCCGATCGCAAGATCGGGCCGCCAGGACATCATTGACGTATCGGAAACGCGGCGCCTGTTTTCAGGAGACGCCCGCTCGTCGTCAGGCCTGTTTCGTTGCCTTGCGGCGGCGCGCAAACACCATGCCGGCGAATGCCAGCCCGGTCAGTGCGACCGTACCTGGTTCCGGAACGCTGACGGTGATTTCTGCAGCTGGGCCGACCAGTGCGGTGGGGGTCAGATCCGTACCCTCTACCATCGAAAGGCGGAACGAGGTGGCGCTGGCGCCGAATGGATTAAAATCATAGCCCAGAGCGGCATTCATGAAAGGCATCTCCATGTTCCAGGACTCTGCACCGGCGGCGCCATAAATGATCGCGTTGGTGATGGGATTGCGCAGCGTCGTCAAATTGAACAGCGTGCGGTACTCCACAGCGGCAGTCGGATCGACATCGACTTCGAGGAACACGCTGCACGTGGAGCAGTTCCCGGTATTGAAGGCAAAATCGAAACTCCAGTTAGCGTAATTCTTGGTAGGCTCGCCTGGATAGATTCCCTGCTGTGCAAAGAACGTGTCCACGCCATTATTCGGGAGGGTCGGTCCGTTCTTGTAGCCGTGCGCGCCCATCGCAACGAATCCACCGTTATTGTAGTTCACCTGATTGAACTGCACGGCACCCAGGCCGCTGCTGCCTGCTGGCGGCCAGCCCGGGGGCGAGGTGGTCAGGGCTGCTTGTGCAGCGAACGGAGCCAGCGCGAAAAGGGCTGCGGCAAGAATTTTTTTCGTGAACATTTGATCCCCTAGGTGTTTGTGGTGTCTGTGACGGCAGCTGCCATACTACGAGGCCACCGATATATGCTTACTAAGCAAACACCGTGCCAATCAACTCACTCTACGAGAACAGCAATTTAAAACAAGCACTTACAATAGAATCAAGGCCAATCACTTTTAAGATCTTGTCGGCTATGTAAGACAATTCGACAAAGTAATAAAGTTAGCTGGAAATTCAATCGTGGAGGTCATATTGCCGCAAACCATTCCGAAATCTTTTGCCGGTTTGTGACAACGCGTGGCGCGGCAGTGTGTGCAAGCAAGGAACGGGATGTCAGCCTTGGCACGATCTCAAAGCATGGTGGAATCAGGTGTCTTGGCATACGCGAACACCTATTGCTCTCCGCCGCTGTGCCTGTTTCCACAATCAGCCGCGTATGCTGAAACGGTGCTTGGTAGCGCGCACTGAAGAACGATCGTGTTAAAAATTGCTGGCCGGGAAGGGGCTTTCGCGAACAATCACCTGCGAGATCATGTCGGGCCAGTTGGAGCGGGTGAAGGGAATCGAACCCTCGTCTTAAGCTTGGGAAGCTTCGGCTCTACCATTGAGCTACACCCGCGTTGCCAGCATTCTACGCAAATTTGGTCGGGTTTGACAAATTGCTGTGAGTCGGCGCGTAGGCCCTTTTTCAGGCATCGGTATTTTATTCGGGCTGTTCCACTGTATACCCCTTCGCCGCCAGCGCCGCCACCAGTCCTTTCGGATTCAGTACATCCTTGATCGACAACACCGCGAAGGTCGACGCGTTCTTCGCCAGCGCCGCCTCGGCATTGGCCACCCACAAGGCCTTGAGCCGCGCTTCCGCCGTCTGGAAGGCCGGGTTGTCGCGCACTGCGGCGCTGTTGCGGATGACGTCGCTGCAGCTTTCCTGGTGGTCCACGAAATCGAGCTTGCGGATGCCGTCGATGTCGCCCTTGGACCAGGCGTTGGCGCGCACGCGCATGGCGTCGATGTCGGTTTCCAGGCGGCTCAGGGTGGCGGCGAAGCAGGCAGCGTCGTCGAGCGGCGACTTCTTGAAGTCCTTGACCATGCGGCGCGGGTCGTCCACCGGCAGCTCGAGCACGGTCCTGGTCACCTTGAGCTTGTTCTGGTCGACGATCTTCTCGACCTGCTTGCGCACGTCGGTGCTGGTTGTCAATCCGGCCTGCTTCAGCGCGGCGCCGAACAGCCGGCTGGCCACCATGATCGGGCGCTCGCGCTCCGTATTCTTGGGCAGGTATTTTTCCTTCAGCGGCAGCCAGCGCGCGTAGACGTCGGCCGGCAGCACGTCGCGCAGCGTCTTGTCGTCGGGAATATTGTTGATGCCGATGAGCGAAGGCAGCGCCAGCGCGGTCTTGAAGTAAGGCAGGTCGAGCTTGGTGGACGGCGGCGCCAGGTATTCCTGCGAGCGCCCGATGACGGCTTCGACTTCGTGCGAGCGCCAGTCCATCTTGATGGGCAGCGGCGAATAGGTCCCGAAGATCCACAGCACGTGGCCGTCCTTCGACACCTTCCACATGCCGGGTCCCGGCTTCTGGCCGACGACCAGGATCTGCTCCGGCGCGGCCGGTGGATCTTGCGCATCGGCCTCCTGGGCCCAGGACGGCGCCGCAGCGAACAGGCACAGCGAGGACAGGCACAGCGCCGGGAGGATTGCGAGTTTGGGCATCAGGTCATCCTTGTTATTGGTGTCCGAAAAGCTTAACTCTTCAATATGAGCCAGCGCTTAAACGCCGGCCCCTCCTGCCCACTTCATGCCGCCTGCATGCCCAGGCGCGCCGGGGCCGGACGTGCCGCCAGCTGCGGGCGGGCCGCCGCTTCGATCTTGAATTCGCCCACCAGCGCCACCAGGGTGTCGGCCTGCTGCTGCAGGCTTTCCGCCGCCGCTGCCGCCTCTTCCACCAGCGCCGCATTCTGCTGGGTCACGCCGTCCATCTGCACGATGGCCTGGTTGACCTGGCCGATGCCGCTGCTCTGCTCCGCGCTGGCGGCGCTGATCTCGGCCACGATGTCGCTCACGCGGCGCACGCTCGACACCACGTCGCCCATCGTCTTGCCGGCTTCCGCCACCAGGGTGCGGCCGACGCCGACCTTGTCGACCGAGTCGCCGATCAGGGTCTTGATTTCCTTGGCGGCGGCGGCGCTGCGCTGGGCCAGGTTGCGCACTTCGGTCGCGACCACGGCGAAGCCGCGGCCCTGTTCACCGGCGCGCGCCGCTTCGACGGCGGCGTTCAGCGCCAGGATGTTGGTCTGGAAGGCGATGCTGTCGATCACGCCGATGATGTCCACCACCTTCTTCGAGGAGTCGCTGATCGAGGCCATGGTGTCAACCACGCGGGCCACCACGTCGCCGCCGCGGGTGGCGATCTGGCTGGCCGATTCGGCCAGCTGGTTGGCCTGGCGCGCGTTGTCGGCGTTCTGCCGTACGGTGCCGTTGAGTTCTTCCATCGACGCCGCCGTTTCCTCCAGCGCGCTGGCCTGCTGCTCGGTGCGCACCGACAGGTCGGTGTTCCCCTGGCGAATCTCGCTGGAGGCCACGGCCACCGCATCGGAGCTGCTGCGCACACGCGCCAGCACGTCCTGGATCTTGCCGACGAAGCCGTTGAAACCCGCGGCGATCTGCGCCAGTTCGTCGTTGCCGCGCGCGTCGAGGCGGGCGCTCAGGTCGGCGTTACCGCTGGACAGGTCGGTCATGGTAGCGCTGAGCGTGCGCAGCGGACGGGTCAGGCGGCGCAGCACCGACACCATCACGAAGGCGGCGATCACGGCGCACACCACCGACACCATCAGCGCGTAGCCGACCAGCGCGCGCGATGACGCCGTGGCGACGCTCTTCGGGAAGGACAGCGCAATCGACCACGGCGCGATGTCCGGGTGCACCTGCAGCGGCTGCAGCAGGTGGATGGTGTCCTTGGCATCGACGTATTCGTACGCTTTACCCTGGCGTACCGCGTCGAGCGCGGCGGCCGGCAGGTCCTCGGCCTTCTTGCCGTTGCGCGCCTGCTCGATGTGGCTGGCGTACAGGCCGCCGCTCGACACCAGCGACAGCGTGCCGCCTTCGACGCGCGGCATCGCGGCCAGCATCTTGCCCAGGCCGGTGAGCATGAAGTCGGCGGTGGTCACGCCGACGAACTTGCCGTCCACGACGATCGGCGCGGCCAGCGAGGCAATCAGCTCGTTCTTGCCGTTGATCGGGTACTGGTAGGGTTCGGTGAAGTGCGGCTTGCGGGTGGCTTTCGGCACGTCGTACCAGTCGTTGCCGCCCGGGGTGGCGACGAAGACGATCGGCTCGACCCGCGCGGCGCCGTCGGCGCCCCGGGTCCAGTACGGCAGGAAGCGGCCGGTGGCGTCGTATTCCGGCGACTTGCCGGCGTACTCGGCGTCCTTGCCGTCCAGTGCATCGGGCTCGAAGGACACCGACATGCCGACGAAGTCGTCGCTGGACAGCAGCGCGGACTTGACGATCCCGTTGACCTGTTCGCGCACCAGCGGCACCTCCGCGCCGCGTCCCGCGGCCATCGCGACCGACATCGCCTGCACCCGCGCCATGCCGGCGCCCAGGCGCCCCTGCAGTGCGGCCGACGCTTCGCGCGCGGCGGTGCGCGCCTGCACCATGGCCGCTTCCTGCGACGTGGTGCTGCTCTCGATACCGATGAAGGTCGAGGTGGCGCCCAGGCTGAGCACCACCAGCGCGGTAGCGGTGATGCAGACCTTGGCGGTCAGGGAAAGGGCAAACCCGCGGGGGGTGCGCGGCAGCGTCTTGTCGATCATGTTGTCTCCGTCGTTCTTAGAAAGTGCGTGCCAGGCTCACGGCGAACGTGCCCTTGGCGGGATTGGAAATGGCGATCGCGCCGCGCGCGCGCGGCACGCCGGTGGTGTAGCGGTCGTAGGCATCGGTGGCGCCCCAGGCGCGGGTCCAGGCGGCGGCCACGCTCCAGCCCCCCTCGAGCGACCTGGTGGCGCCCACCTTGACGTCGCGCCAGTCCCAGATGGCGTTGCCCGCGCCGGCCACCCGGCCGTCGCCGGCATGCAGGTTGAGCGTGAGGCCGTGGCCCAGCTCGTGGTTGGCGCCGATGTCGAGGTAGCCGGTGCCGCGCGCGTTGGCGATGCCGAAGAAGTCGCGCGACACGGTGCGGTTGTACTTGGCGTAAAACGACCCGAAGCTCACGCCGGGGACGACTTCGGTGTAATCGTATCTGGTGGCGCTGGCCTTGATGAGCGCACCCGGATAGCGGTAGTGGACGGCGACCAGGCTGTAGCCGACCGGGCCCAGCGTGCCGGCGTAACCGCCGTACAGGTCCCATTCGGCGCGGCCGCCCTCGACGAAGCGGTCGTCGACGGTGGAGGCCCAGGTGCCGGCCGACCAGCCGCTCGGGTGGACGTAGTCGGCGCCGGCCTGCAGGGCGGGACGGCCCCAGCTCTGGCGCATGCCGCGCGAGACGTACTGGGAAGCGAAGGTGACCGAGGCGCTCAGGCTCGCTGCCGGGGCCGGGGCCGGGGCCTCGGCGGCGGGTGCAGGGCGATCGGCGTTGTCGGCGTTGTCGGCGTGGGCGGCAGGGATGGCCAGCAGGGCCAGCAACAGGGACGACACCGGCATCAGCCGGGGGAAAACGGAAGTCATGGTGGTCTCGCGAAGGTCCGGCGGAGGGCGGCGCGGACAGTTTCCGCTCGCTCAGCAATTAATGCCGTACGGAAATTCTACGAGACAAACGTGAATATTCACGCTTTTGTGACCAGTTCGATAACGACATTTTTCATGTCGTGCGGTGCCTGTACAACAGCCCGCCTGCGCCGGCCGGGGTCAGCCAGGTTCCGCGGTGTCGGGCCGCTCGAGCAGTTCGTGCGCCAGCCTCAAGCCCTTGACCATCACCGAAAACGCTTCCTGCTTGGCCGCTTCGTCCGGTACCCGCAGCACGTAGGATGGGTGATAAATCGTGACCACCCAGTAGCCGTCATGGCGGATCGGCTTGCCCAGCGTGTCCTTGAGCGTGACGCTGCCCTTGCCCAGCACCGACTTGAGCGCGGTCGAGCCCATCGCCACGATGACCTTGGGCTTGACCGCCGCCAGCTCCTTTTCCAGCCAGTAGTGGCAGGCTTCGACCTCGCGCTGGGCCGGCGTCTTGTGGATGCGGCGCTTGCCCTTCGGTTCCCACTTGAAGTGCTTGACCGCGTTGGTGAGGTAGATCGCCTTGCGGTCGACCTCGGCCTGGGCGAACACGCGGTCGAGCAGCTTGCCGGCCGGGCCCACGAAGGGCTGGCCGGCCAGGTCTTCCTGGTCGCCCGGCTGCTCGCCCACCACCATGATGGGCGCGTGCTTCGCCCCTTCGCCGGGAACGGCCTGGGTCGCGTACTGCCACAGCTCGCAGCGCCGGCATTCGTCGAGGCTGGAGGGCTGCTCACGGTCGGGCTGGGCTTTTTCGGCCGTGATCGGGATGGTGGCGCCGCTCTTGCGGCCGAGCGACTGCACCTGGCCGATCTTGCGCGCGCCGAGTTCGGCCTGGCTGACCATCGACGGGACAATCGCGCCCTCGGGCAGGTTCTTCCAGAAGCGCGAGGGGATGTGGCTTTGCATCAGCTGGGCGTTCACGCGCGCCGGGTTGAAGATGCTGCGGTAATAGGTGAGCCAGAGCGCCTCTCCGGCGTCATCCAGGTCGGCCGCGCTCGACATCAGCGGGCCGGTATTGTGCAGCGTGGCGCCGTCCCACAGCACGCTGGCCTCGGGGGTGGCGATCATCCAGCTCACCTTGCCCATGCGGGCCACGAAATGCTGGGCGACCTGGGGCAGCACGTCGTGGGCCGGCTCGAACCAGGCGACGAAGCGCGGCGCACCGGCCTCAAGCGGGCGTTCGCGGAAGCGGATATAGGCGTGCATGTCGTGCTCCTCGCGGCGCACCGCCTTGACCATGCCGTGCAGGCGCGAGCCGTCCGGGTCGGCCGCCGACTGCACGTCGTGCTCGCCCAGCTGCCAGCGCCACAGCACGCGGTACAGGAAGGCCCAGCGGTCCGGGGCGCGGAAGCAGGCGGCCTTCTGCAGCATCTCGAGCATGGAGCGGGGCAAGAGCGCGGTCGGCGGTCGTGGGCCGTGCGCTGGTGGCAAGGGGATGGCCGCATGAGGCGGGGGCGCAGCAGGCGCACCGGAAAACAGGTCGCCTCCTTCCGGCGTGCCCCAGGTGACGGCTTCCGGGGGAATGCCTTCCCGCAGCAGCTCGCGCGCCGCCGCCCGCCATTCGGCAAAGCTGGCCACCTGCAGCGGCTGGCTGCTGCTGACGGCGCCGGTGGGGTTCATGCCGCCTGCAGTTCCGGCCACAGGTTCATCTGCTCGGACGCATCGGCCAGGTGGCGCCGCAGGAGGTGGGAACTGGCCGCGCCCTGCGCGGGCTTGTAGTCGGCCGTGACGATGAAGGGCGCCAGCTTCTTCATGCTGCAGCGCAGGCGCGACAGGTCTTCCCAGCGGATACGGCGGATACGGCGCAGCTCGACGATGCGCTTGGCGTTGCGCAGGCCGATGCCGGGCACGCGCGCGATCATGTTTTCGTCGGCGCGGTTCAGGTCGAGTGGGAAATGCTCGCGGTTGACCAATGCCCAGCCCAGCTTGGGATCGACGTCGAGCGCCAGGTTGCCGGCCGCCGGCATCAGTTCGCCCGCCGTGAAGCCATAGCCGCGCAGCAGGAAGTCGGCCTGGTACAGGCGGTGCTCGCGCAGCAAGGGCGGCGGCGCCAGCGGCACGCTTTTCGGGCTCTGGGGGATGGGGCTGAAGGCCGAGTAATACACCCGCTTGAGCTTGTAGCTGCCGTAGAGCGTTTCCGCCGTATTGAGGATGGTGTGGTCGTCGCTGGCGTCGGCGCCGACGATCATTTGCGTGCTCTGGCCCGCCGGGGCGAAGGCCGGGGCGCGCGGTTCCTCGGCTTTCTGGTCGAGCTTGCGGCGAATGGACCCCATCGCCAGCTTGATGGTGTGCACGTTCTTTTCTGGCGCGAGGCGGCTCACGCTGTCGTGGGTGGGCAGCTCGATGTTGACGGACAGGCGGTCGGCCCAGCGGCCCGCTTCGGCGATAAGCAGCGGGTCGGCGTCCGGAATGGTTTTCAGGTGAATATAGCCGCGGAAATTATGCACTTCTCGCAACTGGCGCGCCACGGCCACCAGCTGCTCCATCGTGTAGTCGGAGGACTGGATGATGCCCGAGCTCAGGAACAGGCCGTCGATGTAGTTGCGGACGTAGAAATCGTGGGTGAGCTTGACCACTTCGTCGACCGAGAAGCGGGCGCGCGGCACATTGGACGTGCGGCGGTTGATGCAGTACTGGCAGTCGTAGACGCAGAAGTTGGTGAGCAGGATCTTGAGCAGCGAAACGCAGCGGCCGTCCGGCGTATAGCTGTGGCAAATGCCCATGCCGGTAGTGGCGCCCAGGCCATCCTTGCCCTCGGAACCCCGCTTCGGCGCGCCACTGCTGGCGCAGGACGCGTCGTACTTCGCAGCGTCGGCCAGTATTTCTAGCTTGTCGTTAAGTTCCATCGTGGGCGATCAACTGTATGGGCATACAGTGTACTACTGAGGGGGGGTGGACGGGGTCGCGCGGGATCAAAGGGGCGGGTCAAAGGTGGGGCGATGTGGTACTCGACGAACTTGGGTTCCGGCCTGCGCCGGAAGTCGTAGGCGCCAGTAGCGCGTACGACGGTCTTTCGGTCGGCGACTTACGGTAGCGCCGACTATAGCGTTAGACTAACAACCGTCGTCCCGGCGCAGGCCGGGACCCAATTTCGCAGCACACCGCAAACGTAAAAAAACCCGGTTCAACCGAACCGGGTTTTCCATTAAAGCAAGAACAGATCAGCGCAGGGTCTTCCCATCCACATCCACCACGCTCACCTCACCCCACCCCAGCGACCGCACCCCCGCCTCGATCTTGCGCAGGTCGCCAATCACCATCCACACCACCTCATCCGGCTTGACGAACTTGGACGACGCCGTGCCCAGCTGCGCCGGGGTCAGCGCGCGCACGTTCGATGCGTAGCGGTTCCAGTAATCGTCCGCCAGGCCGTGGTTGACGGTCGACAGCGCTGCCGATTCCAGCGCGTCCAGGGTGCCGAAACGGCCCGGCAGGCGAGCGGTCTGGTTGCGCATGATGGACTCGAACTCGGTGCCGGCCAGCGGGCGCTCGCCCGCCACGCCGCGCAGTTCCTTCTGCACTTCGCGCATCGCTTCCACCGTCTTGTCGGTCTGCACCGGCGCGACGATGATGAAGGGACGCTGGCCGCGCACTTCCGTCAGGCGCGCGCTGGTGCCGTAGCTCCAGTGCTTGTCCAGGCGCAGGTTGCGGTTCAGGCGCGAGGTGGCGATGCCGCCGAAGTTCGCCATCACCGGCTCCATCGCCAGGTCTTCCGGCTGGCCGTAGGCCTGCGAGACGTGGGTCGCGACGATGGTCGATTGCGGGGCGTCCGGCTTGTCGACCAGGATCACGCGCTTGCCCGCGGTCGCCGGCACGGTGGCCATCTTCTTGGCGGGAGCCGCGCCCTGCTGCCACTTGCCGAAGCTCGCTTCCAGCGCCGGCAGCAGCTTGTCCATGCTGGTGTCGCCGGCCACGATGATGGTCGCGCTGCCCGGCTTGAACCAGGTGGCGTGCCAGGCGGCCAGGTCGTCGCGCGTGATGCCTTGCACGCTGCCTTCGAAGCCGCTGGCCGGCTTGCCGTAGGCGTGGTCGGGACCGTACAGCACCGCCGGCACCAGGCGCAGGGCCAGGCTGTTCGGGTTGGCTTTTTCCTGGCCGATGCCGGCCAGGCGGCGGCTCTTCGAGAGCGCGAACTGGTCTTGCGGGAAGCTCGGCGCCAGCGCGGCGTCGGCCATCAGCGCGAGCGATGGCGCCAGGTTGGCGGCGGTAGCCTGCAGGCGCACCAGCGACTGGTCCTGGGAGGTGCCGGTGGACAGGCGCGCGCCCAGGTTTTCCAGCGCGTCGTTCAACGCAAAGGCGTCGCGCGTCTTGCTGCCCTTGTCGAGCAGGTCGAGCGCCAGCGATGCGGCGCCGGCCTTGGCCATGCTGTCCGACGAGGCGCCGGCATCGACCGCCAGCGTCACGTTGACGATCGGCGCCGTATGGCGCTCCAGCAGCACGACCTTCAGGCCGTTCTTGAGCTGGGCGCGCTGCAGGGCCGGGAAGGACACGTCGGGCGCGTCGCCCAGGGCCGGCAGCTGCTTGCGGTCGAGCGTCGACTTGGTGGCGGCCAGCTTGGCCGACGGGCGCACCGTCATGGTGTAGTGGTTGGCGCGCAGCCAGCGGTTACCGGCGTCCTTGACCTGCGCCGGGGTGCTGGTGGCGAAGGTCTCGAGGCGGTCCAGGTAGGCATCCGGCTTGCCGCCGTAGGTCTGGCTTTCGGCCAGCACGTCGGAACGCCCGCCAAAGCCGCCCACGCGCTCCAGGCTGCGCGAGAAGTCGGCCAGCTCGCGCGTCTTCACGCGCTTGAGTTCCGCGTCGGTCGGGCCCTTGTCCAGCAGCTCGGCCAGCACGCGGTCCATCTCGCGTTCCACCTCCGCCGGGTCGGCGCCCGGCTTGACGGTGGCGACCAGGTTGAAGGTGCCGCCCAGCTCCGCATCGTTGACGTAGGCGCCCACGTTGGTGGCCAGGCCCTTCTCGTATACCAGGCGCTTGTCCAGGCGCGCGCTCTTGGAGCCGGCCAGCACCGCGGCCAGCAGGTTCAGGCGCTGGGTGTCGGCCTCCTTCCAGGTAGACGTATGCCAGCTGCGGTAGATGCGCACCTGCGGCACGTGGTCTTCCATCTCGTCGCGGATATTGCGGTCCAGCTGGGGAATCCATTTCTCGGTGCGCGGCAGCGGTGGGCCCGGCGGGATCGCGCCGAAGTACTTGTTCACCAGTTCGTACGCGCGTTCCGGCGTGATGTCGCCGGCCAGCGAGATCACCGCGTTGTTCGGGCCGTAGTAGGTGCGGTACCACTCCTTGATGTCGTCCAGCGAGGCGGCCTGCAGGTCTTCCATGCTGCCGATGGTCGACCACGAATACGGGTGCGAGTACGGGTACATCTTGGCCGATACCTCGAGGCGCACGCGCCCGTAGGGCTGGTTCTCGCCCTGGCGCTTCTCGTTCTGCACCACGCCGCGCTCGCGCTCGAGCATCTCCTTCGAGATGTAGTTGCCGAGGAAGCCCATGCGGTCCGATTCCAGGAACAGCGTGCGCTCCAGCGCCGACACCGGCACGTCTTCGAAGAAGTTGGTGCGGTCGGTGTTGGTGGTGCCGTTGCGGTTGTTCGCGCCCAGGTCGTCCATCGCTTCGCGGAAGCCGTGCGGGTAGTTTTCGGAGCCGTTGAAGAAGAACTGCTCGAACAGGTGGGCAAAGCCGGTCTTGCCGCGCTTCTCGTTGCGCGAACCGACGTGGTACCACATGTTCACGCCCACCACCGGCACGCTTTTATCGGTGTGGACCAGCAGGGTCAGGCCATTGGGCAGCACGAACTTCTTGTGCTCGATGGTGTAGGCCTTGCGGTCGAAGACGGTGGGTTTGGCCGCCGGTGCTGCGGCATGGGAAGGCAGGGCTGCTGCGGCTGCGAGGCCGACCAGCAATGGCAGAACGAGTTTTTTCATGAGCGTCTCACGGACATGGTTGTTGTATGTATGCGTCCCGTCGGATCACGCGTCGGTCGAACGCGCGGTCGGCATAGCCGACCACCCTACATGAAACCCTGCGCCTGCGCCAGTAGTTGCGGCTCCATGCGGGCCGCGATCTTCTTCAAATAGCTCGATGCCGCACCCACGCCCGCGCCTCCCGCGCGCTGCAGCCAGCCGTAGGCCTGCAGCAGGTCGCGTTGCACGCCCTGCCCCGCCGAATACATCACGCCCAGGTTGAACTGCGCCCGCGCATGGCCCTGGCGCGCCGCGCACAGGTACCAGAAATGCGCGGCTTCGTAGTCGCGTTCGATGCCCTTGCCGCAATCGTGGCGCAGGCCCAGTTCGAACTGCGCCAGCGCGTGGCCCTGGTCGGCGGCCTTGTGGAACCAGTCGGTGGCTTCGACCGGGTTGCCGTGTTCGGCGCGGTCGAGCAGCGCGCCCACCATGTACTGGGCCGGCGCATAGTCCTGGTGCGCGGCGCGGCGGTACCATTCGAGCGCCTGGGCCTCGTCGCGCGCCACGCCCAGCCCGCCCTCAAAGCGCAGGCCGAGGTCGAACTGCGCGCGCAGGTGGCCCTGCTCGGCCGCTTTGCGGTACCAGTGGGCGGCCTGTTCCGGGTCGTTCTGCACGCCGCTGCCGGCATCAAACAGTTGCGCCAGGTGGTACTGCGCCGAGGGCATGCCCTGCTCGGCCGCCTGGCGGTACCAGTGCGCGGCCTGCACCGGGTTGCGCTCGACGCCCTGGCCGTGCTCGTAGCGCACGCCAAGGTTGTCCTGGGCGCCCGCATGTCCCTGTTCGGCCGCGCGGCGGTACCAGCCAAGGGCCAGCGCTTCGTCGCGCGCAACGCCGTGGCCGCCGTCGTACACCAGGGCGAGGTTGAACTGCGAGCTGGCGTGGCCCTGCTCCGCCGCGCTGCCGTACCAGCGCACCGCTTGCGCGCTGTCCTGGTCGACGTCCTGGCCCTTGTCGTAACGCAGGCCAAGGTTGAACTGGGCCGGCGCGTAGCCTTGCTCGGCAGCCTTGCGGAACCATTCCACCGCATCAACGCCACTGCTGCGCAGTGCGAGGCTGAACTGCGAGCGGGCGTAGCCCTGTTCGGCGGCGCGGCGGTACCACAGGGTGGCGGCGTCGAGGTCCTGCGGCACGCCTTTGCCGGTCTCGTACATCATGCCCAGGTTGTGCTGCGCGCCCGGCTCTCCCTGGCCGGCGGCCTGGCTGAACCAGTGCAAGGCCTGCTGCACGTCGTTCGGCACGCCCTGGCCCTTGGCGTACAGCCAGCCCAGGTTGTACTGGGCCGGCGCGTAGCCCTGCTCGGCGGCGCGGCGGTACCAGTAGGCGGCCTGGCCGTAGTCCTGGGCCACGCCCTGGCCCTTCTGGAACATCACGCCGAGGTTGTACTGGGCCAGCTCCAGGCCGCCGGCGGCCGCCATGCGGTACCACGCCACCGCCAGTTCGTAGTTCTGCGCCACGCCCTGGCCGCTGGCGTACATGAAGCCCAGGCTGTGCTGGGCGGTGCCCATGCCGCGCTCGGCCAAACCCTTCAGGCGCAGGAATTCCGCCGTATGGCGTTCTTCCGTGCTGTTGGGTTGTGCCGGGAGGTCGAGCATCGCCGCTTAGGCCTGGATGGCGCGCAGGCCGAACAGGGTCGGCTGGGTGCGCAGGGACTTCATGAATTCGCCCAGCGGGATCGGGCGGTAGTACAGGTAGCCCTGCATGGTCATGCAGCCGTTGGCGCGCAGGTAGCGCGCCTGCTCCTCGGTCTCCACGCCTTCGGCGATCAGGTTCAGGCCCAGGCCGCGCGCGATCGAGATGATCGCCAGGATGACCGGATAGTGCCCGCCCTCTTCGTAGATCTCCTTCACGAAGGACTGGTCGATTTTCACGGTGTGGATCGGGAAGCGGTGCAGGTAGGACAGCGAGGAGTAGCCGGTGCCGAAGTCGTCGATCGCCACCGATACGCCGAGCTGGCACAGCTTGTTGAGCTGCTCGATCGCGTACTGCGGGTTGCGGATGCAGATATTTTCGGTGATCTCGACTTCGATCTGGCCCGGCGCGATGTTGTAGCGCACCAGCGCATTGCGCATCTTCTCGAAAAAGTCGCCGCGGTCGAGGTATTGCGGCGACAGGTTCAGCGACAGGCGCACATGGTCGGTGCCCGCGTTATTCCACTGCAGCATATCGCGGCACAGCGCGCCGATCATCCAGTCCGAGATCGGCAGCATCAGGCCGTTCTCTTCGGCGAAGGGCAGGAACTCGCCGGCCGACAGCACGCCGCGGGTCGGGTGGTTCCAGCGCATCAGCGCTTCGGCGCCGACGATGCGGCCGGTGAGCGCGTCGATCTGCGGCTGGTAGTACATTTCCAGCTCGTCCTGCTCGAGCGCGCGGCGCAGCGCCTGCTCGAGGGCGATCTTCTGGTGCGACACGTCCAGCATCGAGGTGTGATAGAAGCTGTGGCCGTTCTTGCCCAGCGCCTTGACCTGGTACATGGCGATGTCGGCGTGGCGCAGCAGCTCGTCGATCGATTCCCCGTCGGTCGGGTAGATCGCGATGCCGATCGAGGCCGAGATGTGCACTTCGTGGCCATCCAGGTCGAAGGGCTGCTGCAGGGTTTCCAGGAACTTGTCGGCCACCATGCGCGCGTCGTCGCGGTCGCGCAGTTCCGGCAGCACGATGGTGAATTCGTCGCCGCCCTGGCGCGCCAGCGTGTCGCCCTTGCGCAGGCAATCCTTGAGGCGGGTGGCGGCCTGCTGCAGCAGCTCGTCGCCTTTCACGTGGCCGAGGGTATCGTTGACCAGCTTGAAGCGGTCCAGGTCGATGAACATCACGGCCAGCTCGGTCTTCTTGCGCTTGGCCTGGATCACTGCCAGCCCGAGGCGGTCCTTGAACAGGATGCGGTTCGGCAGGTCGGTCAGGATGTCGTGGTAGGCCTGGTAGGAAATGACCTCTTCGGCGCGCTTGCGGTCGGTGATGTCGCGCGCCACGCCGTAGGTGCCGAAGAATTCCAGCTTCTTCACTTCCTGGTCCGGCACGTGCATGCCGATCGCATTGAGCGAGATCGTCATGAGCGTGGTGTTGAAGGTGCGGTCCTGGCTGTTGCCGCCGCGGCACTTCAGGCGCAGCTCGACGTTGCGCGAGGCGCGTTCGTCCACGCGGCGCTCGTTGAACACGTAGCGCGCGCGCTCCAGGTCTTCCTCGTGCACCAGTACCGAGTAGTGCTTGCCGAGCAGCTCGTCGCGCGAGTAGCCCAGCAGCTGGTAGGCGCGGTCGTTGACGAAGGTGAAGCGGCCTTCGTGGTTCAGCGTATAGATGATGTCCGGCGAGGAGTCCACCAGGTAGCGGTACATCTTCTCGGAGTTTTCCAGCTGGTTGGCCATGCGCTCGTTGTCGATGGCCAGGCGGCGGCCCTTGAGCGCCTTGGTCACCGTATGCAGCAGCTCTTCGCGCGCGTAGGGCTTGCGCAGGTAGTCGTAGGCGCCGCGCTTGAGCGCGCCGATCGCGGCGTCGATGCCCACTTCGCCGCTCATCACGATGACGTCGGCGTCGATGCCCTTCTCGTTGATGAAGTCCATGATCTCGTGGCCGCCGATGTCGGGCAGGCGCAGGTCGAGCAGGACCAGGTCGAAACGCAGGCGCGACAGGTGGGCCAGCGCTTCAGCGCCGGACGAGGCGGTGGTGAGCTGGTAGCCGCGGCCCTTGAGCAGCTCGTACAGCGACGAGAGCAGGCGCGGTTCATCGTCGACCAGCAGCAGGCGTGGCTGGCTGTCGGTGTCGAGCGTGGGGGAAAACGGGGCCGGATCGCCGGGAAACATGGCGTTGTGCGCGTTCATCATGACTTTATGCAGAGCCCAGCGCGCGGGCCGGCAGCGCCACCGCGGTGCCGGAGCCGAGCCACGCCGGCAGGAGAATTTCGAATGCAGTACCGGTACGGCCGCTGCGGCAGGCGATGTGGCCGCCCAGTTTCTTCACCAGGCTGTGGACGATCGACAGGCCGAGGCCGTGGTGGGCGCCGTCCTTGGTGCTCTTCACCGGCGAGAACAGGTGCGCCAGCACTTCGCGCGACAGGCCGGGGCCATTGTCGCTGACGACCAGTTCGATATACAGGTGGCGTTCGCGGTTCACGTGGCCGCGGTTGACGATCTCCACCCGGCCGCCGGTCGTGCCGAGGGCTTCGATCGCGTTCTTCACGAGGTTGACCAGGATTTGCTTGAGCACGTCGGCATCGCCTTCGATGCGGGTGGCGTCGTCGTGCATGTTGACGTCGATCTCGACCGAGGCGGGCACGAAGCCGGTGCTGCGGAACAGGCGCTGCACCTCGTCGATCACCTTGCCGACGTCGGTCGGGCGCGGGCCGGTGTCGGCGGGTTTCAGGTCGGCCAGGCTCTGGACCAGCTGGCCGACGCGGTCGATCTCTTCGTTCAGGATCGACATCTCGCCGCCCACCGGTTCCTGGCGCGCCAGCTTGCTGTCCAGGACACTGAGGTAGTTCTTGATGATCGACAGCGGATTATTCACCTCATGCACCACGCGGCGCGAGGCCTCGCGGTATTCCTCGGCCACGCTGGCCAGCTGGCGCCGTGCATGGCCGCGCTCGGACAGCATGTTCTCCAGTGCGCTCGCAGCCTGTGCGCCGAAGGACTGCATGAAGCGCTCGCGCCGCTGGCAGTAGGGAATCTGCCAGGCCGCGACGCCGCCGATCAGCACACCGAGGCAGCGCGCGCCGGCCACCAGCGGCACGCACACCAGGCTGTCGGTGCCGAGCATGCGCAGCAGCTGTTCTTCGGCCAGGCCGAGCGGCTCCGCATTGCCGCCCTCGCCAGGTTCGCGCCCGATGAAGGCCGGGCGCCGTTCCAGCGCGCTCTTGGCGATCGGGCCGCCCTTGGCCAGCGGTACGGCGAATTCGGCGATGCGCTGGCTGCCGGGAACCGGCGCGCCGACCAGCGCGTGGCCGGTCGGGTTTTCCAGCAGGACCACGGCATTGCCGAAGTCGAACAGGATGCGCGCCGAGCGCGTCATGGCTTCCAGCAGGCCGCTTTCGCCCTGCTGGCGCGCAAAGCTCTGGCCCACTTCGGACACCAGCACCATGTTGCGCACTTCTTCGGACAGGCGCTGCTGCACCGGGTCGAGCGCGGGCGGCGCATAGGCCGGCGGCGCGGGGATGTCGTCGGCGCCGGCCAGGTCGATGCCCAGGTGGGCGGCGGCCTTGTCGACCTGGCGCGCGGCGCCCGCCAGCATCTGGCGCGCGTCGTCCGGCGCGATGCCGCACAGGGCGGCGGCTTCGGCGACCAGGGCGTCGTCGCCCGGATGGCTGGACAGCACATGGGCCAGGCGCACGATGCGGATCAAGGGGTGAGCCGACTCCAGGCGGTCGCTCGATTCATGGTGGTACAGCACCGCGTCGGCCAGGAAGGAGTCGAGCTGCCAGCGCTCGATCAGCCAAGCGCCGGCTTCGGCGTGGGTGATCTGCAGGGTGCGCTGCTCGACGGCGCACAGGTCCTCGTCGTCGCGCGCGGTGAAGTTGTAGGCGTATTCTTTTGGCGCGGTGGCCAGCAGCGCCAGCCGGCCGACATTGTGCAGCAGGCCAGCCAGGTAGGCCTCTTCCTGGTGCGGGTACTCGACCAGGCGCGCGATCTCGCGGGCGATCACGGCGGCGCTCAGGGAGTTCTTCCAGAACGCGCGCAGGTCAGTGCTGCCGGAATGCGGGAAGTTGTTGAAGGTCTGGAAAACGGAATCGCTGATGACCAGCGTCTTGATCATGTCGGTGCCGAGGGCGACCAGGGACTGCTCGAGGTTGACGTTGCGCTGGTGGCGCTGGTAGGCCGAGCTGTTGGCGACGGCCAGCAGCTTGCCGGTCATGCCGGCATCCTTCGAGATCAGGGCAGCCAGCTCCGGCATGCCGAGGTCGTCGGCCTGCAGGTGCTCGATCAGACGCACGAGGATCTGCGGCATAGCCGGCAGACGGGCAATCAACAGGCGATTGCGGATATCCTGATCCGATTGTTGCATGATCTTAAAGCGGCCGCTTAAGTCGAGGGTTGTCCGAGGCATCCCCGGGCGGGCTGCCACATGATCTTGTTCCTTCATCTACCAAACAGAACTATGTTTCCAAGTTTGTTCTGGGCACGAAAAACTTATCTTAGCATATAGACATTTCTGATCGGGAACAATACTTTCTGTAAAAAGTGTTGTCGAGACGTCGCTCAAAAGGGCGAGACCCCGCGCGCCGACTTCCGATGGCAATGAAAGATTATTTCACATATGCATGCTTATATGAAATTATATTTCAGCAGTAAAAAGCCCGGTTTCCCGGGCTCTTGTAACTGTACTACGGAATGGGTTGCCCGCTGCGGGCCTTCTGGCGCCGGTAGCGCCGCGCGGTGGCCCAGAACGCCAGCGCCATCAGCGCGAAGCCGGCCTGGCCCAGCGCCAGCGCCAGCACCGAGTGCGACAGCATCGGGGCGATCAGGCCGGCCACGATCGCGCCCATCAGGGTGGTGACAAAGGACTGGCACGAGGCCACGGTGCCGCGGATGTGCGGGAACAGGTCGAGCGCGAGCAAGGTGGCGCCGGGCGCGATGATCGAGCTGCCGAAGGTGAAGAAGAACATGTGCACCACGCTCCAGGGCAGCGCCGGCGGCAGGAAGGCGTGGTAGGCCACGTTAAAGGTGATCGCGCCGAGCATGAAGAAGAAGCCGACCCGGATCTGGCGCGCGAAGGTCATCTTGCCCGCCATGCGGTTGGCCGCCAGCGCGCCCAGGAAGATCCCGCTCACGGTCGGCACGAACAGCCAGGCGAACTGCGACGGCCCCAGGCCCAGGTGCTCGGGCAGCATCACGGGCGCCGCCGCGATGTACAGGAACAGGCCGGCGAAGTTCATCGCCACCACGCCCGCCTTCATATGGAACAGGAAGGAGCCGAAGATGGCGCCGTAGCTCTCGGCCAGGAAGGCCGGGTTGAAGGGCTGGCGTTTTTCCTTCGGCACCGTCTCGGGCAGGTGCTTCCAGGAGAACCAGCCCAGCGCCACCGTATACACGCACAGCGCCAGGAAGATCGCGCGCCAGTCGAAGAAGGTGACGATCCAGCCGCCCAGCACCGGCGCGATGGCCGGCGCGATCGAGAAGATCATGGTGACCATCGACAGCAGGCGCGCCGCCGCCGCATCGGAATACAGGTCGCGGATGATCGCGCGCCCCACCACCACGCCCGCCCCCGCCGACACCCCCTGCATGATGCGGAACACCCACAGCGAATGCACCGAATGCGCGGACGCGCAGCCGAAGGTGCCGATTGCGAACACCACCAGCGCCACCAGGATCACGTTGCGCCGCCCGAAGGCATCCGACAGCGCGCCATGCCACAGCACCATGCCGGCGAAGGCCAGCATGTAGGCCGTCAGGGTCTGCTGGACTTCCAGTGCGGAAGCGCCAAGGTCGGCGCGGATCTGCGGGAAGGCCGGCAGGTAGGCATCGATCGAGAACGGGCCGAGCATCGACAGCGCGGCCAGCAGCGTGGCCAGGCCGCCGGCGGTGAGCATCGCGATTTTATGCGGTGGCGGAAGCGGGACCGGGATGACCGGATCCTTCGGCAAGTCGTTGGGTTCGGTCGGCGGCAGCATGGAGGGCTTATTGTTCCTGTTTGGGCTTGGCTTCCTCGCGGCGGTTGAAGCCCGCCACCATGTCGAAGCGGAACAGGCGGCATTCGAGCGCGCCATTGAAGAACGGGGTCTTGCGCGATTCCTTCAGGCGCAGCAGCTTCGGCAGGCTCAGGTCGGCCGTGAACAGGAACACGGTCCAGCCGGCGAAGCGCTGCTTGAGCGTGGTGCCCAGCGCCGAGTAGAACGACACCGCCATCTCGTCGGCCGGCACGGTGGAGTCGCCGCGCACGCCGATCCGCTCGCCGTAGGGCGGGTTGGTGAGCAGGATGCCCGGGCCTTCCACCGGCGGCGAGACGTGCTGCGCCTCGATCTGCTTGAGCGGCACGTCGAACATGATGCCGGCGATCTTGAGGTTATGGCGGGTCATGGCCACCATGTCGCCCGAGATGTCCGAGCCGAAGATGGTCGGTTCGCTTGGCAGCGGGTTGGGCTTGATCTCGGCTTTCAGTGCGGCCCAGGCTTCGCGGTCGAAATCGGCGAATTGTTCGAACGCGAAGCGGCGCCGCGCACCCGGTGGAATCCCCTGCAGCATCTGGGCCGCTTCGACCAGGATGGTGCCCGAACCGCACATCGGGTCGAACAGCGGCACGCCCGGCTTCCAGCCCGCCACGCGCAACATGCCCGCGGCCAGGTTCTCGCGCAGCGGCGCGTCGCCCGTTTCTTCGCGCCAGCCGCGCTTGAACAGCGCTTCGCCCGAGGTATCGAGGTAGATGATGAAGTTGCGCGCATCCAGGAAGCCGACGATGCGCATGTCCGGCTCGCGGGTATTGACCGACGGGCGCTTGTTGAACTGGTCGCGGAAGCGGTCGCAGATGGCGTCCTTGATTTTCAGCGTGGTGAATTCGAGGCTGCGCAGCGGGGATTTCACCGCCGTCACGTCGACGCGGATGGTGTGGTCGACGCCGAACCAGTCTTCCCACGGCTGCTCGAGCACCAGGTCGTAGATGTCGTTTTCGGTGGTATAGCTGCGCTGGCCCATGCGCATCAGGACGCGCGAGGCGATGCGCGAGTGCAGGTTGACGCGATAGGCGTCCTGCATGGAACCGGAGCAGTGCACCCCGCCCGGCACCTGGTTGTGCACCTTCATCGTGGTGCTGTTCAGGGCGATTTCACCCAGTTCTTCGGCAAGCGCCGCTTCCATGCCACGCGGGCATGGGCAAAAATATGAGGCCATGAGGGGTACCCTTTGTCCGTTGAGAAAATAGAAAACAGTTGGCGCCGACCCGTGCCGACGCCCTCAAGACCGTCGTTCCGGCGAAGGGCTAGGCGCCCCCGCCGCAACCCAATTTGACGTTCGTGGCGACTCAACGAACGTGGATCCCGGCCTGCGCCGGGATGACGGATCACGCTATGGGGTGCTGATTAAAACGGCTTCACCACCACCAAAATCACAATCGCCAGCAACAACAACACCGGCACTTCATTGAAATACCTGAACCACTTGTGACTGCGCTTGTTCTGCCCAGCCTCGAATTTGCGCAGCAGCGACCCGCACGCGTGATGGTAGCCGATCGTCACAACGACCAGCGCCACTTTCGCGTGCAGCCAGCCGCCGCTGAAGCCGTAGCCCAGCCATAGCCAGAGTCCCAGCAAGACCGCCGGCACCGACAGCATGGTGGTGAAGCGGTACAAGCGCCGCGCCATGCCCAGCAGGCGCTCGAGCGCGGCCGGCTGGGTTTCCTGGGCCAGGTTCACGAAAATGCGCGGCAGGTAGAACAGTCCCGAGAACCACGAGACGACGAACAGGATGTGGAAGGCTTTAATCCAGAGCATGAAAGGTCCTGGTTAGCTGCGCACTTCGCCGTGCCCGAACACGACATACTTGAGCGAGGTAAGCCCTTCCAGCCCCACCGGCCCGCGCGCATGCAGCTTGTCATTCGAGATGCCGATCTCGGCACCCAGTCCGTATTCGAAGCCATCGGCGAAGCGCGTTGACGCGTTCACCATCACCGAGGCCGAATCCACTTCGCGCAGGAAGCGCAGCGCGGCGCTGTAGTCTTCGGTGATGATGGCTTCGGTATGCTTGGACGACCAGGTGTTGATATGGTCGATCGCGCCATCGAGCCCGGCCACCACGCGGATCGACAGGATCGGCGCCAGGTATTCGGTACTCCAGTCCTGCTCGGTCGCATGCGCCAGGTAAGGGTAGCCGGCCAGGATCGCATGCGCTTCGGCGTCGGCGCGCAGTTCCACCTCTTTGGTCTGGTAGAGCTCAGCCAGCTGCGGCAGCACCGTGGCCGCCACCGAACGCGCCACCAGCAGCGTTTCCATGGTGTTGCAGGTGCCGTAGCGGTGGCACTTGGCGTTGAACGCCACCGGCAGCGCCTTGGCGATGTCGGCCTTGTCGTCGATGTAGACGTGGCAGATGCCGTCCAGGTGCTTGATCATCGGGACCGTGGATTCTTCCATCAGGCGCGCGATCAGTCCTTTGCCGCCGCGCGGGACGATCACGTCCACGTACTGCGGCATCGTGATCATGGCGCCCACGGCGGCGCGGTCGGTGGTGTCGACCACCTGCACCGCGTCCAGCGGCAGGCCGGCGCCCGTCAAGCCTTCGCCCACCAGCTTGGCCAACGCGCGGTTGCAGTGGATCGCTTCCGAGCCGCCGCGCAAAATCGCCGCGTTGCCGCTCTTGATGCACAGGCCGGCCGCGTCCACCGTGACGTTGGGGCGCGCTTCGTAGATGATGCCGATGACGCCCAGCGGCACGCGCATCTGGCCTACCTGGATGCCGCTCGGGCGCGACTTCATGCTGGTGATCTCGCCCACCGGGTCGGGCAGCGTGACGATCTGGCGCAGGCCCTCGACCATGGTGGCAATGGCGCTGTCGGACAGGGCCAGGCGGTCGAGCAGCGCCGGCTCCAAGCCGGCGGCGCGGGCGGCGTCCATGTCCTGCCCGTTGGCGGCGCGCAGCGCATCGGCCTCGCGCTCGATGGCCTCGGCGATCAGGAGCAGCGCGCGGTTGCGGGTGGCGCCGTCGGCGCGCGCCATCGCACGCGAGGCGGCGCGGGCCTTGCGGCCCATAGAGTGCATCTGTTCGGTGATGTCCATCGTCGTTTCCCGTAATGCGGTTGTCGTTACCTGGCCACCCGCAGCGCCAGTTGCAGCATCGCGTCCCACGCATCGCCCGCGAAGGCTTTCGCGCGCAGGCCCTTGACCATGCGGTCCACCTGCGCCGCCTCTTGCAGCGCGGCCTCCAGCGTGGCCAGCGACACGCGCCGCAGCGCCGGTTCCATCATGCGTTCGCGCGGGCCCCAGATGCGGTATTCCTTCAGCAACGCGCCGAGCGGGCGGCCCTGCACCATCGCGGATTTCAATTTTAGCAGCGTGCGGATTTCTTCACTGACGGCCCACAAGACCAGCGGCAGCGCCTCGCCCTCGCCTTTCAAGCCGTCGAGCATGCGCGCCAGGCGCGCCGGGTCGCCCACCAGCATCGCCTCGGACAGCTTGAAGACGTCGTAGCGCGCCACGTTCAGCACCGCATCCATCACCTGTTCGGAGCTCAGCTTGCCCGGCTCGTACAGCAGGCCGAGCTTCTGGATTTCCTGGTGCGCCGCCAGCAGATTGCCCTCGACGCGGTCGGCGATGAAGTCCAGCGCCTGGCGCTCGGCGCCTTGCCCCTGCGCTGCCAGGCGGGCGCCGATCCAGCCCGGCAGCGCCGGACGCTCGATGGTCGGGATCTCGATGTATACCGCGGCCTGCTGCAGCGCCGTGACCCAGGCCGCCTTGGCGGTCTGCCAGTCCAGCTTGGGCAGGGTGATGAGGGTGAGGTTGTCGGGACTGAGGGATTTCGCGTAGGCCTGCAGGGCGGCGCCGCCGTCCTTGCCCGGCTTGCCGCCCGGGATGCGCAGCTCGATCAGCTTCTTGTCGCCGAACAGCGACATGGCCTGGTTCGCCGCCAGCAGTTCGCCCCACTTGAAGCTGCGCTCCACGCTCAGGACATCGCGCTCGGTATAGCCCTGGGCGCGCGCGCTGCGGCGGATGCGGTCGGCCGCTTCCAGCGCCAGCAGGTGTTCGTCGCTGGTGATCACGTACAAGGGCGCCAGGCCCTTGGCCAGGTGGCCCTCGAGGGCCTCAGGCCGCAGCTGCATGGCTTGCCTTCACACCGGTTTGATCGCGGCCAGGCGGCGCAGGATCTGCTGCACCAGGTCGGTCTGCATGTCGCGGTACAGCAGCGCTTCTTCCGATTCCTTGGCCAGCACCTGCGATTCGTCGAAGGCGATGTTGCGGCGCAGGGTGATCTCGGTCGGCGCCAGCAGCACCTTGTTATTGGCGTCGCGCACGCGGAACACCAGCGTGTAGCTCAGCGCGTATTCTCGCACCCGGCCCAGGCTGTTGAGCGACAGGATCGCCTTGCCGCGCGATTCGCCCAGCACATCGAACAGCGCCTCGGCCTTCGAGGCGTCGTTCTCGATGCGCACCGAGTCGCCCGCGCGCAGGTTGCGCTTGAGCTCCGTGCCCAGCGGCGAGGTCTCGCCGAAGGCCAGGTAGATGCTCTTGAAGGGCATGTTGTACTGGCCGTTCGAGCCGCGCAGCTGGAAGCCGCAACCGGCGAGGGTTGCAGCGGCCACCAGCACCAACAGCATGCGTACCACGATGGTTTTCATGGTCACACCACGATGTTGACAAGCTTGCCCGGCACGACGATGACCTTCTTCGGCGTGCCTTCGATGAACTTCTGCACCGATTCCTCGGCCAGCGCGGCAGCTTCGATACTGGCCTTGTCGGCATCCTTGGCCACCTTGACCGAGCCGCGCAGCTTGCCGTTCACCTGGATCATCATCTCGATCTCGGACTGCTCCAGCGCGGCCGGGTCGACTTCCGGCCACTGCACGTTGAGGATGTCGCCATACACGGCGGCGTAGCCCAGGTCCTGCCACAGCGCGTGCGTGATGTGGGGCGCGACCGGGTTCAGCAGGCGCAGGAAGATCGAGAAGCCTTCGGCGATCACCGCGTCGGACGCCACGCCCTCGGCCAGCTTGCTCGATTCGAGCGTGTTGAGCATCTTCATGCAGGCCGAGACCACGGTGTTGTACTGGATGCGTTTCAGGTCGTAGTCGGCCTGCTGCAGCACCTTGTGCACTTCGCGGCGCAGGGTTTTCTGGGCGTCGTCGAGCGAACCCTGCTTCTGGCCGGCCAGGGCGGCGGCGATGCGCTCGCGCTGTGCGTAGCCGTAGGCCCAGACGCGGCGCAGGAAGCGGCTGGCGCCTTCGACGCCGCTGTTCGACCATTCAAGGGTCTGCTCCGGCGGCGAGGCGAACATCGTGAACAGGCGCGCGGTGTCGGCGCCGTATTGCTCGATCTGGGCCTGCGGGTCGATGCCGTTGTTCTTCGACTTCGACATCTTCTCGGTGCCGCCGATTTCCACCGGCTGGCCGTCGGCCTTCAGCGTCGCGCTTTGCGGGCGGCCCTTGTCGTCGAACACCAGCTCGACGTCGGCCGGGTTGTACCAGGTCTTCTTGCTGCCCGCGTCTTCGCGGTAGTAGGTCTCGTTGAGCACCATGCCCTGGGTCAGCAGGTTCACGAACGGCTCGTCGAACTTCACCAGGCCGAAGTCGCGCATGACCTTGGTCCAGAAGCGCGCGTACAGCAGGTGCATGACCGCGTGCTCGATGCCGCCGATGTACTGGTCCATCGGCATCCAGTAGTCGTTGCGCGCGTCGACCATCGCATCGTTCGAGCCCGGCGAGGTGTAACGCATGTAGTACCAGGACGAATCGATGAAGGTATCCATCGTGTCGGTCTCGCGGCGCGCCGGCTTGCCGCACTTTGGACAGTCGCACTTGAGGAAGGCGTCGTCCTTGTTGAGCGGGTTGCCGGTACCGTCCGGGACCAGGTGCTCGGGCAGCACGACCGGCAGGTCTTGTTCGGGAACCGGCACCACGCCGCATTCGCCGCAATGGATCATCGGGATCGGGGTGCCCCAGTAGCGCTGGCGCGAGATGCCCCAGTCGCGCAAGCGATAGGTCACCTTCTTGTCGCCCAGTTCCTGGGTCGCCAGGTCGCCCGCCACCGCATTGACCGCGGCGATGTAATCGAGGCCGTCGTACTTGCCCGAATTGATGGTGCGGCCGTGTTCCTTGTCGCCGTACCACTCCTGCCAGCCGTCGAGCGAGAACTCCTGGCCTTCCACCGCCACCACCTGCTTGATCGGCAGATTGTATTTTTTCGCGAAGCCGAAGTCGCGTTCGTCGTGGCCCGGCACGCCCATTACGGCGCCGTCGCCGTAGGTCATCAGGACGTAGTTGCCGATCCAGACCGGCACTTGTTCGCCGGTGACCGGGTGGGTGACGAACAGGCCGGTCGGCATGCCCTTCTTTTCCATCGTCGCCATGTCGGCTTCGATCACGGAGCCGAGCTTGCACTCGGCGATGAAGGCTTGCAGTTCCGGGTTGTTCCTTGCTGCGTGCTGGGCCAGCGGATGCTCGGCCGCCACGGCGCAGAAGGTCGCGCCCATGATGGTGTCGGCACGGGTGGTGAAGACGTAGAGCTTGCCGTCGTTGATCAATTCACCCGCGTCGTCGGCGATGGTGTGCGGGAAAGCGAAGCGCACGCCGGTGGACTTGCCGATCCAGTTGGCCTGCATGGTGCGCACGCGCTCCGGCCAGCCGGGCAGCTTGCTGTCGACGTGTTCCAGCAGCTCGTCCGCGTACTCGGTGATGCGCACGTAGTACATCGGGATCTCGCGCTTTTCGATCAGCGCGCCCGAACGCCAGCCGCGGCCGTCCACCACCTGCTCGTTGGCCAGCACGGTCTGGTCCACCGGGTCCCAGTTCACGGTGCCGGTCTTCTGGTAGATGATGCCTTTTTCCAGCATCTTGAGGAACATCCACTGGTTCCACTTGTAGTATTCCGGCTTGCAGGCGGTCATCTCGCGCGACCAGTCGATGGCCAGGCCCATCGATTCCATCTGCCCGCGCATGTGCGCGATATTCGAATAGGTCCACTCGGCCGGCGGCACATTGTTGGCCATCGCCGCGTTTTCAGCTGGCATGCCGAACGCATCCCAGCCCATCGGCATCAGCACGTTGTAGCCGTTCATCCGCAGGTAGCGGTACATCACATCATTGATCGTATAGTTGCGCACGTGACCCATGTGCAGCTTGCCCGATGGGTAAGGCAGCATCGAGCAGGCGTAATACTTGCCTTTTGGGAAACGCGGGTCGTGTTCGACGGCTTTATAGGCCTCGATCGACTTCCAGTAGGCCTGGGCGGCCTGTTCGACTTCGGCTGGACTATATTTTTCTTGCATGGTGTTCTGCGGACGGGAAAAGGGAGTGGAGCAGAACATTATACTGGTTCATTTTGCACTGCGGCGAAAGGTGGGGATAGTGCCGGGGGATGAAGGGCGGCTTTGGGATTACAGCGCCTGAGGTTCGCTGGAGCCACCTTCGCTCCGCTCCCCATAAACGTCGTCCCGGCGAAGGCCGGGACGACGGTCTTACGTGTACGGGCCAGGTTTAACGCAGCACCAGCTCCAGCGCCGGCTCATCCCCATAATCCTCATACCGCTCATTGATCCCGCCAACACAAAACGCGATCTCCTCGAACAAATCCGGCGCTGCCGCCTTCATCTTGTCCGCGTCGGCAATGACGATCTCCAGCACCTCATTGGGCTTGAGCGTGAACTTGGTCATGTTTTCGTCGTCGCGCAGGTAGCTCAGGCAGTCTACCCAGGCGTCGATCGAGTCCGCGTACGACGCGGGGAAACCGAAAGCGCGGCGGGATTCGGCGTGAAACGACGCTTCGTCGACGATCGCGGCACCATTGAGTTCGACGGTTGCCATGGTCAGCCCTTCAGCCCGAGCACGTCGTCCATGCCGAACAGGCCATGCGGTTTGCCGGCCAGGAAGCGCGCGGCGCGCAGGGCGCCGTGGGCGTAGGTGACGCGGCTGCTGGATTTGTGGCTGATCTCGATGCGCTCGCCGGTCCCCAGGAACATCACCGTGTGGTCGCCCACCACGTCGCCTCCGCGCACGGTGGCAAAACCGATGGTCGACGGGTCGCGCTCGCCGGTGACGCCTTCGCGGCCATAGACGGCGCAATCCTTCAGGTCGCGCCCGATGGCATCGGCGATCACTTCGCCCATCTTCAGCGCGGTGCCGCTCGGCGCGTCCACCTTATGGCGGTGGTGCGCTTCGACGATCTCGATGTCGTAGCCTTCGCTGAAGCTTTTCGCGGCCATTTCCAGCAGCTTGAGCGTGACGTTCACGCCCACGCTCATGTTGGGTGCGAATACGATGCCGGTTTTTTCGCCGGCGGCGCGGATGGCGTCCTTGCCGGCGTCATCGAAACCGGTGGTGCCGATCACCAGCTGCACGCCGTTGGCGGCGCAGTATTCCACGTGCTGCAGCGTGCCTTCCGGACGGGTGAAGTCGATCAGCACGTCGGCGTTCGCCAGTGCGGCCGCCAGGTCGGAGGCGATGATCACGCCGGTGAGCTGGCCGGCGAAGGCGCCGGCATCGAGGCCGATGTGGGGCGAACCCGCCACGTCCAGCGCGCCCGCCAGTTCGGCGTCGGGCGCGGCTGCAATCGCCTCGACCAGCATGCGGCCCATGCGGCCGCTGGCGCCGGCGACGGCGATTTTCAACACGCTCATGGCTGGATGACCGGGGCGCCCCCGACCTTGGCCGGTTCGACCGGGCGGCTTTCCGGCTTGGCCTTGCTGCTGACCTTGGCCGGGCCGGCGATGCGGTCGATGTATTCGCGTTCGGTCGGCAGGTTGCCGCCTTCGAAGCGCTCGACCTTGTCATCCTTGAAGAAGACGGTGACGCGGCTGGTGGTCAGCTCGCCGTTGCCGCGCGCGAGGTAGAATGGGAAGTCCCAGCGGTCGTCGTGGAACACGTCGGTGAGCAGGGGCGAGCCGAGGATGAAGCGCACCTGGTCGCGGCTCTGGCCAACCTTCAGCTGGGCCAGCATCTCCTGCGAGACGAAGTTACCCTGCTGGATGTCCGGGCGGTAGGGCGAGAAGATCCAGAAGAACTTCTGCAGCTTGGACGCCTGGACCGTCTGGGCGCCGGCATTGGCCGAGGCGGCCGATTTCTGTGCGTCGGCAGCGGTGGCCGCCGCATCCGTATTCACCGGTGGCGCGGGACGCGTCTGGTTGCGCCAGGCGGCGCAGCCGGACAGCATCAGCGTGCATGCGAGGCCGGCCGCGAGGGCCGCCCGGACTGGAAAGCGATGAAAAACGGCTTGTTTGACGCGCATAGGTAACCTCAAAACGTTTGAGCGGGAGCTCCAAAACGCTATATCATAAAGCACTCCGCCAAACTACGAGCAACAAACATGAGTAACAACCCTACCGACCTGAAGGCCAGCGGCCTGAAGGCAACCCTGCCGCGCCTGAAAATCCTCGAGATCTTCCAGAACAGCAGCGTACGGCACCTGACGGCGGAAGATGTCTACAAGATCCTGCTGGCTGAAAATATGGACGTCGGCCTGGCCACCGTGTACCGGGTCCTGACCCAGTTCGAACAGGCCGGCCTGCTGAACCGCAACCACTTCGAAACCGGCAAGGCCATCTACGAGCTCAACGCCGGCTCGCACCATGACCACCTGGTGTGCCTCGATTGCGGGCATGTGGAAGAGTTCTACGACGAAGAAATCGAATCGCGCCAGCACAAGATTGCGGCTGAACGCGGGTACAAGATCGCGGAGCATTCGCTGGCGATTTATGGGAATTGTATTAAAGTGGGGTGTTCGCGGAAGGGGTGACCTGTTCTGCGCGTCCGGGTGCAAGGAGGCGCAGGTAATACGCGACGGAATTGGGTTCCGGCCTTCGCCGGAACGACCTTGGTTAGTGAGCGTTCGCGCTAGCGCTGTTGCTACCTGGAGCCTCAACACCGTCGTCCCGGCGCAGGCGTGAATGATGCCACTGGCATCATTCCCCCCAAGTTCGTACCGCAGCCACTTACCTCAACTCTGGCTCAACGCATTCGACAACAGCTTCGCCGTAATATCCACAATCGGAATCACCCGCTCGTACGCCATGCGGGTCGGGCCGATCACCCCCAGCGTACCGACGATCCGCCCGTTGACCTCGTACGGCGCCGTCACCACGCTCATTTCATCCATCGGCACTAGTTTCGATTCGCCGCCGATGAAGATCTGCACGCCGCCCGCCTTGCTCGATACATCGAGCAGCTGCATCAGCCCGGTTTTTTGCTCGAACATGTCGAACATCTGGCGCAGCGACGTCATGTTGGACGACAGGTCGGATACCGACAGCAGGTTGCGCTCGCCGGAGATGACCATGTCGTCGCCCTCGGCCATCGCCTCGCTGCCCGCCTCCACCGCCACCGCCATCAGGCGGCCCATGTCGTCGCGCAGCTGGCGCAGTTCGCTGCCCAGGCGGGTGCGCACCTGGTCGAAGGTGAGGCCGGCAAAATTCTGGTTCAGGTAGTTGGCCGACTGCACCAGCTGCGAGGGCGTGTAATCCACGTCGGTCAGCAGCAGGCGGTTCTGGACGTCGCCGCGCGGGTCGACGATGACCAGCAGGATGCGTTTTTCGGACAGGCGCAGGAATTCGATCTGCTGGAACACCGATTCGCGCCGCGGGCTCTGCACCACGCCGGCGAACTGCGACAGCGAGGACAGCATCTGGGCGGCGTTGGCGATCAGCTTCTGGGGCTGCTGCTGGGGCAGGCGCATCTGCTGGGCGTCCACCGTGTGCTCGTTGAGGTGCTGCACGGTGAGCAGGGTGTCGACGAACAGCCGGTAGCCGCGCGGCGTCGGGATCCGGCCGGCCGAGGTGTGCGGGCTGGAGACGTAGCCCATTTCCTCGAGGTCGGCCATGATGTTGCGGATCGTGGCCGGCGAGACGTCGAGGCCGGAGATTTTCGACAGCGCGCGCGAGCCCACCGGCTGGCCGTCGGCGATATAGCGTTCGACGAGGGCTTTGAGCAGGGTCTGGGCGCGGGGTTCGAGTTGCATGGATTGGAAGAGGCAGGGGTGTGCCGCTATTATGCACGCGTGGGCGCGCGCTGTGCCAATCAAGCGTGTTCGCGCTTGAGCCAGTCCAGCAGGCCGTCCAGGCTGTGCACTT
This sequence comes from Massilia yuzhufengensis, assembly GCF_900112225.1. GTDB lineage: Bacteria > Pseudomonadota > Gammaproteobacteria > Burkholderiales > Burkholderiaceae_D > Telluria > Telluria yuzhufengensis. Next base: position 36,607 of record NZ_FOLD01000023.1, on the reverse strand, counting down.
CCCCGTCGGGCTCGATGTAGCCGCCCGAGTCGTTGGCCTTGCCGACCCGGTTCATCCATACCGCGCGCATCCCGGCGCGCTGGGCGCCCTGCACGTCCAGCCGCAGGTCGTCGCCCACGTACACCGCGTCCTGGGGCAGCACCCGGAGCAGGCGGCAGGCTTCCTGGAAGATGGTCGGGTCCGGCTTGGCGACGCCGAAGGCGGGCGCCGACACCGAGGCGTCGAAGTGGCGGTCCAGGCCGATGGTCTGCAGGTCGGCGTTGCCGTTGGTGACCGAGCCCACCAGCACCCTCCCCTTCAGGCGCAACAGCCCGGGCAGCACGTCATCGTAGGGAATCACGGCGTTGCGGGCGGCGAAGAACTCGGTCATGGCCAGTTCCACCTTGCCGGCATCCTCGCCGGCCTGCTCGAAGGCGGCGATCAGGCCGGCCCGGCGCAGCGCGCCGAGGTCGAGCTGGAACGCGGGCTGGCGCGCCAGCAGCTCGAGCCGGGCGTGGCGCAGGGTCTCGATGCTGAACTGCTGCGCCACCCGCGGCGCATGCTCGCGCAGCCAGGCGAACAGGATCTGCTCGGCCTCCAGGATGACGGGGGCGATCGGCCACAGGGTGTCGTCGAGGTCGAACACTACGGCTTTGGGCCAGGCGCGGCGCAGGAGGGTCATGGTCGGGATCGGGTGGGAACGGTGCTCGTTCAAGGATAGCGAGCACACCGGTAGAAATCAATCGTCACTGTACCCGAGTACCGGCGGTTACACCGTGATACAAAGGCAAACCGTCCAGCTGCTTGCCAAATGAACTAAAATGTTGGGCGAATTCCGTCTAACCGCGTCCTTACCCGTGTCAACTGACCAGTTGCACGCCTGGATGCACCTCGGTTGCTTGTTACCAGTCAGATTTAATTGGAGAGATTATGAAGAGTTCCTACCTGCGTGTTGGCGCGGCGCTGGCATGCGCGCTTGCGCTGACCGCGTGTGGCGGCGGCGATGGCGACCTGGTTGTGGGTGGCTCGTTTTCGGGCGTGACCAAGACCGGCCTGGTCCTGACCAACAACGGCGGCGCCGACCTGGTGATCGCACCGACCAGCACCGGCTCGGGCACCTTCTATTTCCCTGACCTCGTGGAAACCGACTCCAGCTACAACATCCAGGTCAAGTCCAGCCCGAGCAATGCACTCGAGTGCAAGCCATTCAACAACACCGGCAAGGTGGCGTTCAACATCACCACCGTGGCGATCGTCTGCACCATCAAGACGCATGAACTGAAGGGAACCGTCAGCGGCCTGACCGGCGCCAACCTGGTGCTGGTCAATGGCTCGGACCGCGTGCCCGTGGCTGCCGGCGCCACCACGTTCGCGATGGCCAAGGTCAACGAAGACGCGCCTTACGGTATCGCCATCCTGACCCAGCCGGACAACCAGACCTGCACGGTTGCCAATGGCACCGGCGTGATGGGCGCAAACGACATCACCAATGCGGCGGTCACCTGTGGCCCGCGTACTTAATTATCCTGGAGCGTACTGAATGAAGTCTTACCTGATCCGTCCGGCATGCGTGCTGGCAGTAGCGCTGGGCCTCGCATCCTGTGGTGGCGGCGGCGACGATAACTATGCGGTGGCCGGCTCGGTCGATGGCATCGTGTACCCCGGCCTGGTGCTGCTCAACAATGGTGGCAGCGACCTTCCCGTGGCGCCGCCGGCCAAGCCTGGCGACGCGGTGAGCTTCAGCTTCGCGAACAAGCTCGAGTACGGCGACACCTACAACGTCACGATCAAGAACCAGCCGCTGCACCAGACCTGCGCCGTGCACCGCAACTTCCCGCTGAGCGCGTCCGACACGGCCGGCCGCCTCGCCGCGATCAATGTGCGCATGGAATGCTTCATCAATGACAACCCTATCGGCGGCAAGGTCACTGGCCTGACCAAGGACAACACCGGCCTGGTCGTGGCCAACGGCAGCACCAGCGGTACCGTCAGCATCATCCCGTCCACCACCGACACCACCGGCGCCGCCTTCGACTACACGATGCCGATCGAAGTGTTCTATGGCGAGACCTACGGCGTCACCATCGTGACCCAGCCGGTGGGCCGCCGCTGCACCATCGAAAACCCGACCGGGACGATGGGCGATGTAGCGATCACCAACATCAATATCAACTGCGTGCCGAGCACCTGAGAGATATACTAAAAACGTATGTCGAGTATGCGAAAGGAAAATTGGACTAATATGCTGTAACGCAGCATACTTGCTCCTGTCTCCTCCAACTCTCCTCAGAAAAGAATTGGATTTCAAGCCCGCTCCCTGAGCGGGCTTTTTTTTTCGCCCGGCTGCTTAGCCGCGCTTGGCGCTGACCTTCACGACCGCGACCTGCGACTCGCCGACCGACACCTGGGCGTTATAGGCGTCAAGCGCGCGGGTGGTGGCGGCATTGGCGTAGCTGCTGACGCCGGCCAGGGCCAGGGCGATGACGAAGATGGCTTCCATGTGCTTGAGGGTGTTCATTGTCGTGCTCCTTCGGTGAGTGGTGGGCCGCTTGCGGCTTGTCGATGGATGCACTTTAGCGAACGGGCCCTCGCAGCTCCAGCGGGGTGCGACGGATTGCAGGAAAGGGCGGATGAAGGGCTGAAATGGGGGATGCGCTGCGATGGTGCGGTGCAATGTGGAGATGGGCTTGGACCGTAGGTCGCTAGCCTTCGCACCGTCGTCCCGGCGAAGGCCGGGACCCAATTTTGCTCGCGAACCACCACTGTCATTTGTGGCGTTAACCTGACGTAACGAAATTAGGTTCCGGCCTTCGCCGGAACGACGTTGTTTGATGTCGAGAGTTTCAGACTCTGCGGCTTCGGCAGCGTCCGCTAAGCACGGCGTGAGTATTCTTACAACAAATTCGCCAACGCCACATACTGCTCCAGCGTCACCGCCTCCGGCCGCAGGCTCGGGTCGATGCCTGCCTCCACCAGCTGGGCTTCGGTGAACATGCCGGCCACGCAATTGCGGATCACCTTGCGGCGTTGCGAGAAGGCCTTGGCGACGACCTTTTCCAGCGTGGCGCCGTTCACTTCCAGCTGTTCGCGCTTCGGGATCATGCGCACGATGGCCGATTCCACCTGCGGCGGCGGGTCGAAGGCGGTGGGTGGGACGATGAACATCAGGTCCATGTCGTAGCGCCACTGCAGCATCACGGTCAGGCGGCTGTAGGCCTTGGTGCCCGGCTCGGCCACCATGCGCTCGACCACTTCCTTCTGCAGCATGAAGTACTGGTCTTCGATCAGCGGGGCGAATTCCGCCAGGTGGAACAGCAGCGGGCTGGAGATGTTGTACGGCAGGTTGCCGACCACGCGCAGCTTCTGTCCTTCCGGCACCGGGATGGAACCGAAGTCGAACTTGAGCGCATCGCCCGAATGCACGGTGAGCTTGTCGCGCGGGTAGGCCTTTTCCAGGCGCGCGACCAGGTCGCGATCGAGCTCGACGACGTGCATGTGGTCGAGCTGCTTGAGCAGCAGGGCGGTCATGGCGGCCAGCCCGGGGCCGATCTCGACCATCACCTCGCCCTGGCGCGGGCCGATGGCGTCGATGATGTTGTTCAGGACGAGTTTGTCGGTCAGGAAGTTCTGGCCGAAGCGCTTGCGGGCGACGTGTTTCATGGAATGTTGGTGCTTTCTTGTTCGTTACGGGCGGCGTGACGCCGCCATCTGCATGGCGGCGCGGATCGCCTCGATCATGCTGCCGCAGTCCGCCTGGCCCAGGCCCTGGGCCGCGAGGTCGAGCGCGGTGCCGTGGTCGACCGAGGTGCGCACGATCGGCAGGCCGAGCGTGATGTTGATGCCGCGCCCGAAGGTGGCGTGCTTGAGCACCGGCAGGCCCTGGTCGTGGTACATCGCCAGCACGCAGTCCGCGTCCTGCAGGTATTTGGGCTGGAACAGGGTGTCGGCCGGATACGGGCCGCGGGCGTCGATGCCGCGCGCGCGCGCCGCTTCCAGCACCGGCGTGATGACCTCGATCTCTTCGCGGCCCAGGTAGCCGTTCTCGCCCGCATGCGGGTTCAGGCCGGTAACCAGGATGCGCGGAGCGGCGATGCCGAACTTGGCTTTCAGGTCGGCGTCGATGATGTCGATCACCTGCGCCAGGGCCTCGCGCGTGAGCGCGGCCGGGACGTCCTTGAGCGGCAAATGGGTGGTAGCCAGCGCCACCCGCAAGTACGGCTGGCCGCCGCCCGGCTGCCCGGCCAGCATCATCACGACCTTCGGCGTGCCGGTTTTCTCGGCCAGGTATTCGGTATGGCCGGAAAAGTGGACGCCGGCGTCGTTGACCGTGCTTTTCTGGAGCGGGGCGGTGACGATGCCTTCGAACCAGCCGCATTGCGCGCCTTCGATGGCCAGGTCCAGCGTGGCCAGTACGGCGCGCCCGTTCTCGGCATCGAGCGTACCGGGCACCACGTGGGCCGCGAGTGGCACGTCGATCACGGCCAGGCGATCCTTGCCGAAGTGCGGCAGGCCGCCATTCCTCAGCGCCTGGATCGACAGGGCCGACAGGCGGATGGCCGGGTCGATGAGGCTGGCGGTGAGCGCCAGGAAGGCGGCGTCGCCCAGCAGCACGCAGTTGGCCGATTCGCGCAGCGCCCAGGCCGCGCGGATCGATATTTCAGGGCCGATGCCGGCCGGCTCGCCGACCGTGACCGCAAGGACCGGACGGCGCGCCTGCATCATGCCCATGGTGATTACTGCTCCTCGCGGAACTCGACGTAGGCGCGGTCGCGCACCTGGCGCATCCAGTCTTCCAGCGCTTCCTGCATCTTGCGCTCGCGCAGGACCTGGCGGGCCAGCGCGCGTTCTTTCTGGGCGCTCTGGTCTTCCGACTTGCGCTCGACCACGCGCAGGATGTGGTAACCGAACGGCGACTCGATGACGTCCGACATCTCGCCCGGCTGCAGCGAATTGAGCGCGCTGTCGAATTCAGGACCGGCGTCGCCCGGCGCCAGCCAGCCCAGGTCGCCGCCCTTGGCCGCGCTGGCCGGTTCCTGGCTGTTCTGGCGCGCCACGTCTTCGAAGCTCGCGCTCTTGTTCGCGACTTTCTCTTTCAGCTCGAGCAGCTTGCGCTTGACGTCGGCCACGGTCATGGTCGGCGTCGGCTTCATGAGGATGTGGCTGACGCGGGTCTGCTGGACCACGCTCTTTTCACCGGCGGCCGCGTCGGCCAGGTTGCGCTGCTCTGCCACCCGCAGGATGTGGAAGCCGTTGTTGGTCTTGATGATCGGGGTGACCTGGCCAGCTTTGAGCTTGCGCAGTTCGGTGGCGAAGATCGGCGGCAGCCGGTCCGGGTCGCGCCAGCCGATGTCGCCGCCTTTCAGGGCGTCGGGGGCGTCCGAATAGGTGGCCGCCATCTTGCTGAAGTCGGCGCCGGTGCGCAGCTGGCGCGCCACTTCCTCGGCGCGCGCGCGGCGTGCCGCGATCTGTTCGGGCGACGCGTTTTCGGGCACGGCCACCAGGATCTGCGCCAGGTTCAGCTCGACCTTCTCGCTTGCAGCGGCCTTGGAAGCCACCAGGTAGGTGTCGATCTCGGCTTCCGAGACCTGGATCTTGGCGTCGACCTCGTGCTCGCGCAGGCGCTGCAGCATGATTTCGTTGCGGATGTCGTCGCGGAACTGGGCGTAGGCCAGGCCCTCTTTTTCCATCTGGTTGCGCATCTCCTGCACCGACAATTTCTGGTTCTCGGCGATGCGGCCGATGGTGGCGTCGAGGGTGCGGTCGTCGATGCGCACGCCCATTTCCTTGGCCAGCTGGACCTGCGCGCGCTCGACGATCATCGATTCCACGACCTGGCGTTCCAGCGTGGCTGTGTCGGGCAGCTGCACGTTGCGCGCCTTCAGGTTCTGGGTGGTCTGGGCGACGCGGTTGCGCACCTCGTTCTTCGTGATCACTTCGTCGTTGACCACCACCTGGATCGAATCGATCACCTTGGCGCTGCTCGAGGCCGGCGGCAGGAAGCCGCTGCCCGGTTTCGTGATCTGGGCCGCGGCTGCGGGGGCTGCGGGTGCGGCGGCCTGGGCGAATACCTGGCCCGCGGCCAGGGCCGACAGCAGCGCTGCTGCAAGCTTAACTTGTTGCAAACGGGTGGAACGCGTCATCTGGAAAGCACTCATTCAGGTGAATAGTTATTCAGTTTACCGGCGGGCAGTGTACCGACTGCCGGTTAGGAGGGCCTTAAGGCCGTCCCACGTTGGTGTTCAACTGCGTATAGCCCGGGACGCTCTTGCTGAACGTCTCGAGCGCATTGCCCAGGCCCAGGCGCGACAGGCCATTGAGCTCGAGCTGGAAGAAGGCCGAGGTCGACGTGGTCTGGGCGGCGGTCACGAAACGCTGGCCGCCCATGCGGAAGATCCAGCAATCGGCCTTGTATTCGAGGCCGATGAGGCTTTCGAGCAGCTTGCCCTTCCCGACCGGCGTCGCGCCGCCCACGCCGTAGGAGCGCAGCGCATAGCTGACGCGCCCGACGCCGTACCAGCGCGCCGACAGCGGCCACTGCGCCGAAAAATCGACGTTGCGGAAGCTGTCGCGCTGGTAGCGGTACTCGGCATTGAGGACCTTCATCCGGGCCGGCTGCCACTGCATGCTCAGGTTCGAGCTGTACAGGTTGCTGCCGGTCGCGTCATATTGTACGCCGCTATCGAAGCTCCAGGTCTCCGAAATGCGGCCCGAGGCCGCCAGCAGCACGTCGGAACGGCTCTGGTGCACCGGCTCGCCCGGCAGGCGCACCAGCGGCTCGTCGAGGTAGCGGCGCTGGCCGAAGGCCAGGCGCAGGCGCTCGGCGCCGTCGGGCTGGATGAAGCGCGACACCAGGGCCGTGGTCAGCTGGTTGGCGTCGGACACGCGGTCGAAGCCCACGTAGCGGTTCTCGCTGAACAGCTGCGCGTAGTTGAAGCCGGCGCGGCCGGTGTCGAAGATCGGGAACTGGCTCTGGTCCTTGTACGGGGTGCGCACATAGAACATGCGCGGCTCCAGGGTTTGGGTCATGGCGCGGCCGAACAGCGTGGTCTCGCGCTCGAACACCAGGCCGCTGTCGAGCGAGACGGTATTGAGGCTGCGCGACAGCTTGGTGGGGCCGCTGTAGTTCGCGCGGTCCAGGTCGTACTTGGTATGGTGCGTGATGACCTTCGGCGTGATGAACCAGCCCGGGCGCACCCATGGGTAGCTGACCTGCCCCACCAGCACGGCGCGGTTGCCGCGCACGAAATCGGGGTGCCAGAAGCTCACCGCCTCGGCGTCCACCGCCCAGTCGAAGCCCTGCACGTCGTAGCGGCCGGCGTGGAAGTTAATCTGCGGCAGGCGGTCGTAGGGACGCGGCACCGCCAGGCCATTGGTGGGCGTGGCGGCCGGGTCTTGCAGCACCTGGTAGTTCTGGGCGCGCGCGGCGAGGGTCCAGTACTGGCCGCTGTAGTCGGTGCGCACTTCGCGCAGCAGCTGGCGCTCGGCGCTGACCGCCACGGTGCGCGAGAAGTCGCTCGGGTATTCGTCGTCGGAGGCCGCGTGCAGGTTCCAGCCGTAGGACCAGCCGGGACCGAGGCCCTGGGTGTGGATCGAGTCGACGCGCCAGCGGTCTTCGCCGGTCTCGCGGTCGTGGCGCAGGCCCTCGACGTGGGTCTCGCCGTTGTAGGCGCCGCGCTCGGTGACACCGAGGTAGCGCCCGGTGGCGCCGAGCTGCAGGCCGCGGTCGAACATCATGCGCGGATACACCGTCAGGTCACGGTTGGGCGCGATGTTGAAGTAGTACGGCACCATGACTTCGGCCTTGCCCTTGGAGCCGAAGCCCACGGTGGGCGCCAGCCAGCCGGAGCGGCGCGCGCCCGACAGCGAGAACGACAGGGCCGGGGTGCCGATGATCGGCACGTCCTTGAAATAGATGATGGTCTTGCCGGCCAGGCCCACGTCGCGCCCGCTGTCCAGGCGCAGGGTGCTGGACTTGAGGTACCAGTCCGGGTCCGGGCCTTCGCAGGTGCTGTAGGTGCCGTCGCGCACCAGCGCCACGTCTTCGCCGAGGAAGTCGATGCGCGCCGCGTTGCCCTGGGCGTTATTGAGCTGCATCCGGTACTCGGGACGCAGCACATAGCCCTTGCCGGTCTCCAGGTTCAGCTGCAGTTCGTCGCCTTTGTAGCGGTCGCCGAAGCGCCACAGCTTGACGTTGCCGGACGCAGTGACTTCGTCCTCGACGTTCATGTAGCAGGCGACGTCGGCGGTGAGCCGGGTCTGGCCGCGTGTCAGTTCGACATCGCGCGCGAGGTTCAGCTGGCGGTCGGGACGGCCGCTGATGTCTTCGGCGCGAATCGTGATCGGCAGGTCTTGCTCATCTGGATGTGGCGCAGGAGAAACAGCCTGCGCGTATAGCGGTCCGGATGCGGCGGCGGCGGCAGCAGCCAGTGCATACAGCGCACGTGCCTGCCGGGGAGGAAAAGGGTAGGCCGTAAACCAGCTCATGGAGAATCAGGAAGCGCCATAAAGGGCGGTATTTTTGGAATGAATCCCTTATTATATGGGAATAAGTGCGACACGTTCGCCAACGACGCCGGTTTTCGGCATTGATGTAAAGCAGGTAGAAGTAGGGTAACTCGTTGATTATTAACGATAACTACTTGATCCTGGAGATGCAAATATATCTGCAGAGGGTACGATACAATTGAACAGGGGAAAGAGGCATCCGCCTCAGAAACCTGTTCTGTCAGCTATGGAACCCAGCGAAGCACTGCTGATCTGTTGTCAAAACACAACGGAGAATGATCATGACATTGCGTGAATTTCTTTCACACATGAAGCAGGTCGCGAAGGACGATTCGCGTCTCTACCTTGAACCGTATGTAGCGGTCTTCAAATGGGTAAAGCGCAAAGTCAACCCGAGTAACTAAAGCGTTCATTCATTCGACGCCACGAGGACCGCAATGGTCCACTTCGTGTTCTGGAAGCGGCCCCCGCCGCAACATCTCAAAATCAAGGGCGATAGCTCCTCGATGTCTTGTCGCGCCAAGACCTCCCAGAGGTCATGGACCGCGACCGAGCGCACGACCGCTCGTCACCTACTTGGACACGCGTCACTGGCAACGGTGGGGTGTGAAGCTCCGATGACAATGTACCCCCGAGAATCTCGGTGGCCCTCGCACGCGAGTGTAGGGTCAGATACTGCCAGCAGCGAAGGTGGTAAAGGGGCTAGGTGAGTGCTGCATGGGTAACGTAATGTGAATCATCGCTTGAACCCTCGTAAATATAGCTAGGCGAAAGCTGCTTGCAACATCGCGCCTTAACCAAAACGGTAAGTGGTCGGTTATCTCTGTTTATTCTGGGGATACGTCGTCACAAACACCACCGGGGGAGAGATGGACCCTAAACAGCCAGTCGCGACACAACCTGTCGCGTCGATATCGTGGGGAACGTGGTAAGCCCGACCCTTCGCCGTCCACTCGCAAGATGGGTACGGCAGGAAAATCGCAAGAGGATCTGAAGGAGGAGCGGGTATGGGAGGATGGAGAAAGCGAACGCCGGGCTGTAATCGTCCGGATACGGATTCAAGATTTGTCCGAACCTGAAAGGGTGCAGACTTCCATCTGGTGCAATAGTCGTCAACCAGCTGCAAACACCTAAAGAAAACAATCACCCTGAAGGGACCTGCGCCCTCAAGGTCGCTGCGTCCTCCGGGGTCTTACCGAACGAGGAACAGCATGAAAGTAATCGATAGTCATCCCGGTTCTGCGTCCTCGCACGCCCCTCGGGACTGGTCCGCCATTGATTGGCGACTGGTACAGAGGAATGTGATGGCGATGCAGCGCCGCTTGACGAAGGCGACACAGGAAGGCAAATGGCGCAGGGTAAAAGCCTTGCAACGTTGGCTGACCCACTCGTTCAGTGCGAAAGCGCTGGCAGTAAAACGGGTGACCGAGAATCAAGGCAAACGTACCGCAGGGGTGGACCAGCAACTATGGGACTCCCCCTCGCAGAAACTCGCTGCAATTGCGCAGTTGAAGAGACATGGCTACAGGCCCCTGCCACTTCGGAGAGTCTATATCCCCAAGGCCAATGGAAAGATGCGCCCGTTGGGCATCCCTACCATGCGCGACCGGGCCATGCAGGCACTACATCTGCTGGCACTCGATCCGGTACTGGAAACGCGGAGCGACCCGAACTCTTACGGGTTCAGGAAATACCGAGCCACTGCCGACGCGATGTCTCAGCTCTTTCTCAATCTAAGCAAAAAGGACTCGGCAACATGGGTCCTGGATGCAGATATAGAGGGCTTCTTCGACAACATCAACCACGACTGGATGGCCAGCAATGTCTTGATGGACAGAGTGATCCTGAAGAAGTGGTTGAAGTCCGGGGTAGTCGACCGGGGGCAATTAGTCAGCACCGACGCCGGGACACCGCAGGGCGGCATCATCAGCCCTGCCTTGGCCAACTGGACGTTGAATGGGCTCGAAAAGGAATTGAAAGAGCATCTCATCGCTCGCTTCAAAACCCGGGGCGCCAAGGAACGGAAAGTGAATGTCGTGCGTTACGCAGATGACTTCGTGGTCACTGGCCAATCGAAAGAGACGCTGGAACACGAAGTAAAACCTTGGATCGAACACTTCCTCGCAGTCAGGGGATTACGTCTATCTGAATCGAAGACCCGAATCGTGCAAATCGAAGACGGTTTCGATTTCCTGGGTTGGAACTTCCGGAAGTACACCGGGAAGTTACTGATCAAGCCGAGTAAGAAGAACACCAAAGCGTTCTATGAAAAGCTCAGGAAGGTCATCGGCGACAACTTGGCGGCGACGCAGGAAAGCCTGATTCACCTGCTGAACCCAATGCTGCGAGGCTGGGCGCAGTATCACAGCCCCGTAGTAGCCAAAAAGGCGTTCACCAAGATGGAGTCGCGCCTGCACTGGCGGCTCCTCCGGTGGGCCATGCGAAGACACCCGAACAAGAACCGTGACTGGATACGCAAGCGGTACTGGCGTCCAGTCGCCGACAAAGCAAACGTGTTCACTGCGGACGTGATAACAAAGGATGGCAAGAAAGGCGCAAGAGAACTGTATTCGCTACCGGACACAGCTATCGAACGGCACAAGAAAATCAAGGGAGAGTTTCATCCCTACGACCCGCAATGGGAAGCCGAGGGCGAAAAACTCAGGCAGGATCGCATGTTGAAAAACCTGCGCTACCGTCGCGAATTAGCAACCCTTTACATGGACCAAAGCGGCTTGTGTGCGCTCTGCGGATGCGAGATGGACATGGGCACAGGATGGCACGACCACCACATAGAATACCGTGTGGCAGGGGGCTCCGACGCACTAGGAAATCGCGTATTATTGCATCCAACTTGCCATGCCCGCGTGCATAGCCAAAACATCAAAGTTGTTAAGCCGGTTCCTGCGTAGGAACTTTTATTAAGCTCGAGCCGTGTGCGGTGAAAGTCGCACGCACGGTTCCTAGGGGGGAGAGATTCCAGTAATGGGTTTCTCCTACCCTACCTTCAACCAACCGGATTCACCAGGCTGCTTCATGTCTTCTTTGTATCAAAATTCCTCCACTTCCGCCGGCAACGACGCTCGCCTGCAAGGGCTGACCGAATGGCTGGCGTCGACCGGCCTGGTGGAAGTCGAGACGGGCCGCCCGGCGTCGTCCGACGCGAGCTTCCGCCGTTACTTCCGTTACGACGTCGTCCCCGCCATGCGCGACAAACTGGGCGCCACCCTGGTGGCGATGGACGCCCCGCCCGAGCGCGAGAACGTGCCGGCCTTCCTGCACGTGCAGGAACTGCTGCTGGACGCCGGCGTCACGGTGCCGGCGATCGTCGCCAAAAAGGTCGAGAGCGGCTACCTGCTGCTGTCCGACCTCGGCGTGACCACCTACCTGGCGCGCCTGGATGCCGACAACGCGGCCTTCATGTATTCCAGTGCGGTGGACGCCCTGCTGAAGTTCCAGCTGGCCAGCGAGCCGGGCAAGCTGGCCGAGTTCGACCGCGCCTTCGTGCTGCGCGAGATGAACCTGTTCCCGGAGTGGTACATCGGCAAGCACCTGAACGTGACGCTGGACGAGAAGCAGCAGGCCCAGCTCGACAAGGTATTCGAAGCGATCACCGCCAACGTGCTGGCGCAGCAGCAGGTCTACATGCACCGCGATTTCCATTCGCGTAACCTGATGTGGCTGGAAACGGGCAACCCGGGCGTGCTGGATTTCCAGGACGCCGTCTACGGCCCGATCACCTACGACCTGGCTTCGCTGCTGCGCGACGCTTACATCCAGTGGGACGAAGAGACCGTGCTGGACTGGGTGGTGCGCTACTGGCAAAGCGCCAAGCAGCTCGGCCTGCCGGTCAATCCGGACATCGACGCCTTCTACCGCGACTTCGAATTCATGGCCCTGCAGCGCCACCTGAAGATCCTCGGCATCTTCTGCCGCCTGAACTACCGCGACGGCAAGCCGATCTACATGGGCGACCTGCCGACCGTGATGGATTACGTGCGCAAGACCGCCAACCGCTACACCGAACTCAAGCCGCTCATTCGCCTCCTCGACGCACTCGAGGACAAGGCGCCCGCGGTCGGCTACACCTTCTGAGGACGCGCCCATGAAAGCGATGATTTTCGCGGCAGGCCGCGGCGAGCGCATGCGCCCGCTGACGGACGCCTGCCCCAAGCCGCTGCTCAAGGTGCGCGGCCGTCCGATGATCACCTACCACGTGCTCAACCTGGTGCGTGCCGGGATCACCGACATCGTCATCAACCACTCCCACCTCGGCCACATGATCGAGGAAGAGCTGGGCGACGGCAGCAAGTATGGCGCGCGCATCGTGTATTCGCACGAGCCCACCCCGCTGGAAACCGCGGGCGGCATCGCCAACGCGCTGCACCTGCTGGGCGACGAGCCTTTCCTGGCGGTGTCGGGCGACATCTACGCGCCCTATTTCGATTTTTCGCAGGTGTTCGATGTGGTGAAGGACAAGGACATGGTGGGCGTGCCCTACCCGTTTGAGAAGCGCGACATCGCCTGGCTGTGGCTCACGCCCAATCCGTGGCACAACCCGCAGGGTGACTTCGCCCTCGACATGTACACGCTGCGTAACGAGGGCCCGGAGAAGTTCAATTTCGCCGGCATCGGCGTCTACCGCCCCGAGATGTTCGACGGAATCACCGCCGGCGACTTCGTCAAGTTCGGCCCCCTGATGCGCAAGTTCATCGACCAGGGCCGCGTGGGCGGCGAACTCTATACGGGCCAGTGGGTCAACGTCGGCACCGTGGGCCAGCTGGAAGACCTGAACGCGCCGCTGAAGGCGGCCAAGACGGGTTCATGACGGCAGGCGTCGCCATGTACGCCGAACGGCGCGCGCGCCTGGCGGCGCAGATGCAGCCGGGCGCCGTCGCGGTGCTGGCGACCGCGCCGGAAGTGCTGCGCAACGGCGACAGCGACTACCCCTACCGCCACGACAGCTATTTCTACTACCTGACCGGCTTCACCGAGCCGGAGAGCGTGCTGGTGCTCGTCGCCGCCCGCGGCGACGCGCCGGCGCGCGCTATCCTGTTCTGCCGCGAGAAAAACCTCGAGCGCGAAATCTGGGATGGCTTCCGCCATGGACCGGAAGCGGCGCGCGTGGCGTTCGGTTTCGACGAGGCATACCCGGTCGACGAACTCGATGCGCAGATGGGCAAGCTGCTGGCCAATGTACCGGCGCTGTACTACGCGCTGGGCCACAGCGCCGCGCTCGATGCGCAGGTGAGCGGCTGGCTCAAAGCCGTGCGCGCGCAGGGCCGCACCGGTATCACGGCGCCTTCTGCGACGCACCACCTGTCTGGCCTGATCGACGAGATGCGCCTGCTCAAGGATGCGGGCGAACAGACCCTGATGGCGCGCGCCGCTGCCATCGCCGCCGCGGCCCATGCGCGCGCGATGCGCTTTACGCGGCCTGGCGTGTTCGAATACGAAATCGAAGCCGAGCTGCAGCACGAATTTCGCCGCAACGGCGCCCAGTTCCCGGCCTATACCCCGATCGTCGCCTCCGGCGCCAACGCCTGCGTGCTGCACTACAGCGCCAACAACCAGCCATGCCGCGACGGCGAACTGGTGCTGGTCGACGCCGGCTGCGAATTCGACGGCTACGCCTCCGACATCACGCGCACCTGGCCGGTGAGCGGGCGCTTTACGGAACCGCAAAGAATCCTGTACGAGCTGGTGCTGCAGGCGCAGGAAGCGGCCTTCGCCGCCATCGTGCCCGGGCGCCCCTACAGCGACATGCACGAGGCGGCGGTGAAGGTACTGGCCGGCGGCATGCTGGACCTCGGACTGCTCGCCAAGTCGAAGTACGCGTCGGTGGAAGACGCCATCGCCGACAAGGCCCACCTGCAGTTCTACATGCACGGCACCGGCCACTGGCTCGGGATGGACGTGCACGACGTCGGGCCCTACCGCGACCTGTCCCTGCCCGCGCACCCTTCGCGCGCCCTGCTGGCGGGAATGGCGCTGACGGTGGAGCCGGGTATCTACGTGCGCCCGGCCGAAGGCGTGCCTGAGCAGTTCTGGAACATCGGCATCCGGATCGAGGACGACGTGCTCGTCACCGAAGGCGGCTGCCGCATCCTCTCGGGCGACGCACCGAAGGCGGTCGCCGAGGTCGAAGCATTGATGGGGGAAGCTTGATGGCAGACGAACGGATCGAAGTCGATATCGCCATTTGCGGCGCCGGCCCGGTAGGCCTGGCGCTGGCCGCATTTCTGGTTCGCCGCGGCGTGGCGGGCAGCAGCATCGCCCTCATCGACGGCAAGTCGCTGGGACAGGCGATCACGGACCCGCGCTCGATCGCGCTGTCCTGGGGCAGCGTGCAGCTGCTGGAAGACGTGCAGGCCTGGCCGCTGCCGGCCACGCCAATCCACGAGATCCACATCTCGCGCCGCGGCCAGCTTGGCCGCAGCCTGATGGACCGCGCCGAGCACCAGCTCGATGCACTGGGCTATGTTGCGCGCTACGGCGACGTGGTCGACGCGCTGGCGCGCGCCTGCGAACGCGCCGGCGTGACCACCTTGCGCCCGGCGCGGGTCGCCTCGTTCGATGACGAGGACAGCGGCGTGTTGCTGCACCTGGAGGACGGTCGCACGGTAGCCGCGCAGGTGGCGGTGCAGGCCGAAGGCGGTGTCTTTGGCCAGCAGGGCACCAAGGCCCATCAACGCGACTACGAACAAACCGCCTTGATCGCCCGTGTCAGCGCCAGCGCCCCGATCCCCCACCGCGCCTTCGAGCGCTTCACCGACGAAGGCCCGCTGGCGCTGCTGCCGCAGGAAGGCGCCGACGGCTACCAGTACGCGCTGGTATGGTGCATGCGTCCGCAGCGCGCGACCGACGTGCAGTTGCTGGGCGACGCGGCATTCCTGGCGCAGCTGGGCGAGGCGTTTGGCGGCCGCGTGGGCACATTCACCGCCAGCTCCCCGCGTATCGCCTTCCCCCTCGGCCTGAACGCGGAAGCCCGCGCAACGGCCCGCACGGTCGCCATCGGCAACGCCGCGCAAACCCTGCACCCGGTCGCCGGCCAGGGCCTGAACCTCGGCCTGCGCGACGCCGCCGTGCTGGCGCGCCGGCTTGCGCGCGGCGCCACCCCGGATGCGATCGGGGCCTTCATGAGCGACCGCGCCCAGGACCGGCGCCTGACGATCGGTTTGACCGACTCCATGGCCCGCGCCTTCACCGCCGTGGGTCCGCTGCAGCCCCTGCTTGGCCTGTCGCTGGCGGCGCTGGACGTCGTCAAGCCCGCGCGCCTGCTGCTGGCCGACCTGATGATGTTCGGCCGCCGTTAATTGTCCGTCAGGCGCTCGACTGTGGAGCGCCGCGGCGTGGCCTCTTCGTGGAACAGGTCGGCCAGGTAGTCGGCCAGTCCGTCTTCGGGCAGGTCGTGCGGGATGATGAAGCCGGCAGGACGGCGCTTGCCGTCGCTGCCCGGATACCAGGCCTGCCACGCGCCGGGCGCGCCGGTGATGCTCACCAGTTTCCCGAACACCTTGAAGCGCCGCTCACGCACGGCCTTATTCCACCGCCTTGACCATCGATTCGATCACCTTTTTGGCGTCGCCGAACACCATCATCGTGTTGGGCTGGTAGAACAGGTCGTTGTCCAGGCCCGCATAGCCGGAAGCCATCGAGCGCTTGTTGACGATGATGCTCTTGGCTTTGTAGGCCTCTAAAATCGGCATGCCGGCGATCGCCGATTTCGGGTCTTTCGCCGCCGGGTTCACCACGTCGTTCGCACCGAGCACCAGCACCACGTCGGTCTGGCCGAATTCGCCGTTGATGTCTTCCATTTCCACCACCTGGTCGTAGGGCACCTCGGCCTCGGCCAGCAGCACGTTCATGTGGCCCGGCATGCGCCCGGCCACCGGGTGGATCGCGTAGCGCACCTGCACGCCATGTTCGGTCAGCTTGTCGACCAGTTCCTTCACCGAGTGCTGGGCGCGCGCCACCGCCAGGCCGTAGCCGGGAACGATGATCACCGATTCCGCATTCTGCAGGATGAAGGCGGCGTCCTCCGCCGAGCCGGCCTTGACCGGGCGCTGCTCTTTCGCGCCGCCGTCGTCGACCACGGCTTCGCCGCCGAAGCCGCCCAGCAGCACGTTGAAGAAGGAGCGGTTCATCGCCTTGCACATGATGTAAGAGAGGATCGCGCCGCTCGAACCCACCAGCGAGCCGGCGATGATCAGCATCGAGTTGTTCAGCGAGAAGCCGATGCCCGCCGCGGCCCAGCCCGAGTAGGAGTTCAGCATCGACACCACCACCGGCATGTCGGCGCCGCCGATCGGGATGATGATCAGCACGCCCAGCACAAAGGCGATGGCGGCCATGAGGATGAAAGGCGTCCAGGCGGGCGCCACGCCGTCGGCGAAGCAGAACACCAGGCCCAGCGCCACCAGCCCCAGCGCCAGCACCAGATTCAGGATGTGCTGGCCGGCGAAGCGCACCGGCGCGCCCTGGAACAGGCGGAACTTGTACTTGCCCGACAGCTTGCCGAAGGCGATGACCGAGCCCGAGAAGGTCACCGCGCCCACGAACGTACCGATGAAGAGCTCGAGCCGGTTCCCGAAGGGCAGCGGGGTCTCGCGCGTGGCGATGTTGAAGGCCCAGGGCTCGGACACGGCGGCGATCGCGATGCACACCGCGGCCAGGCCGATCAGCGAGTGCATGGCCGCGACCAGTTCCGGCATCTTGGTCATCTCGACTTTTTTCGCCGCCACCGCGCCGATCGCGCCGCCCACCACCACGCCCAGGATCACCAGCGGGAAGCCCATGCCATGGCCCGTAGCGAGTTCGGCCTGCAGCTTGAAGATCAGGGCCACCGTGGTGACGACCGCGATCGCCATACCGGCCATGCCGAAGCTGTTCCCCAGGCGCGCCGTGGAGGGCGAGGACAGGCCCTTGAGCGCCTGGATGAAGCATACCGACGCCACCAGGTAGAACAGCGTCACGACATTCATGCTGATGAAGTTCATGCCTGCTCCCCCGCAGCCGGCGCCGTGGCAGGCTTGGCTGCCTTGGGCTCCTTCTTCTTGAACATCTCCAGCATGCGGCGCGTGACCATGAAGCCGCCGAAGACGTTCACGGCGGCCAGCGCCACGGCCAGGGTGCCGGCCACCTGCCCGGTCAGCCCTTCGGTCAGGCCTGCGGCCAGCATGGCGCCGACGATGATGATGGCCGAGATCGCGTTGGTCACGGCCATCAGCGGCGTGTGCAGCGCGGGGGTGACGTTCCAGACCACGTGGTAGCCGACGTAGATGGCCAGCACGAAGATGATCAGGTTGATGATGGTGTGGCTGATTTCCATGCTTCGCTCCTCGTTCCGTTCTTCTTAGGTCCGCAGCACCGCGCCGTCCGCGCACACCAGGGTGGCGCGCACGATCTCGTCCTCGCGGTCGATCACGAACTTGTCTTCCTTGTCGATCACCAGCTTGAGGAAATCCAGCACGTTGCGCGCGTACAGCGCGGACGCGTCGGCCGGCACCATCGCCGCCAGGTTCGGCTCGCCAATGATGTGGACGCCGTGCTTGACCACGGTGCGGTCCAGTTCCGTCAGCGGGCAGTTGCCGCCCTGTTCGATGGCCATGTCGACGATCACGGAACCGGGCTTCATGGCCCGCACCGTTTCCTCGGAAATGAGCAGCGGCGCCTTGCGGCCCGGGATCAGCGCGGTGGTGATGATGATGTCGGCTTGTCTTGCGCGTTCGTGCACCAGTTCGGCCTGGCGCCGCATCCAGTCGGCCGGCATCGGCCGCGCGTAGCCGCCGGCGCCCTTGGCGATCTCGCGTTCTTCGTCGGTGACGTAGGGGACGTCGATGAACTTGGCGCCGAGCGACTCCACCTGTTCCTTCACCGGCGGACGCACGTCGGAAGCCTCGATCACGGCCCCCAGGCGCTTGGCGGTGGCAATCGCCTGCAGGCCGGCCACGCCGACGCCCATGATCAGCACCCGCGCGGCCTTCACCGTGCCGGCCGCGGTCATCAGCATCGGCATGAAGCGTCCATAGGTGTTCGCGGCCAGCATCACGGCCTTGTAGCCGGCGATGTTGGCCTGGCTCGACAGCACGTCCATCGACTGGGCGCGCGTGATGCGCGGCGCGGCTTCCAGCGCAAAGGCGGACAGGCCAGCGGCGGCAAGCAGGGCCAGATTGTCGGCGTCGAAAGGGTTGAGCATGCCAACCAGGACGGTGCCGGGACGCATCTGGGCGCGTTCGGCGCTATCGGGGCTGCGCACCTTCAGGACCATGTCGGCCCCGAACGCGGTGGCGGCATCGACGATGCTGGCCCCGGCCGCCTCATACGCGGCGTCGGGGATCGAAGCCCGCACCCCGGCGCCGGCCTGTACCAGCAGCTGGTGGCGCGCGGCCAGCTTCTTGACGGTTTCGGGAGTTGCAGCGACGCGGGTCTCGCCCGGCCTGGTCTCGGCCGGTATGCCAATTCTCATGAAGCCTCCATTGGTGGACACATCTGTCCACAATCTACCATGTAATTACGTCAGTTGCCCAATAACAAATACTAAAAAACAATGTCTGATTGTGGCGAAAACTTTCCCGCAGGACTAGCTGCACCCTTGAATAGTTTGCAATAGATCAAGGCGATTTAACGACAGGCAAGCGCACCGTAAGTGGTATGGACGAGCAGAAATGCCGTGTGTCAAGGTAGAATACCGGCTCATTTTCAAGGACGCGCATGACCGATATCTTCAAACCATCCGTGACTGTCGCTGCGATCATCGAGCGCGACGGGCGTTTCCTGCTGATCGAAGAAGAGACGAGCGAAGGCGTGAAGCTGAACCAGCCGGCCGGCCACCTCGACCCCAACGAGTCGCTCGAGCAGGCGGTGGTGCGCGAAGCGCTGGAAGAGACGGCCCATGAATTCATCCCGACCGCGCTGGTGGGCATGTACATGTCGCGCTACCATTCGAAATCGCGCGGCACCGACGTCACTTACCTGCGCTTTACCTTTTGCGGCCACGCCGGCCGCGAACTGGACCAGCCGCTGGACGAAGGTATCCTGCGCACCTTGTGGATGACGCGCGACGAAATCGCCGCCACCGCCGACCAGCACCGCAGCCCGATCGTGCTGCAATGCGTGGACGACTACCTGGCCGGCAACCGCACGCCGCTGCACCTGCTGTACACCCACCCCTCGGTGTTCGAGGGCGGGATCTAAACAAGACGGAATCAAGATGAGCAAGAAAAAAGTCGTGATCGGGATGTCGGGCGGTGTCGACTCCTCGGTCGCGGCGTGGATGCTGAAGGAACAGGGCTACGAAGTGATCGGCCTGTTCATGAAGAACTGGGAAGACGACGACGATTCGGAATACTGCTCGACGCGCCAGGACTGGATCGACGCGGCCAGCGTGGCCGACGTGGTCGGCGTCGACATCGAGGCGGTGAATTTCGCCGCCGAGTACAAGGACCGCGTGTTCGCCGAGTTCCTGCGCGAATACCAGGCCGGCCGCACCCCCAACCCGGACGTGCTGTGCAACGCCGAGATCAAGTTCAAGGCCTTCCTCGACCATGCGATGAAGCTGGGCGCCGACCTGATCGCGACCGGCCACTATGCGCGCGTGCGCGAGAATGACGGCCGCTTCGAACTGCTCAAGGCGTTCGACCACACCAAGGACCAGAGCTACTTCCTGCACCGCCTGAACCAGGCGCAGCTCTCCAAGTCGCTGTTCCCGCTGGGCGAGATCCCGAAGCTTGAGGTGCGCAAGATAGCCGCACGCCTGCAGCTGCCCAATGCGCTGAAAAAGGATTCGACCGGCATCTGCTTCATCGGCGAGCGCCCGTTCCGCGATTTCCTGAATCGCTACCTGTCGCACAAGCCGGGCCCGATGAAGCTCGATGACGGCACCGTCGTGGGCGAGCATATCGGCCTGTCCTTCTATACGCTGGGCCAGCGCAAGGGCATCGGCATCGGCGGCCTGAAGTCGCACCGCAACGCGGACGGCACCAGCGAGCCGTGGTTCGTGGCGCGCAAGGACATCGCGACCAACACGCTCTACATCGTGCAGGGCCACGACCATCCGTGGCTGCTGTCGGGTCGCCTGGAAGCGGGCCAGGCCAGCTGGGTCGCGGGCGAGCCGCCGGCGCCGCGCGCGCTGTCGGCCAAGACGCGCTATCGCCAGGCCGACGTTGCCTGCACCGTCGCGGCAAGCGGCCCGGATCGTTTTGCGCTGGATTTCCTTGACCCGCAATGGGCGGTAACGCCGGGCCAGTCCGCCGTGCTGTACGACGGCGACGTGTGCCTGGGCGGCGGGATCATCGACTTCAATACCGTCGCTTGAGGCCAGGGTGGCCGGCGCGAGCGGCCACCGGCTGCATCACGCCGCGCGCGCCGCCAGCCAGCCAGCCAGCAGGCCTGGGGCCATCGGCCGCGCATAGTAATAACCCTGCGCTTCGTCGCAACCCGCATCGCGCAGCAGCTGCGCCACTTCCGCCGTTTCCACGCCCTCCGCCACCACCCGGTGTCCCAGGTCATGCGAGAGCTTGATCATGGTCGTCACCAGCGCCAGCGTGCGTTGGTCCTTTTCCATCCCGCGCACGAAGGACTGGTCGATCTTGACCACGTCGGCCGGCATCTCCTGCAGGTAGGCCAGGCTGCTGTAGCCGGTGCCGAAATCGTCGATGGCGATCTTGACGCCGCCCTGCGCCAGCCGGGTCATGGTGTCGTGCGCGGCCTTTGGTTTACGCATCAGGGCACTCTCGGTCATTTCCAGCGCCAGGCTGGCCGACGGCAGGCCATGGCGCGCCAGGCCGTCGAGCACGCGGTCGCAGAAATCGGGTTCCTCGAGGTTGACCGCGGACACGTTGACCGCCACCTGCAGCGTGCTGCCGGCGGCGTGCCAGCTGGAGAGCTGGCGCAGCGCCGCTTCCAGCACCCATTCGGTGGTGGCGCGCGCCAGCGAGGTGCTTTCGATGATCGGCATGAATTCGCCCGGCGGGATGGCGCCCGCCTCGGGGTGGTTCCAGCGCAGCAGGGCTTCCACGCCGCCGCAGGCGCCGTCGCGCAGCGAGACCTTGGGCTGGAAGGCCAGGTACAGCTCGTCGGGCTGGGCCAGGGCGCGACCGAGCTCGCTGATCAGCCAGAAGCGGTGGCGGTAGGCGGCGTCCTGTTCGGGCGAGTACACGCGCAGCCCCGATTCGGCGTCGCGCGCGTCGTGCGCCGCGCTGTACAGGTTGCGCAGCACATCCAGCGGCGCGTCCTGGCCCACGGCGAAGCGCACCAGGCCCACCGTGGTGGTGGTCAGGAAGCTGGCCTGCCCCGTCGGCGTGCGTTCGCCCAGCCAGCCGAGCAGGGTGCCGCTGAAGCGCACCAGCGACGCGCCCAGCGGCGCCAGGAAGGCGAACTGGGTGGTGCCGACGTGGTAGACCTTGCCGCCGCCGGCCAGCCGGCGCAGCGCCGGAGTCGCGCTGCGCACGATGTCGTCGAGCCAGGCGCTGCCCATCACGCGCATGGCGTCGCTCAGTTCTTCCGGGGTCGCCAGGCTGACCAGCGCGGCCAGCTGCGGCTCGCCCTGTCCCGCGACGATGCCCAGGTCGCGCACGTCGCTCACGAACTGGTTGCGGTTGGGCAGGCCGCTCACCGGATCGACCCGGCCCAGCGCGTGCTGCAGCTCGATCTGCGCCATCACCATCGCCGCGAGGTCGGCCAGCGTCGAGCGGTCGGCATCGGTCACTGCGCGCGGCTCGGTCCCAAGCACGCACATCGCCCCCAGGCAGTGGCCCGCCTTGGTGGTCAGGGGCGCGCCAAGATAGAAGCGGATGCCGCTATCGGCCAGCGGGCTGTCGCGGAAGCACTCGCTGTCGAGCAGGTCGGGCACCGCGACCATCTGCCCGCTGTCGGCCACCGCCGCGCACGGCGCCTGCAGGCGCGGGATCGCGCTGTGCTCCACCCCCACCTTCGACTTGAACCACTGGCGGTTGGCGTCGGTCAGCGACACCGCGGCGATCGGCAGCTGGAACAGCTGGGCCGCCATGCGCGTGATGCGGTCGAAGGCTTCGCTCGGTGCGGTGTCCAGCAGCTCGAGCTGGCGCAGCGCGTCGAGCCGGTTCGCTTCATGCATGGAGGGGACGTGCGGAGAGTTCATGAGGGCCTTGGCTGTCGTACACGGGGCAGGCGAACGAATTTATCGGAATTGACGATTATAACCGCATTGCGGGGAAATAAGTTGCATTAAACCAATTAATGAACGTTGATATGCGCATTTCCGTCAAATATTCTGCGTATTCGGGTAGAATTGCTGTATTCATTGCAACCCTGTCAACACGATGGCCCAGACCGACGAAGATCCTGTCCTCACCACCAGCGAAGCGGCGCAGCTGCTCGGCGTCGCCATCAGCACCGCACAGATCTGGATGGAGAGCGGCGCCCTCGCGGCCTGGAAGACGCCCGGCGGGCACCGGCGGGTGCGCCTGAGCGCGGTCCGGGAGCTGCAGCTCCAGCATAGCGCCGCAGCGCCCGACGGGTCAATCGTCGATTCCGACAGCGCCGCGCAAGTGGCCGCGACGCTGCCCGGCCAGGCCCTGCTCGACACGCCGCCCGAGGAAGCCTTCGACCGCCTGGCGCGGCTGGCCGCGCAGGTGACCGACTGCCCGATGGCGCTGGTGACCGTGCTGGCCCCGCAGCGCCAGTGGTTCAAGGCCCGGGTCGGCCTCGACCTGGCCGAGACGCCGCGCGCCTGGGCCTTCTGCGACCAGGCGGTGGAGACGGGCGAAGCATGCGAGGTGGTCGATACGGCGCTGGACCCGCGCTTCGCGGCCAATCCGCTGGTGACCGGAGCGCCGCATGTGCGCTTCTACGCCGGGGTAGCGCTGGAAGATGCGCAGGGGCGCCGTTTCGGCACCCTGTGCGTGATGGACCGCGACCCGCGCCGGCTGCGCGGGCGCGAGATGCGCGCGCTGCGCGAGCTGGCCGCGATCGCGACCGAAGAGGCGGCGCGCCGCGGCGGCGCCGGCTAGTCCGGCGCGCCCGCCGCCTGCTGCTTCTTGACGATCGCAATGACCGTATTGCGGATCGTTTTGAGCACGGTGTCGGCCTTGAACGGCTTGACGATGAAGCCATGCACGCCGCGCCCCAGCGCTTCCTGGATCGCCGGCGCGTCCAGCGTGCCCGACACCATGAAGATCATCGCCTTGGGCAGGTGGGCGCGCAGCTCCTCGACCACCCGGCTGCCGTCTTCCACCTGCTCGCGCGCGACGCAGACGATCTGCGCGCGGTGCTTCATTGCCAGGCCATGCCCCAGCAGGCCGGTATGGGTCTGCCCCACCACCTCGTAGCCGCCGTCGGTGAGCACGGTATTGAGCAGGCCGCGCGAAATCGCACTGCCGTCCACGATCACTGCCTTGAGCATCGCCTTCCTTCCTTGTGGTGCAGGCGCTCTTGCGCCGCGTTGTTCAGTGCGACTCGTAGGCCAGCATGTTCCAGGTGACGCCCAGCCGCACATCGAGCTTGAGCTGCACCAGCTGGCGCGAAACATCGAGTATCTCACGCTCGGCGCGCAGCCTTTCGCCCAGCGGCGTCTTGAGGATGCCGGCGCCCGCCACCACCGCGTCCAGGCTGCCGTAGGCATTGAGCAGGCGCGCCGCGGTCTTCATGCCGACCTTCGATACGCCCGGCACGCCATCGGTCGGGTCGCCCATCAGCGAGAGCAGGTCCTGCAGGCGTTCCGGCGCCACGCCAAAACGCTGGCGCACCCACGCATCGTCATGCCACTCGTTCCTGAAATGGTCCCACACCAGCGCGCCGTGGGCCACCAGGATGTGCAGGTCCTTGTCGGTGGTCGCGACGATGGCCTGGCCCCGTCCTTCCTGCAACCAGCGCATGACGCCGGTGCCGATCACGTCGTCGGCTTCGACCTCGGGGATTGCCAATACATGCAGGCCGGCCTGGCGCAGGCGCTCGTGGAATTCGGGCAGCGCGGCGCGCAGCGGGTCGGGCATGGGAGCGCGGCCTTCGCGGTAGCGCGGGTACAGCGCATGGCGCCAGTTCGGCCCGCCATAGTCGAAGGCCGCCAGCACGTGGGTCGGCGCGTGCGTTTCCAGCACGGTACGGAAGGACGAGAACGCGTGGCGCAGCGCGATGCTGGCCTTCAGGTCGGAGTCCGGCTCGGGACTGGCTTCGTACACGCGGCGCACGATGTTCAGGCCATCGATCGCCAGCAGCTTTCCCTGTTTGCTCATGGTGGGGGTAAGGGTTGACAAGGCGCCGCCATCATAAACCGCGCAGCCCGCGCAGGGAAGCCGCCTGCGCAGCCTACAGCGCCCCGCCCTCGTACCAGGCGCGCACCACCTCGCGCTCGGCGGGCGTCATATTGGTCTGGTTCCCATAGGGCATGAACTGGGTCTGGACCACGTTGACGTAGATGCGGTAGGCGTCGGTGCGGATCTGCTCGGGCGTGTCGAAACGGATCCCGCGCGGCGCCGTGGCAAAGCCGGGCATGGTGGGGGTCGCCGAGTGGCAGGCCACGCAGCGGGCGCGCACGATCGCCTGCACCTTCGGGAAGGCCGGCGAGGCCGCCACCGCGCCCAGGGCTTCGTCGACCAGGGCCGCTTGTTCGGCCGCGCTGGTGGTGGCGGTGACCTTGGCCAGCACCACGCGCAGCGCGGCGACCGCGGATTCGCCCTGGTACTGGGCCGCGCGCTCCGGCGTGTTCAGGGCGGCGCTGAAGGCGCCCGCGACTTCGGCCTTGCGGTCGAACAGCGCCAGGTCTTGCATCGAGGCGCCGGACAGCAGCGCCACCGGCACCTGGCCGCGCGTGAGCGCGCCGCTGGCCAGCACGCCGGTCCAGAATTCCAGGCCGCCGGCATCGGGCTCGCGGTTGAACAGGTTGCGGTACATCGCCGTCACCGCGCTTGCATCGTCGCCCGAATACAGCGCGAAGGCTTCCGGGCTACCGGCCAGGCTGTCGAGCAGCTGGCGCACGCCGGCTTCCGCGCCATAGCGGAAGTACAGCGCCCCGGTGTCGCCGGGCAGCGCCAGCTGCTGGCTGACGCCGGTGTAGAAGGACAGGCCCGCCGGGTCGGCGGCGCGGCCCAGGTAGGCCAGGTAGAGGCGTTGGACCGCCGCCTCGTGGTCGACCTGGGACAGCGGCACGCCGGTCAGCGTGCGCTGGGGCGGCGGCGGTGCATCGGCGGTGGTGCCGCCGCAGCCGGCCAGCAGCGCGGCCGCGCAGGCAGCCGCAAGAAAAGCGCTTCGCATCTATGTTCCAAATGGGGTGTAGTCGATCCCGCCTTCGATGGCGGCGATCACCTGGGCGCGATTCTCGCCGCTTTCGGCGAACTGCGCCAGCAGTTCCGAACGCGAGAAGCCGAGCTTGATGGCATTGACCCAGAAGTCGTAGCCGGCCTTTTCGGGGGCGCGGTGCAGCACGTTCTGGTACAGCTTGGAGACGAAGTCCTCGGCAGTCGGGTTGGCGCCGTACAGCTTGATCGCCTCGGCCGACTCGAGGAAGCCGCGCGCCACGGATTCGGCGCTGACGCCGTTGTCCATGTTGAACATCCAGAAGCTCAGGCCCGGGATGTCCGGCTTGCGGTCGAAGGCCGCCTGGTAGATGCGGTAGGTCTGGCCGGCCGCGCCGTCGACGTCCAGCGCCACGGCCGTGCCGTCGGCGAACAGCACGCGTTCCACGCCCACCAAGTGATCAAAGCCGGCGGCCTTGGCGGCCGTGAAGCTGTTGTCGTCGTGGAGAGAAAACTTCACGGACGCGCGCACGCCGTCGTAGCGCAGCGTGTCGAAACCGGCGCCGGCATCGATATGGTCCGAGCCGGCGCTGGCAGTGATGCGGTCGTTGCCGCCGCCGGCGGCCAGGGTGTCGTCGCCCGCCGTTCCAAGCAGGTTGTCGCTGCCCTCGGTGCCGCCCGCCGCGGCCGACAGCTGGCGCACCGCGATGAAGCCGGTGTAGTCGTTGCTGCCCTTGGGGTCGGTGACGGTAAAGGTGAAGCGGTCGTCGGCCGCAAAGCCGCGCTGCGGCGTGTAGGTGTACTCGCCGGTGGCGCCCAGGGTCAGGGTGCCGTGCGCCGGGCCGCTCTTGAGCTTGTAGCTCAGGGCGGCGCCGTCGCTCGATGCCGGCAGGGTACCCGCCGTCGCGGCGTTCTGGTCGACGTCGATCACGGCGTCGGCCGCCAGGCCGGCGGCGCCGAAGCTGATGGTGGTGTCGGCAAAGCGCAGCTTCTCGACATTGACCAGGGTGTCGTAGCCGCCGCTGCCGTCGCGCGCGGTGACGAAGATCTTGCCGAAGCCGGTGCTGAGCAGGTAGTCGGCGCGCTTGCCCTCGAACACTGCGGTGTCGATGCCAGCGTCGCCGTCGATCCAGTCGTTGCCCAGGCCGCCGCGCAGGCTGTTGTCGCGGATATTCCCGAGCAGGACGTCGTCGAAGGCCGAGCCGACCGCCGCTTCGATCCAGCTGCCGGGGGTGATGCCGAGGTTGTTGACCGCGACCGCGCCGGCCTTGGTCGCGCCCACGCTCGACAGGCCGCCCGGCGTCAGGTCGATCGACACGCCGATCGCCGAACCCGAGGCGTCGATACTGTCGTTGCCGCCGTCGTCGGTGATGCTGGTCTGGCCGTTGAAGCGCTGGGCATCGAGCGTGTAGACGGTGTCACCGGCGCCCGTCGTGCGGGCGCCGTACAGGTAGCGCAGGGCGGCGATGTCGAGCGCTCCCCAGGTCGACGGGAACAGGCCGTCGGTACCGACGCCGTGCGCCATCACCGAATAGCTGGTGACGTCGTCCAGCGCGCGCCACTGGGCGCTCCAGGCGTCGCCGGCATCGACATTGCGAGGGTGGCGCAGGCCGAGCGCATGGCCGATCTCGTGCAGCAGCGCGGCGTAGCCTTCCGAGCCCGGCGCCAGGTCGCGCAGCGAGTCAAGGTCCATCCACACCTGGCCGGCATTGGCCTGGCCCGGCATCGCGGCCACGCCCTTGGTGCCGGCCTGGGCGCTGGCTCCGAACATCAGCTTGGCGTCGGCGCCCGTCACTTCGCGGAAGCTCAGGCCGGTGAGCTTGGCGGCGCTGTCGAGGATCGCGCGCACCGCCGCCTTCTGGGCCTCGGTGAAGACGGCGAAGCCGGTGGCGCCGGGGCCGCTGGCCGGGGCGCTGGTGGCGAAGCCGAAGCTCAGCTCCACCGCGGCGCCCCGCGAGCTGCCGGCATTCCAGCGGTTGGCATTGTCGCCGAGCAGGCCTTCGCGCGCCATGCGCTCGGGCGAGATGAAGTCGGCCAGCGCCTGGCTGGTATTCCAGCCAAGTCCGATTTTCTCGAAGTTGCTGACCTCGAGGCGGAAATTGGGATAGGCGGCGGCGGTCACCGTGGCGCGCGTGCCGTCGATGCTGACCTCGATGTTGAACTCCGAGATGCTCATGCCCTCGCGCAGCATCGGGAGCCACACAAGGTCGGTGCCCGCGCGACCGTCGGCCACGGTGTACCCGCCGCCGGCGCTGATGTCGTTGTCGTTGGCATCGCCAAACAGCCGGTTGTTGCCCCAGGAGCCGCTGATGTGGCGCACGCCCACCAAGGTATCGCGCGTGCCCCAGCCGTCGTCGGCGTAGCCGGCCGCCAGGTCCACCATAACGTCGCCCGGCGAGTCCCAGTAGGCGGCCGACACGGAACGCCACCAGTCTGGCGTAGGAATCGCTTCGATGCGGTCGTTGCCCGCGCCACCGAGCACCTGTCCCTGGTAGACCCGGATGATGTCGTTGCCGGCCAGGCCGTGATAGTCGTTCCAGTCGTCCGGGTTCCCGGATTGGACGATGACGTCGTCCCCTGCAGTGCCTTTGATGTCCATAACGTCTTATGCGTGCAGCAGGTTGATGGTCTTCTGGCCGAAATTGACCAGGTTCGGGAAGGCCTTGTCGAATTCGGACGCGGGCAGGCCGAGCCACTGCATCAGCGTCGCGCCCACCTGGTCGCTCGAGATGGTCGGCACGAAACGCCCGCCGCCGTTCGGGTCGGAATCGTCCGGGCCGCCCAGGGTCAGGGTCGGCAAGGTGCCGACCACCTGGCCGCCGCGCACCGGGCCGCCCATCGCGAACCAGTGGTTGCCCCAGGCGTGGTCGCTGCCGCCGCCCGAGGCCTGGCGCAGCGTACGCCCGAAGTCGGTCATGGTCAGGGACACCACGTTCTGGTCCAGGCCTGCCGCCTGGTTGGCCTGGTCGAAGGCGCTCATGGCGCGCGCCAGCACCGCCAGCTGGGCGTCCTGGCTGGTGGCGCCGGTGCCGCGCTGGGCCGCGTGGGTATCGAAGCCGCCCCACTGCACCAGGAACACCTGGCGTTTGTAGCCGCGCTGCTTGAAGACCGGCATGAGGGAGGCGAGCTTGCGCAGGGAGCGCGACAGCTCGTCGCTGCCGAAATCGCCCTTCGGTTCGCCGGCGGCCAGCGTGACCTGGGTGAACAGGGTCGATTCGCTCACGGCGCGGCCGAAGGTGCGCGCGTATTCGGCGTCGTACTGGTTGGAGAATTGCCAGCGCGCCATGCGGTTGAGCGCCTGGGCGGCCGGGGTCTGGGGCTGGGCCAGGTCGGCCTGGCCCCAGTAGCGCGAGTCCCAGGGGCTCAGGAAGGACACCGGCGAATTGCGGCCCAGGACCAGGGTGCGGTCGTTATTCATCGTCACCGCATTGACCGGGTTGCGCAGCGCGGTCGGGAGCAGCTCCAGCGAACGCCCGGCCCAGCCGCTGGTATCGCTGTCGCCCAGCCAGCCCTGCTGCCACATCACCTGGTCGCTGTGCGACAGCAGGAAGGACGGCACCGGCACCGAACGCTCGATCACCTGGCGCGCCGTGGCCGGCTGCACCAGCGGGCCGGTATTGGCGATCCACGCCAGGCGGCCGCTGTTGTACAGCGGCGCGAGCGGCGCCAGCGCCGGATGCATGCCGTAGGTATGGCCGCCGCTGCTGCCCGACAGCGTGGCCAGCACGCTTTTCGCGATCGCCAGCTCGGGACGCGCGGCGGCGTAGTCGTTGTAGGCGCCATCCAGCGGCACCAGGCTGTTCAGGCCATCGTTGCCGCCGTTGAGGAACACGACGACCAGGGCGCGGTAATCGTCGCCGGCCGCATGGGCG
This sequence comes from Massilia yuzhufengensis, assembly GCF_900112225.1. Classification (GTDB taxonomy): domain Bacteria; phylum Pseudomonadota; class Gammaproteobacteria; order Burkholderiales; family Burkholderiaceae_D; genus Telluria; species Telluria yuzhufengensis. Next base: position 7,041 of record NZ_FOLD01000023.1, on the reverse strand, counting down.
GTGCCGGATTCCAGCAGGCTGGACGCGCCGAGCATGCTGACCACCGGCGCGGCGCCGGCGAAACGGAGAAAGTGGCGGCGGTCCATCAGCGGATCACTCCATAGTAAGGGGTCGCCAGCGCGAACTGCAGCAGGCTGACGGCTTTCTGGGTTGGGGTATTGCCCCAGGTGGTGGGCGCCAGTTCGATCAGGTTCTGGCGCAGGACGGCCGGCATGGCGCCGCGGAAGTAGCGCTCGCTGACCAGGTCGGCCAGGGCCGCCGGCGAGGCGCTGTAGGCGCGGCCGAAGGCTTCGGCGTCGCAGCTGGAGCCGGCACGGGTCGCGCCTTCGGCAATGCTGTTACCAAGCCGCCACGACAGCTCCGAGGCGTTCAGCAGGCGCTGCTCGGGCGCCAGCAGGTTGCTGCCCGGTGCGCGATCGGTCGGCATGTAGAAGCTGAACACGCTGGCCGGGTCGAACGGATTCTGGGACGAGCCCATCGGGTTGCCGTCGTTCCAGGTCAGCTGGCGCGTGCAGCCAAGGCCGCGCATCACACCGGTGTACCACAGCAGGGGCTCGCGCATCTTGCCGGCGTTGACCGCGCCGCTGCCGACCTGGTCGCCGCGGCGCGCTTCCTGGTCCAGCAGCACGGCCTTGACGACGGCCTTCATGTCGCCGGCCACGCCCTGGCCATTGTTGCGGAACACCGTGGCGACGCGGGCGATATAGGCCGGGCTCGGGTCGCTGGCGACCAGGTGCTGGATCATGCGCAGGCTGACGAAGGGCGCGATGTTCTGGTGCGCCATCAGCACCGAGACGATGGTCTCGAGTTCCTGGCGCGCTTCGACGCCGGCCGGGAAGGAGCGCCCCAACACGGTCTTGGCGCCGCGGTCGTGGGCGGCGCGCCAGGGGTCGGGGACCAGTTCGCCGTCGTAGCGGCGGTAGTCGGTGCGGTCATGGTCGCGCTCGATACGCCAGCCGGTCAGCGCACGCGCCAGTTCCTCGACGTCCTTCTGGCTATAGGTTTCGATCGGCTTGCCGGCGGCGTCGCGCTGGGTAGAGCCGTCCAGGTTGAGCTTGACCACGCCCAGGGCGAACAGCTGCATCAGCTCGCGCGCATAGTTTTCGTTGGGCGCGCACCACTTGCACTCGTCGGTGGTGGGACGGTTCTGGAGATTGTCCAGGTAGATGCCCATCGACGGGTTGATGGTGACGGCGCGGATCAGGTCGCCGTAGTTCGCAAACGCGTACTGCTGCAGGAAGTTCGAGTAGGCCAGGCCGCCATAGGGCTCGATCTTGTTGATCGCGGCCACCACGAACTGCGACAGCGACCAGCTGACGCGACGGCGCAGCTGGTCGGGCGCGTTCAGGAACGAGCCGAACAGCTGCAGGTTGGCGTAGTGGTAAGCCTTCTGGCCCAGCTCCGGGATCTGGCTGTCGTAGTTGACGATCGGGCTGGTGTCGATGGTCGACACCGGCAGCGCATACTGTTCGTCGATCCAGCGCTCGAATCCCTTGACCTGGATGTCCGCCACCAGGGCCGGCGTGGCGCCGAAGCTGACCTGGTCGGCGAAGCGCGCCGCGGCATAGCGGGTCACAGCACTCGCTACCACCGGCTTGACCTGGCCGGCGGACGCGCTGAACTGGTCCGCAGGCTGGCCGGCATCGCGGCTGCAGCCGGCGGCAAATGCCAGGACGACAGGGATCAGCCAGGCCCGCTGCGAGCGGAAAAGGCGCGGGAAGGTGGACATGGAGACTCCTGGGGGAACGAAGCCTCTATTATTGCACGCAGGTATTAATAAACAACCATGAGGTAGGCGGTTTCGCAACACTCATGGTTAAAAAATATATCGCCGGTCTATTTCACAAAATCGTATTTGCCGCCGCGCTCCAGCGCCCGCGCATAGGCCGGCCGCGCATGGATCGCATCCAGGAAGGCCGTCAGCTTCGGATACTGCGCGCCCAGCCCGCCGCGCGAGGCGGCCGCTTCCAGCGCAAAGCTCATCTGGATGTCGGCGGCGCTGAATTCCTCGCCGGCGAACCAGGTGGACTTGCCCAGTTCGGCTTCCAGGAAATCGAGCTGGCTGCGGATGTTCGGCATGATGAAGCTGGATTTGACCTTGCCCGCGATCGAGCGTGCGATCGGCTTGGCGAAGAACGGCATCGGGCTGCTCTCGATCTTGTCGAACACCAGCTTCATCAGCAGCGGCGACATGGCCGTGCCTTCGGCGAAGTGCAGGAAATAGGTCCAGCGCAGGCGCTCCGGGGTGCCGGCGGGCGGCACCAGCCGGCCCTGGCCGTAGCGCTCAACCAGGTATTCGACGATGGCGCCGGATTCGGCCACCACCGTGTCGCCGTCGCTGATCACCGGCGACTTGCCGAGTGGGTGCACAGCCTTGAGTTCCGGCGGCGCCAGCATGGTCTTGGGGTCGCGCTGGTATTTCTTGATCTCGTAGTCGAGCCCGAGCTCTTCGAGCAGCCAGAGGATGCGCTGGGAGCGCGAATTGTTCAGGTGATGGACGACGATCATGGGGTTTCCAGGGGAGTTCGACAGGAGGCCAGCTTACCATGTTGTGCGCCTGCCAACAGGCCGCACCGCTGCCGTCGCGGCAGTTGAGTGCTGGGCCAGCCCGGACTAGAATGGTCATCCACCCACGCAGTCAACGACAGGAGTTCCTATGAGCTTGCTTCGAGCCTGTACCGCCGTTTCCGCCCTGCTGATCAGTTCCACCCTGTACGCATCCGACGCCGCGCCCTTGCAGGCGGCCCACGGCGTGCTGGTCGATGCCAAGGGCATGACGGTCTATACCTACGACAAGGATGAGAGCGGCAAGAGCAATTGCGTCGCCACTTGCGCCAAGAACTGGCCGCCAGTCGTGGCCGGCAGCGCCAATGTCGCGGCGCCCTGGTCGGTCGTCACGCGCGAAGATGGCAGCAAGCAGCTTGCGCACGATGGCAAGCCCTTGTACACCTTCGTGAAAGACAAGAAGGCCGGCGACAAGACCGGCGATGGGATGGGCGGCGCCTGGCACGTCGTGGCTGCGCCGGCCAAGTAGTCACGGCGCACGCCAGTCCCGCGACCGTCATACCGTCGCACCTGCCACTGGCAGCTACGACTTCCGGCGCAGGCAGGAACAATGCCACTGGCATTGTTCCGCCTAATTTCTGCACGCACCTCGACTGCGCAAAAAAAATCAGGCACCGGCCTTCGCCGGTGCGACGGTTCTGCGGTTAGCGGGAAAAATCGGCCTGAGCGTCCCGGCCGCTGCTGTTGCTTAGCGCTGCTGGTGAATCTTGATGACCTTGCCCCTGCCCCCCGGCGCCGTGGGCTCGGCCGCCTTGTCGTCGCCGCAGCTGCCGCAGCTGCCGCAGCCGGTGCCGCAGCTGGCGGACGTATCGAGCCATTTCACCAGCGGCGACTGGCGTCCGCCCTGCGACAGGCGGTGCACCAGGGCACGGCGCCAGCTTTCGGGCAGGTACTTGGCGCCGATGTAGAGGCCCGCCAGCGCAACGATGATCCCCACCACCACTTCCTGCCACATGCTTACGCTCCCGTGAAGTACAGCGTGGTGCGGTAGACGATGAAAGCGGCCACGTAGGCCAGCGCGAACATGTAGCCGGCCATGATCCAGGCGTAGCGGCGGTTGCCCGTTTCGCGGGCCACGGTGGCCAGGGTCGGCAGGCAGTGCGGTGCATACACATACCAGGTGAGCAGCGACAGGCCGGTGGCCAGCGACCACGATTGCGCGATCAGCGGCGCCAGGGTATTGGCGGCTTCGTCGCCGCCCGAGAGCGCGTACACGGTGCCCAGCGCGCCGACCGCCACTTCACGCGCGGCCATGCCGGGCACCAGGGCGATCGCGATTTCCCAGCCGAAGCCGATCGGGGCCAGGATGAATTCCAGGCCGCGGCCGATCAGGCCGGCCACGCTGTAATAGATCGGCGGATGAGTCGCGCCTTCCGGTGCGCCAGGGAAGCTCGACAGCAGCCACAGCATGATCATCATGGTGAGGATCAGGGTGCCGACCCGCATCAGGAAGATCTTGGCGCGCTCCCACAGGCCGGACGCCAGCGCGCGCGGCTGCGGCCAGTGGTAGGCCGGCAGTTCGAGCATCAGCGCCTGCTGCTTGTATTCGCTGCGGCGCTTCATGATCCAGGCCACCGCCATCGCGCTCAGGATGCCGGCCATGTACAGCACGAACAGCACCAGGCCCTGCAAATTGAGCACGCTGGCCACGGTGCGGTCCGGAATGAAGGCCGCGATCAGCAGCGCATACACGGGCAGGCGCGCCGAGCAGGTCATGAGGGGGGCGATCATGATCGTCACCAGGCGGTCGCGCGGATTCTGGATGGTGCGCGCGGCCATGATGCCGGGGATCGCGCAGGCGAACGAGGACAGTAGCGGCAGGAAGGCGCGGCCCGACAGGCCGACGCTGCCCATGACGCGGTCGAGCAGGAAGGCGGCGCGCGGCAGGTAGCCGACGTCTTCGAGCAGCAGGATGAAGAAGAACAGGATCAGGATCTGGGGCAGGAATACCAGCACGCTGCCGACGCCGGCAATGATGCCGTCGACGATGAGGCTGTGCAGCATGCCCTCGCCCAGCCACGCGCCGACCAGTTCACCCAGGCGGCCGACCCCGGCCTCGATCAGGTCCATCGGCAAACCGGCCCAGCTGAACACGGCCTGGAAAATCAGGAACATCAATGCGGCCAGGATCACCGGACCGAGCACCGGGTGCAACACCACGTTGTCGATTTTTTCGGTGAGGTTGCCGCTGTCGCCGCTGGTGGACACCGCCACGTCGAGGATGCGGCGCACTTCGCGCTGGGTTTCCTCGACCGGCACCGCGTCGATCGCCGACAGCGGCTTGGCCTTGACCGGCGCGCTGAACTGCATGCCGTCCAGCTCGGCCAGCAGGGCCGCTTCGCCGCCGGCCTGGATGGCGACGGTTTCGACCACCGGCATGCCCAGCTCGGAGGACAGCTTCGCGGTATCGATCGCGATGCCGCGCTTGCGCGCGACGTCGACCATGTTCAGCACCAGCACCATCGGCAGGCCCAGGCGGCGCAGTTCCAGCACCAGGCGCAGGTTCAGGCGCAGGTTGGTCGCGTTGACCACGCACAGGATGGCGTCGAGCGGGGCTTCGCCCGCGCGCAGGCCGGCCACCACGTCGCGCGTGATGCCTTCGTCCGGGGTTTGCGCATTGAGGCTGTAGGCGCCCGGCAGGTCGAGCACGCGAAACGAGCGCCCGGCCGGCGAGGTGAAGCTGCCTTCCTTGCGTTCGATGGTGACGCCGGCGTAGTTCGCGACCTTCTGGCGCGAGCCGGTGAGGCGGTTGAAGAGCGCGGTCTTGCCGCAGTTGGGATTGCCGAGCAATGCGACCAGGGGCGTGCGGGACGCCACCTGCTGTTCCATGACACCCATCGATTATTCCGGCTTGATCGACACGAGGGCCGCTTCGAAACGGCGCAGCGCGAAGGTGGATTCGCCGACCTTGACCGCCAGCGGGCCACCCATCACGCGCTTGAGCACGCGAATGCGCTCGCCGGGCACGAAGCCGAGTTCCATCAGGCGGCGCTGGACGTCGGGAGCGCCGTCTTGCCCGCTGGGGGCGAGGTGGATCACGGTGGCGCTCTGGCCGGGATGGAGGGCGTCGAGCGTGGTGAGGGTGGGGGCTAGGGTCATGGTCGCGTCCGTGAATGTCGTACTGGATGTAGCGCTGATGAGACAACTACGTGCATCATAAACCTAAATGCGAATTATTTCTATTTGCGCTTTGATCACAGTCCCGGGAAACATCGCAGAAACGCAAAATTCCTGTTGCAAACGCGGTCGAGTTTACGGAGAATAGCAACACAAATGAGATTGATTCTCATTTCAATGCAAATTCACTAAGTAGCATTTGAGCAAGCGCCAAGGGAACGAAACGATGATCGTCTGTGTCTGCAACAACATCTCCGACCGTGAAATCCGCCAGGCGGTCGACCTCGGCATCTCGTCCGTGGCCGAACTGCACCGTGAACTGGGCGTGGGCACCATGTGCGGCACCTGCGTCAGCTACGCCCGCGAAGTGCTCAACGCCCACCTGGACAGCAAGACCGTCGTTACCGAGCTGCGCCGCACGCCACAAGCCGCGTAATCCCCCTCCCGCCCCGGGCCGCTCCGGGGCTGCGCGCCTCCCCGGCGCCGCCCGTGGTTTGTTATGATGTCCACATTCACATCACGAAAGCACTCCATGAAGGGCGATCCCAACATCATCCGGCTGCTCAACGCGCAGCTGACGAACGAACTCACCGCGGTCAACCAGTATTTCCTGCATGCGCGCATGTACCGCCACTGGGGCTTCGGCAAGCTGGCGAAGAAGGAATACGACGAGTCGATCGGTGAGATGAAGCATGCCGACAAGCTGATCGACCGCATCCTGATGCTCGACGGCCTGCCGAACCTGCAGGCGCTGCACAAGCTGCTCATCGGTGAATCGACCCAGGAAATGCTCGAATGCGACCTGAAACTCGAGCGCGCCGCCCAGGTGACGGTCAAGGAAGGCATCGCGGCCTCCGAAGTGGCGGGCGACTACGTGACGCGCGATCTGTTCCTGATGATCCTGGAAGATACCGAGGAACATATCGAGTGGCTGGAGACGCAGCTCGACCTGATCGTGAAGGTGGGGATTCAGAATTATTTGCAGAGTCAGATCAGCGAGTAACTCTGCGATTCGTTAACTTGGATCCCCGCCTGCGCGCACTGCTGTCCGGAATAATTTGCTTGACTTAGCAAGGAGGGGTTGCAGGCATTGGTTTACGAGGGTTAACCTCGGTTTGCCAACTTAAAAACCAAACCTGCAACCATGTACAGCATAACGACATTTCAAGAATTAATGAAGGGGCTGCCCCGCGCTGCCTTCGATCAGGCAGTCGCCCGCCACAATGCCGCCAAATACACCAAGCACTTCAAGCCTTGGAATCACATGACGGCGATGGTGTATGCGCAGGCCAGCGGAGCGCCGAGTTTGCGTGCCCTCGAAACTGGCTTCAATGCGCACGCATCGCATCACTACCATCT
>NZ_FOLD01000044.1 GCF_900112225.1 Massilia yuzhufengensis | reverse complement strand
AGCACCGGCAGGGCGGCGAACCACTTCTTGAAGCGGGGCGAACGCATGGGAGGCTCCGTCGGATGGCGATACGGTTTGGACCGTGGCGCAGCTCGACAGTTCAATCCTCATCCATAGCCAAGGGTGACAGCGCCCAAAGTTTTGCCTCGACATCGAACAGCTACGTGGCGCATTAGAATTATCTTTCATTCTTCGCGGGTGGGGCAATGGTCACATGGTCATTAGCTGCAAAGAAACGTTAGACCTGGCGCAGAGAATCGTGTTGAGCCGTAGCAAGCTCGACATGGCAACATGCAGGTAACGTGTCAGCTGACTATTTTTACATGCGCTCAGGCCAAGCGGCCATCTGGGGGATGTCAATGGGCGAAAGCCAGGTAATCGCGGTCGGCGCCGCACTGTCCGCATTCAGCTTCGCGTCGCAACATAACCGGCTCATGCAGCTCGATTTTCCGTTGAAGGATGGGCCGCCCGCGATCCTGCTCCCAAACAAGCTGGCTGCTCATGAGGAAGTCTCGCGCGGTTTCCGCTTCGACGTCGAGGTGCTGTCGGACGACCCGCGCATCCCGCTGAAAATAATGATGGGCCGGATGGTAACCCTCTCCCTAGTACGGGAGGACGGATCGCTGCGCTACTTCAACGGCTACATTACAGAGTTCCGTTTCCTGCGCACCGATGGCGGCTTCGCCTTCTACCAGATGGTGCTCGAACCGTGGCTCGCATTCGCCCGTCTACGGAAGGACAACAGGTCCTTCCACAACAAAAACGTGCTCGAGATTACCGAGGAAACACTGAAGCATTACCGCCAGGCCGACTGGCACATGTACAAGATTGACGATCCGAAGCTAACCATCGCCAACCAGTACAACGAGAGCGACTACAACCACCTGCACCGGCGCTGGGAAGCGCTCGGCCTGCACTACTGGTACGAACACAAATTCGACGGCCACAAGCTTATGATTTCGGACAACAGTTTCCTGTCCCAGCCGATCGATGAAGACGCCTATGTCATTTCGTTCCACGACGAGAGCGGCTCGCACGAGGACGACGGCATTCACGAATGGAGAGCTATCCGACGCATCGGTTCAGGAAAGACTACGTTGGCGACGTTCGACTACAAGAATCCCCGCGCGCAACGGGTGGAAGCCTCTTCAGTCAACCAGCAAGGCGATGTATTCCCCTACGAGATCTACGAGGACACTGGCGCCTATGGCTTCCGCTTGCATAATGACGGCGTACAGCTGGCGGCGCGGCGTATGGACGAAGCGGACAAGGACACGCAGTATTTCGAGGCAGTGGGCAACGAACGGTATGTGCTGTCCGGCCGCACGTTCAAGCTCGGCGGCCACTTCAGCGCCGAGCCGCGTTCGAATCGATACGACTCTGAAGCGCGCCGTGACATTGAAGACCGCTACTACTTGATCCTGTCCGCTGACCATGATGTATCCAATAACTACCAAGCTGGCCCCGGTAGTCCCTCGCACTACGAAAACCGCTTCACGTGCATTCGTCAGGACATCCGCTGGCGACCCGGTCGCAACTACAACAGCGAGCCGGCTATCTACGCGGGGCTGCATACGGCCATTGTCGTCGGTCCGGCCGGCGCCGATATCCACACGGACGGCTATGGGCGCGTCAAGCTGCAGCTTCACTGGGACCGGCTGGGCACTTACAACGAAAAAAGCTCGCCCTGGATCCGGGTGATGACGCCTGCGGCCGGCAGCGAATTCGGGCAGATCAGGTTGCCGCGCGTTGGTGAGGAAGTGGCCGTCGTTTACCCGAACGGGAACATCGACCACCCTCTAGTACTCGGGGCCCTCTACAACCAGACAAACATGCCGCCGTGGGCGCTGCCGGAGCAACAGTCGCTCGCCGGAATGCGTAGCCGCGAACTGGGTGGCGGAACGCGCGGGAATCATCTAGTCCTTGACGACACCAAGGAGATGATCCAGGTCCAGCTGAAGAGCGACCACCAGTGCAGCCAGCTGTCGCTCGGTCACATCACTCGCATTGAGGACAACGCAGGGCGCAGGGACAGGCGCGGGGAAGGCTGGGAGCTGCGCACCGATGGTCACGGTGTGGCACGTGCAGCCAAGGGGCTCCTGATCACGACCGAAGCGCGGCAGGCCGGGCGCGGGCCAATCAAGGACATGGGCGAAACATCGGATCGTCTCACAAACGCTGCTGAACAGCACCGATTGCTAGCGGACGTAGCGCAAAATAACGGTGCACAGGATGCGGGTAACAGCCAGGCGGACGTCGCGGCCGACCTCCAAGCGCAGACCAAAGCGGTGCGCGGCGCAGCCGCGGCTTCCGGCAGCTTCCCGGAATTGTCCTCTCCTCACCTTGTCATGGCCAGTCCAGTCGGCATCGCCACCACAAGTGGCCGTGACACCCATATCGTCAGCGAACGTCACACTGCGATCACCAGCGGGAAAGACGTTTCGCTAGTTGCCGGCACCAGCCTTTTTGCGAGCATTCGCCAAACCTTCCGGCTGTTCGTACAAAAGGCCGGAATGAAGCTTATTGCTGCCTCCGGCGACGTCGACATCCAAGCGCTGTCGAACAGTATCAAACTGTTGGCTAAGCTCGAAATTTTGGAGGAAGCGAATCGCATCACTATCAGTGCCAAGGATGAGGTGGTGATTAATGGCGGCGGTAGCTACGTCAAATTTCGTGCGGGCGCGATCGAGTTCGGCACAGCAGGCTCTTTCACCGCGCATGCTGCTACGCACAGCTTTACGAAGGCGAAGCATATGGAGGTAGCTTCAGCGTCTTCGGCGCTGACCGCCTCATCAACAGGCCAAAGTGCCGTCGCGCCCGAAACCGGTGATGCTTGGGTGGAATTTGAGTTGGTTGATCAAGACGGCCCTATTCCAGGCGAGCGATTTGTCCTGACTGACCCCGGTGGGGCTCAGCACTGCGGAAACGTCAACGAGCGCGGAGGGGCACGCATTGAGCGCTTGCCAGCGGGCCGTTGCAAGGTCGAATTCCCTGACCTAAGGAGGCACTGATTTATTCGCCGCCGACCGCTCCGGCGGCGCTGCCCGTCTGAGATAATTTCGCTTCACCCAACATCGCACTGTCGATCATGCAGAAGAGCTTCTCCGACCTCGAGTACGCCAACAAAAAGAAGCTGACGCGGCGCGACCGCTTTCTTGCAGAGATCGACAAGGCCACGCCGTGGGGCAAGCTGCATCAGGAAATCGAACCGTTTTACCCGAAGGTCAAGGGCGCTGGCCGTCCGCCGATTGGGCTGGCCCGCATGCTGCGCATGTACGTGGCCCAACAATGCTTTGGCCTGTCGGATGAAGGCATTGAGGACGCGATCTACGACAGCCAAGCGATTCGTGGTTTCGTTGGCATCGATCTCAACCGGGAGTCCGCGCCCGACGCGACGACACTGCTGAAGTTTCGGCATCTGCTTGAGGCCAATGGACTGACCAAGAAGATCTTCGACACCATCAACGGTCATCTTGCCGAGAAAGGTTTGATGATGCGCGAGGGGACGATCGTCGATGCCACGCTGATCGCTGCGCCACCGTCGACGAAGAACAAAGACGGAGAGCGCGATCCGGAAATGCACCAGTCGAAGAAGGGTAACGATTGGCACTTTGGGATGAAAGCCCACGTGGGCGTGGATGCCGCGTCGGGTCTTGTGCACACCGTCATCGGCACCGCTGGCAACGTCTCTGACGTCACCCAGGCCGGCGCGCTGCTGCACGGCGACGAATCTGCGGCGTTTGGCGATGCTGGCTACCAAGGCGTCGAAAAGCGTCCGGAAAATCAAGGCAACTCGGTCACCTGGCATGTCGCACTAAAGCGCTCGAAACGGAAGGCGCTGCCAAAGAACAAGCTTGGGCGCATGCGCGAAAAACTGCAGCATCTCAAAGCCAGCGTGCGAGCGAAAGTCGAGCATCCGTTCCATGTCCTCAAGAACCTGTTCCGTCATCGGAAGACGCGTTATCGTGGCCTGGCCAAAAACACTGCTCAGCTGTTCACGCTGTTTGGTTTCGCCAATCTGGTGCTGGCCGGCCGGCGATTTACGATCACTGAATCCCGACGTGCGTCCTGAGCGCCGAAAGGCGTAAAGAAACTGGCCAATTTGCTGAAAAATCGGCTGTCCCCAACGACAAAAAGCGCATCTCAAAATGCCGGGGCGGCTTTGCCGCCAAAAACTGGGAGCGCGCTGAAAATCCTCAATTGATCAGCGCTTCCCTAAGTTATTCGATAGAAGTAGAGACTACTTAAACTTTCTTACCTTTTCGCGAATGACCTTGCGATGCCAAAACTCGAACAACCAAACGAGAAGCTTAAAGCCGGGGTAGCGATCCTGACAAACGAGGTCACAACTCTTCAGGTAAAAGCGCCCTCGATCGAGATTCTTATCGGGGGACCGTATCGAGGGAAAGACGGCGAAATGCACACTTATGGACACGCTGCCCTTCGCGTTATCACTGCGACTCAAGAGAGAATTTATGACTTCGGCCGTTACGGCGCAACAACTGGTGAGTTCGGAGCAGAAGGCGAGGGAATTCTTCGGGTATGGGACAAGTTCGATCCGTACATTGCAGGCGAAAACAGTTATGGCCGCGCCACAAAAGGTTTTACTTACTTGATACCGAATGATAAGGCAGAGGCGGTCATTAATTATTACGAGAGCATCACAGCCAAGGCGACAATTCGGCGAACAAAACATCCGAACCAAAAGGAATACAAGCTACCAACCCCCTACCATGCGCTTAGCAAGAACTGCGCGACAGTCACTCTAGACGGGGCCCGGCTTGGCCTACCTGGCATTGAGGCAGGACAAGAACGTTTAAATGAGGGACGTGGATTAGGAACCTCAGAAAAGATGGCGGCCCGAGCCCGGAACTTTGGAGCTTGGCCTTCGAAGATCTTTATGCCTGCTGACGTTCAAGCTATGCTTGAGGGGAACAAGGCTCTTCCGCCCAGAAAAGTAACAACATACGGAAAACGATGATGAGAAAGCTTGCGACTATAGCAACAATCACATCAGCGTGCATCCTTCTGGCATACGTAATTTTATCAACTGGAGTGTCATCCATGACGTCGAAAAAAGCATTCACGATCGAAGAGCCACTTCTGATCGGGGGTGAGCAACAGAAAACATATTCTCTGCTTCCGGCTGGATCGGTACTTTATCTTGATAAAAGCTGGCCAGAAGGGCATCAGACTTTTCACGTCTATTTTCACTTCAAGGGTGACTTCAAGGCGGCGCCTGCAGATCCGAAAACAATTTCACCTCTTTGGCTGAGAACTGTAGATCGTGAAGAGTTACCAAAATTGCTTAATGAATATCCGCTAAGCAAGCAGGAACTTACAACGATTTTGCGTACCAGAGGCGTGACCAAGGTTGAATTGACACAAATTCTGCGTGAATGGCCGGAAGAACAAAGCGCACCCAATCCTTAACACAAAGATACTCCACAGGGACAACGATACTCGCCCGAAATGGAGGCGCCATGCCCCTGAAAATCATAACGGTTGGCGACAAGACTGATCATGGTGGAACGGTCATTAGTGGCTCGCCTAATCACGAGATTCGGGGGCGCGCAATCGCGAGGCTAGGGGATAAGGTGGATTGTCCGCAAGTCTACCCTGGAGGCAGGCCGCATGGCGTCAACAAGATTGTTACTGCCGCCAAGTCCTTCACCGCTGACGGCGTACCGGTGGCGGTCGAAGGCTGCACGACAGAATGTGGTTGCAAGCTGATCGGCAGCCAGCCGGTCAGTGTCGGCTAGCAGCAAGCTGGCGCCAGATTGTCCAAAAACAGGCTGCATTCGCTTACAGTTGTACAAGCCGGCGATGTATCTGGTCACGTCAAGACTGGCTTCCGCGTCATTCGCATGATTGCGCTGAGAGACACGCTCCAATTTCCGGTTCAGGCAGAAGCGTTGAGCGACCCGGTTATCCAAGCAGTTACATTACAGCTCATGCCGCAGACGAAGCCATATTCGTCATGTACGTGTTCGCCACCGCCTTCGGCTTGCTGGTGCTCGGCAAGAAACAGCCGGCCGGCGCCGCGGCGCCGACCTCGGCCTGAGCCTGTCCGCTTAATCCATCCGGGCCGCCGGGAAGGCAAACGGCGCGGCGGCCATGATGCGCATGCCGCGCTGCACCAGCACGGCGGCCGAGACCATGCTCAGCACGGCCGCCACCGGCAACGCCGGCAGGCCGGCGTTGCGTGCCGAGAAGCCGAGCAGCAGGTCCATGTTGGCCGACACCAGCACCACGACCACGGCCAGGAAGGCGGCCAGCGGCGCGCGCCGTGCGTGGTTACGCAGCGGCGCGGCGACCAGCGGCAGCAGCAGGCAGCAGGCGCAGGCCAGGTTGAACAGGGTGGTGGCGCTGGCGCCGCCCAGCGCGGTCAAGGCCAGCGCCGCGCCTGAGGCGATGGCCCAGGATGCGAGGGCATGCAGCAGCAGCGCCCGTCCCAGGTGGCGGTTGAAGGCCGGCGCGCTGCCGGGCATGGCCGGCGCCAGGCGCAGCAAGGCCTGCTCGCCCGGATGCGCCGCCACCTGCCCGTCCAGGCGCACGATGGTGGAGAAAGGCACGATCAGCAGGGTGCAGGCCAGCAGCCAGCCGATCCCGCCCAATACGTCGGTGCCGGTTTGCCAGGTGGCGAACACGCTGATGCACGCCACCACGCAGGCCATCAGTCCCAGCGCGAGCACCAGTTCGCCTAGGTGGTGGGCCGGGCCCAGCGCATGCAGCACCAGCTTGTGTGCGTCGCGGCGGGCGCTGTCGCGGCGCAGCGACGCGGCATACCATTTGTTCGCCTGGCGGCCACCCATCTGGTCGAGCAGCGGATCGCGCTTGCCGGTTTCGCCCACCAGGCGGGTGCGCCGGCCGATCATGCGCCAGTGGCGCTCGCCGCCTTCGGGGAAGATGTCGCGCGCCACGACGACGATGATGGCCGCGTACAGCAGCAGCGCCAGCACCAGCCCCGGCAGCGACGAGAGCAGCGACTGCACCACCGGCGGCAGGTCGCCGAGGAAGGCCGAACCGAAGAACGAGGCGGCGATCACCGGCCACCCGGCCTGGTGACCGGCCGCGCCCAGGGCGGCGCCCAGCGTGAACGTCACCAGCATGATTAACCAGACGCCCACCCTGCCCGGATCGGCATACGGCGCCAGCGCGATCCCGGCCACCGGGAGGAACCACACGATGCAGGCCAGCTCCACCAGGCGCCGGCGCATGCCGGGCACCAGTTTCGCGTTCGCCGGCGAATTGAGCTTGACTGCGCCGGGCACGAAGCGCCAGGCCCACGACAGCAGGACGACGGCGCATCCCACGCACCAGGCCAGCACCAGTGCCGCAGCCGCGCCGCGGGTAGCCCAGGCGGCAGCGGCGACGATCAAGGCCAGCAAGGGCGCGCCCCAGCGGATGATCGCCGACAGGCGCGGATTGGCGTGGGTGACCGCGGCCTGCCACAGCAGCGAATAGTCGCGCAGGCGGGCGTTCATTGGGTCACCTTGATGAACAGGTCTTCCAGGCTGACCGGCCCGGCGCGCCGGCCGCCGGCCGCATCGGCCACGCCGCGCGCGCCTTCCAGCAAGTCGTCGAGCGGGCCTTGCAGCGCGATGCGGCCGTCCTTGAGGAAGGCGACGTCCAGCGCCACCCGTTCCAGGTCGGTCAGGATGTGGGTCGAGAACACCACCGTGGTGCCGCGGTCGATCACGCCGTCCACCAGTTCGGCCAGGAACAGGCGGCGCCCGGCCGGGTCGAGGGCCGACACCGGCTCGTCCAGCGCCAGCAGCTCCGGGTCATGCGCGAGCGCGCGGATGATCGCCAGGCGCTGCTGCTCGCCGCCCGAGAGGCGGCCGATCGGCTTGGCCAGCATCAGCGCGTCGAACCCCCAGCGCTCCAGCAGCGCGTCGACTTTCACCGTGTTCCAGCGTGGGTACAGGGCCTTGAAGTAGTCCAGCATCTGCACCGGCGTCATCCACTCGAACAGGCCGTGCTTCTGCGGCACGTAGCCGATCCGGGCGCGGGTCGCGTCGGACAGGGCGGCGACGTCTTCGCCGAACAGGCGCACGCTGCCGGCGTCGGGCTCGCGCAAGCCGAGCAGGCATTCCATCAGGGTCGACTTGCCGGCGCCGTTGCGGCCCAGCAAGCCGATGACCTGGCCCTGCCCGACTTCCCAGTTCAGGTTGTTCAGGACGATGGCGCTGCCAAAATGCTTGGCCACGCCGTGCATCTGGATGATGGGTGCGTTCACGGTGCTTCCTTCAGGATGAGGGTGAAAAGGGAAATTGCGGTGTCGGGATCGAGTTCGAGCTCGCGCGCTTCGCGTGCGGCGCGCTCCAGGGTCGGGCGCAGCAGCGCGGCGCGTTCGGCGGCGCTGCGGCTGCGGCTGGCCTGTGGCCGGTCGGCCACCACCATGCCCAGGCCGCGCCGGCGCGCCAGCAGGCCCTCGGCTTCGAGCAGGCTGTAGGCCTTGGACACGGTCATCGGGTTCACGGCCAGCGACTGCGCCACCTCGCGCACCGAGGGCAGCTCGGCGCCGGCCGCCATCTGGCCGCCTGCGACCAGGCGCCGCACCTGCTCGACCAGCTGCCGGTAAATCGGCTCGGTCGATCCTGGCGTGATCGAGAACTGCAGGGGTAGATGATTGCTCATGGGCCTTGGGTGCGTATATGTGTATTAATTGAGTAATACAGTACGCCGGGCGGCGCAGGCTGTCAAGCGCCGGGCGCAAACAATGCACCGCGGATATGTTCTATGAATATGGAATATGTGACATGATTCGCCCCCCACCGCAGCCTTGCCGCCGGTCCCGCACCAACATCATCGAACAAGAACAAGACATCATGTTGCCCACTGCAGACATAGCGGCCGCCGCCGGCGCGGCCCTCCCCGCCAATCCCCAGCAGCGTTTCCGCGAACTGTTCGAACAGTCGCCGGTCAGCCTCCAGATCCTCGACCCGCAGGGCTACACCGTCAGCGTGAACAAGGCCTGGGAACAGCTGTGGCACATCTTCGACGGCAGCGAGTTGAAGCGCCAGATCATGGAACGGGAATACAACGTCCTGTACGACCCGCAACTGGTCGCGGCCGGCATCGCGGCCTACCTGCGGCGCGCGATCGAAGGCGAGTCGGTCGAGATCCCGGCGATCCACTACGACACCGCGGCGCTGGGCCAGCCCGGCCGCGCGCGCTGGGTCACGGCGCGCGCCCACCCGATCAAGGACAGCGCCGGCCAGGTGGTCGAGGTCATGCTCATGCACGAAGACATCACCGCCCGCGTCGAAGCCGAAACCGCGCTGCGCGAACGCGAGGAGCGTTTCCGCTCGCTTGCCATGGCGACCTCGCAGATGATCTGGACGCATACGCCGGACGGCGGCATCGTCGAGGACTCGCCCTCGTGGCGTGCCTTCACCGGCCAGACCCAGGCCGAACTGATGGAACACGGCTATTTCGGCGCACTGCATCCGGACGACCGCGCCCGCACCGAACAGGTATGGACCGCCTGCGTGGCCTCGCGCTCGGTCTACGAAACCACCTACCGCCTGCGCCGCGCCGACGGCATGTACCGCTGGACCGCGGCCAAGGGCATCCCGGTGCTGGACGCCGGCGGCGCCGTGCGCGAATGGGTGGGCGCCAACCGCGACATCCACGACAGCGTGATGGAACAGGAAGGCCTGGCGCAGCGCCTGGACCGCGAACAGCGCCAGTCGGCGCTGCTGGCCAAGGTGGCGAGTGCCTCGCGCACGCTGCATGCGGCGCTCTCCAGCGACGCGCTGGCCGAGGCGCTGGCGCAGGAAGTGCGCGCCATCCTCGGCGCCGCGCAGGTCGAGGTGACGCTGGCGGGCCAGGACGGCCAGGCCTCAGCCGGCGCCCTGCCTCCGTGCGCGCCCGGCAGCCTGGCCGTGCCGCTGTCCGACCGCAGCGGCCGCCGGATCGGTGTTATCCGGGTGGCGGACAAGGCCGGCGGCGCATTCGACGCCCAGGACGAAGCCATCCTGGTGCAGCTGGCCGCGATCGCGGCGACCGGTTTCGAGAACGCCCAGCTGTATGGCTCACTGCGCGAACAGGACCGGCGCAAGGACGAATTCCTCGCCATGCTGGCGCACGAACTGCGCAACCCGCTGGCGCCGATCGCGTCCGCGGCCGAAGTGCTGAAACTGGTGGCCTGCCCGGACCGGATCCGCGTCTCGAGCGAGGTAATCGGCCGCCAGGTGCGGCACATGACGGCGCTGGTGAACGACCTGCTCGACGTCTCGCGGGTGACGCGCGGGCTGATCAAGCTGGACCGCGCCATCGTCGATATCGCATCGATCGTCGACAGCGCGGTGGAACAGGCGCGGCCGCTGGTGGCGCTGCGCGGGCATGCGTTCACGGTCGAGATGCAGGCCCCCGGCGCGCGCGTCGACGGCGACGCCACCCGCCTGGTCCAGGTGATCGCGAACCTGCTCAACAATGCCGCCAAATACACGCCGCGCGGCGGCAGCATCGTGCTGCGCGTGGCGCGCATGGATGCCCGGGTGGCGCTCAGCGTGACCGACGACGGGATCGGCATCGGGCCGGAACTGCTGCCGCAGGTGTTCGACCTGTTCACCCAGGCCGAACGCACGCCTGACCGCTCGCAAGGCGGGCTCGGGATCGGGCTGGCGCTGGTGCGCACCATGGTGGCGCTGCACGGCGGCGAGGTGCGGGCCGAGAGCGATGGTGCTGGTAGCGGCAGCACGTTTACCGTGTGGCTGCCGCTCGCGTGAGCGGCAAAAAGAGCCGGGCTTGTCCCAATGCCGTCGAGTCAGGCGGAATGCATTCTTTTGTTAACGTAAAAACGTCGTTCCGGCCTTCGCCGGAACGACGTGCATATTGCAACTTAACTGGACAGCAGTACCGGACAAGCCCGGCTCTTTCCATCCACGGCTGCGGCAGATTACAGATGCGGCGTAATCAGCGGCATCAGGTCGTCAAACGTGCGGCCGGAGCCGTTTTCGCCGATCGCGTGCATCTTCCACTCGCCGCCATGGCGGTACAGCTTGGCCATGATCTGGGCGGTGTGCGAACCCTGGACCGACAGGTTGAAGCGCGCCACTTCCTGGTTGTTGCCCGCGTTGATCAGGCGGCAGTAGGCGTTTTCCACGGTCGAGAAGTTCTGGCCGGTGAAGCTGTTCACGGTGAACACCAGCGACTTGACGGTGCTTGGGACGCGCGACAGGTCGACCGAGATCTGCTCGTCGTCGCCGTCGCCGGCGCCGGTGCGGTTGTCACCGGTGTGGGTGATGCTGCCGTCCTTGCTCTTGAGCTGGCGGAACCACACGGTATCGATCGCGCGGTTCGATTCGTCGAACATCACCACCGATGCGTCGAGGTCGACCGCGTCGCCCTTGCCGCCGCCGAAGCCGAAGAAGCCCTTCGACTTGGCCACGTCCCAGCCCAGGCCCATGGTCACGCGCGACAGTGCGCCGCCGGCTTCCTTGTCGAGCGAGATCTTCTGGCCCTTTTGCAGATTGACTGACATAGTTGTATATCTCCTTGTTTAGCGCGCAGGCTGCTGCATCCAGGCTTTGAATGCGTTGCGGTTGCGCGAACATACATAAACCTTCCCTTTGCCCGAGAAGCGCAATACCATGCCCTCGCCGCTGGTCTGGCTGTTGATCAGGTTGCCCAGGAAGCCGCCGCTGGTACCGGTCGTGATCGAGATCTCGTAGCGCAGGGTGCTGTCCCAGCACACGACGTGCGCGTTGTCGATGATCGCGTCCTTGCCCGGCTCGACGTCCAGCATCGACATCGACCCGAAACCCGACACCACCACCTGGCCGCTGCCGCCGGTCTCGGTGACGAAGAAGCCGCCACTTTGCGCGAACAGCGCATTGCCGAGGCTCTGGGTGCGCACCTTCAGCTCGACGCCGTTGGTGGCCGCGACGAAGGCGCCGTCGCTGATGATGTAGTTGTTCGGGCCGACGTCGACCACCTGCATCGCGCCCGGCAGGGTTGGGGACAGCAGGCAGTCGCCGTCGCCGCGGGTCGCTTCGATATGCTGCTGGAAGAACGACTCGCCGTTGGCGAAGGTGCGCATCAGCGCGCTGCCCAGGCCACCCTTCATCTTGCCCTTCAGGTCGAGCGTCGACTCCATCATCACCATCGCATCCGATTCGCAATAGATGGTTTCGCCGCGTCGCATCGAGACATGCAGGAAGGGATCGACGTCCCCGGTCACGGTAAATACTGGCATTTGGACTCCCTGGTATTCGGTGCGGCCCGCGCATCGGCGGGCCGCACATCTGTTTAAACGTTGACGCCGTAGTTCTTGGCGAGTGGCCCCAGGCCGCCCGCGAAACCCTGGCCGATGGCGCGGAATTTCCAGTCCGCGCCGTTACGATACACCTCGCCGAAGATCATCGCAGCTTCCGTCGAGCTGTCTTCCGACAGGTCGTAGCGCGCGATCTCGGCGTTGCTGGCGCCGTTGACGCAGCGGATGAAGGCCTTGCCGACCATGCCGAAGTTCTGGCGGCGGGCCTCGGCGTCGTGGATGGTCACGCCCAGCACGACCTTGTCGACGTCGGCCGGTACCTTGGTCAGGTCGATCGTGACGCTTTCGTCGTCGCCTTCGCCCTGGCCGGTGGTGTTGTCGCCCGAGTGGACCACCGAACCGTCGGTCGATTTCAGGTTGTTGTAGAAGATGAAGTCGCTATCCGATCGAACCTTGCCCGACGAATTGAGCAGGAACACCGCACCGTCGAGGTCGAACGCTGCGCCGTCGGTGGCGCGGGTGTCCCAACCGAGGCCGACCTTCAGCTGGGTCAGGCCAGGAGCTTCTTTCGACAGGTTGACGTTGCCGCCTTTTTGCAGACTGATTGCCATGATTGTGACTCTCCTAAAAATTACTGCTTTGAACACCGGGGTATGACGCACAGCGAGCTGGTGTTCTGCCGCTCGCCGTGCGGTTCCTTACACATGCACATCGCCCGTCGTAGGGCGGTCGGCTTGCCGACCGCGCGTTCAACCAGCTCGTGCATGACTACTTAACTCTTGCCTATCACCGCGCGGACGGCGGAGCCGTCCACCCTACTTATGCAACTGCGTGTTTCTTCTTG
The DNA here is from genome assembly GCF_900112225.1 of Massilia yuzhufengensis. Classification (GTDB taxonomy): domain Bacteria; phylum Pseudomonadota; class Gammaproteobacteria; order Burkholderiales; family Burkholderiaceae_D; genus Telluria; species Telluria yuzhufengensis. The sequence continues at coordinate 24,404 of NZ_FOLD01000044.1, read as the reverse complement.
TGCTGCAGCGAGCTCCACAGCGAAGCCGCGATGAAGGCCACACCGATCAGGCCCGTGAACAGCTCAGGCACGTGGTACTTCATACTCACCAGCATGATCACGGCCAGGATGCCGATCGCGTAGTGCGCGCCGTGCTCCAGGTAGACGTATTCATCCAGCGTGCCCTGGCGCACCAGGTAGACCGTCATCGAACGCACGAACATCGCGCCGATCGCCAGGCCCAGCATGATGATCACGACGTCCTGGGTGATCGCGAAGGCGCCGATCACGCCGTCGAAGCTGAACGAAGCATCCAGCACTTCGAGGTACAGGAAGCCGCCGATACCGCCCTTCTTGACCATGTCGCCGACGTTGCTGTTTTCATCCGACTCGCTCTTTTCCAGCAGGCTGCTGAGCATGTCGACACCGATGTAGACCACGATGCCCCACAGGCCGGCCATCAGCACGACCATCTTCTGCGCTTCTTCAACCCAGCCCATGGCGAACATCAGCGCGGCCAGCGCGATGAGCACGGCGATCGACGACACCTTGCCGAGCGAAGCGATCTTGCGCTCGAAGTTGCCGAGCCAGTGGGCTTCTTTTTCATCGTCGAGCAGGAAGTTCAGGAACACCAGTAGCAGGAACATGCCGCCGAAGGCCGCCACTTCCGCGTGGTGGTTGGTCAGGTGGGTCGAGAAGCCTTTCGGATCGGTCAGCGCCAGGTTCCACACCTCGGTCATGCCCAGGTCGGCCGCGACGGCGACGATCACCAGCGGGAACACCAGGCGCATGCCGAACACGGCGATGATCATGCCCAGGCCCAGGAACAGCTTGAGCCAGAACTCGTTCCAGCCCTTCAGGACCGACGCGTTGACCACCGCGTTGTCGAACGACAGCGATACTTCCATCACCGACAGGATGGCGGTGACGCCCAGTGCGGTCAGCATGCCGGACACGCCGCCATGGTCGTAGCCCCACCAGCCCGCCAGGGCCATACAGATCGCGGTCACGACAAATGACCAGGTAAAGTGTTTCATCCTTGTGTTCCCCTCTTGTTAAAAAGCTTCATTGTGAGCTTCTTGTTGTTGAATTGACAGACCGCAGTATGGGGCCATGCAAGATATTGAAAAAGCGAAGATAATCGAAGACTTACTTCGTAAAAACAGAATAAATGAACCACAGCCCCACGAATTTTCGCCACCTTTACTACTTTTGGGTAGTTGCCAAGGAAGGCAGCATCACCCGCGCCGCCGAGCGCCTGGGACTGGCGATCCAGACCGTCAGCACCCAGCTGGCCCAGCTGGAGCAATCCATGGGCAAGGCCCTGTTCACCCAGCAGGGCCGGCGCCTGAATCTTACCGAGGCCGGAAGGCTGGCGCTATCCTACGCCGACCAGATTTTTTTGCTGGGCGAACAAATGCAGGAAGCGCTGGCCGAGGCCGACAGCGCGCGCACCCGCCTGACGGTGGGCATTTCCGATTCGCTGCCCAAGCTGACCGCCTACCGCCTGCTGGAGATTGCCACACAGTTGCCGCGCCCGGTGCGCCTGGTGTGCTACGAAGGCGAATTCGACGAACTGCTGGCCGACCTGGCCCTGCACAAGCTCGACGTCGTGCTGACCGACCGCGCGGTGCGCTCGGGCACCACCTTGCGCGTGTTCAGCCACCTGCTGTCGGACAGCGAGACCATCGTCGTGGGCAACCCGGCGCTGGCGGAGATCTGGGGCCGGGAGTTCCCGCGTTCGCTGAATGGCGCGCCGTTCCTGCTTCCGACACGCAATAATGCCCTGCGCGGCAAGATCGACGAATGGTTCGAGCTCAGCGGAGTGCGTCCCGACGTGGTCGGCGAGTTCGAGGACAACGCCCTGCTCAATACCTTCGGGCGGCGCGGCCTGGGCCTGTTCTTCGCCCCGGCGGCCCTGGCCCACGACATCGAGGAACAGTTCGGCGCGCTGCTGGTGGGCCGGGTACCTCAGGTACGCGAGCACTTCTATGCGGTCTCGAGCGAACGCAAGATCAAGCACCCGGCGGTGGAAGCCATCCTGTCGGCGGTACACAAGGGCATCCTCGCCGGGACGTAGGCGGCGCGCAGGACAGGTACAATGGCAGCGGCTATTGCCTTTTTTTAACTTATTCTCTTCAATGGAAAACTTTTTATTCGTCGTTCTCGCCCTGTTCCTGGTGGCGCTGAACGGCTTCTACGTGGCGGCTGAATTCAGCATCGTCACGTTGCGCAAGACCCGCGTGCGCGCCATCGCGAAAACCTCCGGCCTGCGCGGCCGCATCCTGGGCAAGGTCCACGACCAGCTCGACGCCTACCTTTCCGCCTGCCAGCTCGGCATCACCCTGGCTTCGCTGGGCCTGGGCTGGGTCGGCGAGCCGGCCTTCGCCAGCCTGCTCGAACCCGTGTTCGCCATGCTGGGCGTGACCTCGCCCGAACTGATCCACGGCGTGTCCTTCGTGGTGGCCTTCTCGGTGATCTCCTTCCTGCACATCGTGGTCGGCGAACTGGCCCCGAAGTCGCTAGCGATCCGCCTGCCGGAAGACGTGGCGCTGTGGACCGCGATCCCGCTGTACGCGTTCTACTGGTCGATGTACCCGGCCATCGCCCTGCTCAATGCCAGCGCCAACATGGTGCTGCGCATCGCCGGCCTGGCCGGCGCCGGCGGCCACGACACCCATTATTCGACCGATGAACTCAAACTCATCCTGCGCACCAGCAAGCCGGGCGAGAAGTTCACCACCGACGAGCGCAACATCCTGGCCCAGTCGCTCGACTTCAGCCAGCTGGCGGTGTCGGACCTGATGCGCCCGATTAACGAGGTGAGCGCGCTGTACGCCAGCCGCACGCTGGAAGAAAACATGGAGACGGTGCGCCGCAACCGCTTCTCGCGCTATCCCTACTTCGACAAGGAAGGCGAGGAGGTGCTCGGCGTGATCCACCTGAAGGACCTGTTCTTCGCCCAGCAGGCCGGACGCGCCATCACCGACCTGACCCAGCACCTGCGCCCGGTCGAGACCATCTCGGCGCGCACCCCGGCCCAGGACATCTTCCGGCGCTTCCGCGGCGGCGCTCCGCACTTCGCGCTGATCGGCGAAAAGGGCAAGCGCCCGGTCGGCTTCATCACGCTCGACAACCTGCTCGGCGCGATGGTGGGCGAGATCCGCGACGAGTTCCGCATGAACGAGAACGACTGGATGGCCCAGCCCGACGGCACCTGGATCGGCAAGGCCAGCCTGCCGATCTTCTCGCTCGAGCGCCTGCTCGGGATCGACATCGACAACGAAGAGATGGGGCTGGACGACGTCGAATCGGTGGGTGGCCTCCTGATGGAAAAACTGGGCGATATCCCCAAGCAGGGCCAGCGTATCAGCTTCCCGCAGTTCGACGTGGTGGTGAAGAAAATGAACGGCCCGCGCATCCTGCTGGTGAAGGTGCTGCCGCGCGTGGATCGCGACGGCGAGGACGAGGACCACGATTGACATTGTTGTTGCGCATGCAATATTACTAGCGCATACTGGCGGCTGCCGGGAATCTCCCGCGCGGCCGTTCCTCATTCAGCTTTCCGCACCCACCAGGAGCCACCATGTCTGTGCAAGCCCGGAACAACGTGCGCGTGAGCGGCACCGGTGGCGCGACCCTGGTGTTCTCCCACGGTTTCGGCTGCGACCAGGCGATGTGGCGCTTCATGGCGCCGGCCTTCGAAGAGCGCTTCCGCGTCATCACCTATGACCTGGTGGGCAGCGGCCGGTCCGACCTCTCGGCCTACGAGCGCGAGCGCTACGCCACCCTGCACGGCTACGCCGACGACCTGCTCGAGCTGCTCGACGAATGCGCGACCGGCCCGGTGATCCTGGTCGGCCACTCGGTGAGCAGCATGATCGGCATGCTGGCCACCATCAAGGCGCCGCAGCGCTTCTTGGCGCAGGTGATGGTGGCGCCGTCGGCCTGCTACATCAACGATCGCGACAGCTTCCCCGGCTACCAGGGCGGCTTCGAGCGCAGCGACATCGACGAACTGCTCGAGACCATGGAAGCAAATTACCTCGGGTGGTCGAGCAGCCTGGCGCCGGCCATCATGGGCGCGCCGGAACGCCTCACCCTGCGCGAAGAACTCACTGACAGCTTCTGCCGCAACGATCCCGACATCGCCAAGCACTTCGCGCGCGTGACCTTTTTATCCGACCACCGCGCCGACGTGCCGCTGTGCACCACGCCAACCCTGGTCCTGCAGTGCAGCGACGACCTGATCGCCCCCTTGAGCGCGGGCGGCTTCCTGCACCAGAACCTGGCGCGCGCCGAACTGCACATCATCGACAATATCGGCCACTGCCCGCACATGAGCGCGCCCACCGCCAGTTCGCAGGCCATCGACGCCTTCCTGGCGGCGACGCTGGACTGACGGCATGGCCGGCGCCCTCCTCGACGCGGACGCCTTGTACGACCAAGCGCCCTGCGCCCTGCTGGTGGCCGACGCCGACGGCCTGCTGCTGCGCGCCAACGCCACCGCCTGCAGCTGGCTCGGCTTCTCGCCGCCCGAGCTGGTCGGCAAGGTCCGCATCCAGGAACTGATGACGGTCGGCGCCCGCCTGTTCCACCACACCCACTGCCAGCCGGTGCTGCAGGTGCGCGGCTCGGTGGCCGAACTCCAGATCGACCTGCGCCACCGCGACGGCACCCGCCTGCCGATGCTGGTCAATATCGTACGCCGCCGCGACGGCGCGCTGGTGCGCGACCAGTGGGCCCTGTTCATGGCCACCGAACGCCAGTCCTACGAGCGCGAGCTGCGCAACGCGCGCAAGGCCGCCGAGGAAGCGCTGGAAGCGCGCCGCGGCGCCGAAAGCCAGCTGCAGGCCGTGAACGCGGCGCTGTCGGCGGCCGACCGGCGCAAGGACGAATTCCTGGCCACGCTGTCGCACGAGCTGCGCAACCCGCTGGCGCCGATGCGCAGCGCGCTCGAGGTGCTGCGCCTCACGGTCGGCGCCGAAGGGGCCAATCCGCGCCTGCTGTCGGTATTCGACCGCCAGCTGCACCACCTGACCCACCTGGTCGACGACCTGATGGAAGTCTCGCGCATCACCCAGGACAAGATGGAACTGCGGCGCGAAGCGCTCGACCTGGCCGCGCTGGCGCGCGCCGCGGTGCTCGACACCGCCGGCCTGATGGACCACGCCCGGCACCACCTGCAGCTCGACCTGCCGCCGCTGCCGGTCACGGTCGACGCCGATCCGACGCGGATCAGCCAGGTGCTGGTCAACCTGCTCACCAACGCCGCCAAGTACACGCCGGACGGCGGGCGCATCGTGCTCTCGCTCACCTGCGAGGACGGCGAGGCGGTGCTGGCGGTGGTGGATAACGGCATCGGCCTGCCGGCGCACGCGCTGGCCACCGTGTTCGACATGTTCTCGCAGCTGGAGCCGGCGCTGGAACGCTCGCGCGGCGGCCTGGGGATCGGCCTGGCGCTGGTGCGCGGCATCGTCGAGCTGCACGGCGGCGCCATCGAAGCGCACAGCGAGGGCGAAGGCAGGGGCAGCTGCTTCAGGGTGCGCCTGCCGCTGGCGCAGGCGGTCGCCGCGCCGGCGCCGGTGCTGGCGTCGATGCCGGCGCCATCGCGCATCCTGGTGGTGGACGACAATGCCGACGCCGCCGAGATGCTGCTGATGGCGCTCGAGCTGTTCGGCTGCGAAGTGCGCACCGCCCACAGCGCCACCGCCGCGCTGGCGATGGTGGCGGACTTCGCCCCCGAAGTCGCCCTGCTCGACATCGGCCTGCCCGACCTGAACGGCTACGAACTGGCGCGCCGCCTGCGCGCGATGGAGGGCGGCCGCAGCATGCGCCTGATCGCCGCCACCGGCTGGGGCCAGGAAAAAGACCGCCAGCGCGCCTTCGACGCCGGCTTCGACCACCACCTCACCAAGCCCATCGACTTCGAGCGCCTGCGCAGCGTGCTCGCCCCGCAAGCGCCCGCCGACCATGGCTAACCCTTCCCCCCAATCACTTCGGGGTCAGGTCTGACATTTGGACACGGGCTCGACCTTGGAAGCATGAAAACGCCGTCGTTCCTGGAAAAAGCGATCATCCAGCCCTGTTGCTGGGCCAGTGCCGGAATAACGGCTGAGCTCGTGTCCAAATGTCAGACCTGACCCCGAAGGTACGCATGCTGTTGCTGGGCCAGTGCCGGAATAACGGCTGAGCTCGTGTCCAAATGTCAGACCTGACCCCGAAGGTACGCATGTCGATTCCTGGCGCTGTCGTTCGTCGTCAACGTGCAGCCCCTCACCTTTCCAACATGGAGACATCATGCACAAGCAAATCATCCTCAACCTGCCGGTCAGGGATCTCGACAAGTCGAAAGCCTTCTTTTCCGCACTCGGCTACAGCTTCAACCCGCAATTGAGCGGCGAGCACGCGGCGATGATGACCATCACGGAAGGCAGCATCCAGGCGATGCTGACGACCGAAGCCTTCTTCACTTCGCTGATCGACAAACCACTGGTACGGGCCAAGGAGGGCAACGAAGTCGTGATCTGCCTGAGTTGCGACAGCCGCGAAGAGGTGGATACGCTGATCGCCCGGGCCGTGGCGGCGGGCGGCCGCACGCCGCATCCGCCGGAAGATCATGGCTTCATGTATGACCAGGGGTTTGAAGACCTCGACGGCCACCTGTGGAACCTGGTGTGGACGGCGCCGCCTGAGCAGGCGCTATAACAGCACTTCAGGGTCAGGTCTGACATTCAGACACGAGCTCGACGGTATAACAAAGCGCTAGGGCCTGAGGACCGGCATCAATGCTGAGGCCGTGTCCAAATGTCAGACCTGACCCCGAATGGAAGGCTTGACCCCGAATGGAAGGCTAGTTCTGGCGAATCACCCGGTCCGGCGTCCCCGTCCATTCGGTCATCAAGGAATAGCCCACGGCCAGCAGCGTCGGCCCGATGAACATCCCCACGAAGCCGAACGCGATCACGCCGCCGAGCACGCCCAGCAGCGTGAGCAGGAAAGGCAGGCTGCTGCCGCGGCTGATCAGCATGGGGCGGACGATGTTGTCGACGCCGCTGATCAGGAAGGTTCCCCATACCACCATGAAGATCGCCCAGCCGGTCTCGTGCTGCAGGAACAGCCAGAACGCCGCCCCGCCCCAGATGAGGGGCGGGCCGACCGGGATCAGCGAAGACACGAAGATCATCACCGACAGCAGCGGCACGGCCGGCACGCCAGCGATGGCAAAGCCGACTGCGGCGACGATCGCCTGGGCCAGCGCGGTGCCGAGCATGCCGTACATGACGCCGCGCACGGTCTGGCTGACGGTGGCGGAGACCGACTCGGCGCCCTCGCCCATCATGCGCGCCATCGCCACCGTGATCACTTCGAGCAGCGCCTTGCCGTCGCGGTAGAGGAAGAAGCTGACGAAGGCGGCCAGGCTGAGCTGGACGACGCCGGTGCCGAGCATCAGGCCGCCCGCCAGCAGGTAGCGGCGGGCCGGCTCCAGCATGCGCTGGGCCAGGGCGATCATCTGGTCGCGGCTGGCGACCAGCTGGCGCAGGTAGGTGTCGATGGTCTCGCCCACCAGCGGCACCTCGCGCACCCAGGCCGGCGGCATCAGTTCGCGGTGTTCGATCGCGTGGCGCACTTCGCCGAAGCCCTTGGCGACGTCGTCGGCGAGGTTGTAGGCAACCATCGCCAGCGGGATGATGATGAGCAGGGTGAGCGTGAGCGTCATGGTCAGGGCGGCCAGCGAGCGGCGGCCCTTCATGGCGCCGAGCAGGCGCAGGTACAGCGGCCAGGAGGAGATGACCACGCAGGCCGCGAAGACGATGGCGGCGAGGAAAGGCCGGAGGACGTACAGGCAGCCCAGCGTCAGCAGGACGACAATCGCGATGCGGGTGTAGTTCCTGCCGGTGCCTTGTTCCATGCTGTCCCTGTCGTGTGGTGTTTACGCCATCATAACAGCAGAGACATTAAAGACCGCTTAGAGCAGCTGGCGCAGGTCGTGGGTCAGCGGGCCCGGGCCCTGGCCGTGGCGCACGAACAGGCGCAGCTTGCCTTCGCGGTCGAACACGTAGCTGCCGGCGGTGTGGTCCACCGTGTAGTTCTTGGGGTCGTCGCCGGACGGCGCCTTGGCGTAGAACACCTTGAATTCCTTGGCCGTACGCGCGGTCGCTTCCTTGTCGCCGTACAGGCCGATAAAGCTCGGGTGGAAGGCCGGCACATAGGCAGCCAGCAGTTCGCGGGTGTCGCGTTCCGGGTCGAGAGTGACGAACAGCACCTGCACGTCCTTGGCGGACGGGCCGAGCTCTTTCAGCACGGCGGCCATCTCGGCCATCGTGGTGGGGCACACGTCCGGGCATTGGGTGTAGCCGAAGAACAGCACCACCAGCTTGCCCTTGAAGTCCTGCAGCGTGCGCGGTTTTCCAGTGTGGTCGGTCAGCGAAAAGCCCTTGGCGTAGTCGAGGCCGGTCACGTCGGTGTTGTTGAAGCTCGGTGTCTTGCTGGCCAGTTTGTCGCAGCCGGCCGCCAGCACCGCCAGCGTCACCATCAGCACGCCAAGGAGTTTTTTCATGGGTCAGAACCTGAAGTAGTGGTCAACCAGCAAGGCAGCAAACAGCAGCGACAGATAGACGATCGACCAGGTGAAGGCATTGCGCGCGGCCATGTCGCTGTAGTGGCGGTGCACGCGCCACGAGTGGCGCAGAAACATGATGTTGAGCACGACGGCGGCGGCCAGGTAGATCAGGCCGCTCATGCCGACGGCGAAGGGCAGCAAGGTGGTGGCGGCCAGGGCGATGGTGTAGAGCCAGACCTGCAGGCCGGTGTACTGCATGCCGTGCGTGATCGGCAGCATCGGCAGGCCGCTGCGGGCGTAGTCGTCGCGGCGGTACATGGCCAGCACCCAGAAGTGCGGCGGGGTCCACACGAAGATGATGAGCACCAGCAGCCAGGCCTGCATCGGCACGGCATCGGCCACCGCGGCCCAGCCGAGGGCCGGCGGCATGGCGCCCGACAGGCCGCCGATGACGATGTTCTGCGGCGTGGCCGGCTTGAGCAGCATGGTGTAGATGAAGGCGTAACCGACGAAGGTGACGAAGGTCAGCCACATGGTAAGCGGATTGACGAACGCGTACAGGATATACATGCCCAGGCCCCCGATGGCGGCCGAGAAGACGATCGTCTGGGTGTTGGTGAGCTCGCCCATCGCGGTGGCGCGGCGGGCGGTGCGCGCCATGCGCGCGTCGATCTTCGCCTCCACCAGGCAGTTCACCGCGAAGGCGGCGCCGGCCAGCAGCCAGATGCCGGCGGTACCGGCGACCAGCACCTGCCAGCCCGGGAACCCGTCGGTGGCGAGGAACATCCCGATGACGGCGCAGAACACGGCCAGCTGCGTCACGCGCGGCTTGGTCAGGGCCCAGTACTGGGCAACGCGGTTCGGGGATTTGTGGAGGGCTGTCTGGGTCGTCATCAATGGGGTGCTGGTGCTTGCAGGCGCGGGCGCTGGCGCGGCGGCCGCGCTGTTCGCTGCGCAGTTCACGTCGTGCCGTTCACTTCAATCTGGTACTTCACCCGGTAGTTTAACATGGTCACCAGCAGTACCAGCAGGGCGGCCCCGGCGTTATGCATTACGGCAATCGCCAGCGGGAAGTCCAGGTACACGGTCGCGATACCGGTCAGCAGTTGCAGCAACAATACCAGGGCCAGCCAGCGCGCGTGCCGGGCCAGGTAGGCATGGCGCCATGCGCGCCACACCAGCAGGCCGAGCACGGCGACGACGACGATGGCGAAGTTGCGGTGCACCCAGTGGATCGCCACCAGCGCCGAGAACGGCAGGTAGTGGCCCGCCGCCGTCTTGCCCAGTTCGCGCCATAAGTGGAAGCCGTGCTCGAAGTCCATCGGCGGCACCACGTAGCCGTCGCACAGCGGGAATTCGTCGCAGGCCAGGGTGGCGTAGTTGGTGCTCACCCACCCGCCCAGCGCGATCTGCACCGTGACGACCACGGCGGCCAGCAGCGCGAGCATGCGGATGCCGCGCAGTGCGGCGTTCGTGCCCGCTTTGCTGCCCTCGCCGGCCGCGCTGCCCTGCCCGTTCACAGCGGCCTGCACATTACCGGATGGCGCCGGCGGATGCATCAGGTAGTCTTCGCGCCCGCCCAGCCAGGCCAGCATGGCGAGCAGGCCCATGCCCAGCAGCAGGTGGATGGTCACGATGGCCGGCTGCAGCTTGAGGGTGACGGTCCAGGCGCCGAAGGCGCCCTGGATGCAGACGAACACGAACAGCGCCAGCGGGATGCCCGGCTTGAAGGCCTGCATATGCGTCTTGCGCCATTGCCGGATGGAGGTGAACAGCAGCGCCATGATGATCACGCCGATGCCCATCGCCAGGTAGCGGTGGATCATCTCGATCCAGGCCTTGGCCACCGTTACCGGGCCGGTCGGCATGAGCGCTTCGGCCGCCGCAATCTGCTCGTGCGCCAGGAAGGGGTTGGCCATGCCGTAGCAGCCCGGCCAGTCCGGGCAGCCCAGGCCGGAATCGGTCAGGCGCGTAAAACCGCCGAACACGATCAGGTCGAAGGTCAGGAACACGGCAACCCAGACCAGCTTGCGGAATTTGTTGGCGTCGGCCGACATCCACACCATCGACAGCGGCAGGATCGCCACCAGCACGCCCATCAGGGCCAGTTGCAGCAGGGAAGAAGCTTGCATTGTTTTCCAATCGCCGGTTGGCGCTTAGCCGATGGCCGAGGCCTTGAGCAGCTTGGCGATGTCCTTGTAGACCTTGCGCGGATCCGGATCGACCGGGAAGCGCATCATCAGGTTGCCCAGCGGATCGATCAGGTAGATGTGGTCGGACGGCGCCGTGCCGCTTTCCGCCGGCAGCCATGTGCCGACGGTCTCGTTCGGTGCACGCAGCAGGTGCATGCCGTCGTACTGGCGGATGGTCATGGTGTCGAGTGGCTTGTCGTCGGTCACGAGCCAGACCCGTTCCACGCGGTCCATGTTCTTGCCCTGCATCAGGCGCCACTGGCGCATCGCGAACAGCTGCTTCTGGCAGGCTTCGGGGCATTCGCCGCCGCCCACTTTCAGCATCACCCACTTGCCCGCGTACTGCTCCAGCTTTTCCGGCCTGCCGTCGAGTGTGGTGCTGGCCATGGCCGGGATCGGGCGGGTGCGCGGGTCGATCAGGGTGCCGTAGTTGGTGCGGCCGGTGGGCTTGATGACGTAATAGGTGAGGTAGGACAGGATCAGTGGCGCCGCGCATACCATCAGCACGGCGAACAGCTTCCAGCGGCCGGTGCGGCGGGCTGAATGTGGATCAGTTGCTTTTGCTTGGACCATGTTTTCTTGAACCACTGCGGAACCCTGTTATCACAAAAAATAAGATGGCCATGGCCGCCAGCGCGTACCACTGGAAGGCATAGCCGCGATGCTTGTCGATCCCGCTCGACGGCGAAGGCCAGACCCGCAGCAGGGCCGAGCCCGGCACTTCCGGCCCGGTCTGCTGCACGAAGAAGGGCTGCAGCGCCAGCCCAGTCGCCTTGCCTGCCGCGGCCGGGTCGATGTTCTGGACGATGGCGTTCGGCGCCAGCGCCGCGGCCTCGCCCAGGTCCATCACGTGCCCGGCGCTGGCGGCGACCGTGCCTTCGATGGTCACGGTGCCGGACGGCGTGGCGAAGGCCGGCAGCTTGCCGTATTCGGCCTGGCGCGGCAGCCAGCCGCGCAGCACCAGCACGTGCGTGTTCGAGCCCGCTATTCTAAACGGCATCATGAGGACATAACCGGGACGGCCCGCCATCGGGCGGTTGGCGAGGAACAGCGGCCAGCCGGCGACGAATTCACCGGTGACGGTGACGCGGCGGTATTCGAGTGCGCCGGCGGGGGTGATGGCGGGACCGAGCGCGACGGGCGGCTCGGCCGCGCGGGCGGTGAGTTGTTCCTGCACGGCCTGCTTGTGGGCCGCCCTGCCCTGCTGCCAGTTACCAAGGGCAATGCCCAACAGGGCAAGAGCAAGCGCGGCAATGAAGGGGATGGGGCGAAAATGGAAAGCGAACCGCATTACAATGATGCCTTCACCTTTCCCGGGCCGACCATGAAACTGTTTGTTGCCATCGCCTTCATCCTGATCCTTGCCAGCCTCGGGTCCGCCCTGTTCTTCCTGATGCGCGACAAGGGCCAGAGCAACCGCACCGTGCATGCGCTGGCGATGCGTGTGGGCTTGTCGATTACCTTGTTCCTGTGCCTGCTCGCTGCCTACAAGATGGGGTGGATTGCGCCGACCGGCATCCGTTGAATCGCGCCATCCAGAACGCCACATCAAACGTAGGGTGGGCGGGTTCTCCACCCACGCGTTCAAAGTACGTCGAAGGACTCGGGTCGCGATTGTTCCCTGTCAGTTGAACGCGTGGGCGGGAGACCCGCCCACCCTACATGGCCGGCGATCCGCCAGCCACTGATTCCTTACAGCCAGTACACCACCACGTACAGCCCCAGCCACACCACGTCGACGAAGTGCCAGTACCAGGCCGCGCCTTCGAAGCCGAAGTGGTGATCCGCCGTGAAGTGGCCCTTGAGCACACGGTACAGAATCACCGACAGCATGATCGCGCCCAGGGTCACGTGGAAGCCGTGGAAGCCGGTGAGCATGAAGAAGGTCGAACCGTAGATGCCCGAGGTCATCTTCAGGTTCAGTTCCTGGTAGGCGTGGATGTACTCATACACCTGGAAGCCCATGAAGACGGCGCCCAGCAAGATGGTGGCCGCCAGCCAGATCGCGGTCTTGGTGCGGTGGCCTTCGCGCAGCGCGTGGTGCGAGATGGTCAGCGTCACGCCCGACAGCAGCAGCAGCGCGGTGTTGATGGTCGGGATCGGGAACGGGCCCATGGTCTGGAAGCTGTCGGTGACGCCGGCCGGGCCGCCATTGCCCCAGGTCGGTGCGTAGTCAGGCCAGATGAACTTGTGGTCCAGGTCCGACAGCCACGGCATGGAGATGGCGCGGGCGTAGAACAGCGCACCGAAGAAGGCGGCGAAGAACATCACTTCCGAGAAAATGAACCAGCTCATGGACCAGCGGTAGGACAGGTCGATGTTGCGGCCGTACATGCCCGATTCGGATTCGCCGATGGCGTCGCCGAACCAGAAGTACAGCACCAGCAGCATCGCGGCGATGCCGGCCAGGCACACGACCGGGCCCCAGGACACGCTGTTGACCCAGGCGGATGCGCCCAGCATGGTCACCAGCATGGAAATGCCGGCGGCCATCGGCCACTTGGAAGGGCCTGGCACGAAATAATGTGGCACGGTATGTGGCGAACTCATCTTCATCTCCTCAAGCTGATTCTTTGAATTTTCGGTAACTCTGAATCGCGAAACTTGGGTCCCCGCCTGCGCGGGGACGACGTTGTTATATTTTTCGATGCCGCTAGCTGCGACGACTTCGTTATGTCTTACTGCGCTACTGCAAACCGCACTGCCAGGATAATCAGCCCGATAAAAATCGCCGCCCCGATCAAGCCGGCGATGATCACATGCACCGGGTTCAGGTTGGCCGCATCCTGCTCGTAATCGCTGCGCTTGCGCACGCCGAAGAACGACCAGAATACCGCTTTCATCGTGGCCAGGAAGCTGGCCTTGCGCTGGTGCGGTTTCTCGTTCATGTCAACTTACTTCACGACCGCGCCGGTGGCAGGCGCCGCGGCGGCCTTGATCGCGCCGCCGATCTCGAAGAAGGTGTACGACAGCGTGATGTTCTTCACCTCGCGCGGCAACGCCGGATCGATGAAGAACACCACCGGCATCTGGCGCGCCTCGTTGGCCTGCAGCGTCTGCTCCTGGAAACAGAAACACTCCACTTTCTTGAAGTGCGGCGTCACGACCTGCGGCGCGTAGCTCGGGATCGCCTGCGCCTTGACCGCCCTGCCCTGGGTGTTGACCACCTCGTAGGTCACGGTGGCCAGTTCGCCCGGGTGCACCTCGATGCTGCGGGTGGTCGGGCGGAAGCGCCATGGCCCCTGCGAATTGCCGTCCAGCTCGACGACGATGGTGCGTGTCTTGTCGATCTGGGAGTTCACCGGCGCCGCCACGAACTCGCCCTTCTGCGTGATCACATTAATGCCGAGCACCTCGCAGATCTGGCGGTACACCGGCACCAGCGCGTAGCCGAAGCCGAACATCATGATCGCCACCACCACCAGTTTTCCCAGCGTGGAGCGGTTCAGGCGCCGAATGCGGCTGCTGATGGTGGCCATGTCAGTTCCTGATCAGGAACTTGACGATCACGCTGGCGAAGAAGAACAGCGCGATCGCGCCCAGCACCAGGGCGGTCTTCAGGTTGCTCTTCTTGCGCTCTTGGGTGCCCATGATTATTTCACCAGTGGCGGGGTTTCGAAGGTGTGGAACGGCGCCGGGCTCGGCACGGTCCACTCGAGGCCTTCCGCGCCTTCCCATGGCTTGGCTTCCGCCTTCTTGCCGCCGCGGATATTCGGCAGCACCACCGCGAACAGGAAGTAGACCTGCGACAGGCCGAAGCCGAAGGCGCCGATCGACACGATCATGTTGAAGTCGGTGAACTGGGTGGCGTAGTCCGCATAGCGGCGCGGCATGCCGGCCAGGCCCAGGAAGTGCATCGGGAAGAAGGTGACGTTGAACGTAATCAAGGACAGCCAGAAATGGATCTTGCCGCGCATTTCGTTGTACATGTAGCCGGTCCACTTCGGCGCCCAGTAGTAGTAGCCGGCGAACAGCGCGAACAGCGAACCGGCCACCAGCACGTAGTGGAAGTGCGCCACCACGTAATAGGTGTCATGCACGATGATGTCGATCGGGGTCACTGCCAGGATCAGGCCGGTGAAGCCGCCCATGGTGAACACGAAGATGAAGCCGACCGCGAACAGCATCGGGGTTTCAAACGTCATCGAGCCCTTCCACATGGTGGCGACCCAGTTGAACACCTTCACGCCGGTCGGCACGGAGATGAGCATGGTGGCGTACATGAAGAACAGCTGCGAGGTCACCGGCATGCCGGTGGTGAACATGTGGTGGGCCCAGACGATGAAGGACAGGATCGCGATCGAGGCCGTTGCGTAGACCATCGAGGCGTAGCCGAACAGCGGCTTGCGGGCAAACGCCGGGATGATCTGCGAGACGATGCCGAAAGCCGGCAAGATCATGATGTAGACCTCGGGGTGGCCGAAGAACCAGAAGATGTGCTGGTACATCACCGGGTCGCCGCCGCCGGCCGCGTTGAAGAACGAGGTGCCGAAGTGGCGGTCGGTCAGGGTCATGGTGATGGCGCCAGCCAGCACCGGCATCACGGCGATCAGCAGGAAGGCGGTGATCAGCCAGGTCCAGCAGAACATCGGCATCTTCATCAGGGTCATGCCGGGCGCGCGCATGTTCAGGATGGTGACGATGATGTTAATCGAGCCCATGATCGACGACGCGCCCATGATGTGCATCGCGAAAATCGCCATGTCCATGCCGGGGCCCATCTGGGTCGACAGCGGTGCGTACAGGGTCCAGCCGGCGGCGGTGGCGCCGCCCGGCGAGAAGAAGGAACCTGCCAGCAGGATCGCCGCCGGCGGCAGCAGCCAGAACGAGAAGTTGTTCATGCGGGCGAAGGCCATGTCCGACGCGCCCACCTGTAGCGGGATCATCCAGTTTGCGAAGCCGACGAAGGCCGGCATGATCGCGCCGAACACCATCACCAGCCCGTGCATGGTGGTGAGCTGGTTGAAGAATTCAGGACGGAAGAACTGCAGGCCCGGCTGGTACAGCTCGGTGCGGATCATCAGCGCCAGCACGCCGCCCGAGAGCAGCATGATGAACGAGAACCACAGGTACAGGGTACCGATGTCCTTGTGGTTGGTGGCGAACAGCCAGCGGCGGTAGCCGTGCGGGTGGTCGTGTGCGTGGTCGTGGCCGTGGTGATCGTCGTGTGCGTGATCGATGGTGCTGGTAGTCATGTCGATATCCCTGGAACGCTATGCATTACTTGCTACGTGCAGCCAGCACTTCGGCCGGTTGTACGATATTTTCCGCAGCCTTGTTCGACCAGCTGTTGCGGGTATAGGTGATCACGGCGGCGATCTCGGTGTCCGACAGCTGCTTCCAGCCCGGCATCGCCGAGGCGTAGGCCGGGGTGTCCTGGCCATTGAGCAGCACGTCGATCTGGTGCGCCTTGGCGCCGTTCACAACCGGCGAGCCATCCAGTGGGGCGAAGGCGTTCGGCACGCCCTTGCCGTTGGCCTGGTGGCAGGCCACGCAGTTGGCGGTGTAGACCTGCTCGCCCTTGGTTTTCAGTTCGTCGATGGTCCAGACCTTGGTCGGGTCATCGGCCAGCGCAGCCATTTCCTTCTTCTTGGTATTGACCCAGGCCGTGTAGTCCTCGTTCGAGACGACGCGCACCACGATCGGCATGAAGGCATGGTCCTTGCCGCACAGCTCGACGCAGTTGCCGCGGTAGGTGCCGATTTTTTCGGCAGTAAACCAGCCGTCGCGCACGAAGCCGGGAATCGCATCCTGCTTGATGGCAAAGGCGGGAATGGTCCAGGCGTGGATCACGTCGTTGGCGGTGAACACCATGCGGATCTTCTTGCCGACCGGGACCACCATTTCATTGTCCACTTCCAGCAGGTAGTTCTCGCCGCGCTTTTCAGTGGCCGGCTCGCCCGGCAGGCCGATCTGGGCGCGCGGAGTCGACAGGTTCGACAGGAAGGCAATGCCCTCGCCCTCGCCCTTCAGGTAGTCGTAGCCCCACTTCCACTGCATGCCGGTGGCCTTGATGGTGATGTCGGCGTTGGAGGTGTCTTTCAGGGCGACCACCGATTTGGTGGCCGGCAGGGCCATGCCGATGACGATCAGGAACGGGACGATGGTCCAGGCGATCTCGACGGCGGTGGATTCGTGGAAGGTGGCTGGCTTGTGGCCGAGCGACTTGCGGTGCTTGAAGACCGAATAGAACATCACGCCGAACACGGCGACGAAGATCACCAGGCAGATGATCATCATCCAGTTATGCAGGCTGTAGATGTCGGCGCCGAGGCCGTTCACGGGGAGCTGCATGTTCAACTGGTGTTCCAGCGGCCGGCCGGTCGTTTCCTGAGCCGCCCATGCAGGGATGCTGGCCGTTGCTGCGAGGCCGAACATCAAGGCCCCAAGTCGCGTTGCGTATGTCATGTTGTCCCCAACCACCCAAAATAAAATATTTTTAACGGTCGACAATTCCATGAACGAACTGCCGCCGCTCCGAAACATGTTTCGCAGAAAAGCTTCCAAGCTACCGCGAAATGCGCTGCGGAAACGGTGGGAAACCTGCACGCCGGCTGCCGGTAGCGTCGTGCTACCTGCTGCCGGCGGCTCTGCTAATGCTGCAATTCATTCTACTTTTGTCCAGATCTGCTGCTTTTTTCAGCGCTTTACTCGTCCATACGACAAAAATAGCCACTGATTATAATCAAATCAGTAATTTTTATTCAAGGAAAATCGCCCCGTGTTGTTGCCAGCGGTAATTAGGGCTTGCGCGGCTGGAAACGCACGATGGATTCCCCGGCGGCCGTGGTCCTGGGAGCAGGCAAGAACGCGTGCCCGTAGATGACCTCGAAGCTCAATCCCAGCTTGCCATCCGGGCGGCGCTGGGCCTCGAACGCCTCTACCATGCGCTGCCATGCCGCACGCCCGACCAGGCCGCGCCGGCGGGTGTCGAGCGGGTTACCCCCCAGTGCGCGTACGTCGGCCAACAGGGCGTGTACGGTATCGTACGTGACCGTAATGCGCTCCATATCCATGACTGGCGTGGAGAAGCCGGCCTCCACCAGCTGGTCGCCGAAGTCGTGCATATCGACGAAAGGCAGGGTATGCGGCGTGTCGTCCATGGCGGCAAAGGCCGTGCGCAGCTCGATGAAGGTATCCGGGCCGAAATTTGAGAACATCAATAAACCGTCCACCCGCAGCGCGCGGCGCCATTCGGCGAACACCCGGTCCGGCTGGGGATGCCAGTGCAGCGCCAGGTTCGACCACAGCAGGTCGAGCGAGTTCGCGCCGAACGGCAGGCTGCCGAAATCGCCGCAGACGATGTCGACGCCAGCCTTGGCCGGCAGCAAACGGCTGAGCATCTGGTTCAGCGAGCGCGTGGCCGGGGCCGGCGCTTTCTCGCTGGCCGCCATGGCGGGCGCGGCGTCGATGCCCAGGATCTGGGCGGCCGGATAGGTTTTTTGCAGCAAGGCGAGGTCGGCGCCTGCACCGCAGCCGGCGTCGAGCACCTGCTTGGGGGCGATTTTCACCAGCTGCAGGCGCTCATGCATGCGCAGCGCAATTTCTCGGCGCAGGAAATCGGAGGGAGCGATGCTGCCGGGATCGGCGAACAGGGTGCGGACGCGGGCCAGGTCGATCGGCGCGCTCATCCGCGAACTGGATTGCGGGGGTTGCGGGGAAGCCATGGTGGTGGAGCGGACAAATGAGATAATGGCGGGAGTGTACATGGTTGCGCGGATCAGAGCCGATGACCCTGCTTTCCCGTTTGTCGCGATGGCCGGGCGCCCTGCTCGGCGCCCTCCTCCCGTCCAGCTGCGTGCTGTGCGGCGCGACCGGCGATGAACCGGTGTGCGCGGCCTGCTCGCTGGCCTATGCGGGCGACGCCCACGCACGCTGCCCCTGCTGCGCCAACCCGGTTGGGGCGAGCGACGCGGGACGGCGCTGCGGCGCCTGCGTGGCCGATCCGCCCGCCTATGACGCCACGCTGGCCGCCTGCGACTATGCGGTCCCGGTCGACCAGCTGGTGCTGCAACTGAAATTCAGCGCCCGGCTCGCACTGGCGCCGTGGATGGCGCGCCGCCTGCATGCTGCGGCGCTGGCGCGCCAGGGCCTGGTGTTGCCCGACGTGCTGTGCCCGGTACCCCTGGGGCCGCGCAGGCTGGCCGAGCGCGGCTACAACCAGGCGCTCGAAGTGGCCAGGCCGCTGGCGGCTTCGCTGGGCGTCATGCTGGCGCCGCGGCTGGTCGAGCGACTGGTGGAAACCCGGGCCCAGTCCGGCGTCGCGCCGAACGAGCGGCTGCGCAACGTGCGCGGCGCCTTTGCCGTGGCGCAGGGCCAGGCCGCGCTGCTGGGGCGGCACGTGGGCGTGGTCGACGATGTCATGACCAGCGGCCACACGCTCGATGAACTGGCCGGCGTGCTCAAGCGTGCCGGCGCGGCGCGGGTGACGAACTTCGTGTTCGCCCGCACGCCGCCCCACTGAATGCCACTCACTATATAAGTCAGGAGAACAGCTTGTTCCACGTCGTACTGGTCGAACCAGAAATCCCGCCGAACACCGGCAACGTCATCCGCCTGTGCGCCAACACCGGCGTGCAGCTGCACCTGGTCGAGCCGCTCGGCTTCCCGCTCGACGACGCCAAGATGCGCCGCGCGGGGCTGGACTACCACGACTACGCCACCATGAAGGTGCACAAGGACTGGGAAGCATTCATGCTCGACACCAAACCGGATCCGGCGTGCATGTTCGCGCTGACGACACATGGGTCGTCGCCGTTTGCGGACGCGCAGTTTCGTCCCGGGGACGTGTTCGTGTTTGGGGCGGAGTCGCGTGGGCTGGACCCGGCGCTGCGCAACAGCTTCCCGCCCGCCCAGCGCATCCGCCTGCCGATGCTGCCGGATAACCGCAGCCTCAACCTGTCGAACACCGTGGCGGTGGTGGTGTATGAGGCGTGGCGCCAGAATGGCTATGCGGGCGGGACCTGATTCTCACAACCCGACCGCGCGTCGATTCATGGGTGAATTGGACGCGCGGTCGGCGGAGCCGACCACCCTACTACTTTGGTTTGGTCTGTGACAGGATGAAGGCGTAGGTATCGGCCGCTTCCATATCCTGCTGCGCGCGGGTCGAGCCCATGCCGTGGCCGGCGTCGAAATCGACGCGCAGCAGCACCGGCTTGCCGCTGGCCGTTGCCGCCTGCAGGCGCGCCGCCATCTTGGCCGGGTGGAAGGGCGCTACGCGCGGGTCGGTGACGCCGGTGGTGAGCAACACCGCCGGATACTTGCCGCCATCCTTCACCGCCTGGTAGCTGTCGATGCTCTTCAAGGCCTTGTAGCCGGCCTGGTCGCGGATCGCGCCCCACTCCGGCTCTTCCGCGAAGCTGTTCTGTTCCGCCACGTAGCGCAGCGGGTTGTGCCAGCCCACGCCCGAGACCACGGCGGCGAACAGGTCGGGACGCTCGGCCAGCGCCATGCCGGTCGGGATGCCGCCCGCAGAACGCCCGCCGATGGCGGTATGCGCCGGCGACGTGTAGCCGTTGGCGTTCAGGTCTTCGCACACGGCGATCAGGTCGCGCCAGGTATTCGGTTTCTTTTCCAGCTGGCCGGCGCGGTGCCAGTCGCGCCCGTACTCGCCCCCGCCGCGCACATTGGCGAAGCCGACGATGGCGCCCTGGTCGATCAGGGCCAGCAGGCGGCCCGCGAAGGCCGGCGTGTAGGCGGCCGCACCATAGCTGCCGTAGGCCGAGATGAAGACCGGGTTCTTGCCGTCCTTTTTCATGCCTTTCTTATAGATCAGGCTATACGGAATCTTGGTGCCGTCCTTGGCGCTGGCGAAGCGGCGCTCGGTGGCGTAGGCGCTGACGTCGATCGCCGGTTTCGGCGTGATGCCGGTATCGGCCACCTTGCCGTCGGCGCCGATGCTCCAGATCCCGGTGGGCGTGAGCCAGCCGGAGAGGAGCATCAGCGCGCCCGGCGCATCCGGATCGGCGGCCAGGGTCGGCACCGTGCCGTCGAACGGCAGGGCGATGCTGGCCAGCTTGCCCTGGGCATCCAGGCGCAGGACCTTGCCGATGCCGCCGTCCATGGCGCGCAGGTAGAGGCCATCCTTCGCGCGGGTCAGGTCTTGCAGCACCAGGGCGGATTCGGCCACCACTTCGCGCGCGTTGCGCACCGACGGCGACTGCGCGTTAACCTTCAGCACGCGGCCGCGCGGGTGGCCCTTGTAGGACAGCAGGTAGAGTTCGTCGCCATGCAGGTCGGCGTAGGTGACTTCGTCGGCGAAGTCGGATACCTGCGTCCAGCGTGCGCGGCCCTTGAGCACATCTTGCAGCGGCGCGATCAGGAAGCGCTTTTCCTGGCGCACGTCGGTCAGCATCAGCAGCGCGTGGCGCGAGCGCGGCGTGGCGAAAATCAGCGGCATCTGGATGCTGTCGTACTTCACGGCGCGGTCATGGCCGCGCGCCATCAGCACCAGGTCCTTGGACGGCTCGTCGCCCAGGCGGTGGAAGCGCGCGCGCGAATCGAGGAAGCGTTCCGGCGTGTTCACCCGGCCGGTAAGCTGGTTGTAGAAGAAGCCGGAGCTGTCTTCCAGCCAGCTCGGGCTGGCGCTCTGGGTGTTGGCGATGCGCTCGGGCAGGATGGCGCCGCTGGCGACGTCCATCACCTGCAGCACCGAATCCTCGCTGCCGTCCTTCGACAGGCCGTACACCAGCTTGCTGCCGTCCGGCGAGGCGCTCCACCAGTCCAGCGAATAGTGGCTGCTTGCGGTATCGAGGGTGGTCGGGTCGACCAGCAGGCGGCTTTGCCCCTTCTCTTGCACGAACAGCTTGAAGTTATTGGTGCCGGCCGGGCGCTGCTGGTAGAAAGTGCGGGCGCCGGCGCGCTGGATCGCGGCCGGCGAGGTGATGTCGCCGGTGAGCTGCTGGATGCGCGCCAGCAGTTCGCTGCGCAGCGGCAGCGCGTCGAGCACCGTGCGGGTATAGGCGTTCTGGTTCTTCAGGAAGGGCAGCCACTCCGGGTCCTTGTCGTTTTCCATCCAGCGGTAGCGGTCCACCACCTTCTCGCCGAAATGGGTGTCGGTCACCGGCTGCACCCGCGCGACCGGCGGGCCGGCCAGCGCGGCGGTGGCGGCAAGCGCCAGCACGGCGCCGCTCAAAAAACGACCAAGTACGACCATGGGATCTCCTCGTTATAAGTATCTGGCAAGTTTGCCACGATTTACGGGGGCTGTGATCACCAATTATTTCACCTGGAATTGATGCTCGTACTGCAGGCGCCAGGTCCGGTAACTGCTTCCCACCGTGGCGCTTTGCTGCACGCCGCGCTCGTCGGCATAGCGCGAGGCCCCCAGCCGGCTTGGTGCCAGCAGGTTGCTGGCCGTGAAGCGCAGCTGGCGCAGGGGACTGAACTTATAGAGCGCGAAGGCGTCCAGGTCGCGCGTCGAGCCGCCGTAGGCCGACTGGAAGATGGACGTGCGGGTCCAGCCGCCCGAGACGAAGCTGAAGCTGGCGCCGGCGGCAATCGTCGGGCCACCGTAGTCGGCGCCCAGGTTGGCCGACCAGCGCGGCTGGCGGTCGAGCCGGTTGCCGGGACCGGGCACCGCGTCCACGCGCGACCAGTTGCGGCTGACATTGGCGCGCAGCTCGACCGGCAGCGTGCTGCCCAGGGTCTTCATCGGCAGCTTGGCCTCGAACGCCAGGCTGTCCACCCGCGCCCTGCCCTGGTTGACCGGCGCCGACACCCAGCGCAGGCCGTCGAAGCGCACCGTGCTGCGGATGAAGTCTCGGATCGCGCGGGTGCTGGCACTCACTGACACCAGGCCGCCGGCCGTGAAGTAATGCTCGTAGGCGGCGTCGATGCCGGTCGCCAGTTCCGGGCGCAGGCGCGGGTTGCCCATGTAGTCGGGCGAGACCTCGGAATTGAAGGTGGTGTAGAAGTAGTTCGGGATCAGGCGCGAGATCGGCGGCGCGCGGTAGGTGCGGCTCAGGGCCAGGCGCAGCTGGTCCTGCTGCGCACCCGGGATCTTCCACAGCGTCTGCGCGAGCGGGCTGAAGACCTGGTAACGGGCGCGGGTGGGCGCGAAGCCGTCGCCTGTCGTGTGCATGCGCATGCCTTCCCAGCGCGCGCCCAGGTAGACCGACCAGCCCGGGCGCAGGTCCCATTCGTCCTGGGCGTAGGCGGCCACGCGGTCGATGGTGGCGTCGAAACCGTTGTCGAAATTGATCGGTAGGTTGCCGGCCAGGGCGCGCTCGGTGCGCAGGTCGCGCTGCTCGTAGCGGCTGCGGCCCACGTCCCAGCCGAAGGCGAAGGCATGGCCCTCGATCAGCGGCACCAGGTATTTGCCGGTGCTGGTCACGCCCTTGTCGTGGATATCGCCGGCGTCGAATGCGTCCAGCACGAGCCGGTCGGCGCGGTAGGCCTGGCGCGCGATATTGCGCGTATTGTGCGATGCCGACAGCGCGAGCTTCGCTTCCAGCCTGGCCCCGCCCTCCAGCCGCCTGGCCAGCGCGACATCGCTGCGCAGGCTGGTCGCGTCGCCGGCCAGTGCAGCAGGCAAATACGGATAGGGATAGGCCGGCCCGGCCAGGGTGGTGGTGCGGTTGTCTTCGCTGCCGTCGAAGCTGCCCCTGTTGAAGAAAGCCTGCCAGGTCAGGCTGTCGCCGGCCCGCGGCGTCCAGCCCAGGCGCGCATTGGCGTTGATGCTGGTGAAGAGCTGCCGATACTGCGTGCGGGTTTCGCGCAGCTCGTCCAGCCTGCCATCCGGCAGGGTGGACGACTCGCGATCGACCAGCCAGGACGGGCGCTCGCTGCGCGCGACGCTGGCGCCCAGGGTGTGGCTCAGGTCACCGCGCTTGCCGGAACGGCCGACCGTGATCCCGGGCGAGCGGCTGCCGGCGCCGCCGCCGTAACCGAGCTTGAGTTCTCCCGAATCCTTGTTCACCGTCTTGCGCAGGATGATGTTGATGGTGCCGGCGATCGACTGCGTGCTGTATTCGGCCGTCGCGGCCCGGACCACCTCGATCTTCTCGATCGCCTCCGGCGCCAGCGCTTCCAGCGAGAAGCCGGCCGGGGCGCGCTCGCCATCGACCAGCAGCTGCGTGTAGCCGCCGCCCAGCCCGCGCATGCGCACGCCGCCATCGCTCACCGTCACGCCGGGCAGGCGCTTCATTGCGTCCAGCGCCGAGCGGTCGCCGTACTTCACCAGTTCTTCATGCGTGACGACCACCCGGCTGGCGGTGTCGTTCTTGCGCAGGGTGTCGGCATTGGCCTTTACTTCAACCACTGCAGGCGGCGGGTCGGCGGGCGTGGGCGCTTCCTGTCCGGTGGCGGCGCTGGAGAGGACGGCAAGGACTGCGGCAAGGGTTTTGTTCATGGTGGTCCGACTCCAATTTTGTCTAGACACATATGTCTAGACATCGATGCCAATCTTGCTTGGACCTGCGTAATTAGTCAAGTGTGGATCATCCGATGAATGTAGAAAATGCGTTCTGGATAAAGAAGATGCGGCCCAAAAAAAAGGCGCTATCACCCTTTGCTATGGATGGGTTTGATTGCCAGGCGCAGCAATCCCTCGGCAGACGTGACGCGCCGGCCATCGAGCGCCCTGCGCCAGCCCAGGTAGTTCGTCAGGTAGCGGGACGCGACGCCGTGGAAGCGCGCCAGCCAGTCGCGCAGGCGGCGGTGATAGG
>NZ_FOLD01000008.1 GCF_900112225.1 Massilia yuzhufengensis | reverse complement strand
ATTCCCGGCAGCGATAGCGCTGCAAGCCATTGGCCTGGCCATGCCGGTGCCAGCGCGTGCTGGCGCATGCAGGACAGCAGCGCTCGGTTCGGAACCCGTCGAGCAGCGCCCGCAATTGATCGAGCCCGGCCGCCGGGCGCAAGGCGTCGATCACTTGAAGGCGCTGGGGCTGGTTCAGCACCGGCAGGGCGGCGAACCACTTCTTGAAGCGGGGCGAACGCATGGAAGGCTCCGTGGGATGGCGATACGGTTTGGACCGTGGCGCAGCTCGACAGTTCAATCCTCATCCACAGCCAAGGGTGACAGCGCCAAAAAAAATGCCGCCCGGCGTACTCCGGACGGCATGGCATGGCGCGCGTGGCGCCTATTTGCCAACGACCTTCAGCTGGCTGACCTCGAAGCTCGGGTCCTCGAAGGTCTCTTTCTCGAATTCGCCGGTCAGCTCGACCACCGTGTTGTGGTCGATGGTCACGCCCGCCGGGAACAGCTTGGCGTCGATCTCCACCGTGATCTTGCCGCTGGCATCAAGGAATTCGTATTCTTCCCCGCCCTTGTGGCTCACCAGCTTGCCCTGCAGGCGGGCGTGCTGTTCGTCCTTGCCCTTGTCGAGCAGGTCTTTCGCTTTCATCAGCGGCACGCTCGACGGGCCGGTGTAGCTGCCGGGCGCCGGCTTGGCCTGGGGGCCCGTATAGCCGGTCGGCTGGCCGATGGCGAAGGCCGAAGCGGCCAGCAAGGTGGTGATGGTGGAAATCTGGAGGATGCGTTTCATGGTCGGTCCTTTGTGTCGGTGAGTGGATGACGCCATTACACCGGCTGGACATTAACCCGATCTTAAGGCGGCCAAGCCAGCGAGACCCCCAGCCCGCGCCCGTCCAGGCCCGGCCCGAACGCCAGCGCGATGCCGTGCAGGTCGGCGATGCGCTGGACGATCGACAGGCCCAGTCCACTGCCTCCCTCTTCCTGGCCCAGTACCCGGAAGAAGCGCTCGGTCAGGCGCCGGCGGCTGGCGTCGTCGACGCCGGGGCCGTCGTCGCGCACGGTGACGCGGGCGCGTCCTTCATGCATGCCGGCTGCGACTTCGACCCTGCTGCCCGCCGGGCAATAGCGCAGCGCGTTGCCGACCAGGTTGCGCAGCATGATGGCCAGCATGTGCGGGTCGGCGCTGACCGCGTCGATGTCTCGGCGCAGGGTCAGGTCGATGCCGCGCCGCGCCGCCTCGCCCGCGTATTCGGCCAGCAGGCTGTCGAACAGGGGTAGCAAAGCCACCGATTCGCTGCCCAGTTGCGCGCGCGCCAGCGGGTCGAGCCGCGCCAGCGTCAGGAGGCTGTCGACCAGCGCCGTCAGGCGCGCGATGTCCTGGCGCAGCTTCTGGAAGGGTGCAACGAGGTCCGGATGCTGGCGCTGCAGCAGTTGCACGTGCATGTGCAGGCCCGCCAGCGGCGTGCGCAGTTCGTGCGCGGCGTCGGCCGTGAAGCGGCGCTCGGCCTGCAGCGCCGTGTCTAGGCGCGCCAGTACGTCGTTCAGCGCGCCGACGATCGGCAGCAGTTCGCGCGGCTGTCCTTCGGCCGCTACCTGCGCCAGGTCGTCCGGGGTCTTGGCGGCAATCGCCGCGGTGGTGCGGCGCAGCGGCGCCAGCACGCGCCCGGTCAGCCACCAGCACACCAGCGCCAGCAGCGCCAGGAAGCCCAGCGCCGGCAGCCACAGTACTTCGGCCAATTCTTCCAGGATGTCCATGCGCTTCTCGGCACGCTGGCCGACCTGCACCTCGAAGCGGCGCGCCTCGTCGCGCACCACGAACACGCGCCACGCATCGCCGTCGATCCGCAGGTCGGCGAAACCATGGTCGTCGTCGTAGTCGCCAATGAAGGGACGCGCCGGCGCGCCCTCGGTGCGCTGCACCACCTCGCCGGCGGAGACGACCTGGTACTGCATGTCGACCCGGCGCACCTCGTCGCCCGCCAGGGGTGGCAGCGGCGCCAGCAGCCCGCGCGCATCGAGGTCGGTGGTGGCGGCCATCAGCATATAGGCCGATTCTTCCAGCGCGTCGTCGAACACTTCGCCGGTCTCGCGCCAGGCCAGCGCGGTCAGGGTGCCCAGGCCCGCCAGCCACAGCACGGTGCTGGCGACCAGGATGGCGCCCAGCAGGCGCCGGCGCAGCGACCAGGGCCGCGCGGGTTCAAGGCTGCGCATCTTCCCTCAGGCGGTAGCCGAGGCCGCGCACGGTGACAATGCTGTCGCTGCCGAATTTCTTGCGCAGGTTGTGGATATAGACCTCGATGGCATTGCTCTCGACTTCTTCGCCCCAGCCATACAGGCTTTCCTCGATCTGGGCGCGGGTGACGATGCCGTTCTTGCGCAGCAGGAGCGCGTACAACACATGATATTCGCGCGCGGTGAGCGCCACCGGCTGGCCGTGCAGGCTGGCCTGGCGGGTCTCGAGGTCGAGCGCGATGCCGGCGTGCGCCAGCGCGTTGCTGGCCCGGCTGGCGCCGCGCCGCACGGCGGCCCGGATGCGGGCCGACATCTCTTCCAGCTCGAAGGGCTTGACCAGGTAGTCGTCGGCGCCCAGGTCGAGGCCCTCGACCCGGTCGGCCAGCGCGTTGAAGGCGGTGATCAGGATGACAGGGACGGTATTGCCGGCCTTGCGCAAGGCGCTGAGCAATGCGTCGCCGGACAGGCCAGGCAGGCCGCGGTCGAGCAGCACGCAGTCGTAGTGGTGGGTTGCCAGCGCCGTCTGGGCCGAGTCGCCGCGGCGCACCCAGTCCACCGCATGCCCGTCCAGGCGCAGCCAGGACTGGATGGTGTCACCGAGGGAAGTGTCGTCTTCGACCAGCAGGATGCGCATGGGATCAGGTAAGGGTGGCTCAGGGGCCACCAGTGTGGGGTGGGGAGATGAAGCGTATCTTAAGGCTAGGGCCGGTGTCGTGCGCGTTGGCTGGCTGGCGCGGCCATGCGGGCAATCGGCATCGCTGAGGGTATCAGCAAGGCGTGCGAGGCAATCGTCGGACCTTGTGTCCGTCGGCTCCTACTGCGCCAGCAAATAGAAGGTGTAAGCAAGCGCTCCCAAAATGAAATAAATCGCGAGGTAGCCTGACCACATCATGAAGCGCCCTTCCCAATTGCCTTCTTTGCTGAGTTTTGCGTAGTACCCCCACGCATGGCCGGGTTCGTATCGGTTCCGATGTTTGTAGTCGATTATTTGATTGGGGATGCCGAAAACGAGTACAAAAATGAGAGTAAGGATTTTTAATTCAACCATGTCGTTCTCACTGTTCTTCGCGACCGCAACTACCGGCTCCATTGCACCGGCACTTGCAACGCCTCATGGTCATTCCACATCTGCACCGTTGCATACACGGTCGTCCCCTTATTGCTCACCACATGCAGCCGATTGGTAAAGTACTTGTATTTCGTCCCGAATCGCTTCGCCGCCATCTCCGCAGCCTGGGCCGCATCGGGCCCGTCGAGCGTGCGATGCAGGAAGGCTGTGCTGCCGATGATGACCAACAAACCCAACACCGCAGGAACGACGGGGCCCGCAGGCGTTCTCCCGTGGGCGCGCAGCACCGATTTGACCGGTTCGCTGTTGAGCCGCCACGCCACAAACGACACGAGCGCCGCAGTGATAAGCAGCGGGACGAAGAACAAGAGGACCTGGGCCGGATACAGGCGCAGCTGCACCATCGTCAGCTCAAGTGGGGCCAGCAGGAGCTGCTGTACCGGCATCACGACCGCGGGAACGACAGCAAACAGGGCCATCCATCGAATCACCGCAATGAGCTTCGCATTGCCAAAATAGAGCGCTAGCCCGACAGCCAGCCACATGATGTCGAGCTTGAGCTGCCCAGGCGGGGCGGTCCACTGGCCGTAGACCAGTTCGAGAATCCCGACAGCGATCAACAGATTTGCTGTAGCGCGCACTTGCGGAAGGTCCCGGACCTGGACGTCGGTGGCGGCAGGTGATGCTTCTTGCATGGCTCAGCCCCGGATCTTCGCCACCAGCTTGGTGGTCGAGCGCTCATGCTCGAAGTCGATGGCGACCGCGCGCCCGCCATAGGCCAGCACCGCCTGCCCTTCCGGAATCGCCGTCATGTCGTAGTCGCCGCCCTTGGCGTAGATTTCCGGCCGCGCCGCCAAGACTACTTCCAGCGCCGTGTCCTCGTCGAACTCCACCACCAGGCTGACCGACTCCAGCGCCGCCAGCACCGCCATGCGGTCGGCCAGCGTGTTGTGCGGGCGGTCGTCGCCCTTGCCCAGGCGTTTCACGGAGGCGTCGGTATTGGCCGCCACCACCAGCGAGCCACCCAGCTCGCGCGCCTGCGCTAGATAAGTCACGTGACCGCGGTGCAGGATGTCGAACACGCCGTTGGTCAGCACGACCGGCTTGGGCAGTGCGGCGATGCGCTGCGCCAGCTCGGCGCGTGTGCACACTTTGTTTTCAAATGAAGGCATAGATAGTCAGGTAGTTGGTGCGTCGTCTTGCGGTTCTTCTTCGATGGCCATCGACAGCGCGCTGGCCTTGCCGCCACCGTCGGACGGTCCCTTGCGCTCGCCCGAGAGCTTGATCTGCAGGCGCAGGCCGTTGGCCGAGTCGGCATTGCGGATCGCCTCGTCGTAGCCGATGAAGCCCTTGTTATACAGCTCGTACAAGGCGCCGTCGAAGGTCATCATGCCCAGCTCGCGCGACTTGTGCATGATCTCCTTGATGCTCTGGAAGTTCCCTTTCAGGATCATCTCGCCGATGGTCGGGGTGTTGAGCAGGATTTCGATCGCGGCCTTGCGGCCCTTGCCATCTTCAAGGCGCACCAGGCGCTGCGAGACGATCGCGCGCAGGTTGGACGACAAGTCCATCAGGAGCTGGTTGCGGCGCTCCTCCGGGAAGAAATTGATGATGCGGTCGAGCGTCTGGTTGGCGTTGTTCGCGTGCAGCGTGCC
Source organism: Massilia yuzhufengensis (assembly GCF_900112225.1). GTDB lineage: Bacteria > Pseudomonadota > Gammaproteobacteria > Burkholderiales > Burkholderiaceae_D > Telluria > Telluria yuzhufengensis. Next base: position 190,910 of record NZ_FOLD01000008.1, on the reverse strand, counting down.
CAGGCACAGGTGGCCGGTCTCGGCGAAGGCGATCGCGTGTTCCATGGTTTCGGTGTCGCGGATCTCGCCGATCAGGATCACGTCCGGCGCCTGGCGCAGCGTGTTTTTCAGGGCGTTGTGCCAGGAGTGAGTGTCCACGCCGACTTCGCGGTGCGTCACCAGGCAGTTCTTGTTCTTGTGGACGTACTCCACCGGATCTTCGACGGTGATGATGTGGCCGTGCGAGTTGCTGTTGCGGTAGTCGATCATCGCCGCCAGCGTGGTCGATTTGCCGGAACCCGTGCCGCCCACCACCAGCACCAGCCCGCGCTTGGTCATCACCACATCCTTGAGCACCTCGGGCAGGTCGAGCTTTTCGAAATTGGGAATCTCCGAGGCGATGGTGCGCACCACCATGCCCACGCTCTGCTGCTGCACGAAGACATTCACGCGGAAGCGGCACACGCCCGGCAGCGAAATCGCGAAATTGCACTCCATCTCGGCTTCGAACTCCAGCCGCTGGCGCTCGTTCATGAGCGACAGCGCCAGCGCCCGCGTCACCTCGCCAGACAGGCGCTGCTGGCTCAGGGGCTTCATCGCACCCTGGTGTTTCATGCTTGGCGGAAAGTCGCTGGAGATGAACAGGTCGGAGCCGCCCTGGTGATGCATCACCGTCAGCAGCTTGTGGATATAGGCCTGGGCTTCCGCCGGGCCGAAGTTTGACGACATGGGTGCCTCTCGAAAGCACAGGCGAACATCCTGCCCGGCAATTATATAGACTATGATGCGTCCACCCTGAATGAGAAATGATGAAATCTTGGCTGACTAAAAGCCAACATTGTGTCAGGATAAACGTCAATACAGCCGTGACATCCTGGGACCGGAAGCCTATGACTCTTACCGAGCTGAAATACATCGTCGCCGTCGCGCGCGCCAAACACTTCGGCCACGCGGCCGAAGCCTGCTTCGTAGCCCAGCCCACCCTGTCGGTGGCGATCAAGAAATTGGAAGATGAACTGGGCGTGACGCTGTTCGAGCGCGGCGGCTCCGAAGTGTCCGTCACGCCGCTTGGCGCCCAGATCGTGGCCCAGGCCGAACGCGTGCTGGAGCAGACCGCGGCCATCAAGGAATTGGCCAAGCAAAACAAGGACCCGCTGGCCGGGCCGCTGCGTCTGGGCGTGATCTACACCATCGGCCCCTACCTGCTGCCGCCGCTGGTGAGAAAACTCATCGACACCGTGCCGCAGATGCCGCTGGTACTGCAAGAGAACTACACCCACAAGCTGCTGGAACTGCTGCGCCAGGGCGAGCTTGACGCCGCCATCGTGGCGCTGCCGCTGCCCGAGCACGGCATGTCGATCCAGACCCTGTACGACGAACCCTTCGTTGTCGCCATGCCGCGCACCCACCCCTGGGCCGGCCGCAAGGAAATCCCGGCCGACGACCTGAAGCTGGAAACCATGCTGCTGCTCGGCGCCGGCCACTGCTTCCGCGACCAGGTGCTGGAAGTGTGTCCGGAAATGGCGCGCTACTCGACGCCGGGCAATGGCATGCAGCGTACTTTCGAAGGCTCGTCGCTGGAGACCATCCGCCACATGGTGGCCAGTGGCATCGGCCTGACCGTGCTGCCGCGCGCCTCGGTGGTCGACATGCACGATCCCAATGGCCTGCTGACCTACGTGCCCTTCTCGCACCCGGCGCCGTCGCGCCGCGTGGTGCTGGTCTGGCGCAAGAGCTTTACGCGGCGCGCCGCCATCGATGCGGTGGCGCAAGTGGTTGCCGAGTGCAACCTGCCGGGTATCGAGATGATCGCGCTCGAAGCGGCTGCCTGATTTTCGCTGGTTTCAGCGCCCGGACAGCGAGCGGCTCAGCTGCCGGTCCAGCGCATTGGCGAAATTCCGGCTGTCGGCCTGGCTGAACGCGGCCGGCCCGCCGGTGTCGACGCCGCTGCCGCGCAGCTCTTCCATGAAGGCGCGCATCGTCAGCTGCTGGGCGATGGTGTCCTTGGTGTACCACTCGCCGCGCGGGTTCAGCGGCAGCCCCCCTTTGTCCAGCACCAGCGCCGCCAGCGGGATGTCGCCGGTGACGACGATGTCGCCACTGCTCACGCGCTCGACGATCTCGGCATCGGCCGCGTCGGCGCCGGCCGGCACCTGCAGCGCGCGCACGAAGCGCGAGCCGGGCACGCGGATCAGCTGGTTCGCGACCAGCGTGACGTTCAGTTGGAGGCGCTCGGCCACCCGGAACAGGATGTCCTTGATGACTGCGGGACAGGCGTCGGCATCGACCCAGATATGCATGCTTGATTAAAAGAGGTTGTCGGAACCATGTGGATTGTACCGGCAACCCCTGCCCTGCACGCTTAGCGTTTGTTGCGGCGGCGCGCAGCCATCAAGCTGGCCATGCCCAGCATCGGCAGCATCAGCGCGATCGACGACGGTTCCGGGACGGTGGCCGTGATGGTGAAGCTGTCGCCGGCCTGCAGGCCGGACGTGGCCAGCAGCCAGTCGACCTGGCCGGCGCTGCCGAACACATCACCGAACTGGAACTCGGCCCACTCCGGGCTGGCGAAGTCGATGGTGGCGAGGGTAGCGGTGTTGCTGACGGAGCCCAGCGTGCCGAAGGCCGGGGTCACGGTGCCGGCGGCGGCGAAGCGGATGCCCTGCAGGCTGAAGGTGAAGCGGCTCAGGTCGGCGCCGGCGAGATTGCGCACCAGCGCGTTGAAGCTCAGCGGGCCGGCCAGGTCGTCGGCTTCCAGCACGAAGTTCAGCGTGGTGCTGCTGAAGTTGTGCAGGTCGAGGTCGAACGACACCACGCCCGCGCTGCTGTAGTCGGTGACGGTGTTGGAACCGGTGGTGCCGGTGATGATGGCGGCGTTGGCGGCGCAGGACAGGGCCAGCGCGGCGAGGAAGGAAAACAGTTTGGCGAGTTTCATGGGATTCTCCGAAATGGTCTGGCGGTGATTTACAGTGGACCCTTGGCCCATGGGCCGGTGATCGCGAAGGTGATGCCCGGCGTCTGGATATTGACGAACAGATAGCGGCCGGTCGGGTCGAAGCAGGCGCCGGCGAACTCGTTGGCGCGGTGGTCGCCCGCAAGCGAAGCCAGCTTGCCGGCGCCCTGCAGCTGGGCGGTGCTGAGGCTAATGTTGTTCTTGGCGAAGATGTAGGCGTCGCCCTGGCCGGTGATGCCCATCAGGCGCTGGCCGAAGCCGAAGGGGTCGGTGGCGGCGGTGGACGCGTCTTCGCAGATCAGGATCGCGTTGCGCGGGCTGACCGTCAGGTTGTCCCCCATATTGCCCACCAGCTGGCTCGGGCTCGAGTAGATGCAGGTCAGGACCTGGGTCGCCAGGTCGAGTTCCCAGATGCTGCCGCGCTGCACCGCACCGCCCGAGGTATCCATCACGTACATTTTGCCCTGCGCGTACCAGATGCCTTCGCCTCGGTTCATGCGCGCCGCGCCCTGCAGCCAGCCCTGCACGAAGGGACCGGCCGCTCCCGTGATGCGCACGCCGCTCGGGCCGGTGGCCTCGCCGCGGTTGGCGTCCGGGTTGGCGATAGTGACCCATTCCAGTTCGTATCGTGCGTCCACCGGCACGTTGGCCAGGTTGACGTTGTTGACGCCCTTGACCTTGGCCATCTGCAGCACGCCGCCCATGGCGAGCGAACCCGGTGCGCCGGTCTTGATGTCCGGGACGTAGCGGTAGAAGCCCGACTTGCCGGATGCATCCTCGGTCTCGTAGACGATGCCGGTGAGCGGGTCGACAGCGGCGGCTTCGTGGGCGAAACGGCCCATGCCGACGATCGGCTGGCCGGTGGTGAGCGCCGGGTCGGCATGGACCTCGAACACGTAGCCGTGCTTCTTGCCCGTGGCGCTGAGGGCGTCCGAGCCCACCTCCTCGCAGGTGAGCCAGGTGCCCCAGGGCGTGATGCCGCCGGCGCAGTTGGTCTGGGTGCCGCCCAGGCTCGGGGTCATGCTGACCCAGTTCCCGTCCCGGAACAGCAGGTTGGTGGTGCCGCCGCCGAACTTGTTGCTGCTGCCTGCGCTGACCAGGCCGTTGTCGTAGACGCCCGGCGCGTCCAGGAAATTGGCCGGCGCGCTGCCGCCGATCTCGTGGTTACGCACCAGCACCAGCTCGGTGCTGCGACCAGCCTTGCGCGACAGGACCACGCCCATGCCGTCATGGCCGCCCGGGCAGGTCTTCCCGTCAGTCATCAGGTCGCCGCGCCAGCCGAAGCTCTTGTAGGTGAACCCGGCCGGCAGCTGCAGCAGCGGCAGGCCGGTGGCCTGGTCCGCGCTTGGGGCGATCGGGCCGTAGGGGCTGGCGACCAGCGTGGTGGCGCCGTTATTCGCTTCGGCCTGGCGCGCCTGCAGCGCGGCAAAGGCGCCGACGAAGGCCACGGCGCCGGATCCGGCCAGGCCCTTGAGCAGGTTGCGTCGAACCGGCGAGATGTTCAGGTCAGTCATGCTGTGCTTCTCCCAAGTGTGATGGCGCCGGATCGTTCCGGCGAGTGGTGTAGGTGCGAACGGATGCGCTGCGAGCTGATGCATTTAAACAAACAAACATGTCGGTTCGATGACAACAAATTGGCAAGATTGGGGGTGGGGATATGGGAGAGATGCGTGCGTTTGAAACGATTGGAGCGATGAGTTTCGATACCCTCGTTGTGCGCGCCGCTCTCAGCACCGTCGCACCGGCGAAGGCCGGTGCCTAATTTTGTTGAACAGCCGCGCAGTAACATTTGCCACGGATGCTGAAACGGCAGCGGCTTCGGTGGGGAAATTGGGTACCGGCCTGCGCCGGTACGACGGGCGAAGGGTGGTGGGTAAGTGGGGACGCTGCAGGCAGCCCATGTTCCGAACAAAACCTTTAAAATCCCTGTCTTCTGCTCAACAGTTCTTGCTCGACAAGACACGACCCCATGAACAAGCTGGCGCTCTACTTCCGCTTAGTACGGGCTGACAAGCCGATCGGCATCCTGCTGCTGCTGTGGCCTACCCTGTGGGCTTTGTGGATGGCTTCCGGCGGCGTGCCCGACCTGCAGGTGCTGGTGATCTTCGTGCTCGGCACCGCCTTGATGCGTTCAGCCGGCTGCGCCATCAACGACTACGCGGACCGCGACTTCGACAAGCACGTCAAGCGCACCGTCGACCGCCCGCTCACCTCCGGCAAGATCCGCGGCTGGGAAGCGGTGATGGTGGCGGCCGTGCTGGCGCTGATTTCCTTCCTGCTGATCCTGCCGCTGAACGCGCTGACCAAGCAGCTGTCGGTGGCGGCGCTGGTCGTGGCCGGCACCTATCCCTACTTCAAGCGCTTCTTCGCGATCCCCCAGGCCTACCTGGGCATTGCTTTCGGCTTCGGCATCCCGATGGGCTTCGCCGCCGTGCAGAACACGGTGCCGGCGGTGGCCTGGTGGCTGCTGGTGGCGAACGTGTTCTGGGCCGTGGCCTACGACACCGAATACGCCATGGTCGACCGCGACGACGACCTGAAAATCGGCATCCGCACCTCGGCCATCACCTTCGGGCGCTTCGACGTGGCCGCCGTCATGCTGTGCTACGGCGCGGCGCTGGCGATCGACCTGGTGTGCGGCTGGTACCTGGGCCTGCGCTGGTGGTTCGTCGGCGGGGTGGTGGTGGCGGCCGGGATCGCCCTGTATCACTACACCTTGATCCGCGGGCGCGAGCGCATGGCCTGCTTCAAGGCCTTCCGCCATAACAACTGGCTGGGGGCCGCACTGTTCGCAGGTGTCGCGCTAGACTATGCAATCGGTTAATATTGCACAAAAGGCATTCATTCACTCTCACTGACGAGGTCCACCATGATGGAAAAGATCCCTACCCAAACCGGCACCCGCGACCAGCTGCTGTCCGACCTGAAGACCGTGGTGCATGACGCCGAGGCATGGCTGCGCAACAGCGGCCACCTGACCGGCGACGAACTGAAGGCCGCCAAGGCCAAGTTCGAGCAGACCCTTGCCTCGGCCAAGGAAGGCCTGTCCGAGTACCAGCAGACTGTGGTGGAGAAAACCAAGGAAGCCGCCAAGGCGACCGACGAATACGTGCACGAAAACCCATGGAAGTCGGTGGGCCTGGGCGCGGCCGTCGGCGTCGTGATCGGCATGCTGATCGCCCGCCGCTAAGATGAGCATCACCGCGGCAGTCGGACGGATCTCGGCCAACTTCCTCGACCTGGCGCGCACGCGCCTCGAGCTGGCCACCATCGAGCTCCAGGAAGGCACGCAGCGCCTGGTCGGCTACCTGGCCTGGGCGCTGGCCGCCGCGGTGCTGGCGCTGTTCGCGCTGGCGCTGGTCGTGCTGTTCGTGCTGGTGCTGTTCTGGGACTCGCACCGCCTGCTGGCGGTGGGCGGCCTGGCGGCCGTGTTCGCGCTCGGCTGCGCCATCGCCGTCATGAAGCTGCGCGCCGGCCTGGCGGCCCGCCCGCCCCTGCTGCCGGCCACCCTGGCGGAACTGCGCAAGGATGCCGCCGCGCTCAAGGGAGAGCACGCCGATGGCCTCTAAGACCCTGCTGGCGGCGCGCCGCGAGGCGCTGGTGGAACGCTGCGCCGACCAGCGCGCCGAACTGGCCTACGAAGTCGCCATGCTCGGCTCGCCCGAGGTGCTGGGCGTGATTCCCTCCTACGCGACGCGCCACGGCAAGACCGTCATGGTCGCCGCCGGCGTGGCCGCAGGCCTGTTCCTGGTCCGCCCCAAGTGGGCGGTCGCTACGGCGACGGCGGCGGTGTCGCTGTATTCCTTCGCCCAGAAGATCCTGCCGCTGCTGCGGTGGAAGGGCTTCGAAATCCACTAAAGCCACTTCGGGGTCAGGTCTGACATTTGGACACGAGCCCTGCTGTAATGGTGGCTGCGTCGCTGCAGCGGGTGCTAGCGCGGGACCGCTGCCGTCCAAATATCCATTCATAGGCGCTCGTACAGTCGAGGTCGTGTCCAAATGTCAGACCTGACCCCGAAGTTTAGTCCCTGGATGCTGCCGGCAGCTACCGCCGTGGCCGAGGCGGTGGCGAAGCTGCATGAACTGTGGAAGCGCAAGCAGCACCAGTCTGCCGGGCACGCTTAATCCTTACCCAGTTCCTCGCCCAGTTCGCGCCCGCGTGCGCTGGCCGCCTTCATGGCCTCGATGATCGCTTCCTTCACGCCCGCCGCTTCCATGCTGGTGATCGCCGCATGGGTGGTGCCGCCTTTCGAAGTCACGCGCTGGCGCAGCACGTCCACCGGGTCGCCTGATTGCGCCGCCAGCTGGGCCGCGCCGGTAAAGGTGGCCAGCGACAGCTTTCTGCCCTGCTCCGCGTCCAGTCCCATCTCGGTTGCCGCCTGCTGCATCGCCTCCAGGAAGTAGAAGACATAGGCCGGGCCGCTGCCCGACACCGCCGTCACCGGGTCGATCAGGCTTTCGTCATCGAGCCACACGGTCTGGCCGACTGCGCGCATGACCTGGTCGGCTGCTTCGCGCTGGATGGGGTCGACCTCGGCGCTTGCCACCAGGCCGGTGATGCCCATGGCGATCAGCGCCGGCGTGTTCGGCATCGCGCGCACGATGCGCGTGTAGCCGCCCAGCCAGCGCGCCAGGTCGGCGATACGGATGCCGGCGGCGATCGACAGCACCAGCGGCTGGCCGCCCAGCTGCGGCTTGAGCACGGTGGCCACTTCGCGCATCTGCTGCGGCTTCACCGCCAGCACGACCACGTCGGCGCCTGCCACCTGCACGTCGATCGACGCCGCCGTGCTCACGCCGTACTGGCCGGCCAGGCGTTCCAATGCCTCGGCATTCGGGTCGACCACATGCAGGCTGCCGGCGCCAGTAAGTTGACCGGCCAGGCCGGCGATGAGGGCCGTGGCCATGTTGCCGCCGCCGATAAACGCAATCTTCATTCGATTCCTTCTATTTATTCGTAGTGGCGGGCGCCGAAGATGGCGCTGCCGATGCGCACGATGGTCGCGCCCTCGGCCACGGCTGCGGCCAGGTCGCCCGACATCCCCATCGACAGGGTGTCGAGCGGCAGGCCGCCAGCGCGCAGGGACTCGAACAGCGTGCGCAGGCGCGCGAACGCGGCGCGCTGGTGTTCGGGGTTGGTGCTCGCTTCCGGGATCGCCATCAGCCCGCGCAGGCGCAGGTTGGGCAGCTGCGCCACCTGGCGCGCCAGCTCGGGCAGTTCGGCCTCGTGGGCCCCGCTCTTGCTGGCTTCGCCGCTGATGTTCACCTGCAGGCAGATGTCGAGCGGGCCGAGCTCAGGCGGACGCTGTTCCGACAGGCGCTGGGCGATTTTCAGGCGCTCCACCGTGTGCACCCACTGGAAGCTGGCGGCGATCGGCCGGGTCTTGTTGCTCTGGATCGGGCCGATGAAATGCCAGGCAATCGCCGTATCTGGTTGCAGGCGCGCCACTTCCTGCATTTTATCGAGCGCTTCCTGCAAGTAGTTTTCACCAAAGGCGCGCTGCCCCACGGCCATCGCTTCGACCACGGCTTCCGCAGGAAAGGTCTTCGAAACGGCCAGCAATTCGACCTCCGACCTGGCCCTGCCGGCACGGGCGCAGGCGGCCCCGATTGTCGCTTCGACAGCTTGCAAGTTCGCAGCGATTATGGACATAATGATTTTCTATAGGAAATATTTCGAGTCAAGACGAGGACACGTCGCCTGGGCTCCGCTCACAGCACAAGGATTATAAGATGGACATCTCGGAACTGCTCGCCTTCTCGGTCAAGAACAAAGCCTCGGACCTGCACCTCTCGGCCGGCCTGCCGCCGATGATCCGCGTGCACGGCGACGTGCGCCGCATTAACCTGCCGCCGCTCGAGCACAAGGACGTGCACGGCATGATCTATGACATCATGAACGACGGCCAGCGCAAGCAGTACGAAGAAGTGCTGGAGTGCGACTTCTCGTTCGCCATTCCGGGCCTGGCGCGCTTCCGCGTCAACGCCTTCAACCAGGAGCGCGGCGCCTCCGCCGTGCTGCGCACGATTCCTTCCAAGATCCTGTCGCTGGAAGAGCTCAACGCGCCGAAGATCTTCGCCGAACTGGCGATGCGCCCGCGCGGCCTGGTGCTTGTCACCGGCCCCACCGGCTCGGGCAAGTCGACCACGCTGGCCGCGATGGTGAACCACCTGAACGAAAACGAGTACGGCCACATCCTCACCATCGAGGATCCGATCGAGTTCGTCCACGATTCCAAGAAGTGCCTGATCAACCAGCGCGAAGTGGGACCGCACACGCTCTCGTTCAGCAACGCGCTGCGCTCGGCCCTGCGCGAAGACCCGGACGCGATCCTGGTGGGCGAGCTGCGCGACCTGGAAACCATCCGTCTGGCCCTGTCGGCCGCGGAAACCGGCCACCTGGTGTTCGGCACCCTGCACACCTCGTCGGCCGCCAAGACCATCGACCGTATCGTCGACGTCTTCCCGGCCGAGGAAAAAGAGATGGTGCGCGCGATGCTGTCGGAGTCGCTGCAGGCCGTCATCTCGCAGACCCTGCTCAAGACCAAGGACGGGTCGGGCCGCGTGGCCGCGCACGAGATCATGATCGGCACCCCGGCGATCCGCAACCTGATCCGCGAAGCCAAGATCGCGCAGATGTACTCGAGCATCCAGACCGGCAGCAATGTCGGCATGCAGACGCTGGACCAGAACCTGACCGACCTGGTGCGCCGCAACGTGATCTCCAGCGCCGCCGCCCGCGGCGCCGCGAAGATCCCCGAAAACTTCCCCGGCTAAGGACCAGCATGGAACGCGACCAGGCATCCAAATTCATGTTCGACCTGCTGCGCCTGATGACCAGCAAGGGCGGTTCGGACCTGTTCATCACCTCCGGCTTCCCGCCGGCGATCAAGATCGACGGCAAGATGACGCCGGTCTCGAGCCAGCCCCTCACCGGCACCCACACGGCCGACCTGGCGCGCGCCATCATGAACGACAAGCAGGCGGCCGGCTTCGAGCTCAGTAAAGAAGCCAACTTCGCGATCAGCCCCGGCGACCTGGGACGTTTCCGCGTCTCGGCCTTCATGCAGATGGGCTGCGTGGGCATGGTGCTGCGCGTGATCACGACCACCATCCCGCGCTTCGAAGACCTGGAACTGCCGGAGACGCTCAAGGACGTGATCATGTCCAAGCGCGGCCTGGTGATCATGGTGGGCGCCACCGGTTCGGGTAAATCGACGACGCTGGCCGCGATGGTCGGCTACCGCAACGAGAACAGCTACGGCCACATCATCACCATCGAAGACCCGGTGGAGTTCGTGCACCCGCACCGCAACTGCGTGATCACGCAGCGCGAAGTGGGCGTGGACACCGACAGTTTCGAGGCGGCGCTGAAGAACTCGCTGCGCCAGGCGCCCGACGTGATCCAGATCGGCGAGATCCGCGACCGCGAAACCATGGAACACGCGATCGCCTTCGCCGAGACCGGCCACCTGTGCCTGGCCACGCTGCACGCCAACAGCTCGAACCAGGCGCTCGACCGCATCATCAACTTCTTCCCCGAAGAGCGCCGCCAGCAGCTCTTGATGGACCTGTCGCTCAACATGAAGGGCCTGATCTCGCAGCGCCTGATCCCCAAGAAGGAAGCCAAGGGCCGCGTGGTCGCGATGGAGATCCTGCTCAACTCCCCCTTGATTTCGGACCTGATCTTCAAGGGCGACGTCCACGAGATCAAGGAAATCATGAAGAAGTCGCGCGAACTGGGCATGCAGACCTTCGACCAGGCGCTGTTCGACCTGTACGAAGCGGACAAGATTTCGTATGAAGACGCGCTGCGCAATGCCGACTCGGTGAATGACCTGCGCCTGAACATCAAGCTCAATAGCAAGCACGCGAAGAACCGCGATTTCTCGGCCGGGATGGAACACCTCGGGATCGTCTGATCCCTGCACCTTGCATGCCGCCGGCGCCTTTCGGGTCGCCGGCGGCTTTTTTATGCGCACCGGGTTTCTCGCCGGCCCGCTCCTGCTGGCTTGTCTGAATTGCTAGAGTTCAATCTTTGACAACGTTGCGGAGCCGTCCTTGGAACACGAAAGCCATCCTCATCACCATCTCCACGGCACCGGCGTGCGCTGGCTTGATATCTCCCTGGCGATCGCCGCCGGCGTGGTCTCGCTGGTGTCGCTCTGGCTCGGCCTGCACTCGGCCCATTCGATGGAACAGCTGGTCGCCTCCAACAGCTATCCCTATCTTGAAATCGGGCGCTCGACCCATGTGATCCCATCGAACGGCGTCGAGTCCGACATCCGCCGCAAGATCGAATACGAACTGCTCAACGAAGGCATCGGCCCGGCCCGGGTCGAATGGGTGGAACTCACCTACAAGGGCAAGCCGATGGCCAACCTGCAGGCGCTGGTCGATGCCTGCTGCGACACCCTGGGCAAGGGCAATGGCATGCATTCGCGCGGCAACGTGCGCAATTCGCTGGTGCGGCCGGGCGCTTCGCTCGTCATGTTCTCGTGGACCGAGCCGGCCACGCCGAATCCCCTGTTCGACGCCATGCACGCGGCGATGAACGACATCGACCTGTCGACTTGCTACTGCTCGGTGTTCGACGACTGCTACGTGCGCAAGAACGACGGCTCGAAAGAGCAGCCGGTCGAGCAGTGTACGGCCCCGAAGGTCTCGTTCCAGCCGACCTTTACCCCGGCCCCGGCGAAATAAGGCAGCCGCCGCTTAGCGCGTGCCGGGCGCCATGCCGGCCGGCGCCGGCGTGGGCAGGTGGCGCCGGATCCACTGCGTGGTGTCGGCCATCACGTCTTCCTTGCCATAGTCATTGAACAGGTCGTGGTAGTGACCCTCGTAGAGCTTGAGCATTTTATCGGGCGAGCCGGCGCGTTCGTAGAACAGGCGGCTGCCGTTCAGGCCACATTCAATCCCATCGCCCGCACCATCTCGGCGGCCTGGCGCGGCGAGATGACCGCGCCCAGGAACTGCTTGGCGTTGGCCAGCTTCAGCCCGCCCAGGTCGGCTTCGCGCAGGTCGGCGCCCTCGAAGCGGGTGTCCTTGATGTGGGCGTCGCGCAGGCTGCCGCCTTCGAACACCGCCTCGCGGAAGTCGCAGCCCGACAGGTCGGCGGTGGCGAAATCCAGTCCCACCAGCCGGGCCTTGCGGAAGGACATGCGGCGCAGGTCGGCGCCGACCAGCAGCGAGTCCTCGAACACCAGCGCCAGGTGGCTGGTGTCTTCGAACTGCGCGCCGGTCAGCTTGCAGCTCCTGAAGGTGCTCGACGCCAGCCGCGCGCGGCGCCAGCTGCTGTTGTTCAGGTCCGAGGATTCGAAGACGGCGTCGACCAGGTCGCATGATTCGAAATCTGCGTGCCCGGCGCGGCAGCGCTGCCAGCGCGTGCGTCCCAGCTTGGCGGCATAGAACGAGGTCTCGGCCAGCAGGCAGTTGCGGAACACGCTGTCCTGCAGGTCCAGGCGCGACAGGTCGGCGCCGGAGAAGTCGCAGTCGTCGAACACCAGCAGGTGTCCGGCAGCGAGGGAAGTTTCGATCGCGGCGCGCGACGGCGCATCGTTGCTGAAGGTGGTGGTCTGGCGGGGCATGGCAATCGGTGCGGGGGTGGCCGAACAGCATACACGCCGGGCGCGCTGGTAGCATCCCTGTTTGAAGGGACGCTCTAGCATCGAGCTGACTGAACTTGCCGAAAAAAGTAGAACCGTCGCACCGGCGAAGGCCGGTGCCAAAGTTTGTTGAGCAAACGTGATGCATGCAAACTTGGGTTCCGGCCTGCGCCGGAACGACGTGCTTGGGTTGGCGGACTACGTGCCGCTTAACCGCCTGGACCGCGGCCGCCCCCACCACCAGGCCCTCCCGGCCCGCCCGGCCCACCGAACATCATCGGCCGCCTCTGCCCGCCCGGCCCGCCGAAGCTGCCGAAGCGGTAAGACAGCCCGACAAAGGCCACACGTCCACCAAAGCGGCGCAGGCTGTATTCGCGCAGGATGTCGGTCTCGGTGATCGACTCCATCTTCTGCGAATCGAACAGGTCGTTGATGTTGACCAGCAGGGTCAAGGCCGGGGTCAGGTTGCGGCTGTAGTTGAAGTCGGCCGTGCGCACCGGCTGCCGGTAGCCTTCGCCGAACAGGGTCTTGCCCTGGGCGTTGAGCATCAGCTGGAAGCGGTTGGTGGGGTCTATCTGGTAGGCCAGGCGGGCTCGCCCGCTGATCGAGGTGGCGCTGCGCTTGCCGTCGTTGACGCTGCCCAGCACCGTCTGCTCGGTATAGCCGATATTGCCGTTCACGTTCACCGTGAGCTTGGGCGTGGCGCGGCCGCTGAAGTTGAATTCGATGCCGCCCGACTGGCTGCTGCCGGCGTTTTCGCGCGTGGTCAGGAGGACGTCGTTGGCGATAAAGAAGCGGCGTTCGGAAATCAGGTCGGTATCGCGGCGCGCGTACAAGCGCACCGTGGTGTCGACCTTGCCCAGCTTGGTCTCCATGCCCAGTTCGAGCGAATCCGTATTGCTCGGCTGGAGGTTCGGATTGCCCGACGAGACGTTGAGTTCATCGCGGTACACCACGAACGGATTCAGTTCGTTCTGGCCCGGACGGCGGATGCGGCGCGCGTACGACAGGCGCAGCGTGGTGTCGTCAGAGAGGCCGTAGGTGACGAAGGCGCTCGGGATGGCGTCGAAGTAGTGGTTGGTGGCGTGGATGCGGGTGGTGACCTGGTTCATGTCCAGGTCGGCGTACTCGCCGCGCAGGCCGCCCAGCACGCCCCACTTCTCATTGACGCGCCACTGGTAGGTGCCGTACAGCGCCAGCGTGGTGTCGGTCAGCTCGAAGCGGTTGGTGCGCGAGGTGTTGGGGCGCTCGCCGAAGGTGGCTGCATCGACGTCGAAGTAGGCGGTGTCGAACACGCTGCGGTTGCGCGCGACCTTGTAGCCGGTCTTGAACACGCCATGCTCGCCCGGCAGCTCGTAGTCGCCGGTGAAGTCGATGATGCGGGTCTCGGTATCGTTGTCCTGGCGGTTGCCTGCCGCGCCCGCGGAACTCGGGCGCACGGTCCAGGCGGTGGCATAGCGCGCATCGGTGTCGCCGTCGGTGCCGGACATGCGCAGGTCAGTCTTGAACACTTCGCCAGGCTGGTCGCCCTTGTGGTCCAGGCGCGCGCCCAGGCTGTAGTTGCGGTTGCGCGATTCGCGCAGGCTGGTGCGCTGGTATTCGTTGTCCACCACGCCGCGCGAGTTGGTGTTGCGATAGCGGTCTAGCGATTCGGAATCGTTCGAGCTCTCGCTGAAGCTGGCCGTGATGGCGGCGACGTCCTTCTCGCCCACGTTGTAGCTGACCGACCCGCTGAAGCCGGCCGAGTCGTTGCTGTTCTCGCCGTTCGAGGACTGCATGCTGCGCGAGACGGCCTTGGTGACCGGGTCGATCCGTTCGCGGCTGGTTTCGCCGGTGGAGTCGCGGCCGTCGTGGCGACGGTACACATTGCCCTGCGCGCTCATGCGTCCGGTGGTGTAGCTGCCGAAGGCCGACGTGTTGTAGCGCCCTTCGGTGCCGACGTTGGCATTGATCGAGGCGAAGCCGCCCGGGGTGCGCTCGCGCCGCATCACCAGGTTGATGATCGGCCCGCCGCCACCCTCGTTGCCGAATTGCGCGCCCGGGTTGTTGATCACTTCCACCGAATCGAGGTCGGCTGCCGGGATCGCGGCAATCGCCGCGGCGCGGTTCTCGCCCTGCATCATGGCTGACGGCTTGCCGTCCACCAGGATCTGCACATTGCTGCGGCCGCGCAGGGTCACGTTGCCGTCCGGGTCGACCGCGACCGAGGGCACCTTGTTGAGGGTGTCGGCCACGGTGTCGTTGGACGTGGCCGGATCGGCCTTGACGTCGTAGGACTGGCGGTCGATGCGGTTGGTGGTCTTGGTGGCCGTGACGGTGACGGTGGATTCCACCGGCACCGGTGCCTCGGCCGGGGCCTGGGCCGCCGGTACCGGGGCTGCGGCGGCGGCGGGCTTCGCAGCCTCCTGCTTCAGCGGAGCCGGCGGGGTGGCCGGCGCCTGCTGCGCCAGTGCCGGCAGCGGCGCCAGCAGCGTCCCGGCGACGACGTGGGCGATCAGGGACAGCCGTGGACGGCGGGACGTTGGTACTCGGTGGCGTGTGGACATGGTGGCGGCTCGGCAATATGGGCGAGCGGGATTGTCGCACGGGGCCATCTTTATGTTTGTAACAAAAGATAACAAGCAATTTTCTGATCGATTTGCCGCGTTTTGGCTGCTACTTGCGCGCTGATATATGCATGTTTGCCTTGCGGCGCGCAGCGGCAGCATCCGCAAGCTTGGCGTATACTTTTGCTGTCAATCCAACATGAAAGTGCACGATGAACGTCTTCGATTTCCAGGCTATCTCGCTCGGTGGCCAGCCAGTCGACCTGGCTCAGTACCGCGGCAAGGTGCTCCTCGTCGTCAATACCGCCAGCGCCTGCGGCTTCACGCCCCAATACAAGGGCCTGGAAGCGCTGCACCAGCAGTACGGCGGGCAAGGCCTGGCCGTGCTGGGCTTCCCCTGCAACCAGTTCGGCAAGCAGGAACCGGGCACCGAAGCCGAGATCGGCGAATTCTGCGAGAAGAACTACGGCGTGAGCTTTCCCATGTTCGCCAAAGTGGATGTCAATGGCGACGAGGCGCATCCGCTGTTCAAGCACCTGAAGGGCGAAAAGCCGGGCGTGCTGGGGACGGAGGCGATCAAATGGAACTTCACCAAGTTCCTGGTGGGGCGCGATGGCGAGGTGGTGAAGCGCTATGCGCCGCAGACGGCGCCGGAGGAGATTGCGGGGGATATTGAGAAGGTGTTGGGGCAGTAAGGCTTGGGCCACCGCTCGAATTTCATTTTACGTTAACCCATGAGCCGTCGTACGCGCCACTGGCGCCTACGACTTCCCGCGCAGGCGGGAACCTAATTTTGCACGCACGACGATAACGCACGCAAACTTGGGTTCCCGCCTGCGCGGGAACGACGTTTACACGCTAGCGACCCTGCGCTTACTGCTGCGGGCTCAAACGAATCGCCTGCCCCCCACCCGGCGCCAACCGCAGCTGCAGCACATCCGCCGCCGTCACCGTCTTCGTCTCCGTCACCAGGTCGAACCTGCGCGCCGTGCGGTAGTCCGCCGCATCGCCGTCGCGATAAATCTCGGCCGTATAGCGCTTGTCCTTGTCGAGGAAATCCAGCGGCAGCGCCAGCGTGCGCTGCTCGCCGTCGGTGACGGCGCCCACGTACCAGTCGGCGCTACGGCGGTCCTTGCGGGCGATGGTCACGAAGCGGCCAATCTCACCATTCACCACCCGTGTGTCGGCCCAGTCGGTCGGCACGTCGCGGATGAACTTGAACGCGGCCGGGTATCGCTCGTAGTGTTCCGGCAGGTCGGCCGCCATCTGGATCGGCGAGTAGATGACGACGAAATTCGCCAGCTGCTTGGCCTGGGTCGAGTTGAACACCTTGCCGTCCGCGCCCTGCAGGCTCAGGATGCCCGGCGTGTAGTCCATTGGGCCGCTGAGCATGCGGGTGAATACCAGCTTGGCCTCGTGGTCCACGCTGTTGGTCGGGTTGCCCCAGGCGTTGTATTCGACGCCGCGCGCGCCTTCGCGGGTGAGCCAGTTCGGATAGGTGCGGCGCAGGCCGGTGTCCTTCACTGGTTCGTGGGTGTCGATCGACAGCTTGTACCTGGCCGCCTCGACGACCGCCTTGTGGAAGTGACGCACGCCTTCCTGCGAATCGTAGTGGCCGTAGCGCGGCTTGCCGTCGCGGCCCGTGAACAGCGCGGTGCCGGCTTCGTGCACGTAGCCCGACTTGATGCTGTCCACGCCCAGCTTCGCATACAGCTTGTAGGCCGCATCCATCTGCTTTTCATACGCGACGATGTTGGCGCCGGTCTCGTGGTGGCCGATCAGGCGCACGCCCTTGGCCTTCGCATACGCGGCCAGGCCGGGCAGGTCGAAGTCGGGGTAAGGCTGGGTGAAGCTGAAATCGGCGCCGCCGTGGCCCCAGTCGCTCTCCCAGCCCTTGTTCCAGCCTTCGACCAGCACGCCGCGGAAGCCGTTCTTGGCGGCGAAGTCGATGTACTTCTTCGTGTTGGCGGTGGTGGCCGCGTGCTTGGGGCCCGCGTTCCAGGAGCCGCTGTTCAGGTGCATCTGCCACCACACGCCGACGAACTTCGACGGCTTCACCCACGACACGTCGCCCAGCTTGTTCGGCTCATTGAGGTTGAGGATCAGGTCCGACGACAGGTAGAGGCTGGCCGCGTCGTCCGTGATCTGCAATGTGCGCCATGGCGTGGTGAAGGCGCCGCGGCGCACCACTGGGGCGCCGCTCGGCGAGGGCGCCAGCATGGCGCGCAGCTTCTGGCCGTCGACCTTGCGCAGCCACATGGTCGCGTAGTCGACCAGCGCTGCCTCGTGGAAGGCGATATGGGTGCCGTCATCCAGGCGCAGGGTCAGCGGCGTGTTGGCGATGCCGATCTCGCGCAGCGGCGCCTTGCGGATCTCTTCTTCGAGCCCGGGCAGCTCGCCGGCCGGGATCCACCAGGCGGTGGCCGGCTGGGCCACCGTGAACTCGGTCAGTTCGTCCGTGATTTCAACGTCGCGCAATTGCGCCTGTTGCGGGAATTCGTAGCGGAAGCCGACGCCGTCGTCGTAGATCCGGAAGACCACCGCAAGCTGGCGGCCGGCATGCTTCTTCTGCTCGAACTCCACCCGCAGTTCGCGGTAGCGGTTGCGCACGAACTGGCGCTCGCCCCAGGGCTGCTCCCAGGTGCTGTCATGCTCGCTCACGGCCTGGCGTTTCAGGCTGAAGCCGCCGTCGAGCTTCATGGCGTTGGCCAGGTTGAAGCCGAGGCGCGACGGCGTGATGATCTCTTTGCCCTTGCGCTTGATGCCATAGGCAAGCTTGCCGTTATCGAGCTGCACTTCCACGTTCAGGACATTGCCGGGCGATGCGGCAGTGGCGATGACCTGCTGTGCCCACGCCGGCAAGGCGATCAGGCAGGATGCCGCCAGCGCGGCGAGCATTCCCAGGGGGTGGTGGACGTGCATGAAATCTCCTTGTCGTTATTGCGTCGGCGGTAGCAAAACTACCTTCATGTGGCTCAGCCCAGCAATAGTACGGCAAAAAGGTGTAATTCGACTACAACATCACGCGCTCAGCGGGTCTGGATCCAGGCGGCGCCGTGCGTGACGCAGGCGCGGTTGACGTTTTCGAGGAAGCGGACCGCTTCGGCCTGCGACACGCCGGGCGGCATCAGCCGGGCCAGCGAGGCGTCCTCCAGCACGCGGTCGAGGCCATAGGCGATGGCGCGCGAGACGTCGCGCGCGGGCCGGCCGTCGCTGTTGTACAGCGCATCATAGGCGCCCACCGCCTCCCACACCGGCACCAGGCCAGGCGTGGTCGAGTCCTGGAAGACCACCATGGGCGGCAGTCCCTCGTCGTCGCGCACGAGCTGGAACACGAAACTCATGGCGCCGCTCCAGGCTGGACTTCCAGCAGCCGGCCGCCGAACGCCAGGTGAATCATGGTTTTCTTGCTCGGGAAGTTGAGCGCGTCGCCTGGCACGTTCACGAGGGCGGGAATGGCGAAGCGCACCGTGCCCGACTGTTCATCGAGTTCCACCTCGACCTTGAGCTCGTGGATCGCCTGCCAGCCCTTGGCGCCGACCAGCATCACGTCGAGCAGGGTGAAATGATCGCGCGGGCCGCTTTCATCGATCTCTTCCTGGAACACCGCCAGGTATTGGCGATGGTTGTTGCCGCCGCCGTAGGCTTCGATGGTGAAGACCGCGACCGCCAGCTTGCGTCCGTCCGGCAGGCTGACGGCCTGCACCTGGGCGCTGCCAGGGACGCTCTTCGAATAACTATCCCCAAGCAGTGCGGCCAGGCGCGCAACCTGGGCTTCCAGTTGCGGCGGCGGTGCGGCGTTCGCCGAGCCGGCCAGGCACAGGGCAAAGGCCAGGGCGGCGGCGGCGCGGCGGAACGGGACAGTAAGCGGCATGGCGGGTGAACGGCGTGTTGACGAAAGCGCCAGTATATAGCGCCGGCTAGGCCAGCGCGCGGTCGACCAGTTCGATCCAGTGCGTGACCGGCGTTTCCGTGCCCGACTGCAGGTGGGTCATGCAACCGATATTGGCCGACACGATCTCGTCGGCGCCGGTGGCTGCCAGGTTGGCCAGCTTGCGGTCGCGCAGCGCATGCGCGATCTCGGGGTGCAGCACCGAATAGGTGCCCGCCGAGCCGCAGCACAGGTGGCTGTCGGCGCACAGCGTCACATCCACCCCGGCGGCGCGCAGCAGGCCCTCGACCTTGCCGCGGATTTGCTGGCCGTGCTGCAGCGTGCAGGGCGGGTGGAAGGCGACGCGCTGCGTGATCTTCCCTTTCAGTTTCAGCGCCAGCTCCTCTTCGAACTGCGGCAGGATCTCGGACAGGTCGCGCGTGAGCATCGAGATGCGCGCCGCCTTTGCGGCGTAGGCTTGGTCGTGCGCCAGCAGGTGGCCGTATTCCTTGACCGTGACGCCGCAGCCCGACGCCGTCATGACGATCGCTTCCACCTGTTCCACGTAAGGCCACCAGGCGTCGATATTGCGGCGCATGTCGTCCAGTCCGCCCTGCTGGTCGTTCAGGTGGTAGCGCACGGCGCCGCAGCAGCCGGCCTTCGGGGCGACAATCAGCTGCACACCAAGGGCATCGAGCACGCGCGCGGTGGCGGCATTGATGTTCGGCGCCATCGCCGGCTGCACGCAGCCTTCGAGCACCAGCATCTTGCGCGCATGCGCGCGCGTCGGCCAGGCGCCGGCCTGGCGTGCCGGCTGCAGCTTGTCCTGCAGTTCCTTCGACAGCAGCGGACGCGCCAGCTGCCCGGCTGTAAACGCCGGCTTGAACAGCGCGCTGCGCGGCAGGAATTCCTTCAGGGTGGTGCGCTTGATGCGGTCCGCCAATGGGCGCGGCACGCGCTCGTCCACCACGCGGCGGCCGATGTCCACCAGCCGGCCATACTTGACGCCCGACGGACAGGTGGATTCGCAGTTGCGACAGGTAAGGCAGCGGTCCAGGTGCAGCTGGGTCTTGCGGGTGGGTTCGGCCCCTTCAAGCACCTGCTTGATCAGGTAGATGCGCCCGCGCGGGCCATCGAGTTCGTCGCCCAGCAGCTGGTAGGTCGGGCAGGTGGCGGTGCAGAAGCCGCAGTGCACGCAGGCGCGCAGGATCGCTTCGGCCTCATTGCCGTCCGCGGTGCCCTTGATGAAATCGGCGAGATTGGTTTGCATGCTTAATACATTCGTCCCGGGTTATAGATGTGCGCCGGATCGAAGGAGTCCTTCAGGCGTTCGTGGATGCGCGCCATCGCGGGCTGGAGCGGCTGGAACACGCCCGCGGATTTATCGCCGCCGCGGAACAGCGTCGCGTGACCGCCGCTGGCCGCCACCGTGCGGCGGATGCTGGCGGCATCGAGGTCGGTGCGCAGCCAGCGCTGGGCGCCGCCCCACTCGATCAGCTGGGCGCCGCCAAGGACGATGGCGCCGGTGGTGGACGGCACCGACAGGCGCCACAAGGCGCCCTCGCCCGCAAAGAACGGATGCTGCTGCTCGCGTACGCTGGCCCAGAAACGGTCGCAATCGTCTACCGTCTCGCCGCCGAACATGCGCACGGCAGCATCGACCGCGGCCTGGGCGCCGGACAGGCGCAGCGAGAGCACACCGTCATGCCAGCAGCTGGCCGATATCGGCAGCGGCTGGCCGCCCCATTCGTTGAGCTTGCGGATGGCCTCGATCTCGGCGATGGCGAAGCGCAGCGTGGTTTCGGCGAAGGGCTTGGGCAGCACCTTGACCGACACTTCCAGCAGCAGGCCGAGGGTGCCGAGCGAGCCGGCCAGCATGCGCGAGACGTCGTAGCCGGCCACGTTCTTCATCACCTGGCCACCAAAGGACAGCACGTCGCCCTTCCCGTCCAGCAGCTTCGCGCCCAGCACGAAGTCGCGCACGCCGCCGCTGCTGGCGCGGCGCGGGCCAGCCAGGCCGGCGGCGATCGCGCCGCCAAGGGTTGCCCCATCGCCGAAGTGCGGCGGCTCGAAAGCCAGCATCTGGTTACGTTCGGCCAGCGCGGCCTCGATCTCGGAGAGCAGCGTGCCGCAGCGCGCCGTGATCACCAGTTCGGTCGGCTCGTAGTCGACGATGCCGGCGTAGCCGCGCGTGTCGAGGACTTCGCCCTCGAGGCGCTGGCCATACCAGTCCTTGGTGCCGCCACCGCGGATGCGTAGCGGCTGCTTGTGGGCGGCGGCCGCGCGCACCCGCTCTTGGAATTGTTCGATGGTGTGCATGTTCTACAGGCGCTCGAGGTCGGGGAAAGGCAGCGCGCCGCCATGCACGTGCATCTTGCCGAATTCGGCGCAGCGGTGCGGGGTCGGGATCGCCTTGTCCGGGTTGAGCAGCATCGGCGCGTCGAACGCGCGCTTTACCGCGAAGAAGGCGTCGAGCTCCTTGCGGCCGAACTGCACGCACATCGAGTTGATCTTCTCCATGCCCACGCCATGCTCGCCGGTGATGGTGCCGCCCACTTCGACGCACAGCGCCAGGATGGCCGCGCCAAAGGCTTCGGCGCGGTCGAATTCGCCCGGCTGGTTGGCGTCGAACAGGATCAGGGGGTGCATATTGCCGTCGCCCGCGTGGAACACGTTGGCGCAGCGCAGGCCGAAGGTAATTTCCATGCCCTCGATTGCCGTCAGCACCCGCGCCAGCTGCTTGCGCGGGATGGTGCCGTCCATGCAGTAGTAGTCGGGAGAGATGCGGCCCGCCGCCGGGAAGGCGTTCTTGCGGCCGGACCAGAAGCGCATGCGCTCCGCCTCGGTCTGCGACACCGCAATCGCCGTGGCGCCGGCGCCTTCGAACACGGCCTTCATGCGTTCGATTTCTTCCGCCACTTCCAGCGCGGTGCCGTCGGCTTCGCACAGCAGGATGGCGGCGGCATCCAGGTCGTAGCCGGCGTGGACAAAGGGCTCGACCATGCGCACCGAAGTGCGGTCCATCATTTCCAGGCCGGCCGGGATGATGCCGGCGGCGATGATGCTGGCCACCGCGTTACCGGCCGTGATGACGTCGCCGAAGGAAGCCATGACCACCTGCGCCACGGCCGGCTTGGGTACCAGCTTCACGGTGACTTCGGTGACGATGCCGAGCATGCCTTCCGAGCCGATGAACACGGCCAGCAGGTCCAGGCCGGGCGCATCGAGCGCTTCGCTGCCCAGCTCGATGATGTCGCCGTCGATGGTGGCCACGCGCACCCGCAGCACGTTGTGGACCGTCAGGCCGTATTTGAGGCAGTGCACGCCGCCGGAATTCTCGGCCACGTTGCCGCCGATGGTGCAGGCGATCTGGGATGAAGGATCGGGCGCGTAGTAGAGGCCATGCCCTGCTGCGGCTTCGGAAATCGCCAGGTTGCGCACGCCCGGCTGGACCACGGCGGTGCGCGCATAGGCGTCGACTTTCACGACGCGGTTCATGCGCGCGGTGGAGACGACCACGCCGTCGGCGATGGGCAGCGCGCCGCCCGACAGGCCGGTGCCGGCGCCGCGCGGCACGATCGGCACCTGCAGTTCGCGGCACACGTTAAGGATCGCCAGCACCTGGTCTTCGCTGTCGGGCAGGGTCACGATCATGGGCAGCTGGCGGTAGGCCGCCAGGCCGTCGCATTCGTAGGGGCGGGTGTCTTCGGGGTCGGACAGGACGCAGCGCTCGGGCAGGCGCGCGCGCAGTGCGGCGACGACTTGCGCGCGCCGTTCGGCGAGCCCGGGAATGGTAGCGGATGTGGTCGCGGTCATTCTTGAATTGTAGGCACAATCGGGCTGTTTTGTCGTATGCTCGCCCTATCGTTTTTATCATAGTTTGCATAAGGTTACATCATGGGCAATCGACTCTCGAAGATCTCCACGCGCACCGGCGACGACGGTACCACCGGCCTGGGCGACGGCAGCCGCACCGTCAAGGACAGCCCGCGCATCCATTCGCTGGGCGAGGTCGACGAACTGAACTCCTTCGTCGGCCTGCTGCTGTGCGAAGACATGCCGGACGCGCTGCGCGAGGAACTGGTCTCGATCCAGCACGACCTGTTCGACCTGGGCGGCGAGCTGTGCATCCCGGGCTACGAAATGATCAAGGACGAACACGTGGCGCGCCTGGACGGCCTGGTGGAAAAGTACAACGCCGAGCTGCCGATGCTGAAGGAATTCATCCTGCCGGCCGGCTCGCGCGCCGCCTCGCTGGCCCACGTGTGCCGCACCGTGTGCCGGCGCGCCGAACGCGCCATCGTGGCCTTGTCGCATGCGGAAGACATCCGCCCGCATCCGCGCAAATATGTGAATCGCCTGTCGGACCTGATGTTCGTGCTGGCGCGCGTGCTGAACCGCTTCGCGGGCGGCAGCGACGTGCTGTGGCAGCATGAGCGCAAGCGGGGGTAAGCGGATGGAGGATTTCATCGGGATCTACGACGACGCCCTCACTGCCCAGCAGTGCGACGCCATCCGCGCCCGTTTCGACGCCAGCAAGCAGGTCGCGCGCGGCCGCACCGGCAATGGCGTCGACGTCAGCAAGAAGGACAGCTACGACCTGACCATCAACGGCCTGGCGGAGTGGGATGACGTCGGCGCCGTACTCACCCAGGCGATGGCGCAGCACCTGGCGCAGTACATGGCGAAATACCGCATGCTGCTGATCGGCGCGCTGTCGCCGCAGGTGGCGCACCCGGAGACGGGCGAGGCAGTGACCCTGTCGCTGGCGAACTTCGAGGAATTCGGCACGCCGAACGTGGTGGAGCTGATGCAGTCGATTTATAGGGTGGGGAATGTCAACCTGCAGAAGTATTTGCAGGGGACGGGCGGGTATCACCACTGGCATTCGGAGATTTATCCGCAGAACGAGAGCTGCGAGACCTTGCACCGGGTGCTGCTGTGGCAGTTCTACCTGAACGATGTGGAGGATGGCGGGGAGACGGAGTTTTTGTACCAGGGGCGCAAGGTGGAGGCGCGCAAGGGGCGTCTCATTATTGCGCCGGCGGGGTTTACGCATACGCACAAGGGGCATGTGGCGCGTAGTGCGGACAAGTATATTGCGACCTCGTGGATTTTGTTTCAGAGGGCGGAGGTGTTGTTTGGGGCGCCTCGGTAACGCGTCTTGAGCGGACTTCGGTGGGGAAATTGGGTCCCGGCCTGCGCCGGGACGACGTTGTTTGAGTTTAGCGTTAGCTCAAAAACCGTCGTCCCGGCGCAGGCCGGGACCCAAGTTAGCGTGCTTACCAATTACGTATTATTGACCACCAACCTCGGCTCACCCCCAGCAAACCTCGCACGAATCGACGCCGCAATCCCCTTGGCATCCAGCCCCACAGACGCAAGCAGCGCCCCCGGATCCCCCTGGTCAATGAACTTGTCCGGCAGCCCCAGCATCAACACCGGCTTCACGATCCCTTCCGCCGCCAGCGCCTCGGCCACGGCCGAACCCGCGCCGCCCATCACGCAGCCCTCTTCCACCGTCACGAAGCAGTCATGCTCCTGCGCCAGGCGCTTGAGCAGCTCCACGTCGAGCGGCTTCACGAAGCGCATGTTGGCCACCGTGGCGTTCAGCTCTTCGCCCGCCTTGATACTCGGCGCCACCATCGAACCAAAGGCCAGGATCGCGATCGCCTTGCCTTCGCGCGCGACGACGCCCTTGCCGATCTCGATCGCGCTCAGTTCCTGCG
Source organism: Massilia yuzhufengensis (assembly GCF_900112225.1). Classification (GTDB taxonomy): domain Bacteria; phylum Pseudomonadota; class Gammaproteobacteria; order Burkholderiales; family Burkholderiaceae_D; genus Telluria; species Telluria yuzhufengensis. Next base: position 166,227 of record NZ_FOLD01000008.1, on the reverse strand, counting down.
AGATCGCCGCGCCGATGCCGGCGCCGCGCGGATAGCGCACGGCAGCCGGGCCGGGGTAGTGATAGGCGGTCGTCAGCATCTGGCGGCATTCGTTTTCGTCGGACGCGGCCATCACGACCATGTTCGGGATGCAGCGCAAATAGGCCAGGTCGTAGTTGCCGGCGTGGGTGGCGCCGTCGGCGCCCACCAGGCCTGCGCGATCCAGCGCAAACGTGACGTCCAGGTTCTGCAGCGCCACGTCGTGGATCAGCTGGTCGTAGCCGCGCTGCAGGAAAGTGGAGTAGATCGCCAGCACCGGCTTCATGCCTTCGGTGGCGATACCGGCGGCGAAGGTCACCGAGTGCTGCTCGGCGATGCCGACGTCGAAGTAGCGTTCCGGGTACTGCTGGTGGAAGGCCACCATGCCGGAACCTTCGCGCATCGCCGGCGTGATGCCGACCAGGCGCTTGTCCGACGCCGCCATGTCGCACAGCCAGTTGCCGAATACTTCGGTATAGGTGATCTTGCTCGGCGCGCCGGCCGGCTTGATGCCTTCGAGCGGGTTGAACTTGCCGGTGCCGTGGTACAGGATCGGCTCGGCCTCGGCCAGCTTGTAGCCCTGGCCCTTCTTGGTCACCACGTGCAGGAACTGCGGGCCCTTGAGCTTCTTGATGTTTTCCAGCGTCGGGATGAGCGAATCGAGGTCGTGGCCGTCGATCGGGCCGATGTAGTTGAAGCCGAATTCCTCGAACATGGTGGCCGGGACCACCATGCCCTTGGCGTGTTCTTCGAGTTTACGCGCCAGGTCGAGCATCGGGCCGGGCAGCACGCTGCGGCCGACGTTCTTGGCGGCGGCGTAGAACTGGCCGCTCATCAAACGCGCCAGGTAGCGGTTCAGCGCGCCGACCGGCGGCGAGATCGACATGTCGTTGTCGTTCAGGACCACCAGGAGGTTGACGTCGTCCTCGACGCCGCCATTGTTCAGGGCCTCGAAGGCCATGCCGGCGGTCATGGAGCCGTCGCCGATCACGGCGATGGCGTGGCGGTCCTCGCCCTTGATCTTGGCGGCCGTGGCCATGCCTAACGCAGCCGAGATCGAGGTCGACGAGTGGGCGGTGCCGAAGGTGTCGTAGGTGCTTTCGTCGCGCTTCGGGAAGCCCGACAGGCCGTTCAGCTGGCGCAAGGTGGGCATGCGCTCGCGCCGGCCGGTAAGGATCTTGTGCGAATAGGTCTGGTGTCCCACGTCCCACACGATGCGGTCGTGCGGGGTGTTGAAGACGTAGTGCAGCGCGATGGTCAGTTCCACCGTGCCGAGGTTCGACGACAGGTGGCCGCCGGTTTTCGACACCGAGTCGAGCAGGAACTGGCGCAGCTCGGTTGCGAGCGGCGTCAGCTGCGTGCGCGGCAGCAGGCGCAGGTCGGCGGGATCGTTGATGGTCTCTAGCAGTTTCATTTAGGCCTTCCGCTGCACGATGAGGTCGGCGAGTTCGCGCAGCCGCAGTGCTTGTTCTCCAAATGGCGCCAGCGCTTCGTGCGCTTCACGCCGCAATTGCTCGGCCAGTTCCTTCGAGGGTTCCAGCCCAAGGATCGACACATAGGTCGGTTTGTTGTCGGCCGCGTCCTTGCCCGCGGTCTTGCCCAGCGTGGCCGAATCGGCGGTGGCGTCGAGCACGTCGTCCACCACCTGGAAGGCCAGGCCGATCGCCGCCGAATAGGCTTTCAATGCTTCCAGTTCGACCGGCGACAAATCCTTGCCACACAGGGCGCCCAGGATCACCGACACGCGCAGCATGGCGCCGGTTTTCAGCTGGTGCATGCGTTCGAGTTCGTCGCGCTGCAGCGCCAGGCCGACGCTGTCGAGGTCGATCGCCTGGCCGCCGCACATGCCGCTCGACCCGGCCGCTTCGGCCAGCAGGCGCAGCATGGTCACCTGGCGCGCGGGCGGCAGGGTGTCGATGTCGGCCAGCGCCTGGAAGGCCTGGGCCTGCAGCGCGTCGCCCACCAGCAGCGCGGTCGCTTCGTCATAGGCCACGTGCACGGTCGGTTTGCCGCGGCGCAGGTCGTCGTCGTCCATGCAGGGCATGTCGTCGTGCACCAGCGAATACACGTGGATCATCTCGACGGCCGCCGCCACGCGCCCCAAGGCCTGCGCGTCGCCGCCGAACAGCGCGCCACTGGCATAGGCCAGCAGCGGGCGGATGCGCTTGCCGCCGCCCAGTGCGGTGTAGCGCATCGCCTCGTGCAGCTTGTGCGGCAGCGTGGTCGCCGCCGGCAGGCAGGCCTCGAGCGCGCGCTCGACGTCCAGCTGCACGTCCTGCATCCAGAGCGCGAATGCCTGCTGCGTCATTGGCCACCCTCGTCGACGCCGTCGGCCGAGAAGGGCTTGAGCATGTCGCCTTCAAGGACCTTGACCTGGGACTCGACCTTTTCCAGCTGGGCCGCGCAGTATTTCACCAGTTCGGAGCCGCGCGCATAAGCGGCCACCGAGGCTTCCAGCGGCAGCTGGCCCGATTCCATCTGCGACACGAGCTGGGCCAGCTCGGCCATCGCGCCTTCGAAGGACTCGGGGGGCGTTACAGCGGCGTTAGTATTATTTGGCATGGCAATTCAGCGTGAAGAAGGCGCAAGGGTGCGCCCAAGGTCAATCCAATCGCGTATTTTAGATCAATCCTTCCCCGCGAGGGGCGCACATTGCATCGCATACAACTTGCCTGCCTGATAAAACCTTGATTTTTCCACAATTTATTGGGGCAGTTTCCCCACAGATAGCTACCGGGCGGAGACTGTAGAGCTTGTTCCACGGTATAATCGCCGGTTCTGTCCCAAATAACCGTATTCCTCTTTTCTCGATACTGGTCTTTGGATTCTTTCTCTTCTTTGGCTACAAGCTAATTTAAAGGGGGGTGGGGATGTCCGATCTGGCTACCCAGGCCAAGCTGGCAGCTTCGTGCGCTCAGCTTCCGGTAAATGTCTACTTTGACGCCGCGCTGATGCAGCGCGAGCTGCAACAACTGTTTCACGCCGGCCCGCGCTATGTCGGGCACGAATTGATGGTCCCGGAGCTGGGCGATTTCGCCACGCTCCCATCCGAAAACGAAGGCCGCATGCTGGTCCGCAATGCGGCCGGCATCGAGGTGCTGTCCAACGTCTGCCGTCACCGCCAGGCGCTGATGTTCAATGGGCGCGGCAATGCGAACACCATCGTGTGCCCGCTGCACCGCTGGACCTATGACCTGAAGGGCCAGCTGATCGGCGCTCCGCACTTCCCGGAGACGCCGTGCCTGAATTTGTCCAAGACCAGGCTGCAGAACTGGAACGGCCTGCTGTTCGAGCAGAACGGCTACGACGTCATGGACAAGCTCAAGAACATGGAAGCGACCAAGGACCTCGACTTCACGGGCTATATGTTCGACCACGTCGAGATCCACGAGTGCGACTACAACTGGAAGACCTTCATCGAGGTCTACCTGGAGGATTACCACGTCGAGCCCTTCCATCCGGGCCTGGGCAATTTCGTTTCGTGCGAAGACCTGAAATGGGAATTCGGCCGCGACTACAGCGTCCAGACCGTGGGCGTGCACCGCGCGCTGCAGCAGGCCGGTACGCCTGCCTATAAGAAGTGGCAGGAGCAGGTCCTGAAGTTCAACAACGGCCAGCCGCCGAAGTTCGGTGCGATCTGGCTGACGCTGTACCCGAACATCATGGTCGAGTGGTACCCGAACGTGCTGGTGGTGTCGACCCTGTGGCCGATCGGCCCGCAAAAGACGCGCAACGTGGTCGAGTTCTACTACCCGGAAGAGATCAAGCTGTTCGAGCGCGGTTTCGTGGACGCCGAGCGCGCCGCCTACATGGAAACTGCGGTCGAAGACGACGAGATCGCGCTGCGCATGGACGCCGGCCGCAAGATTTTGCTCGACCGCGGCGTCAACGAAGTCGGTCCCTACCAGTCGCCGATGGAAGACGGGATGCAGCATTTCCACGAGTGGTACCGCAGCAAGCTCGAGTTGTAATTCTCTAGGAATGTAATGCCTTCACTCTGGATGCTGTTTGCCAGCTTCGCGTTTGCCGCCATGGGCGCGGGCGTGAAGCTGGCGTCCGAGTTCTACTCGACGTCCGAACTCCTGATGTACCGCGGCCTCGTTGGCACCATCGTGCTGGCGATGATCGTGCGCCACCGCGGTGGCACGTTCAAGACCCCCTTCCCCCGTGCCCACATCTGGCGCAGCGTCGTTGGCGTGACCTCGCTGTGGCTGTGGTTCTTCGCCATCACGCGCCTGCCGCTGGCCACCGCCGTCACGCTGAACTACATGGCGCCGATCTGGATCGCGGCCTGGATGTTCGCCCACGGCTGGTGGAGCGGCACCAAGATGCCGGAGTGGCCGCTGGTGCTGGCCATCGGCATGAGCTTCATCGGCGTGACCCTGGTGCTGCAGCCGGCGGTCGAAAGCAACCAGTGGCTGGGCGGCCTGGCCGGCATCTGCTCGTCGGTGATCTCGGCCATGGCCTATATGCAGGTGCGCAAGCTGGGCCAGATGGGCGAGCCCGAATACCGCGTGGTGTTCTACTTCTCGCTCACCACCACCGTGGCCGGCTTCACTGGCACCCTGCTGGGCGACGGCCCGCAGGACGCCGTGTTCCAGAGCCATACGCTCTACAGCGGCGCCCTGCTGCTGGGGATCGGCATCACCGCCCTGATGGCGCAGATCGCCATGACCCGCGCATACCGCGTCGGCAAGGTGCTGGTGGTGGCCAACCTGCAGTACACCGGCATCGTGTTTTCCAGCCTGTGGGGCCTGGCGCTGTGGGGCGACGCCTTCAACTGGCATGTGTGGCTGGGCATCGGCGTGATCCTGGCGTCCGGCATCGCCGCGACGTTCTACAATACGCGCAGCACGGCCAAGGGCGCCGTGGTCAAGGACACCGATCCGATCGCCAGCGAAACCTGAGGAGCACCATGTACACCACTTTGATCAGCGCCGCCGACCTGGCCGCACACATCGACGACCCGCACTGGGTCGTGGTCGACTGCCGCCATGACCTGATGAACCTGGCCGCCGGCCGCGACGGCTACGCCATCGGCCACCTGCCGGGCGCCGTCTTCGGCGACATCGAGACCGCGCTGTCGGGCCCCAAGCACGGGCCGGACGGCGTATTCCGCGGCCGCCACCCGCTGCCCGAGAAAGATGCGCTGGTCGAGACCCTGCGCGGCTGGGGCGTGAACGACGATTCGCAAGTGGTGGCCTACGACGCCCACGGCGGCATGTTCGCGGCGCGCCTGTGGTGGCTGCTGCGCTGGCTCGGCCACGAAGGCGTGGCGGTGCTCGATGGCGGCATGGCCGCCTGGCAGGCGCAGGGCCAGCCCTTGAGCACGGCGGCAGCAGCCAGGCCGCACGGCGCCATCACGGTGCGCGCACCGTTCGTGCCCACCGTGACGGTGCGCGACGTGATGGACAACCTGGAACAGGGCGAGCGCACCGTGATCGACGCGCGCGCGGCCGACCGCTTCCGCGGCGAGAACGAAACCATCGACCCGGTGGGCGGCCATATCCCGGGCGCGAAGAACCGCTTCTTCAAGGACAACCTGCAGGCTGACGGCCGCTTCAAGGATGCCGCTGCGCTGCGCAGTGAATTCGCGCCTTTGATCGATGATCCGAAGGCGGCGATCATGCAGTGCGGCTCGGGCGTCACCGCCTGCCACAACCTGCTGGCGCTGGAAGTGGCCGGCCTGCCCGGTGCGGCCCTGTACCCGGGATCGTGGAGCGAATGGGTGGCCGACGGCAGCCGTCCGGTCGCCACCGGTCCGGCCTGACCCGAAAGAGGCATCCCATGAAAAAAACAGCAGCGAGAGAAAAGCTATCCATGTCGGACCAAGAAACATCGAACGCAGCCCCAGCCGCCCTGGACATCCCCGAAGCGGTTGCCGCCGCCCTCACCGGCTGGGTCCAGCAGGTGGCCGAACAGACGGCAGCGCCGGTGCGCGAGGCGCTGGCCCAGCTGGAGACCGATGCGGCGGAACTGCGCGAAACCGGCGCCCAGCTGGAAGCGGCGCGCGACCAGGCGCTGGCTGCCTCCAGCGAGCACGAAGCGGAGATCGAACGCCTGACGGTCGAACTGCGCGACGCGCGCAAGCTGGCCACCGAGGCGCTGGTGAGCAAGGCCAAGGACCAGCTGGCGATCGACGGCAAGGATCGCCAACTGGCCGACCTGCGCTCGCAACTGGAACGCAACGTCACTGCCCAGGCCACCGAATCCGACGCCCGCCTGGCCGCCGAGATGGAACTGATCGGCGCCACCACCGCGCGCGACAATTTCGAAGCCGAAGTCAAAACCCTGCGCGCGCAGCTCGACAAGTCGTATGCCGAGCGCAGCGCGCTGCGCGGCGAGCTTGAAGCCCTGCGCACCAGGAAGTAAGCCCCGCCATGGAACGCAACACGCGCCAGCGCAAGGCCATCCACCAGTGCATCCAGGACGCCGGGCGCCCGCTGTCGCCGCAGGAAATCCTGGAAAGCGCGCAAGGAGCCGTCCCGGGCATCGGCCTGGCCACGGTGTACCGCACCATCAAGTCGATGCTGGAGGCGGGCGAGATCACGACCGTCTCGCTGCCGGGAGGTGGCGACCGCTATGAAATCTCGGGCCACGGGCACCACCACCATTTCCATTGCCGCTCGTGCGACAAGGTGTTCGAGGTGCACGCCTGCCCTGGCGACATGCAGAAGCTCACGCCCGAGGGCTTCGTGCTGGAGTCGCACGAGCTCACGCTATACGGCCTGTGCAATCAATGCCGTGACGTCGGCGGAAAACCCGCCGTCAGCTAGCGCAGTCCTTGCAGTAGCGGTGGTTACGCAGGTGCGCGCCGATCAGCAAGACACTGCTCACCACCGCCACCACCGTCTCCGCCACCTCCCCCCAGCGCGGTCCGACCACGAACACCGCCACCAGGAACGCCCCCAGCCCCGCCCCTCCCAGCAGCACTGCCGCCGGATCGCGGTGCTTCAGGTAGCCCGGCACCAGCGCCAGCAGCACCGGCGCCGTCACCGCGAGCAGCAGCATGTCGTGCAGCGCATGATGCGAGCCGCCCAGGCCCAGCAGCGGAAACGCGGCCAGCACCAGCGGCATCGCCAGGCAGTGCACCAGGCACAGGGTCGATGCCGCCATGCCGGCATAGTCGGCGAACCGGATCAGCGACTTCATCAGAAAATCAGGCGCAGGCCCGCCGTCAGGTTGCGCCCCGGGAGCGGCGCGGCCGCCTTGATGAAGGAGGTGTGGCTGAAGGCCAGCTCATTGGTCAGGTTGTTCACCCGCGCGTAGAGCTGGGCCGGCACGCCGCCGATGCGGGTGGTGTAGTGGGTGCCGAGGTTGAGCATGTTGTACCCGCTGGTCTGGCCTTCGAACTGCGCCACCTTGTCCTGGGTGCCGACGCGCACCAGCTCCACCATGCCGTGCCAGGCCTGCCAGTGCGCGTTCAGGCGCGCGCCGATGCGCTGCGACGGAATGCGCGGCAGGTTGCAGCTGCCCTCTCCTTCATCGAAGCGTGCGCGCACGTAGTCGCCGAACAGGGTGCCTTCCAGCGCCGGGGAAAACTTGTGGCGCAGCTCCCCTTCCAGGCCGGTGAAGATCGCGTCGCGCTGGGCGTATTCGACCAGCTGGAAGCCTTCGTGATTATCCAGCGTGCGGGCGTAGATGTAGTTGTCGACGCGGTTGTGGAAGGCGCTGAGCGAGTACGTCGTGTCGCCTTCGAACTTGCGCAGGGTGAGGTCGAGGTTGTTCGAGGTTTCCTTGCCCAGGTTCGCGTTGCCGACCTCGTAGGTGCTGGTGGCCAGGTGCACGCCGTCGGCGTACAGTTCTTCCGCGGTGGGCAGGCGGCGGCTGCGCGCGACCGAGGCGCGCAGCGAGTACTGCGGCTGGAACTTCCACACGGCGCCCACGGCGACCGAGGTGCCGCGCGCGTCGGTATCGCGCTGGGTGGCGCTGTCCACCGCGATGTCCTGCCACTCGTGGCGGGCGCCAGCCTCGAAACGCCAGTCGGCCAGCTTGTATTCTTCGGTGACGAAGAGCGCATGCTTTTTCGTGACGGTCGGCGGCACGTAGGCTTTCTCGCCATCGGTACTGAAGTCGCGCCGGGTGGTCTGCGCACCCACGACACCGCGCCAGCCGCCAAGGGGTACATGTTCCAGCTCGACGCGCGCATCGTGCGCCTTGTTGTTGAAGCTGGTGGCGACGACGCCCTCTTCCAGTTCGTCGTGGCGGTAATCGCTGAACGACGCGCGCAGGCGCGCCCTGGTGATGCCGGCCACCGGGTTGCTATATTCGCCGCGCACGTCCCAGCGGTCGCTGTCCAGCTTCACCATCGGGACTTCTTCGGCGCCGTGTTCGTGCGCATGGTCGTGTTCTTCGCCCTCTTCCTCGTGGCCGTGGCCACCGCAGTGCAGGTGGTCGCCATGCGGGTGGCAGCTGCCGAATTCGTGGCTGTGGCCGGGAATGCCGTATTCGGTACGCTCCTTGGTAAATGCCGCACCCAGGTAGCCGCGCTCGCCCACCCACGACAGGCCCACGCTGCCGGTTTCGCTGTCCTTGAAGCTGCCGGCCACGCGGCCGCCATCGGCCCAGCCCTTGCCGACCCGGTATTCGCCCGCGTCGCGCTTGACGCCTTCCGCGTGGACGGCCACATTGCCGGCCCCGCCGGTGAGTTCGAACGCGCCGGTCTTCTCGCGCGCCACCGAATTGGCGCGCATTTCCATGCTGCCCTCCACCGCCTTGCTCGGCACCTGAGTCGGGATCTTGCGATCCAGGATATTCACCACGCCGCCCACCGCGCCGCCGCCATAGGCCAGCGCCGACGGGCCGCGCAGCACTTCGATGCGCTCGGCCAGCACCGGTTCGAACGCCACGGCGTGGTCCGGGCTGATGGTGGAAGCATCCTGGATTTCCGAGCCATCCGACAGGATCTTCACGCGCGGGCCGTCCATGCCGCGGATGACCGGGCGGCTGGCGCCGGCGCCGAAGTGGCTCGAGGTGATGCCGGGCTGGTTGTTCAGGGTTTCGCCCAGGGTCGATTCGCGCGCCCGCACCAGCTCACCGCCGGAAAGCGAGGTCACCGGCGTGATCATGTCGTCGCCCAGCAGGCCCAGCGCGCTGGCCGAGATCACCACCGTCGGCACGCTGTCCGGGTCGGCGTGCACGCGCCTGGCGTCGGCCTGCGCCTGGGCGGCCGGGGCGAAGGCAAACAGGATCGCCAGCGCGAGCGGCGTGCGTTGGAGGATTGATGCGGGCATGGGGCGTCCTTTCCGGTGAGTGGATGCGCAGCGATTGCCGCTGCTTTTGGTAATGATAAGCCATTATCATTAAACACTCAACAGGCAAGCGCGTGCATCGCCACCATTCCGGAATGGCCGCCCGGGAAAATCAGGAAGTGTCAGTAGGCGTGGTTCAGCGCCAGCACGATGCCCACGCCCAGCAGGATCAGGAATACCTGCGGCACCGATTCCTTGACGGTGGCGCGGCGCTGCATCTGCGGCATCAGGTCGCTCACCGCGATGTAGATGAAGCCCGACGAGGCGAACACCAGCACGTAGGGAATCAGGCCGCTGGCTTTATCGAGCGTGAAGTAGCCGAGCAGGCCGCCCGCGACCGCCATCAGGCTGCACAGCAGGTTGAACACATAGGCGCGCAGGCGCGAGAAGCCGGCATTGAGCAGCACGATGAAGTCGCCGATCTCCTGCGGGATTTCATGCGCGACGATGGCCAGCGCGGTGACGATGCCCAGCTCCGGGTTGGCCAGGAAGGCCGCGGCGATCAGGATGCCGTCGGTGAAGTTGTGCATGGCGTCGCCGAGCAGGATCATCCAGCCCGACTTGCCCGCCTGGTGGGCGTCGTGCCCGTGCGCGTGGTGGTGGCCGTCGCCTTCGTGGTGGTGCGAGTGGCGCAGGATCGCCAGTTTTTCGAGCACGAAGAAGGCCAGCAGGCCGCCCAGCAAGGTGGCGAACAGGCTGCGCGTGTCGGCGCCCGACTCGAAGGCCTCGGGCAGCGCATGCAGCAGCGAGGTGGCCAGCATGATGCCGACCGACAGGCTGACCATCCGCTCGACCACTTTCGACAGCAGCGTGAACGAAAACACGGCAGCGCCGGTGATGCTGGCGACGCCGGCGATCACGGTCGCCAGCAGGATGGAGGAGAGAATGGGGTCGATTTGAAAATCTCTTGTTCTGGTCTTGCGAGTGCCGCAAACCGGGCATTGTAACCTGCCCGGCCCTGCGGCCGTGCGAGATCAGGCCACGCCGTGCTTGCCGAACCAGGCCAGCGCCTTGCTCCAGCCGTCCTTCGCATCGTCGGCGTTGAAGCTCGGACGGTAGTCCGCGTGGAAGGCGTGCCCCGAGTTCGGGTACACATGGATCGTCGAGCGGCTGTTGCCGGCGTCGAGCGCCTTGCGCATGCGCTCGACCGATTCCAGCGGAATACCGCCGTCCTTGGCGCCGTACAGGCCCAGTACCGGGACCTTCAGGTTCTGGGCCACGTCGATCGGGTGCTTCGGCTGCAGCGGGTTGGACTCCCCCACCAGGCGGCCGTACCAGGCCACGCCGGCTTTCACGTCCGGGTTGTGCGCCGCGTACAGCCAGGTGATGCGCCCGCCCCAGCAGAAACCGGTGATCCCCAGCTTGTCGGTGTTGCCGCCGCGCTGCTTGGTCCATTTCACGATGGTGTCGAGGTCGAGCATGACCTGGGCGTCCGGCACCTTGGAGATGATGTTCTTCATCAGGTCCGGCATCGGTGTCTTGGTCGCGTCGCCCTGGCGCACGAACAGGTCCGGCGCCACGGCCAGGTAGCCGGCCTTGGCGAAGCGGCGCACCACGTCCTTGATATGTTCATGGACGCCGAAGATCTCGGAGATCACCAGCACCACCGGCAGGTTGGTGCGGTCCTTGGGCTGGGCGCGGTAGACCGGGACATCCTGGCCGTTGACCAGGACGATGTGGTCGCCCGCGTCGAGGCCTTCGGTACTGGTCTGGATTTGCGTCTGCGCCACCACCGGCAGTGCGGCGACGGCAAAGCCGCTGCCGGCGGCCGCCTTCAGGAACACGCGGCGATTGACGCCGTCTTCGAACGCGCTGGCGGACAACAGGCTTTCTGCATCGCTGATGAGATCTTTCATGTGCTCCCCTGGGACAGTGTTGGACAGGCTTGCAATAGTAGCAAAGTCCGAAGGGGCGCGCGCTTGCTGTTCGGTGCTGGGCGGGCCAATGCGGAATCGGTCTTACACCGAGGGCGGCTCCGGCGCCAGGAACCGGGTCGACGGCCGGCCATCGGCGTTGTGCTGCACGATGCGCAGCGGCCGCCCTTCCCCATCGAGCCACACCTGGCCGATGCCGGCGCCGTTCCAGACACGCTCGCCATGCTGGCGGGCGTCGGGCAGGTAGGGCGTGAGGGCGAGGTCGCGGCGCTGGGTGAACCAGTTCAGCGGCGAGCGCGGGGAGTACAGCCAGCGATTGCCGCGATCGAGCCAGTCGAGCAGGCGGCGCGGGAATTCGTTCTTGATGCCGCTGCTGGTGATCTGCCAGATATGCGGCGCGCGCTCCGAGTCGCGCACCTCGGCATCGTAGGCGAACGAGTAGTGCACGTCGCCCGACAGGACCACGTAGTTGCCCGGGGTGCGGGTATGGCGGAAGATATTGAGCATGCTGCTGGCGGCGCCGCGATGCGCCATCCAGTTCTCGGCGTCGACGGTCAGGGCCAGTCCGGCGAAGGTGGCGACGCTTTGCACCACCTCGATCAGCTTGACCCCGAACATGGGCGTCGGCGAGACGATCACGGCGGCCGTTTCGTCGAGCAGCTCGTGCTGCAGCTCGGTCAGCGATTCCCAATCCATCAGGCCCGACGGATGGCCGGGCCGGCGCCGGTTGCGCCAGCGCCGGGTGCGGGTATCGAGGACGATGACCGTGGGCTTGGTGCGTACGACGAAGTCCCACCGGTGGAAGGCCAGCAGGCGCGTGACCAGCGCGTCCTGCAGCGCTGCGTCGAGCCGGTCGTCATGCGCGGCGGTGTCCGCCAGCGCCGACAGGTCGTCCAGCGCCGCTCCGAACACATCGGGGCGGTTGCCCCAGCCCTGGCACAGCATGTAGGCGATCAGCGCATTGCCCACGATGCGGCGCGAAAACGGGTGCCCGTAGGCGGTGGCTTCCCACTTGGCCGACAGGTTCCAGTCGTCGGTGATGTCGTGGTCGTCGAAGATCATCAGGGTCTGCACGTGCGCCAGCAGCCGCGCAACCTGCGGCAGGTCGCGGCGAAAGCCCGCCAGCGCCTGCGACTCGCGGCGCCAGCGTTCCCGGTGCCTGGGCTCCAGCGCGGGCGGCGGCGCATCCGCGACCAGTTGCCATGGAACGGGCGACCAGGCCAGCAGGTACATGGCCATCACCTCGGCCAGGGTAACCAGGTGGTTGTGCGCATTGGCGGTCGTGAAGATCGGCTTTTCGCTGCCGCCGAAAAAGCGGTCGCGCAGCGCATCATTGGACTTCACCGCCGGCAGCAGCTCGACGCGCCGGTAGTAGCTGGCCTGGTGGCGGTACAGCGCCTCGCTGTCGGCCACCACCGCGCCGTCCAGGCGTTCGCCATACAGGCCCAGGCGCCGGATAAGCGCGTGGATCGCCGCCAGCATCGGTCCCGCCACGTCGTCGGCATAGACCTGGTCGCCGCACAGCATGAGGAAGGCCGGCCGCTCGGCGGCCTGCCTGGCGTGGTCGGCCACCAGGGCGTCGGCACGCGCCAGGCCGTCAGGCGCGGGGTGGTGCGGCTTGCGGCAGGAGCCGAACAGGATATTGTCGCTGCGGCTGCGCAGCACCAGGTTGGGGCGCGCCGCGCCGGCATGCAGCAGGTGCGGCGCCCATTGCGCGATACCGGCCTGGGCGCCATCGTCCTGCGTCACCAGCAAGTCGTATTCGATGATCGTGTCTTGCGGCAGCGGCTCGTCCAGCACCACGTCGATCAGGTGCACGCAGGCGTGGCGGCCGAAGCGCAGCACGCGGCAGTTGCGCGCGTCCAGCTGCAGGCGCAGCGGCGCACCGGCTTCGGGCGCCAGCACCAGCGTCAGCGCAAGCGGCGCGCTGCCGACCAGCCACAGTACCAGGCGGCCCGGTTCCAGGCGGCGCAGGAGTGGACCGGCAAGGACGGGTGGCAGGCGCTCGGGAACTGGAGTCTGGGTCAATCGGTGCACGACACTGGTTTGATGAACAAACCAGTGTAGCAGACAGGCCGGAGGCTTCGAGCACGCCTAACGAACATCCGGCCGACCCGGTCACGGCTGAGGATTCCACCCCGCCCCGTTGCCATACCCCGCAAACACCTTCTCGCGCGTGGCAAACCGGTTCGTCACGTCGGTATCGCTCAGGATGAACCCTCCCACCCGCGCCGCCAGGTTCAGCGGATTGCCGGCCATGTCGGTCGTCCCGTACTCGCGCCAGCCCGCGTCGGCACGCGCCACGACAGGATTCGGCGCCGGCTGCGAGTTCACGCCCTGCCCTGCCCAGCCGGCTGGCGCCACATGGGTATCCATCTTGCAGTTGATGAAGGCGATGTTGTCCCAGCTGCTGGTACCACCGGGGCTGCGCGCCAGGTAGGTGGCCCCGTTGGGAACATCGCCACGCAGCGGCCCAGGACCGCGCCCATGGGTCAACGCACTATTCAGGAACACGTAGCCGATGTCGCTGCTGGAGCCCACCCTCGCCTGCAGCACATAGCCGCCACTGCTCGCGTTGGCGCTGTCGCCCACAGAACGGATCTCACTCTCTTCGAACAGGGCCGCGCGGCTGCTGCCCCAGATGAAGTCGACGTTCCCTTCCACCAGCGTGCGGTAGAACCAGGACCAGCCCTTCAGGTTGAGCGTGTCCTGCTCGCTGTAGAAGCTGGCGTCCTTCGCCACCAGCCGGCCATCGTTGCTGTTGAAGTAGATGGTTTCGGCCTGGGCCGAGATACTCGGCGAGCGGATGGTGGTGTTCTTCAGGCTCAGGGTCTCGAGGCTGAGCATGTCCGAGGCCTCCACCAGCATCACCGCGCGCCCGCCCGACGTGCCCGCCGACGAGCCGGCCTGGCTGCCGCCGGTACCCGGGTTCAAGGTGTCGTGGTTGGTGTACGAGATCATCACCCCGTCGCGGCTTTCGCCCTTGATGGTGACCTTGTCCTTGCCGTTCAGGTAGAGCAGTTCCTCGTAGCTGCCGTTACGCACGTTGATGGTCACCGGGTCCGCTTTCGCGAAGCGCTGCATCGCGTGATTGAGCGCGCCCTGCACGGTGCGGAAGTCGGCCTCGCCGTCGTCGTCCACCGTCACGCTGCTCGCCGCCGCCGGCGCGGCCCGGGTGGTAAAGGTCCACCCCGCCGCCTTGCCCAGGCCGACGAAGGGCGTGCCGCCCAGGCTGGTGTTGGTGAACACGCCATCGGCGATCGCCACGTAGTACTCGGTGCCGGGAGCCAGCCGGTTACTGTGCGGCTTGATGGTGACGGTGTTGCCGACGATGCGGATCGGCGTGGTGTTCACCTTTCTCACCAGCGCCTGGCCTTCGTAGCCCAGCGCGTCCGTCTCGCCGCCCAGGCGGATGACGTCGACCAGCGCATCGTCGAGCTTGCGGAAGATGCGGATGCTGCCGCTGGTACCCAGGGTCGGCGGCCGGTCGAATACCAGCTTGAACGAAGTATCGGCGTGTACCGCCGCATCCAGCGGCGCCGGCTGGCTGGCGCCCTGCAGCGTGTACAACTGGCTCGGCTGCATGAACTGCGGCGCGATGGTCGCGGCGATCGTGCGCGTGATCGACGGCTCCGAACCGCTGCGGATCACGACGTTGGCCTTGCCCGCGCCCACCGCGGTGAGGGTAACGTTGTTGCCGCTGGTCGCCACCGCCACCACGGCCGGGTTGCTGGACTCCACGCTGAAGCTGTCCGGCTGGTTGTCGCTGGCCACCGCCGTCACCTTTACCTGGTAGGGCGCGTCGCCGACTTCGGCCGACCAGGCCAGGCCGGCCGGATCGACATTGAGCTGCACCGGTTTCAGGCGCGGGTCGCCCACGCGCACGTCGTCGATCATGAAGGTCTTGTTGGCGGTGTACAGGCCAATCAGGCCGCGCGCCGCGAACGAGTTGTCCGTGACCGAACCCATGGCCCGGCCGTCGAGGTAGACAGTGAGCGTACTGCCGATCATCTCGAAGCGCACCGTGTAGAACTGGGCATCCATCTCGATCGGCGCGCGCGCCTGGCGCGGCCGGGTCAGCACATTACCCAGCATCCTGGCGATTTCCACCTGGGTGCTGGCGGTGCTGGCCTGCACATTCAGGCCGGCGCCGTACCAGTTGGCCGCATCGACGTAACGCGTGACGAGATACAGCAGCTTGTTGCCGGTGGTGCCGTTGGTCATGGGGCGGATGCGCGCCTCGACGTAGTAGTCGCCCGAGGGTACGCCACCGAAGGCGCCCGGCTTGACCAGCGCCAGCACGCCGCCGGTACTCGCGGCCGTGTACTGCAGCACCTTGTTGTCGCCGCCAACCACTTCCTGCTTGACGCTGAAGGCGCCGTTCGGGCCCGTTACCGGCAGCAGGTTCCACTTGGCGCTGGTGCCGTCCTGGAAGTCGTCGCAGAAGTACAGGCCGGTAGCCGGGCAGGCCAGGGTCGGGCCCTGGTCCAGCGTGACCTTGCCGGTACCGGTGATGGCGGTGCTGATCTTGCCGACGCCGGCTTGCGCCAGCGCGTTGGCCTTCACCAGCGCCACGGGCCGCGCCGTGAACGCATAGGGCGGGGTCCAGGTGACGGCGTTCGAGACCGAGCAGGCGTTCAGCAGAGCGCCATTGAGCAGCGATCCCGAGTCCTTGAAGAAGCCGGGGTTGGCGCTGCTCATGTTGGTCACCACCTGGTCGCAGCGCTGCGCGCCGGCGATCTCGAACACGTTGTTGTTCGACAGGATCTTGGCGGCCTTGCCGGCGGCGACGCTGACGCTGTGCGCATACGGCGACGCGGTCTTGCTGCCGACGAAGTAGTTGTTGAAGACGTGGACCTGGCCGAAGCGCACGCGCGGAGCGCGCTGGACGATGTCGCGGTAGACGTTGTTGCTGAAGCTGACGCGCAGCTTGCCTTCGTCGGCGGTGGCCGAATCGCTGCCGCCCACCAGCGAGTTCTTGTCGTGCTGGCCGAAGACGTTGTATGACACCGTCACGTAGTCCGACGCGTTGGTGATGTCGAGGGCGCCGTCGTGGCACTGCTTCTTCTTGCCGTTCTCGATGGGCAGGAAGTTGTCGGTCAGCGGCACATCGGTGAAGGTGACGTGGTCGACCCACACATGGTGCGAGCCGGCGACGCCAATCGCGTCGTATGCGGAATTCCAGTTGCCGGTGGCCCCGTCCGTTGGGTCCCACACCGGCTCGACGTCGCAGGGCGCGACGATCTTGAGGTTGCGGATGATGACTTGCGCGACGTTCGACAGCAGCACGGTGCCGTTGACGATGCCCGCATTGGCGTCGGCCCCGATCAGGGTGGTATTGCTGCGCAGGCGAATCGCGCCGCGCGCGGCCTGGTCCGCGGTCGAGGTGTAGGGCTTGCCCTCGCTCATGTCGACCGTGCCGACCAGCTTGATGATCTTCGGGTTGTCGCCGCCGTTGGCCAAGGCCGCCAGCAGTTCGGCGCGCTTGGTCACGGTATAGATATTGTCGGTGCTGGCGGCCGAGCCGCCGACGGTGCCGCCGGCCTGGCTGGCCCAGCCGTCGGCGGGCGCCGCCTGGCGTGCCGGGTCGGTTGCCGCGAGTGCGGGCAGGCCCAACATGCCGACCAGCACGAGGGCGGCGCGTGCGGATGCCTTGAAACCTGGATGTTTCATGTGAGTCTCCTGGAACAGGATGAAAGGGGCTTAGCGTTGTGCCGCGCGGTTGCGGCGCCGTGCGAGGGCGAAACCGGTCAGGCCGGCGAGCGCCAGGCCGATGCTGCCCGGCTCCGGCACGGCAGCAGCAGCGTCGATCTGCGCCGAAAACACGCCGATCTCGCTGTTCCAGGACACCGGGGACAGGTCGATCGCGAAGCTGTGCCCGTTCAGCACGGTCAAGGCAGGCAGGCCGGTGACGCCGCTGGTATCGAGCCAGCTAAAGCCACCAATCCGCTGGGCGAAGTCGGCGCCGAAATCGAAGGCCAGGCGGTAGTTGCCTGGGTCCGGCAAGGTCGCGTTGAGCATGACGGTCAGGATACCGTCGGTGGAAAAGTCGATCCCGAACAGGAAGTCGCTGGTCAGGAACTCGACGCCGCCCGTGCCAAAGGGATCAATCGCGGTCGTGTTGCTGCCGGGTTCGGCGGCGAAACCGTAGTCCAGTCCGAACACGCCTTCGGGCGCGCCGTTATAGGTGCCGGTAATGGTGCTGCCTTGCAGGGAAATCGGTGCGGCGCCAGCCTGGGTTGCCGTGAGCGCCGCCGCCAATACCAGTGTCTCCAATATGATTTTTGTTTTCATTTCTTGGTCCTGTTTGGTCGATGGAAACCAACTGCCGAACGTGGCAGTGGCACGGACAGGTTAGCATAAATGAATCAAATTTGGTCGGACCATTTCTTGTTTTGGTTGGGCCGAAATGCCGAAAGAAACGCTCACCAAGACACAAATTACGCATGGGAAATTAAATTCCTGTCGGAATACTTTACAGCTGACAAGCCGCGTAACCTGCAGGCCACCGGGATTCCGGGCCACCTGGACAGCGACCTACCAGGGCAGCTTCGACGCCTCCGCATTGCTGAAGACGCGCCATACCATCAACAGCCTGCAGTTTTCCTTTGTCTTCATCGACGATGGCGACACGGTGGTGTACACCACCGGTCCGAGTTTCGCCTCGGCCTCGAGCAGCCAGACCCTGAAACCCGATGCCAAGACCTCGATCGAGACCAGCGAGCGCACCGTCACGACGCCACGCTACGGCGTGGGCGAGCGCGAATCGGTGAAGCTCTCGTTCGATGGCGCCAGCTTTACCGGCGCGACCGCCGCCGTCTACAGCAGCAGCACCATCCCGACCGCCACCTCGAGCCCGAGCCAGGTGCAGTACGTGCGCAGCACCACGGGCGCGAGCTGCACCGCGACCCAGTGGCTCAAGGGCCAGGTGAACTGCCAGCAGATCACCCGGACCGCGGTGACCCACTATGAAACCGCCATCTCGTCCACCGACTACACCGGCCAGATCGCGCTCGAAGGCTCGCTCATGAGCTACAACGCGCTGATGGCCGGGCTGGTGAAGAACGGGAAGCTGGATTTCAACATCCAGGCGATGGGCGACATCGACCTGGCCAGCGCGACGCTGGACATGGATATCGATATCCTGGGAAGCGACGTGCCTGAACCGGCGTCGGGAGCCCTGGTGGGGATTGCCCTGCTGGGCATGGCGGGAGTGCGGGGCAAGAATCGCGCTTGAAACGCGCCCCCTGCCTTGAAACGTCGTCCCGGCGCAGGCCGGGACCCAATTCCGTCGCTCAGTGAATACGCAAGTGCTAGTGGGTGCGCACGCACACTTGGGTCCCGGCCTGCGCCGGGACGACGGATCGAACGGTGGTGGTACTACCGGAGGTATCGGCTGAACAGGTTCACGCCCATGCTCAATGCGCCCGCTCCCAGTTCGGCCCCACCCCCGTCTCGGCCACCAGCGGCACGTTCAGCGTCGCCACACTGGCCATCAGCTCCGGCAGCTTCACGCGCACCAGTTCCAGTTCCGCTTCCGGCACCTCGAGCACCAGTTCATCGTGCACCTGCATGATCATGCGCGTGGCCAGGCCGTCTGCCTCCAGCCAGCCCTGCACCGCGATCATCGCCAGCTTGATCAGGTCCGCCGCCGTGCCCTGCATCGGCGCGTTGATCGCCGCGCGTTCGGCGCCGGCGCGGCGCGGGCCGTTCGGTGAATTGATCTCGGGGAGCCACAGGCGGCGGCCGAACACGGTTTCGACGTAGCCGCGCGCCTTGGCCTGCAGGCGGGTCTCGTCCATGTACTGCTTGACGCCGGCGAAGCGGGCGAAATAGCGGTCGATGTAGCTGGCCGCGGCGCCGCGTTCGATACCCAGGTTCTGGGCCAGGCCGAAGGCGCTCATGCCGTAGATCAGGCCGAAGTTGATCACCTTGGCGTAGCGGCGCTGTTCGCTCTGCACCTCGGCTGGGGCGATGCCGAAGATCTCGGCGGCGGTGGCGCGGTGGATGTCTTCGCCATCGGCGAAGGCCTTCAGCATCGCCGGGTCGCCCGAGATATGCGCCATGATGCGCAGCTCGATCTGCGAATAGTCGGCCGACACGATCACGCTGCCCGGTGGCGCAATGAAGGCTTCGCGGATGCGGCGTCCTTCGCTGGTGCGCACCGGGATGTTCTGCAGGTTCGGCTCGTTCGACGACAGGCGGCCGGTAATCGCCACCGCCTGCGCGTAGTTGGTGTGCACGCGGCCGGTCTGCTGGTTGACCATCTTGGGCAGCTTGTCCGTATACGTCGACTTCAGCTTGGACATGCCGCGGTATTCAAGCAGGATCTTCGGCAGCGGGTAGTCTTCGGCCAGCTTCTGCAGCACTTCTTCATCGGTCGACGGCGCGCCGGTGGCGGTCTTCTTGATGACGGGCAGCGCCAGTTTGCCGAAGAAGATTTCGCCGATCTGCTTGGGCGAACCCAGGTTGAACGGGCCGCCGGCCAGTTCATAGGCCTGCTGCTCCAGTTCGAGCATGCGCGCGCCCAGTTCCGACGACTGCACCTGCAGCAGCTCGGCGTCGATCAGCACCCCGTTGCGCTCGATCTTCTGCAGCACTTCCATGGTCGGCATCTCGATGTTGCGGTAGATGTAGTTCAAGCCCTTGTCGGCTTCCACATGGCCCAGCATCGCGCCGTGCAGGCGCAAAGTGATGTCGGAATCCTCGCCCGCGTATTCGGTGGCGCGGCCCAGCTCCACCTGGTCGAAGCAGATCATGTTGGCGCCCTTGCCGCACACATCGACGAAGGGAATCGTGGTGTAGCCCAGGTGGCGCATCGCCATGGTGTCCATGTCGTGCGGCTTGTGCGACTCGAACACGTAGGACTGCAGCAGGGTGTCATGCACGATGCCCTTGAGTTTGACCCCATGGTTCTCGAAGATGTGCATGTCGTACTTCAGGTTCTGCCCGAGCTTCGGTTTGGCCGGATTTTCCAGCCACGGGCGCATGCGTTCCAGCACGTGCTCGCGCGCGAGCTGGTCCGGCGCGCCGGCGTAACGGTGGGCCACCGGGATGTAGGCGCCCTTGCCCGGCTCCACCGACAGCGAAATGCCGACCATCTGGGCCGTGAGCGGGTCGAGCGAGGTGGTTTCGGTATCGATCGAAGTCAGTTCGGCCGCGTCGACCAGCGCCAGCCACTTGTCCAGTTGTTCGTCGGTGAGGATGGTCTCGTACTCGCCCTTGATGATGGCCATGCCCGGCAGCGTGTCGGACGCGCCTTCCGGCGAATTGAGCGGCCCGCCGCCCGCAGCGCTGCCCCGCGCAGGGGCCACGGCGCCATCGGCGCGCCCCGCCCCGCCCAGGTCGCGCAGCATGGTCTTGAAGCCGTAGCGCTGGAAGAAGTCGCGCAGCGCTTCCGCGTCTTCCGGACGGCCGACCAGGGTTTCCTCGAACGACACGATGTGGTTCACCAGGTCGCAGTCGGTCTTCACGGTGATCAGTTCGCGGCCCTTGGGCAGCCATTCCAGCGCCGCGCGCAGGTTCTCGCCCACCGCGCCGGTGATCGCATGGGCGTTCTCCACCACGCCGTCCAGCGAACCGTGCAGGGTCAGCCACTTCACGGCCGTCTTCGGGCCGCACTTGTTCACGCCCGGGATATTGTCGACGGTGTCGCCAATCAGGGTGAGGTAGTCGATGATGCGGTTCGGCGGAACGCCGAACTTGGCGACCACGCCGGCTTCGTCGAGTTTTTCGTTGCTCATCGTATTGATCAGCATGACGCGCTCGTTGACCAGCTGGGCCAGGTCCTTGTCGCCGGTCGAAATCACGGTCTTCATGCCGCGTGCGTAAGCCTGCACGGCCAGGGTGCCGATCACGTCGTCGGCTTCCACGCCTTCGACCATCAGGATCGGCCAGCCCATGTGGCGCACCACTTCGTGGATCGGTTCGATCTGCTTGCCCAGGTCTTCCGGCATCGAGGCGCGGGTGGCCTTGTAGTCGGCGTACAGGTCGTCGCGGAAGGTCTTGCCCTTGGCGTCGAACACGCAGGCGATGTAGGCCGCCGGGAAGTCGGCGCGCAGGCGGCGCAGCATGTTGACCATCCCGTGCATGGCGCCGGTCGGGAACCCGTCCGGGCTGCGCAGGTCGGGCAGCGCGTGGAAGGCGCGGTAGAGGTAGCTGGAACCGTCAACGAGCAGCAGGGTATTTTCCATAGGGCGACGTATATAAGTGAGGCGAATCAGAGCCGGCGCGGGGCGCGCCAAAGTGTCCGGCATTATCGCAGAATCGCGTTACGCAAAGCACAAGGCATTGCAGGGCCTGCTGTTTAAATACGCACACTTTTCACAGGGAAGCGTGTCAGTTTGTTACAATGAACCAAACGACACAAGGTGACCATCATGTTGCGCACATCTTCCCGCCTGAAACTCCTGACGCTGTGCGTCTTCGCCCACGCCGGACTGGCTGCGGCGCAAGCCCAGCAGGCGCAGCAACAGCCGGCCCAGCAGCAACAGCGCCCGAGCCAGGCGCCGCCCCAGCTCGAGCGTATCGAGCCAGGCAGCGACGTGCCAACCACCACCATCCCGCCGCGCGAGCGTACCCGCATCACCGAAAAGCGGAACAATAGTGGTGCGGTCACCGAAGTAGAAGTGCAAAGCGGCAAGAGCCGCTACATCATGAAACCCAACGTTGCACCTGGTAACGCCCAACCCGGCGATGCCCAGAGCAGCGCGATCCGCGCCCCACAATGGCAGGTCATGGAATTCGACCTCGGCAACCCGAAGAAACAGGCCGCGACCGGCGAGCCTGTCAGTCCGGCGCCGGCCAAGCCCGGCGTGCCCGCGCGCGCCGATGCCCCGCCGCCGCCGCCGCTGGAACCTGTCGAGAAAAAATAATCCTGCGCTGCCGGCGGTCCGGCAGCCGACCCTCACCTTTGTTACTGGCACATGGCAGTTTTCACCGCGGTCACACTGGACGACCTTTCCCAGTGGATCAAGCAGTTCCCCCTCGGCGACGCCCTCGCGCTCCAGGGCATTTCTTCCGGCATCGACAATAGCAATTTCTTCCTCACCACAGAACGTGGGGAATTTGTCCTGACCATCTTCGAGAACCTCGGCTTCGAGCAGTTGCCCTTCTACGTCCAGCTGATGCGCCACCTGGCCGAGCGCGGCATTCCCGTGCCCGCACCGGTCCCGAACGCCAGCGGCGAACTGGTGGTCACCCTGCACGGCAAGCCGGCCATCATTGTCAGCCGCCTGAATGGCGCCTCGCAGATGGACCCGCAGCCGGTGCACTGCGCCGAAGTCGGCACCATGCTGGCGCGCATGCACCTGGCCGGGCGCGATTTTCCAATGACCCAGCCCAACTTGCGCGGCCTCGACTGGATCACGGCCACCGCGCCGCAGGTGCTGCCCTTCCTGTCGGAACCGGAAGCGGCGCTGCTGCGCAACGAAGTGACGTTCCAGGGCGATTTTGCCGCGACCCAGGCCTATGGCGCGCTGGCGCGCGGTCCCGTGCATGCCGACCTGTTCCGTAACAACGTCATGTTCGAGGGCGAGCGCCTCACCGGCTGCTTCGACTTCTACTTCGCCGGCGTCGATACCTGGCTGTTCGACGTCGCCGTCACCGTCAACGACTGGTGCATCGACCTGGCCACCGGCGAGCTGGATGAAGCACGCGTGCAGGCCCTGCTGGCCGCCTACCACGCCGTGCGCCGGTTCACGGCCGAAGAACAGACCGCATGGCAAGCCATGCTGCGCGCCGGCGCGCTGCGCTTCTGGCTGTCGCGCCTGTATGATTTCCACCTCCCGCGTGCCGCAGAAATGCTCACGCCCCACGACCCCACCCACTTCGAACGCATCCTGCGCGAGCGCATTGCCCGGCCCGCGCACCCCCTCCCCGTATGAATTCAATTCCCGCAATCACCGGTTGGCACTGGCTCAAGCAAGGCGCCGGCCTGTTCCGCAAACAGCCCGCCGCGCTGACCACCCTGCTGTTCGCGAACATCCTGATCAGCATCGGCATCAGCGCCGTGCCGCTGCTCGGGCCCATGATTGCGGTGGTGCTGATCCCCTCGTTCTCGATGGCCTTCATGCGCGCCTGCCTCATGATCGAGAACGGCGAGCGGGTCTCGCCGGCGGTGCTGCTGACGGGTTTCCGCAAGCCGGTGGTGCGGGAATTGTGCAAGGTGGGGCTGATCTACCTGGGCGTGTCGCTGCTGATGGCCCTGGTCACGCGCTTCGCGGTCGATCCGGGCTTCTGGGAACAGGTCGCGCGCCAGGGCCGCGAAGGCGGGCAGCCGCAGGTGGCCGGTTCGGACGTGCTGGCGATGTTCGTGATCTTCGGGCTCGACGTCGCGGTCCTGATGGCGCTGTGCTTCGCCGCGCCGCTGACCTACTGGCAGAAAATGGGGCCCGGCAAGGCGGTGTTCTACAGCTTCTTCGCCGTGGTGCGCAGCGCCCGCGTGTTCATCGTGCTGCTGCTGGCGTGGTTCGCGATTTTCTTCGGGATCTGCATGGTGATCACCCTGCTGCTCGGCGCGTCGAATATGACGCGGGTGGTGATCATGTGGCTGATCTTCCTGTTCATCCTGCTGCTGCAGTGCGCGATGTATGCGGGGTACAGGCAGATTTTCGGGAAGCCGGCGGATGGGGTGGCGGTTAATCTTGCCAAATAACTAGGCCGTTCTACGCTGACCTAAAAACCGTCGTTCCGGCGAAGGCCGGAACCCAATTTTTGCGATCAGCCGCTGAAGCGACTTGCGGACGAGAAATTGGATCCCGGCCTGCGCCGGGAGTCATGGGCGCCAGTGGCGCGCATGACAACTCAACTGCTAGTGGTCTATTCGGACTCCACTTCAGCGCCCCACCCGCTCCAGCTTCGCCACCGACAAATCCAGCACCTTCATCCCCGCCTTACCAAAGTTGATCTGCGCCCGCGCAGCGCCCGCCCCGCCTTCGATATTCACGATCACGCCCTCGCCGAACTTGGCGTGCGCCACCGATTCGCCCACGCGCCAGCCGGAGCCGTTGCCGTTGGCGGACTTTTGCGAAATCTGCTGGGCGATGCGGTTGTCGGTGCCGTTGCGGAATTCGGCGTCGTCCCAGGCGGTCTGCGACTTGCGGCCGGCGAACCAGCTGGTTTGCACGCGCGGCGACAGCCACTTGAGCGATTCCTCGGGCAGCTCGTCGAAGAAGCGCGATTTCATGTTGAAGCGGGTCTGGCCGTGCAGCATGCGCTGCTGGGTAAAGCTCATGTACAGGCGACGCCGTGCGCGCGTGATCGCCACGTACATCAGGCGGCGCTCTTCATCCACGCCTTCGGTTTCACGGGCGCTGCTCTCGTGCGGGAACAGGCCTTCTTCCAGGCCGGTAATGAACACCGCGTCGAATTCCAGGCCCTTGGCCGAGTGCACCGTCATGAGCTGCATTGCGTCCTGCCCGGCCTGGGCCTGGGCGTCGCCGGCTTCCAGCGAGGCATGCGACAGGAAGGCCGACAGCGGCGACATGACGGTGGGCAGCGCCGCGTCGGAATCAAACACTTCGATGCCGTCCTGGTTCAGGATGGCGTCGCCGGCCTGCGGCAGCGCCTGCGGGCCCAGGTGGGCCGGGGCGCCCTGGCCGAAGCCTTCTTCCTGCACGAACTGGGTGGCCGCATTAACCATCTGCTCCAGGTTTTCGATGCGGTCGGCGCCTTCTTTTTCCTTTTGGTAAAAATCCAGCAGGGTACTGCGCTCCAGCACCACGCGCACCATTTCGGGCAGCGCCAGTTGCTGGGTTTCAAAGCGCGCCGATTCCACCAGCTTGACGAAGTTGCCGAGCGACGTGCCGGCCTTGCCGGTCATGTAGGGCACCGCCGCGAACAGCGAGACGCCATAGGTGTCGGCCGCCATCTGCAGCTGCTCGATCGAGCGCACGCCGATGCCGCGGGTAGGGAAGTTCACCACGCGCAGGAAGGCCGAATCGTTGTGCGGGTTATCCATCAGCTGCAGGTAGGCGATCGCGTGCTTCACCTCGGCGCGCTGGAAGTAGCGCAGGCCGCCATACACGGTGTAGGGAATGCCGGCCGCGAACAGCGCATGCTCGATCACGCGGCTTTGCGCGTTGGAGCGGTAGAGGATCGCGATTTCCTTGCGCAGCAAGCCCTCGCCCATCAGGCTCTTGCTCTCTTCAATGATCCATTGCGCTTCTTCGAGGTCGCTGGAGGCTTCGTAGACGCGCACCTGCTCGCCCTGCCCCGCATCCGTGCGCAGGTTCTTGCCCAGGCGCTTGGTGTTGTTGGCGATCAGGAAGTTAGCGCTGTCAAGGATATGGCCGTGCGAGCGGTAGTTCTGTTCCAGCTTGATCAGGTTCTCGACGCGGAAATCGCGCTCGAAAGCCTGCATATTGCCGACGTTGGCGCCGCGGAAGGCGTAGATGCTCTGGTCGTCGTCGCCGACGGCGAAGATGGCGCCGCCGCCCTCTTCGCTGTGGCCGGCCAGGAGCTTGAGCAGGTTGTACTGCAGATCATTGGTATCTTGGAACTCGTCGACCAGGATGTGGCGGAAGCGCATTTGATAGTGGTGGCGCAGCGGTCCGTTGCGCGCCAGCAGCTCGTACGAGCGCAGCAGCAGTTCGGCGAAATCGACCACGCCTTCGCGCTGGCATTGCTGGTCATACAGTTCGTACAGCTCGACCATCTTGCGCTCGATCGGGTCGTAGGCCTCCACCGCATGCGCGCGCAGGCCCTGGTCCTTCGCGTTGTTGATGAAGTACATCAGGTTCTTGGCCGGGTACTTCTCGTCGTCGACATTCGCCGCCTTGAGCATGCGCTTGATGAGCGAGAGCTGGTCTTGCGAGTCGAGGATCTGGAAGGCTTGCGGCAGCGCCGCATCCTTGTAGTGCGTGCGCAACAGGCGGTTGCACAGGCCGTGGAAGGTGCCGATCCACATGCCGCGCGTATTGATGGGCAGCATGGAAGACAGGCGGGTCAGCATCTCCTTGGCCGCCTTGTTGGTAAACGTCACCGCCATGATCCCGGCAGGCGATACCTGGCCGGTCTGGATGAGCCAGGCGATACGCGTCGTCAGCACGCGGGTCTTGCCGGAACCGGCGCCCGCAAGGATCAGGGCGCTCTGCGACGGCAGGGTGACAGCGGCAAGCTGCTCGGGATTGAGGTTATGGAGGAGATTCTGCATCCGCCCATTATACCGCCGGGTTTACTGTATGCCCATCCAGCTTTACAAACGGGCGCGGCGCTGCCCGAGCGTACTTTGCCGCTATTGCCCGGCCGATCGGGTTGTCGGATATTCCGGCAGGCCGTCGTGCAGGTCCATCCAGGCCAGGCGGCTGCGCACGAAGGTGTGGTCGCGCGGCGGCACCTGTTGCGGGTCGTCGAGCGATGCCGTGGCGATATCGAGTTCTTCCGGCCAGCGCGCATCCTCGAAACTCAGCGTGGTCCCGCATTCGCGGCAGAATCCCCGCAATACCTGCGGGCTCGACGCAAGACGCAGCGGCTCGCCACGCGTATAGCGAAAGTCGGCGCGGCGTGCGCTGAACCAGGCCACCGCCGGCGCCCCCGATACCTTACGGCAATCGGTGCAATGGCATAGCGTGCTGTTGAAGACCTCGCCGGTCACTTCGTAGCGAACTGCACCGCAGAAACATCCTCCCTGCAAGTTCATCTCGATCTCCTCTGGAGCGGTGAAAAACCGTGCTCATCAGTATAGGCCATGCGCCGCCATCCCATCCTTTCGCGCGCCGCCTTGTTATCTTTTCGCTTATTTTAACGACAGATGCAAGGCAGATGGAGTGGCCTTCGCACCCTACTCATGAAGCGGTCATGCAAGCAGACCGGCTTCCCAACCCTAAGGAGAAACCCCATGCTCAATCGCGTCGTTACTGTTGCCGCACTCGCCGTCGGCGGCCTGCTGCTGTCGAAGAAACTGAAGAAGGACAAAGGCTTTGGCGCCAGCTCGTCGATCGCGGAATCTGTCGAGGTCAATGTGCCGGTCTCGACGGCCTACAACCAGTGGACCCAGTTTGAAGATTTTCCGCAGTTTATGAAAAGTGTGAAGGAAATCCGCCAGCTCGACGACAAGCACCTGCACTGGCGCGCCAACGTGGCCGGGGAAGAAAAGCAGTGGGATGCCGAGATCACCGAGCAAATCCCGGACAAGCGCATCGCCTGGCGCAGCACCAGCGGCGTGAAAAACGGCGGCGTGGTCACCTTCCACAAGATCTCGGACACCTGCACCCGCATCATGCTGCAGATGGACTACGAGCCGGACGGCGCGCTGGAGAAGCTGGGCGACGCGGTCGGCGCGGTGCGCATGGAGGCGCGCGCCAACCTGACGAATTTCAAGGAATTGCTGGAGAAGCGTGGGTCGGAAACCGGTGCGTGGCGTGGGAAGGTGGCGCAGCACTAAGTGAGTTGGAACGCCGCCGGGTGACGGCTGACGGCGTTTAGTTACACTGAAAACCGTCGCCCCGGCGCAGGCCGGGGCCCAGGTTGAGCGTGGCGATTGCTCGTGCAAATTGGGCGGAACAATGCCAGTGGCATTGTTCCGGCCTGCGCCGGAAGTCGTAGGTGCCAGTGGCGCGTACGACGTTCTTGTGGCAACAATAGAAGGGATTCGCCAGATAGTTCAGGCCTACCCCGCCTGCGGCACCGGCTTGGCCAGCCCCTTCTCCCGCGCTTCGCGAATCAAGCCCCGCACCGTCTTGTCGGCCGCCTTGCTCTCGCGCTCCATGTCCTTGCCCAGCACGCCCATGCGCTTGCCCAGCACGTCCATCGGTTTGCCGGCTTCTTCCATGCGTTTGCCGATCGTTTCCATCGACACTTGCGCCTGGCGCATGCCGGGGCCGTTGTGGACCTGGCCCATCTCATTTCCCGCGGCAGACATTTGATCGCCCAGCTCGCTCATGCGCGCCGAATAGCGGTCACGCTCGACATCGGTTGTCGCGCCTTCGAACTGCTTGCCCAGCGCTTCCATCTCTTCGCCAAGCTTCTTCATGCGGCCTTCGATCGCGCGCATCCTGCCCTCGTCGGGCTTGAAGCCGCGCGCGGCGACGTCCATTTCCTTGCCGAGCGCATCCATCTTCTTGCCGTGCACATCCATTTCCTTGCCCAGCACGTCCATCTGCGCGCCCAGCTTGTTGACCGGCGCCCAGGCGGCATCGATACGGGCCAGGACAGACGGGTCTTGTACGTAATAGGCCTGGCCGCCTTCGCGGAACCACAGGAAGTCGCCGCCGATGCGGCGCCTGGCTTCCTTCACCTCGTCCCAGTCGTCGCTGCTGCCACTCATGGTCATGCCCTTGTCATTGGCGCGCACCATCGAATACGACGCTTCCCTGCCCATGCTGCGGGTGACGCGCCGTTCGGCGACGGCCTGGCGCTGCGGCGCAGGTTCAGCGCGGGGGGCGGCTTGCGGCGCCGGCTCGGGGCGCGGGTCGGCGGCATGGGCCGGCGTGGCCCAGGAATAGAACGCGGCGCAGGTGGCCAGGCCCAGGATGGGCAGGGCCAGTTTCCAGTTCAGCGGTTCGGTCTCAGGGCGGACCAGGCGTTTGATGCGTGACATAAGGTTTCCTCCATGTGCTGCTGGGGCAAGTTGCGGGGTGAACTGGAACAGGTCCAGTTCGGACAATGCAAGTGCCAGGCGCCGCGGTTCGCCAAGCGTGCTTGCGGCTACATCATCTGCAATCTGTTCGCGCTCTTCGCGGATCCGGTTCGACAGCCACCATACGGCCGGGTGGTAGAACAGCAGGATCTCGATCGCGCTCTGGATCAAATTCACTACGTAGTCACAGCGCCGGACATGGGCCAGCTCGTGCGCCAGCAGCGCTTCGAGCAGCTGCGGCGGCATGCCCGACACCAGCGATGCCGGCACCAGCACCACCGGACGCCACCAGCCGGCCGTCACCGGGCTGGCCAGGTCGTCCACCAGGCCCAGCGTGACGCGGCGGGCGATGCCCATGCCGCGCGCCATGCTGTCCAAGCGCGCCTGCCACACCGGGTCGAGCCGATACTGGCCCGGCTTGCTGCGCCGGCGCACCCAGGCCAGCCCGCACACCATGCGCAGCGCCAGCACGCCGGCGCCGATCGCCCAGCACAGCACCACCATTGGCAGGCGCTCCTGCAGCGCCATCTCCCAGACGGCGACGCGGCCGGCGTCGATCATCGCGGCCGGCGCCGCCGACGCCAGGCCGGCCACCTGCCCCGCCGCTATCGGCAGCAGCGTGGTCACCGGGGCGGCATCGGCGTGTGCGATGCGCTGCACGGTTCCCGCCAGCGGCAGGGCCACGCACAGCAGCAGCGCGCCGCAGGCCATGAGGTAGCGCGCTTGCGGGCTGGCCTTGCGCATCAGCGCCAGCAGCAGTGCGCAAGCCCAGCCGACCAGCAGCCCCTGCCACAGGAAGTCGATCAGCGCCCAGGCCAGGGCCGGCGCAGCAAGGTCCAGCAGGTTCATCGGGAGGTCTCCGCTATCGTTGGAATCTAGATTAAAAGTTCTAGATAAAATTGTCTAGAACTTTTTTTCTACTTTGTGCCGTCCCGGTTCACGCGGGCTGGCGACAGGTGAACTCTAGGCGCGCACGCGAGCAGCAGCCAGCCTGGTGCGACAGGCGGCAAGATTGGCGGTACAGGATGGATTGGGCAGGCCAGGACGGCCCGCCCGGAGGAACTTAGAAGACGACGACCGAGCGGATCGACTCGCCCGACTTCATCAAATCGAAACCTTCGTTGATGCGCTCGAGCGGCAGGTGGTGGGTGATCAGGTCGTCGATGTTGATCTTGTTTTCCATGTACCAGTCGACGATCTTCGGCACGTCGGTGCGCCCGCGCGCGCCGCCGAAGGCCGAGCCCTTCCACACGCGCCCCGTCACCAGCTGGAACGGACGGGTGCTGATTTCCTGGCCGGCCGCCGCCACGCCGATGATGATCGACTGGCCCCAGCCCTTATGGCAGCACTCCAGCGCCTGGCGCATGGTGGTGACGTTGCCGACGCATTCGAAGCTGTAGTCGGTGCCGCCGTCGGTGAGCTGCACGATGGCGTCGACCACGTTCTCGACCTTGGTCGGGTTGATGAAGTGGGTCATGCCGAACTTGCGCGCCATGGCTTCGCGCTCCGGGTTCAGGTCGACGCCGATGATCTTGTCGGCGCCCACCATTTTTGCCGCCTGGATCACGTTCAGGCCGATGCCGCCCAGGCCGAAAACGACCACGTTGGCGCCCGCCTCCACCTTGGCCGTGAAGATCACCGCGCCGATGCCGGTGGTGACGCCGCAGCCGATGTAGCAGATCTTGTCGAAGGGCGCGTCCGAGCGCACCTTGGCCAGCGCGATTTCCGGCACCACGATGTAGTTCGAGAAGGTCGACGTGCCCATGTAGTGGAACAGCGGCTTGCCGTCGAGCGAAAAGCGCGACGTCGCGTCCGGCATCAGGCCGCGGCCTTGCGTGGAGCGGATTGCCTGGCACAGGTTGGTCTTCTGCGAGAGGCAGAATTCGCACTGGCGGCATTCCGGCGTGTACAGGGGAATGACGTGGTCGTCCTTGCGCAGGCTGGTGACGCCGGGGCCGACGTCCACCACCACGCCCGCGCCTTCGTGACCGAGGATGGCCGGGAACAGGCCTTCCGGATCGGCGCCCGACAGCGTGTAGTAGTCGGTGTGGCAGATGCCGGTGGCCTTGATTTCGACCAGCACTTCACCGGCCTGCGGGCCCTGAAGGTCGACTTCCTCGATCGTGAGCGGATGGCCCGCTTTCCATGCAACTGCAGCCTTCGTCTTCATGTTTTCCCTTTATTTCCAGAACAAGCGTGGGGCGACGCCGTTTTGCAACGCCGTAAAGTTTGACATGATAACAAGGAGTGCGTTCGCGTGCGGCGCAGCCTGCTTTCGGGCGCCGGTCGCGGGCTGGGAAGCCGCGTTTGCCGCGGGCGTTTGGGAAAAAGATAGCACGGTGTCAGGTCATACGGATGAGGAACCTCAAGCCTTCTGTTCTTTGTCAAATATATCCTGTGCACAATTGACTCTTGTATGCATACGCAAATGTTTTTCAAATACACTCAATTACCGCATATCAATGCGGACACATCAGCGCACAAGGCCCTACAGAGCCGCGGCGTAAAACATTGTTTTCATACGGAGAATTCATGGTAGACAAGAACACTCGCGTTTCATCCCTGCGTCTTTGCCTGGCAGCCATGGTGGCAGCTGGCGCCATCGGCAATGTGCAGGCAGCAGCGCCCGACACCAAGCGCGTTATCGTCGCCTTCAAGCCCGGCGTGGCTGCGGCGATGAAATCGTCGGTCGCCGGCCTGGCCAAGGGCAGCATCAAGCACGAGATCTTCGGCACCAACTCGGTGGCGATGGAAGTCTCGGCAGCCGCACTGAAAGGGCTGGAAAACAACCCGAACGTCGAATTCATCGAGGAAGACGCGATCCGCTATCCGCTCGCGCTCACCTCCCCGTCGACCGGCACGCCGTACGCGGCGGGCCAGCTGGTCCCCTACGGCATCAAGATGGTCCAGGCCGACCAGCTGAGCGACGCGGCCGCCGCCAACCGCAAGATTTGCATCATCGACTCGGGCTACGACCGTAACCATGAGGACCTGTCGGCCAACAACGTCACCGGTGAATACGATGCCGGCACCGGCTGGTGGTACACCGACGAGAACCACCACGGCACCCACGTGGCCGGCACCATCGCCGCGATCAACAACAGCGGCACCGGCGTGGTCGGCGTCAACGCCAACAAGCAAGTCAAGCTGCACATCGTGAAGGTGTTCGGCGCCGATGGCTGGGCCTACTCGTCGACCCTGGCCTCGGCCGCCAACAAGTGCAAGGCGGCCGGCGCCAACATCATCAGCATGTCGCTCGGCGGCCCGACCCAGAACACCACCGAGAAAAACACCTTCGCCTCGCTGGCGACCGCCGGCATCCTGAACATCGCCGCCGCCGGCAACGACGGCAACACCCGCGCGTCCTACCCGGCCGGCTACACCAGCGTGATCTCGGTCGGTGCGGTCGACGAGAACAAGGCCTGGGCCAGCTTCTCGCAGTACAACAGCAAGGTCGAACTGGCCGGTCCCGGCGTGGGCGTGCTGTCCACGGTCCCGATGGGCAGCGGCCAGGAAGCCGTGCTGACGGTCGGCGCGGCTAGCTACGCCCCTGGCGCGATGGAAGGCTCGCCGGTCAAGACCGCGACTGCGCCGCTGGCCGACTTCGGCATCGGCAACGCGGTCAACACCGCCATGGCGGGCAAGATCTGCCTGATCCAGCGCGGCACCGTCGACTTCGCGGTGAAGGTGTCGAACTGCCAGAACAGCGGCGGCGTCGGCGCCATCGTCTACAACAACGTTGCGGGCGCCTTCGGCGGCACCCTGGGCACCACCGTGACGACCATTCCGTCGGTCACGGCGACCCTGGCGGACGGCACCGCGATGAAATCCCAGCTGGGGCAGAACGCGACGGTCGGCATCAAGGCCAGCAACTACGCCTACTACGACGGCACCTCGATGGCGACCCCGCACGTGGCGGCGGTGGCGGCGCTGGTCTGGAGCTACTACCCGACCTGTACCGCGGCGCAAATGCGTTCGACGCTTACCAAGAGCGCGCTCGACCTGGGCACTGCCGGCCGCGATACCAAGTATGGCTTTGGCCTGGTGCAGGCCAAGGCGGCGCGCGATCGCATTGCGTCGCTGGGTTGCGGTAACTAAGGCCTGGTTGTGATGTCAACATGGGACGCCTCGGCGTCCCATGTTGTTGACAGGACCAGCTGCATCCGCTGTTCCATCAGCGCGGTGCCTTCGCGCATCGGATACGGCGCGCCGACGACCAGCAAGCCTTCGCGCGCATACAGTCCGATCGCCGCCGGGTTCGCACAGTTCACGCCCAGTTCCAGCGACTGCGCACCGCGCTCCCTGGCCCAGGCGGTGGCCGCGCGCAGCAGCGCCCCGGCCACGCCCTGCCCGCGCCACTGCGGCGCCACCCACATCTGGTACAGGTTGACGTTGCCTGGCCGTTCCCCATCCACCTTGGCCCAGGCCAGCCCCACCAGCGCACCTGCCGCCTCGGCCACCAGCGGACAGTCGATGCCCGACACGGCGGCCTTGGCCACCCGCGCCGACCAGGTAGCGGGCGCCAGCGCCTGTTCCAGGGCCAGGGTGCTGCCGAACGCGTCGGGGTCCTGCGCCAGCGCCTGCAGGCGGATGGCGCGGTAGGCCTGCCATTCGTCCGCTCCCAGCCGCCGGACCACGAAGGCGCTCGTACCCGCCTCCATCACGGCGCCGCGTTCAGCGCGCGTCCCTTGGTGGCGTAGCCGGCCGCCTTCGGCGCATTGGTCCATACCGGGCGCGTGGTGCTGTTGGCGACGTCGTACACACCGCGCGCCAGCATGCGCGTCACGCGCGCCATGTTGTCGTAGTCGAGCTTGTCCCAGGTGTCGTCCTTGCCGTGGTAGTCGGGGAAGCCGTAGGCCACCGACAGCGTGTGCGCGGGCACGCCCACGTCGGCCAGCGACTGGTTGTCGGCGCGGCCGAAGAACTGGTCGCTGAAGCTCACGTGCTTCCACAGCTTGATGCCGGTGTCGTCGCCGGCCTTGCGCAGCATGTCGCTGAGGGTGGAGAAATCGAAGCCGGTCATGGCGATCGAATTGAGCTGCTTGCCTTCGCTGTCGTCGGTGCGGCCGGTCTGCTCGAGGTTGATGTTGGCGACCGTGTCCTTCAGCGGGAACAGCGGATGGCGCGCATAGTATTTCGAGCCGAGCATGCCGAGTTCTTCGCCGAACAGGGTCATGAAGACGATGCTGCGGCGCGGGCGCTCCTTGTGGGCGGCCAGTGCGTGGGCCGCCTCGATCACCGACACCACGCCGCTGGCGTCGTCGTTGGCGCCGTTATAGATCTCGCCATTGCGGATGCCGACGTGGTCGTGGTGGGCCGTCATCAGGACATAGGTATTCTTGAGCTTCGGGTCCGAGCCGCGCAGGATGCCGGCCACGTTGCGCAGCTTGACGGGGCGCACCGACGGCGCGGCCACGCGCGCGGTCACGGTGGCGCCGCCCTTTTCCAGCACCGCCGCCGCGTCAGCGGCATTGAGCACCAGCACCGGCGGCGCACCCTTGGGCGTTGCCTGCTCCGGATCGATCAGCCAGCCGCCGGTACCGGCGCCGTGGCGCTTCTCACGGTCGACCAGCACGATCAGGGCCGGCTTGCTGGTGAGCTTCTCCTGCAGGATGCGGGCCGCGCCCGGCACCGCGGCAGCCGGCACCACCAGCACCTTGCCATTGGCGGCGGCGCTGTTTTCCAGCGCCTCCTTCCAGCTCATGAACACGGCCGGCGTGGCGGCCAGCGCCAGCGGGTCGAGGAAGTTGCCGGTCACGCCCCCGGCCGCCACCGTGATGGAGGATCCGCCGCCCGACACGCTGAACGCGACGTCATCGGCCTTGCGCTCGGCATACTGCC
Source organism: Massilia yuzhufengensis (assembly GCF_900112225.1). Taxonomy (GTDB): domain Bacteria; phylum Pseudomonadota; class Gammaproteobacteria; order Burkholderiales; family Burkholderiaceae_D; genus Telluria; species Telluria yuzhufengensis. The sequence continues at coordinate 131,665 of NZ_FOLD01000008.1, read as the reverse complement.
AGTTCGCGGTCTGGAAATAACCGTCGTCGCCCACCGGCTCCAGCCCGGCACGGCGGAACTGGGCGGCGATGTACTCGACCGCCATGTCCTGCCCGCGCGATGGCGTGCCGCGGCCTTCCAGCAGGTCGGAGGCGAGGAAGGCGACGTGGCCGCGCAGCGAGTCGGGGGTGATGGCGCCGGCCGGCACCTGGGCCCAGGCGGCATTGGCGGCCAGCGCCAGGGCGATGGCGGAAGCGATGGTGGAGACAGGACGGCGCATGCGATGACTTCCATTGAAGTGGCAAAAAACCAATATCGCATGCAGCGCTACGCGCGGTCAATGCGTGGCGGGCCGAATTTGATGCATATGTGCCGCTAGTCCTGCTCCCACGGCTCGGGCGGCGCCTTGGGGTGGCGCCGATGCACCTTGCCCTGGGTGGTAAAGCCGATCAGGCGCGCCACCACCGCCGCCAGGTACATCACGCCGACCAGCATCTCGATGCTGCACAGCGCGCGCGCATGGGTGGTGAGCGGAATCACGTCGCCGATGCCGGTGCTCGAGAGCAGCGCGAAGCTCAGGTAATTCAGTTCGCTCCAGGTGCGCGGCGCCGCCGCGTTGACGGCCGCGGCGAAGGTGCCTGGGTGCAGTTCCTGCACCATCAGGTAGAGGTGGGTGAAGCCCCAGGCCAGCAGCGTAAACGTGGCGCCGGCGGCGAACAGCTCGTCGGTGGTGGCCTGGCGGTCGCCCATCATGTAGGCGATCAGGCTGGCGGCGGCGTAGAAGTAGAACAGCGCTTCCAGCCCCGACGACCAGGGCAGCAGCTCGGGGCGCAGGTCGAGGAAGGTCTGCAGCGCCAGCAGGACCAGGATGGCCGCTCCCAGCGTCACGCTGATCCAGGTTTCGCCGGGCGTGCGCCGCACCATGCGGATGGTCAGCGCCAGCACCACGACGCCGAACACGTTGAACGCAACATGGCCCGCCGGCTCGCTCTCGATGAACGGGTAGAGCAGCATGCCGAGCAGCTGCACCAGCAGCAGGATGGCCGACGGGTGGCGGCGGGTGTGGGTCAACAGGCGGAGCGAACGGCGCATGGCATGCAGGCAGAGTGGACTATTCCGCCATTGTAGGTTCATCCCGCCCGAACAGCGCACAGAACGCGCGCACCGCCGCATCCGGGTCGTCCGCGCCGTACACGCTGGTGATGGCGGCCACCATTGAGGCGCCGCGCGCGACCAGGGGCGCGGCATTGTGCGGGGTCATCCCGCCGATCACCACCATCGGCAGCGCCACCCGGCTGCGCCACACGTCGATCAGTTCCGGCGGCGTGACGAAGGTGTACTTCTTCACCGGCGACGGATAGAAGCCGCCGAAGGCGACATAGCTGGCGCCGGCCTGCTCGGCTGCCTCGGCCAGTTTCAGCTCGCCGTAGCAGGAGGCGCCCACGATCTTGCCGGGGCCGAGCAGCGCGCGCGCGCGGGCGACCGGGGCGTCGGTGCCGCCCAGGTGCACGCCGTCGGCATCGAGGTCGCGGCACAGGTCGAGGTGGTCGTTGATGACGAGCGGGCGGCCGTAGCGGCGGCACAGCGCCAGCAGGGCGGTCGCCTGCTGCACGCGCAGCGAAGGGCTGGCGCTCTTGTGACGGTACTGCACCAGCGCGGCGCCGGCGGCGAGCGCGGTGCCGGTAACCGCCAGCAGGCAGTCGGTGTCGTCCCAGTCGGGTGTCACCAGGTAGAGGCCCTGCATCGGGCGGTTTTTCAATATGGTCATGTCGATGTGCTTAGTGGGTGTGCAGGATGCGGCGCGGGATGCGCTGGCCGGGCCCGATCCAGAAGGCGTGGGCCAGCGCCTGGTGGCAGTAGTCCTGGGCGTGTTCCAGCGCCGCCTGCATCGGGTCGCCCAGGGCCAGGCGCGCGGCGATGGCGGCGGCCAGGGTGCAGCCGCTGCCGTGGTAGGTGTGCGGCAGGCGCGGCAGGCGCCAGGCGCGCTGCTCGACGCCGTCGCGCAGCCAGCGATTGACGATGACCTCGCCCTCGCCATGGCCGCCGGTCACCAGCACGTGCTCGCAGGGCACGGCGCCGAGCGCGCGTGCCTCCGGCAGGTTGGGCACCAGGATGGTCGCCAGCGGAAGCAGTTCGGCCAGCGCGGCGATGGCGCTGCCCGCGCCGAGCGCGTCGCCATGGCCGCTGGCCAGCACCGGGTCGAGCACGATCGGCAGCGCCGGATCGGCCGCGCGCAGCTGGCGCAGCAGGCGCGCGATGGCTGCGGCATTCTCGCGGCTGCCCGGGATGCCGATCTTGACCGCATCGATGCTGCAGGCGTCGATCAGGGCGTCGGCCTGGCGCACCAGGAAGGCCGCGTCGACCGGCCGCACCTCGTGCACCCGGTTGTTGTCCTGCACGGTGAGCGCGGTGGCCACCGGCAGCGCGTGGCCGCCGAGAGCGCCGATGGCGGCGATGTCCGCCGCCATCCCGGCCCCACCGCCGGGATCGAGCCCGGCGAACACGAGGACGGTCGGCACCATCAAGCGGCGACGCCTTCGCGCGGCGAGGATGGCGAGGCCGCGAAGCGGCGCGGCATGCGGCCCGCGAGATGGGCTTCGCGTCCCGCGATGACGGCGTGGCGCATCGCGCGCGCCATGCGCACCGGGTCGCCGGCGGCGGCGATGGCGGTGTTCATCAGCACGCCGTCGCAGCCGAGCTCCATTGCAATCGCCGCATCCGACGCGGTGCCAACCCCGGCATCGACCAGCACCGGCACGGTGGCCTCGTCGATGATGAGCTTGAGGTTCCACGGATTGAGGATGCCCATGCCCGAGCCGATGAGGGAAGCCAGCGGCATCACGGCGACGCAGCCGATCTGCTGCAGGATGCGCGCCTGCACCGGGTCGTCGCTGCAGTAGACCATGACGTCGAAGCCGTCGCGCACCAGCACCTCAAGCGCCTTCAATGTCTCGGGCATGTGCGGGAACAGGGTTGTCTCGTCGCCCAGCACTTCCAGCTTGACCAGCTTGCGGCCACCGAGCAGTTCGCGCGCCATCTGCAGGGTGTAGACCGCGTCTTTCGCCGTGTAGCAGCCCGCCGTGTTGGGCAGGATGGTGAATTCGTCGGGCGGGAGCACGTCCAGCAGGCTGGGGGCGTGCGGGTCCTGGCCGATGTTCACGCGGCGGATGGCGACCGTGACGATCTCGGCACCGGCGGCCAGGGTGGCGTCGCGGGTTTGCTGCAGGTCGCGGTATTTTCCGCTGCCGACCAGGAGGCGAGATTGGTACTGGCGGCCGGCGATGACGAGGGTATCGTTGTGTGTGTTCATGCGAGTTTCCATTTTCAACCGCCGCCGATGGCGCGTACGATGTCGACCCGGTCGCGGGCCTGCAACTGGCGCTGCGGCCATTGCGGGCGCGGCACGACTTCGCGGTTGACCGCCACCGCTACCGCCTGCTCCGCCACGCCCAGCCGCCCCGCCAGCTCCTGCAGCGAGTACGCCTGCGGCACGCAATACGGCGCCCCATTGAGTTCGATTTCCGTCATCACACCTCCCGGTACAGTTTGGCGCCACCGCGCACGAATTCGATCGCCTTTTCCTGCATGCCCTGCGCCAGTGCCGCCTGTTCGCCCACGCCGGACGCCGCCGCATAGGCGCGCACTTCCTGGGTGATCTTCATCGAACAAAAATGCGGGCCGCACATCGAGCAGAAGTGGGCCACCTTGCTTGATTCCTTCGGCAGGGTCTCGTCGTGGAAGGCGCGCGCCTTGTCCGGGTCCAGGCCGAGGTTGAACTGGTCGTCCCAGCGGAACTCGAAGCGTGCCTTCGACAGCGCGTTGTCGCGCATCTGCGCGCCGGGGTGGCCCTTGGCCAGGTCGGCCGCATGGGCCGCGATCTTGTAGGTGATGATGCCGTCCTTGACGTCCTGCTTGTCGGGCAGGCCCAGGTGCTCCTTGGGGGTGACGTAGCACAGCATGGCGGTGCCATACCAGCCAATGGTGGCCGCGCCGATGCCCGAGGTGATGTGGTCGTAGCCGGGCGCGATGTCGGTGGTGAGCGGCCCCAGCGTGTAGAACGGCGCTTCGCTGCACTGCTCCAGCTGCAGGTCCATGTTCTCCTTGATCAGGTGCAGCGGCACGTGGCCCGGGCCCTCGATCATGGTCTGCACGTCGTGTTTCCACGCGATTTGGGTCAGCTCGCCGAGGGTCTTCAGTTCGGCCAATTGGGCTTCGTCGTTGGCGTCGTAGATCGAGCCCGGACGCAGGCCGTCGCCCAGGCTGAAGGACACGTCGTAGGCCTTCATGATGGCGCAGATGTCCTCGAAGTGCGTGTAGAGGAACGATTCCTGGTGGTGGGCGAGGCACCACTTGGCCATGATCGAACCGCCGCGCGAGACAATGCCGGTAAGCCGATTGGCCGTCATCGGCACGTAGGCCAGGCGCACGCCGGCGTGGATGGTGAAGTAGTCCACGCCCTGCTCCGCCTGTTCGATCAGGGTGTCGCGGTAGATTTCCCAGGTCAGGTCCTCGGCCTTGCCATTGACCTTTTCCAGCGCCTGGTAGATCGGCACCGTCCCGATGGGGACCGGGGAGTTACGGATGATCCACTCGCGCGTCTCGTGGATATGCTTGCCGGTCGAGAGGTCCATCACGTTGTCGGCGCCCCAGCGGATCGCCCAGGTCATCTTTTCCACTTCCTCGCCGATCGACGACGTCACGGCCGAATTGCCGATGTTGGCGTTGACCTTCACCAGGAAGTTGCGGCCAATGATCATCGGCTCGACTTCCGGGTGGTTGATGTTGGCCGGGATGATGGCGCGCCCGCGCGCCACTTCGTCGCGCACGAATTGCGGCGTGATCTCCTGCTGGATGCTGGCCCCGAAGGACTGGCCCGGATGCTGGCGCCCCAGGAGGCTGGCCACGCGCGCGCCCATCGGGCCGGATTCAACCAGGGAGGCCAGGTATTCCTTGCGGCGCAGGTTCTCGCGCAGGGCGACGAATTCCATCTCGGGCGTCACGATGCCCTGGCGCGCATAGTGCATCTGGGTGACGTTGCGCCCGTCCAGGGCGCGGCGCGGGTTACGCTGTAAATTGAAGCGCAAAGCGGCGAGCGCCGGGTCGCGCAGGCGCTGCTGGCCGTAGCCGGACGAGGGCCCGTCGAGCTGCTCGGTGTCGCACCGTTCCAGGATCCACGGCAGGCGCGGCGTGCCCAGGCCGCAGCGCAGGTCGATGGCGGCGGCCGGGTCGGTGTAGGGACCCGAGGTGTCGTAGACGAACAGCGGCGGGTTGGTTTCGCCGCCGAAGCTGTCGGGCGTGGGCGACTGGCTCACTTGCCGCATCGGCACGCGGATGTCGGGCCGGCTGCCTTCGATGTAGACCTTGCGCGAGTTCGGGAAGGGTTCGATGGCGGCTGCATCGACCGTGGCGGTCGCTGCATCGAACTTCAATGGTGCATTCATGTGGCTCCTTTGCGTAGGAGCCAGCAAAGGAGGCAGGGACGAGGCCGGGCGCGCATGGATGCGCAACCGGCATCCCGGAAGCTTCCCTTCGCTGGCATTATCCAGATCAGGTTCAGAGGGTATTTCTCACCCACGCAGCGCGTTCGCACCGGCAGGACCCCTAGCGTGCGCTGCCCATCGGGGCAGCGGACCGGATTATATCCGAACTCGCTTGTACATGTGTAAATACTATATGCTCATAACGAAAATGCATAGCCCCTGCCGCCACCGGCCTGCCGGCCCGACCGCATCCACCCCGGCCTCCTCTATAATGGTCGTTTCGATCAATCCTTCGCACATCGCCACATCATGGAACTAGCCAAGTCTTTCGAGCCCGCAGACATTGAACAATACTGGCGCGCCGAGTGGGAACAGCGCGGTTACTACGCCGCCACCATGGAGGACGGCAAGCCGTCGTTCAGCATCCAGCTGCCGCCGCCGAACGTGACGGGCACCCTGCACATGGGCCATGCCTTCAACCAGACCGTCATGGACGGCCTGACCCGCTACTACCGCATGCGCGGCTATAACACCGCGTGGATCCCGGGCACCGACCACGCCGGCATCGCCACCCAGATCGTGGTGGAGCGCCAGCTCGACGCGCAGAAGATCTCGCGCCACGACCTGGGCCGCGAAGCCTTCGTCGAGAAGGTCTGGGAGTGGAAGGAAAAGTCGGGCAACACCATCACCGGCCAGATGCGCCGCATGGGTACGTCGCCGGACTGGCAGCGCGAATACTTCACGATGGACGAGACCCGTTCCAAGACGGTGTCGGAAGTCTTCGTGCGCCTGTACGAGCAAGGCCTGATCTACCGCGGCAAGCGCCTGGTCAACTGGGATCCGGTGCTGGGCACCGCGGTGTCGGACCTCGAAGTGGATTCGCAGGAAGAAGACGGCTCGATGTGGTACATCCAGTACCCGCTCGCCGACGGCTCCGGCCAGCTGACGGTGGCCACCACCCGTCCCGAGACCATGCTGGGTGACGTCGCGGTGGCGGTGGATCCGACCGACGAGCGCTACACGCACCTGCACGGCAAGATGCTGACCCTGCCGCTCACCGGCCGCCAGATCCCGGTCATCGCCGACAGCTACGTCGACAAGGAATTCGGCACCGGCTGCGTCAAGATCACCCCTGCCCACGACTTCAACGACTACGCGGTCGGCCAGCGCGCCGGCCTCGCGCCGATCAGCATCTTCACGCTCGACGCCAAGGTCAACGAGAACGGCCCCGCCCAATACCAGGGCATGGACCGCTTCGCCGCGCGCAAGCAGATCGTCGCCGACCTGGAAGCGCAAGGCCTGCTGGAAGCGGTGAAGCCGCACAAGCTGATGGTCCCGCGCGGCGACCGTACCGGCGTCGTTATCGAGCCGATGCTCACCGACCAGTGGTTCGTCGCGATGAGCAAGCCGGCGCCGGAAGGCACTTTCAACCCGGGCAAGTCGATCACCGAAGTGGCCATGGAAAAGGTCGCCAGCGGCCAGATCAAGTTCGTCCCTGAGAACTGGACCACCACCTACAACCAGTGGCTGGGCAACATCCAGGACTGGTGCATCTCGCGCCAGCTGTGGTGGGGCCACCGCATCCCGGCCTGGTACGCCGAAGACGGCCAGATCGTGGTCGCCCGCACCGAAGAAGAAGCGCAAGCCAAGGCCAAGGCGGCCGGCATCGCCGGCCCGATCCGCCGCGACGACGACGTGCTCGACACCTGGTTCTCGTCGGCCCTGGTTCCGTTCTCGACCATGGGCTGGCCCGAGCAGACCAAGGACATGGAGATGTTCCTGCCGTCGTCGGTGCTGGTCACCGGCTTTGACATCATCTTCTTCTGGGTCGCCCGCATGGTGATGATGACGGCCCACTTCACCGGCAAGGTGCCGTTCGAGACCGTGTACGTGCACGGCCTGGTGCGCGACAGTCAAGGCCAGAAGATGTCGAAGTCCAAGGGCAATACCCTCGACCCGATCGACCTGATCGACGGCATCAAGCTCGACGACCTGGTGGCCAAGCGCACCACCGGCCTGATGGACCCGCGCGCCGCCGAAAAGATCGCGAAAGCCACCCGCAAGGAATTCCCGGACGGCGTTCCCGCCTTCGGCACCGACGCCGTGCGCTTCACCATGGCGAGCTACGCTTCGCTGGGCCGCAACATCAACTTCGACCTGGGCCGCTGCGAAGGTTACCGCAACTTCTGCAACAAGATGTGGAATGCGACGCGCTTCGTGATGATGAATACCGAAGGCAAGGACTGCGGCGCGCCCGACCCGGCCGACCTGTCGCAGGCCGACCGCTGGATCATCTCCCTGATGAACCGCGCCGAGCTCGACATCGCGAAAGGCTTCGCCGACTACCGCTTCGACAATATCGCCAGCAGCATCTACAAGTTCGTCTGGGACGAGTACTGCGACTGGTACCTGGAAGTGGCCAAGGTCTCGGTCCAGCAAGGCACCGAAGCCCAGCAGCGCGCCACCCGCCACACGCTGCTGCGCGTGCTGGAAGTGATCCTGCGCCTGGCGCACCCGATCATCCCCTTCGTCACCGAAGCCCTGTGGCAGGCTGTCGCACCGCTGACCGGCAAAGGATCGGGAGATAATCGCGACAGCATCATGGTCCAGCCCTACCCGCTGGCCGACCTGTCGCAAGTGAACGAAGACGCCGAAGCCTGGATGGCCCAGCTCAAGGACCTGACCAACGCCACCCGCAACCTGCGCGGCGAGATGAAGCTCTCGCCCTCGGTGCGCGTGCCGCTGATCGTCGAGCCGGGCAATGAGGCGGACCGTGCCAACATGGCCGGTTTCGCGCCTTACATCCAGTCGCTGGGCAAGCTGCTTGAGGTGCAGATCGTCGAGGCCCTGCCGGAATCGCCGGCGGCGGTGTCGGTGGTCGGCACCACCAAGCTGATGCTCAAGGTCGAAATCGACGTCGCCGCCGAACGCGAACGCTTGTCGAAGGAAATCGTGCGCATCGAAGGCGAGATCGCCAAGGCCAATGGCAAGCTGTCGAGTGAAAGTTTCGTGGCGCGTGCCCCGGCCGCGGTGGTGGCGCAGGAGAAGGAACGTTTGGCGAACTTCTCGGCGACCCTGGACAAGATGCGGGAGCAACTGGCGAAGCTGGCGGTGTAAGGGGGATTTTCCGAGAACCGCCGACATTTTCTTCGTTTAGCTATCAGTAGCACGTCGTCCCGGCGCAGGCCGGAACGACGGTTTTTGGGGTAACAAAAAATGCGAGCGCTATCGGGATAGCACATTTGGAAGAGTTCCTCGGATTTCGATACCCCATCCGTGAAAACAGTTTGCTACACTGGCCCGGCCCGACAACAACAATGGAGACTGACAATGCGTAAAGTGATGGGCGTAAGCCTGCTTGCCATGATGTTCGCGATGCCCGCAGCGATGGCGCAAAACGCCTCTGCGGCAGGCGCCTGGAAGACGATCGACGACGAAACCGGCAAGCCGAAGTCGCTGGTGCGGATCACCGAGGAAAACGGCATCCTGACCGGCAAGATCGAGAAGCTGTTCCGCCCGGCGGACCAGGACCAGAACCCGAAATGCACCTCCTGCGAAGGCGCGCGCAAGGACCAGCCGATCATCGGCATGACCATCCTGTCGGGCCTCAAGAAAGACGGTAACGAGTACACCGGCGGCGAGATCCTCGACCCGGCCAAGGGCAAGACCTACAAGAGCAAGGCGCAGCTGAAGGACAACGGCAGCAAGCTCGAAGTGCGCGGCTACATCGGCGCGCCGATGTTCGGCCGTTCGCAGACCTGGGTCCGCGAGCAGTAAGCACCCACCGGGGAGGGACGGCACGATGATCAAGCATCACCTGTATGTGCTGGCCGTCCCCGACCTCGAGCGCTCGGCCGCGTTCTACCGCGACGTGCTGGGCTTTTCCATCCACGACATGGGCGACCCGGGCTGGCGCATGTACGTGCGCGACGGCTGCCGCATCATGGCCGACGCCTGGCATGCGCGCGCGCTGGCCGCCGGCGCCGTATTGGTCAAGCAGTTGGCCGACGAACCCTGGGGCATGCGCGAATTCGGCGTGCGCACCGTGGACGGCCACCGTATCATGATCGGCCACCAGCTTCCCGCCGCATGACCCAGACCCAAGCCTACCTTTACCTCGGCCTGGCCATCCTCGCCGAAGTCATCGCCACCACCGCGCTCAAGGCCTCCGACAGCTTTACCCGCCCGCTTCCCAGCATCGTAACGGTCGGCTTCTACGCGGTGTCCTTCTACCTGCTGACCTTCAGCCTGCGTGTGCTGCCCACGGGCATCGCCTATGCCATCTGGTCGGGCGTCGGCATCGTGCTGATCTCGGCGATCAGCTGGGTGGTCTACCAGCAGCGCCTCGATCTGCCGGCCATCGCCGGACTCGCCTTGATCATTGCCGGCGTGGCCGTGATCAACCTGTTCTCGAAGAGCGTCGGCCACTAACTCATCCGCGCGCCATCGAAATTGTAAATCCGATACTGTTTCCTTTCTATCAAGTTCCCTGTACAACGAACTCGAATCAAGGAAACAAGAACATGATCTTCCTGCGTCTTCTCTGCCTGCTAGCCGGGGTGCTGGTGCTGGTTGCCCCGCCAGCCATGCTGTTCCCGAACGGCGCCATGCCGGCCACCGTGCTGGTAGCGATGCTGCTGGCGTCCGCAAGCTTCTTTTATGTCGGCGTGGCCGGCCAGCGCGTCCGCCGCTCGCCCAGGCTGGGCCGCCTGTGCACCCTGCTCCTGCTGCTGCCCTTCCTGGCCAGCGCGGTGACGCTCTGGCGCAGCGACGACCCGGCGGTATTGTGGATGAGCGGGATGCTGCTCGGCTTTACCCTGATCATCGGCCTGGTGCTGGCCTACCCGCTGCTGCAGGGCCCGAGCGCACGGCGCCTGCGCGCTCGCGAAGGGCGCCATGCGCGCATGCTGGTACTGCGCAACAGCTGACGCCCCGGCCGGCTACAGCCAGCCGGCATCGCGCGCCATGCGGTAGGCTTCCACCCGGTTGGCGGCATTGAGTTTGCTGATCGCCTCCGACAGATAGTTGCGCACCGTGCCCTCGGACAGGTGCACCTGGCGCGCGATGTCGGCGCTCGAGCGCCCTTCTCCGGCCAGGCGCAAGACCTGGCGCTCGCGCTCGGTCAGCGGGTCGCCGCCGCCGCTCCAGCTTTCCATCGCCAGCTCGGGCGCGATCGCCCGGCCGCCGCCGTGCACCGCGCGGATCGCGGCGGCCAGCGAATCGACCGGCGCATCCTTGAGCAGGTAGCCGCGCACGCCCGCTTCCAGCGCGCGCCGCAGGTAGCCGCTGCGTCCGAAGGTGGTGACGACGATGACCTTCGCCGGCAGCCGCCGCTCCTTGAGCCTGGCCGCCAGTTCGAGCCCGGTCATGAGCGGCATCTCGATGTCGGTCAGGACGATGTCGGGCGCGCGCTCCTCGCACAGCGCCAGCGCTTCCTTGCCGTTGGTGGCGGCGCCCACCACCTCGAAGTCGGGTTCCAGCCGCAGCAGCGCGGCCATGGCGCCGAGCACCATGTTCTGGTCTTCAGCCAGCAGGATGCGAATCATGTGGCGACTCCCGCAGGCACGCGCAGTTCGAGCTCGAAGCCGGCGCGGGCCTGCACCGCCAGCCTGCCGCCGATCGACTGTGCGCGCTCGCGCATGCCGGACAGCCCGTTGCCATGCCGGATGGCGACCTCGCTGCGGGCCTGGCCATCGTCGGCGATGCGCAGCACCGCCACGCCATGTTCCAGCCCAAGGGACACGCTGCAGTGCCTGGCGCCGGCATGGCGCACGACGTTGGTGACCGCCTCGCGCAGGGCCAGCGCCACCACGTTCTCAGCGGCCGGGCCCAGGGGGAAGCGCTGCACCTGTTCTTCCAGCAGGACGTCGGCGGCGGCGAGGCTGGCGCGCGCGCTGGCCAATGCATGCGCCAGGCCGCTCTCGCGGTAGCCGCTGACGGCGCCACGCACTTCGGCCAGGGCCTGGCGCGCGCTGGTTTCAATGTCGGCGATCTCGCGCGCGCAGGCATCGGCGTCGCGGTGCACCAGCTTGCGCGCCAGTTCGGCCTTGAGCGCGATGAGCGATAAGGAATGCCCGAGCAGGTCGTGCAGGTCGCGCGAGATGCGTTCGCGTTCGGCGATGGTGGCCATGTGCTCGACCTCTTCCTGCTTGCGCATCAGCTCCTGGCGCGAGCGGCGCAGGCGCGCATCCATGAAGGAGCCGATGCCCACCGGCAGGCCGCCGGTGACGAGCGGCATGAGGAAGATGAAGCGCATCTGCGCCTGCGGCACCAGCAGGGAGGCCAGCAGGCCGGCCGCGATCACGGCGCCGATCGCCAGCATGGCGAGCCGGAAGCGCTGGATGCGCGCCGCCATGGCGCAGGCGAAGATGAAGAAGGTGGCGGCGCCGACGTTCCAGTGCACCCAGGCCGCGCCGATCAGGCAGCCCGCCAGCATGCAGGCCGCGACCTGCCAGCCGCGCGCCCAGTAGCTGGCGCAGTACAGGGGCACGAAGACCGCCAGGGTCAGCGCCAGCATGGCCAGTTCCAGCGCGCCCGGCGTCACGTAGGCGTACTTCCAGCCCATGTAGCCCAGGCTGAGCAGCCAGAAGTACGGCAGCTTGCCATGCTCGGGCGGGATCCATGGCCTTGCCAGCAGTGTCCTGATCCTGTTCATCGGTCCATCCGTCATGTGGGTGTCATTGGGCCAGCAGGCGCACGTCGGCGATCTCGAAGCGGTACTCGCCCGCTTGCGGTCCGGCGTTAAATCCTAACATGGTGACGGCCGCCGGATCGAGGCCTTTGAGCTCGCTGAACGGAACCGTGACCTCGGTCCATTCGGCGCCGGCGGTGAAGCGGCTGGTGCGCGGCGCCTGCACGCCTTGCGACATCGCGATCACCTGGTACTGCTTGCCATCGCCGCGCACGCGAAAGCGCAGCAGCGTGGCGGCGCTCAGGTTCGCCGCCTGCATCGGCTGCGCGCCGGGCATGAAGGCGATGCCGGCCCAGGCGTACGGCAGGCCCGGCGCCACCGTGGCATGGACCGCAAGCGGCACCTGGCCGTCCGGCAGCGCCGCTTGCGGCGCCAGCGTGACGGTCGACTTGCCGCCGGTGAAGCTGTCGGTCGACGGCATCCAGCCCGCGCCGAAGGGACTGGCCAGGCCCGCGCCGCTGAACTGGCTGATGCGCCCGTCCGGCGGCAGCGCCAGTGCATTCGCGGCGGCCGCCGCGCGCTGCGCCACCAGCTGGCGCTGCTGGTCGCGCAGCGGCGTGGCGCTCTCACCGTCCTTCCACACCTCGACGATCCGGCGCGTGGCCCGGATATCCACGGCCGGATTGCCCTGCACCAGCAGCAGGTCGGCCTTGTAGCCCTTGTCGATGCGGCCGCGCAGGCCCAGGCGAAACGCCTTGGCCGGCGCGCTGGTGGCCGCGGCGAGCGCCTGTTGCGGGCTCAGGCCCGCCTCGACCAGCGCGGCCAGTTCGCGGTGCATGCTCACGCCGTGCTGGGTGCCGGCGTTGCCGGCGTCGGTCCCGGCCAGCACCGCCACGCCGGCCCGGTGCAGCGCCGCCGTCAGGGCCTTGGGCGCGGCCAGCCGCTGTGGGCGGGGCGCCGCGCCGTAGCGCGCCTTGAGCAGCCCCTGCATGTCCTGGTCGAGCAGGCCGGCGAAGGCCGGGTCGGCCAGCAAGTCGTCGGTATGGACCCCGGTCTCGCTTTCCAGCACCGTGAAAGTCGGGATCACGAAGGCGCCGCGGCTGGCGGCCAGCCGGGCCAGGCCGGCCGCATCGATGTCGGTTCCCGTGAACAGGTGGGTCAGGCCATCGGCGCCGGCTTCCAGCACGGCGCGCGCATCCTGCTCGGTGTTGACGTGCACCACGGCCAGCTTGCCGCGCCGGTGCGCCGCGTCGATCACCGCCTTCGCCGTGGCCAGGTCGAGCGTATGGGCCCTGGCGCCGACCAGCACGATCTTGATGAAGTCCGAGCCTTCGGCGATGCGGGCGTCGACGAAGGCTTGCGCATCGCCGGCCCGGGCCAGTGTCGGGATCGCAAGGCCGAACTGCGTGCCGACGCCGCCGGGCGCGGTCACCAGCGTGCCGGCCGAGAACAGGTCGGCCCGCGCGCTGTTGCCGCCTGCACGCATCGCCGCCTTGGTCGCCGTCATGGTGGGGATATCGCTGAACATGTCGACCTGGGTGGTCACACCGAACAGCACCGGCAGCTCGTGGAAGCGGTAGGCATGGGTATGCGCATCGATCAGGCCGGGCAGCAGCGTGCGCCCCAGGCCGTCGACAACCCGCGCATCCTTCGGCGCCGCGCCGCGGTAGTCGGCGTCGACGATGACGCCCCCGTCGAACAATACCGAGCGGCGTTCGTGCACGCGCTCGCCGTCGAACACGCGCACATCCCGCACCAGGGTGGGCGCCGCGGCGGCGGCGCCGGCGCAGAGCAACAGGGCTGCGCACAGGGTGCTCAAGGAGCTGGTCATGGCTTTCCCCGGGAGGCGGTTCATTGGGCCAGCAGGCGGACGTCGGCGATCTCGAAGCGGTAGTCGCCCGGCTGCGGCCCGGCGTTAAAACCAAGCATGGTGAGGGCCGCCGGATCGATCCCTTTCAGGGCGCTGAACGGCACCGTGATTTCGGTCCACTCGGGGCCCGCCGTGAAGGGGCTGGCGCCGGGCATCTGGACGCCCTGCGACATGGCGATCACCTGGTATTGCTTGCCGTCGCCGCGCACCTTGAAGCGCAGCACTTTCGCAGCGCTCAGGTCCACCGACTGCATTGGTTGGCTGCCCGGCATGAAGGCCACGCCGGCCCACGCAAAAGGCAGGCCCGGCATGACGCTGGCGTCGATCGCGAGCGGCACCTGGCCGTCCGGCAGCGCCGGCTGCGCCGCCAGCTTCACGGTCGACTTGCCGCCGGCGAAGCTGTCGGTCGACGGTCCCCACCCCATCCCGAAGGGGCTGGCCAGGCGCTTGTCGCTGAACTGGCTGATGCGGCCGTCGGCCGGCAGCGCCTGGCCCTTGCCGCCCTGCGCTGCCTGCGCGGCTTTCGCCACCAGCTGGCGCTGGCCGTCGCGCAGCCCGTTGGCGCTCTCGCCGTCCTTCCACACTTCGACGATCTGGCGCGTGGCGCGGATGTCCGCGGCCGGGTTGCCTTCGACCAGCAGCAGGTCGGCCTTGTAGCCCTTGGCGATGCGGCCGCGCTGGCCCAGCTTGAAGGCCTTGGCCGGGGCGCTGGTCGCCGCCGCCAGCGCCTGCGCCGGGCTCAGGCCTGCTTCCACCAATGCCGCCAGTTCGCGGTGCATGCTCACGCCGTACTGGGTGCCGGCATTGCCCGCATCGGTTCCGGCCAGCACCGGCACGCCTGCCTTGAGCATCGCCGCCGTCACCGCCTTCGGTGCGACCAGCAGCGCCGGCTTGGCCTGCGCGCCATAGCGCGCCTTGAGCGGGGCCTGGCCGTCCTTGTCCAGCATGCCCGCGAAAGCGGGAATGGCGAGCAGGTCGTCGTCCTTGGCGCCGGCCATGCTTTCCAGGACGGTGAAGGTCGGGATCACGAAGGCGCCTTTGCTCCGCGCCAGCCTGGCCAGGCCAGCGGCGTCGGCGGTGGCGCCGGTGTAGAGGTGCACCAGGCCGTCGGCGCCGGCTTCCAGCACGGCGCGCGCGTCCGCCTCGGTGCTGATGTGGACCACCGCCAGCTTGCCGCGCCGGTGCGCCGCCGCGATCACGGCTTTCACCGTGGCCAGGTCGAGCGACTTGAAGCCGTAGCCGCCTTCCATCACGATCTTGATGAAGTCCGAGCCTTCGGCGATGCGGGCATCCACGAAGGACTGCGCGTCTTGCGCCCTGGTGAGAGTCGGGATGGCGATGCCGAACTGGGTGCCGTGGCCGTTCGGGGCGGTGATCAGGGTGCCGGCCGAGAACAGGTCGGCGCGCGCCGCGTTGCGGCCGCTGCGCATCGCCTGCTTGGCGGCCGTCATCGAGGGGATGTCGGTGAACATGTCGATCTGGGTGGTCACGCCGAACAGCACCGGCAATTCATGAAAGCGGAAGGCGTGGGTGTGGGCGTCGATCAGGCCGGGCAGCAGGGTGCGGCCGGCGCCGTTCACCACCCGCGCGTCCCTGGGCACGGCGCCGCGGAAATCGGCATCGACGATCACGCCCTTGTCGAACAGGACCGAGCGGCGCTCGATCACGCGCTCGCCGTCGAAGACGCGCACGTCCTGCACCAGCGTGGGGGCGGCAATCGTGGCGCTCGATACGAACAGGATGGCGGCGGCGGACAGGGCTTTCAGGCTGGTGTTCATACATTCCTCGCTTGGTTGGTATGCAGCCAGTATGCGAACGAAGGGGGCGCGCCGATAGACGCATGCGCCATCGGTTTGAGGTGACATTTGTCACCTCGCCCTTGTATGCTGCGGCGCGCTGGTTGGCGCGGCATAACTGCTATCCTCGCGGTTTATCCTTGCAGGAGTAGCCATGACCATGCCGCATCCGCAGTTCGACCGACTGATCGACGCCGCCCGCCGTGTCGGGCCCGTGCGGGTCGCCGTGGCGCACCCCTGCGACCGTTCATCGCTCGAAGCTGCGCTGGACGCCTTCAAGATCGGACTCATCGTTCCCGTCCTGGTCGGTCCGCGCAGCCGCATCCTGCGCGCGGCCGAGGAGAGCAATCTCGATATCGGCATGCTGGAATTGATCGACACGCCACACAGTCACGCCTCGGCCGCGCGCGGGGTCGAACTGGTCCGGGCGGGCCAGGCGGAAGCGCTCATGAAAGGCAGCCTGCATACCGATGAACTCATGGGGGCGGTGGTCGACAGCGTCACCGGCCTGCGCACCGCGCGGCGACTGAGCCATTGTTTCGTGATGGAGGTGCCGGGGCGGGCCGAACCCCTGATCATCACCGATGCCGCGGTCAATATCATTCCCACCCTGGCCGACAAGGTCGACATCGTGCAAAACGCCATCGACCTGGCGCACGTGCTGGGCTTCGAGGAGGTCCGCGTCGCCATCCTGGCAGCGGTGGAAACGGTCAATCCCAGGATGCCGGCCACGATCGACGCGGCGGCGCTGTGCAAGATGGCGGACCGCGGCCAGATCACGGGCGCCATGCTCGACGGGCCGCTGGCGATGGACAATGCGATCGACCCTGAAGCGGCTGCGATCAAGAACCTGGTGTCGCCGGTCGCGGGCCGGGCCAACGTGCTGGTCACCCCTGACCTCGAGGCCGGCAATATGCTGGCCAAGAGCCTGAGCTTCATGGCCGGGGCGGGCGCCGCCGGGATCGTGCTTGGCGCGCGCGTGCCGATCATCCTGGCCAGCCGCTCGGACTCGGTGGAAGCCCGGCTGGCGTCATGCGCGGTCGCGGTACTGGTGGCGCACCGCTCGCTTGCGGGTAAACCACTGCTCGGGGCCTGACCCGATGGCGTCGACCGACCATATCCTCGTCCTGAACACGGGCTCGTCGAGCATCAAGTTTTCCCTGTACGGGAACGGGGCCAGTGAATTGCTGCTCAAGGGGCGCGTCGAGAACCTGTTCAGCGGGCCGACCCGTTTCCTGGTGCAGGATGCGGCGCAGAACAACGTGCACGAACAAACCTGGCCGCAGGCGCTCGATCACGCTGCGGGAATGAAGGCCCTGCTCGCCTTCCTTGCAACCCGCAGCGGCGGGCAATCACTGCGCGCGGTCGGGCACCGCATCGTGCATGGCGGCTCGCTCTACAGCGGACCGGCAGCGCTTGACGAGACGGTACTGGCCGAGCTGGAAACACTGGTGCCGCTGGCGCCCTTGCACCTGCCCCACAACCTGGCGGCGGTGCGGGCGGCGATGCAGATGGCGCCGGGCGTGCTGCAGGTTGCCTGCTTCGACACTGCCTTCCACCGCTCCCAGCCCGCGCTGGCGCAAGCCTTTGCGCTGCCGCCCGCGATCACGGACCGGGGTATCCGCCGGTATGGCTTCCACGGCCTGTCCTACGAATACATTGCCAGCCGCTTGCCGGATGCGGAACCGGCGCTGGCCGGCGCCAGGGTGGTGGCCGCGCACCTCGGCAATGGCGCCAGCATGTGCGCCATGCATGCGGGACGCAGCATCGCCAGCTCGATGGGATTTACCGCCATCGACGGCTTGCCGATGGGGACCCGCTGCGGCGCGGTCGATCCGGGCGTGGTGCTGTACCTGATTGACCAGCTCGGGATGGATGTGGCGGCAGTCCAGGACCTGCTTTACTTGAAATCGGGCTTGCTGGGGGTGTCCGGGATCTCGGCCGACATGCGCGAGCTCGAAGCGAGCGACGCGCCGCGCGCGCGGCTGGCGATCGACCTGATGGTGTACCGGATCGGCCGCGAGCTCGGTTCGATGGCGGCCGCGCTCGGTGGCATCGACGCACTGGTGTTCTCCGGCGGCATCGGCGAAAACAGCGTCGCCCTGCGCGCCGCCGTATGCCGCGACGCACGCTGGCTGGGGGTGGAGATCGACAAGGATGCGAATGCCGCCCCGGGCACGGGCGTCGCGCGCATCAGCGCGGCAGCGAGTCCGGTATCGGTGTGGGTGGTGCCCGCGAACGAAGAGCTGATGATCGCCCGCCACACCATGGATCTGCTGCACAAGCGTTGACACGCCCGATGGCAATCCTGCAGCAAACGCTGAACGAATCGACGGTGCAACCTGGCCGGATCCGGATCCACGAAGGAGCCGACAAGATGCTATTGTCTTGCTATTTCCAATCCAGGCAGGCTACCTGTCTACTCTGCGATGCAAGATTCAGCCCCAGCCAGCCTTCTTCCTCCAAGCCCTGGCTTCGTTTCCGGCGGCGGCGGCATGGGCGTGGTATTCCGCAGCTTCGACTGGGCGTCCACGGCGCTGGGCGCCCTGGACACATGGCCGCAATCGCTGCGCACCGCGGTCAGCATGATGCTCAGCGCGCGCCACCCCATGTATATCGCGTGGGGGCCCGACCTGCTGCTGCTCTACAACGACGGCTATCGCGAGATCCTGGGCGCCAAGTCTGCGGATCCGCGGCAGGTGCTGGGCCGGCCTTTCTGCGAAGTCTGGCATGAAGTATGGGATGTCGTCGGTCCCATGCTGGCCGCAACGCTGCAAGGCGACACGCTCTGGTTCGAGGACCAGGAATTCACGTTGACGCGCAATGGCTTCGCGGAGCAGGTGTTCGCGAGTTTTTCGACCAGCCCGATTCGCGCCGAGGCCGGCGAGATCGCCGGGGTGCTGTGTGTCTGCAGCGAGACCACCGGGAAGATCCGTTCGCAGCAGGAGCGCCTGCGCCTTCTCGATGCGATCGGCGAAGCGACCCGCCTGGCCGACGAGCCGAAAGCCATCATGGACCACAGCACCCGGCTGCTCGGCGAGTACCTGGGCGCGACCCGGGTCGCCTACGCCGACCTGGAAGAGGACAACGACCGCTTCACGATCCGCCACGACTGGCGGGTCGAAGGGGCGATCAGCACCGTTGGCGAGTACTCGCTCGACCTGTTCGGCTCGCGCGCCACCTCCAACCTGCGGGTCGGCCGCACGCTCCTGATCAATGACGTCGACCGCGAACTGGCGGCGCAGGACGGCGCCGACATGTTCAACCAGATCGGCATCAAGGCGATCATCTGCTGCCCCCTGGTCAAGCAGGGCCGGCTGGTGGCCATGATGGCGGTGCACCAGCAGCAGCCACGCAACTGGAGCGCGGACGAGGTGGCGCTGGTCGAGGCGGTCGTCGACCGCTGCTGGGCCCACATCGAACGGGTGCGCTCGATGGAAGCGCTGCGCGAAGCCGACCGGCGCAAGTCCGAATTCCTCGCCACCCTCGCGCATGAACTACGCAATCCGCTGGCGCCGATCCGCACTGCGCTCGAACTGCTGCGCCTGAGCGGCGACAAGCCACAGATGCTGGAGCGGGTGCGCGGGACGATGGAACGCCAGGTCGACCAGATGGTCCATCTCATCAACGACTTGCTGGACATCGCGCGCATCTCCAGCGGCAAGATGGACTTGCAGGTCAAGCGGGTCGACCTGCAATCGGTGATTGCGAGCGCCGTCGAAACCAGCCTGCCGCTGATCGAGGCCGGCCGCCACGCGCTGGCGCTGGATGTGCCGCCCGAACCGCTGTGGATCGATGTCGACACGGTGCGCCTGAGCCAGGTGCTCAGCAACCTGCTGTCGAATGCGAGCAAGTACACCACCGAGCCAGGCCGGATCACGGTGAGCGCAGGCACGCGCGGCGACAGCGTGGTGATCGAGGTGGCCGACACCGGGATCGGGATCGCCAAACAGGACCTCGGCCGCGTGTTCGAGATGTTCTCGCAGGCGCCGCACAGCATCGTGATATCGAAGGGTGGCCTGGGTATCGGCCTGTCGCTGGTGCGCCACCTGGTGACGCTGCATGGCGGGACCGTGACCGCATCGAGTGCGGGTCCCGGTCAGGGCAGCAGCTTTACCATTCGCCTGCCGCGCGCGCTGGAGACCGCGACGGAGGCGCCTGCCCCGGCCGGCATGGCGGGCAACGCCGCGCCTTCGGGCCAGCCCGGGCTGCGGGTACTGGTCGCCGACGACAACGTCGACGCCGCCGATACCCTGGCCTTCCTGCTGCGCGAAAAAGGCCATGAAGTACGTGTGGCCTACGACGGCGAAGAAGCCGTGCAGGCCGGCGCCGTCTTCATACCGGAGCTGGCCTTCCTCGACCTTGGCATGCCGCGCATGGATGGATACGGGGCGGCCCGTGCCCTGCGTGCGCTGCCGGGGCTGGGAAACCTCGGCCTGGTCGCCTTGACCGGTTGGGGCGCGCAGGAAGACCGGGCGCGCACCCACGCTGCCGGCTTCGATCACCACCTGCTCAAACCCGCCTCGCCGGAGGGGCTCGATGCCGTCCTGGCATCCGTTACCAAGGAGAAGTAATGTCGGCTGATGACGATGCGAAGAAACGCAAATATATTGGCATGGGCCTGTGCTTCGGCGTCGCGATTGGATGCGGCATCGGTGTCGCCATGGGCAATCTTGCGCTGGGCATTGGTCCCGGCATTGCGATTGGTATTGGAATCGGCGCCTTGCTGTCGAAGCGCCGGGGCTAAGCGGCCTGGTCCAGCGCTGGCGCAAAGTTCACGCCGGCGGCAGGTTATCCCACAAATCGCCCGTCGGGCTGATGCGCGGCGCAGCCACGCCGAAGTGGTGGTAGGCCAGCGGCGTGGCGATGCGCCCGCGCGGAGTGCGCTGCAAATAGCCCTGCTGGATCAGGAAGGGTTCGAGCACGTCTTCGATGGTGTCGGCCGCCTCGCCGATCGCCGCCGCCAGGTTGCCGATGCCGACCGGGCCGCCACTGAACTTGAACAGCACCGCTTCGAGCAGCTTGCGGTCCATGACGTCGAAGCCGACCGAGTCGACGTCGAGCATCTTGAGCGCGAGGTCGGCGATGGCCTTGGTGATGTCGCCGTTGCCTTTCACTTCCGCATAGTCGCGCACGCGGCGCAGCAGGCGGTTGGCGATCCGCGGGGTGCCGCGGGCGCGGCGCGCCACTTCGCGGGCGCCGTCCTGGTCGATCGGCGCCCCCAGCAGCGCGGCGCTGCGGGTGACGATCTTGGTCAGCTCTTCGACGTTGTAGAACTCCAGGCGCGCAACGATGCCGAAGCGGTCGCGCAGCGGGTTGGTCAGCATGCCGGCGCGGGTGGTGGCCCCGACCAGCGTGAACGGCTGCAGGTCGAGCTTTACGGAACGCGCGGCCGGGCCCTCGCCGATCATGATGTCGATCTGGTAGTCCTCGAGCGCCGGATACAAAATCTCTTCGACCACCGGCGACAGGCGGTGGATCTCGTCGATGAACAAGACGTCGTTCGGTTCCAGGTTGGTCAGCAGCGCGGCCAGGTCGCCCGGGCGCTCCAGCACCGGGCCGGAAGTCTGGCGCAGGTTGACGCCCATCTCGCGCGCGATGATGTGGGCCAGGGTGGTCTTGCCCAGGCCCGGCGGGCCGAACAGCAGCGTGTGGTCGAGCGCTTCCTTGCGCTTGCGGGCCGCGTGGATGAAGATTTCCAGCTGGTCGCGGATCTTTTCCTGGCCGACGTACTCTTCCAGCTGCTTCGGACGCAAGGCGCGTTCGATCGCCTCCTCGTTGGGCGAGGCCGGGGCCGCGTCGATGACGCGGTGCTCGGTGAAATTGTCGGTCTGGATGCTCATCTTTTAATTACGCTTTGGACAGGGCCTTGAGGGCGAACTTGATACCGTCGGACACGGTCGCGCCGGCCGGCATGTTCTTGATGGCCAGCAGCGCCTCCTTGTCAGAATACCCCAAAGCGGCCAGCGCATTGAGGACGTCGACCTGCGCATCGTCGCGCGCCACGCCGCCCACCACGCCGATGTCGGCGCCCAGCTTGCCCTTGAGTTCCAGCAGCAAGCGCTCGGCGGTCTTCTTGCCGATGCCCGGGACCTTCACGAGGCGCCCGGTTTCCTGCAGCGTGACGGCCTGCGACAGGTCGGCTACCGTCATGCCCGACAGGATCGACAGCGCCATGCGCGCGCCGATGCCGGTGATCTTGATCAGCTGGCGGAACAGCGCCCGCTCCGACGCGCTGCCGAAGCCGAACAGCAGGTGCGCGTCTTCGCGCACCACCAGGTGGGTGAACAGCACCACCCGTTCGCCCGTATGCGGCAGGTTGTAGAAGGTACTCATCGGCACGTCGACTTCATAGCCGACGCCATTGCAGTCCACCAGCACGTGGGGTGGCGCTTTTTCGAGCAGGGTTCCGGACAGACGACCGATCATCGAGGTTTCCTTGGTTGTTCTTAAACGAGGCGGCTGCGTTTCATGCTCAGCGTGCCGGACGCCGGCGCCAGCGCGCCGATCAGCGCCAGCGCATCCATGCTGTGCGCGTGGCAAATGGCCACCCCGAGCGCATCGGCGGCATCGGTGCCGGGCAGGCCCGGGAGTTTCAGCAACCGCGCGACCATGTCCTGCACCTGCGCCTTGGCCGCCTTGCCGGTGCCGACCACGGCCTGCTTGACCTGCACGGCCGTGTATTCGGCCACATCAAGGTCGGCGCCCACCAGCGCGGTGATGGCCGCGCCCCGGGCCTGGCCGAGCAGCAGCGTGGAATGCGGGTTGACGTTGACGAAGACTTTTTCGATGGCCGCGCAGCCGGGCTGGTAGGCGGCGACGATGTCGCTCACGCCTTTCAGGATCACCTTCAGGCGCGGCGGCAAGGCGCCTTCCAGGCCGGTCTTGATGGTGCCGGAGGCGATGTAGCGCAGTGTGTTGCCGTGTTTTTCAATGACGCCGAAGCCGGTGGTGCGCAGGCCCGGGTCGATGCCGAGAATAATCATTGTGGAATGATATACGGCTGGTGGGTGTTCGTGGGAAAAATACTGGGTAAAAACACAGGTGATGCGGTGGTCGTGTTGCTTGCAGAGCTTTGAGGTGTGCGACGAACTTGGGTTCCGGCCTTCGCCGGAACGACGCTGTTTGAGTTTACCTTTAGCCCAAAGACCGTCGTCCCGGCGCAGGCCGGGACCCAATTTTGCGTGATCAGTGACGGAAGTGGCGCGTCCCCGTATACAGCATCACCACCCCCCGCTCATCCGCCGCATCGATCACTTCCTGGTCCCGCATCGACCCACCCGGATGAATCACGCAAGTCGCCCCCGCATCCACCACCACGTCCAGCCCGTCACGGAAGGGGAAGAACGCATCCGACGCGACGGCCGAACCGGCCAGCGACAAACCAGCATTCTGCGCCTTGATCGACGCGATGCGCGCCGAGTCGATGCGGCTCATCTGCCCTGCCCCGACGCCGAGGGTCATGCCATTGGCGCAGAACACGATCGCATTCGATTTCACGAACTTGGCCACGCGCCAGGCGAACATCATGTCTTGCAGCTGCTGCTGGGTCGGCTGCTTCTTGCTGACCACGCGCAGTTCGCCCAGGCCAACGTTCTTGGCATCCGGCGCCTGCACCAGCACGCCGCCGCCGACGCGCTTGACGTCGTAGGCGTTCTGGGCGTCGCCCAGCGGGATTTCCAGCAGGCGCACGTTCTGCTTGGCCGACATGATCTGGCGCGCTTCAGCGGTGAACGATGGCGCGATCAGCACTTCGACGAACAGTTTCGACACCGCTTCCGCGGCGCGCGCATCGACTTCCACGTTGAAGGCGATGATGCCGCCGAAGGCCGAGGTTGGGTCAGTCTGCAGCGCGCGCGCGTAAGCGTCCAGCGCATCGACGCCGATCGCCACGCCGCACGGATTGGCGTGCTTGACGATGACGCAGCCGGCCGGCTGGCCGAGGCCGCCGAGCGACTTGACGCATTCCCATGCCGCGTCGGCATCGGCGATGTTGTTGTACGAGAGTTCCTTGCCCTGCAGCTGAGTATAGGCGGCCAGCGCGCCGCTGGCGGCGCTCAGGTCGCGGTAGAAAGCGGCGCTCTGGTGCGGGTTCTCGCCGTAGCGCATGTCCTGGACTTTTTCGAACGTCATGTTCAGGGTCTGCGGATAGCTGGCGCGGGTTGCGTGCGCGCGGTCTTCGCCCAGGCTGGTCAGGTAGTTGGTGATGGCGCCGTCGTATTGCGCGGTGTGCGCGAACACTTTCTTGGCCAGGCGGAACTTGGTCTCGTAGCTGACCGGGCCGGCGGCTGCGCCCGTGCCCTTCATTTCCGCCAGCACCACGCCATAGTCGGCCGGATCGACGATCACGACCACGTCGCGGTGGTTCTTGGCTGCCGAACGCAGCATGGTCGGGCCGCCGATGTCGATGTTCTCGATCGCGTCTTCCAGCGAGCACTGTTCCTTGGCGACGGTCTGCTGGAACGGGTACAGGTTGACCACGACCATGTCGATCTGCGGGATGCCGTGCTCGTCCAGCTTGGCGACGTGCTCAGGCAGGTCGCGGCGCGCCAGGATGCCGCCGTGCACCTTTGGGTGCAGGGTCTTGACGCGGCCATCGAGCATTTCCGGGAAGCCGGTGTAGTCCGCGACTTCAGTGACTTGCACGCCATTTTCCTGCAGCAGCTTAGCGGTGCCGCCGGTGGACAGGATGTTGACGCCGAGGCCAGCCAGGGCCTTCGCAAAATCGAGGACGCCGGTTTTATCGGAAACGGAAATCAGTGCTTGTTTGATCATGGTGGGGCCTGTTGTTGAGAATTCTTGCGTCCGGGCGCACGGACCTTGATCGGCCGCGCCCAGACGCACGGCCACGCCATGCGGATGCTTAGAGCAGTCCGTGCTCCTGGAGTTTCTTGCGCAGGGTATTGCGGTTAATACCCAGCATCTGCGCGGCATGCGACTGGTTGCCGTCGGCGCGCGTCATGACCACTTCAAGGACCGGCTTTTCCACCGTGAGCACCATCATGTCGTAGATGTTCGTCGGTTTTTGTTCGCCCAGATCATTGAAATAGTCCTCTAGGCTCTTCTGGACGACTTCCTGGATACTTTCTTTGCTCATGTTCTCTGCTGCTCATCCTGGTTAATGATTGCTCGCTGCTGGCGCAGCGTGTCCCCGGTTTGTTCTCGTTCTTATGCACTGCTTTTATATACTGCTGGCTATACTTGTATTACCTGTACTTATGCCGCCAAGGCGTCATCGGCCGCAAGCGCGGGCCGGTATTGTAACCGCTCGCCATGCCGGTGTTGTGATTTGAAAAATTGGTCCACGGCGTGCAGCTGCTCGGCCGTCGACTCCAGCAAGTTCATGCGCTGGCGGAATTCCTCACCGCCAGGCAGGTCCTGTACATACCAGCCGATGTGCTTGCGCGCCGAGCGCACGCCAATAAAATCACCATAGAAGGCGTAGTGGGCCGGCAGGTGTTCGTTCATCAGGGCGCGTACCTCTTCGACCATCGGCGCCGGCAGATGCTCGCCGGTGCGCAGGAAATGGTCGATTTCGCGGCAGATCCACGGGCGGCCCTGGGCGGCGCGGCCGATCATCACGGCGTCGGCGCCGGTGTAGTCGAGCACGAACCTGGCTTTTTCCGGCGTGGTGATGTCGCCGTTGGCGACTACCGGGATGCCCACCGATGCCTTGACGGCGCGGATGGTGTCGTATTCGGCGTCGCCCTTGTAGCCGTCGGCGCGGGTGCGGCCGTGCAGGGTCAGCATCTGGATGCCGGCCTGCTCGGCCAGGCGCGCGATGCGCAGGGCGTTCTTGTTCTGGCGATCCCAGCCGGTGCGGAATTTCAGGGTGACGGGCACGTCCACCGCGTCCACCACCGCGTGCAGGATGCGCTCGACCAGGTCTTCATGCTGCAGCAGCGCGGAACCGCACCAGCTGTTGCAGACTTTCTTCACCGGGCAGCCCATGTTGATGTCGATGATCTGGGCGCCACGCTCGACATTGAACTTCGCACAGTCGGCGAGGTCTTTGGGGTCGGCGCCGGCGATCTGCACGGCTTTCGGTTCCATCTCGCCGGAATGATCGATGCGGCGCGAGGTCTTCTCGCTGGCCCACAGGCGCGGGTTCGACGCCGCCATTTCGGACACGGCGTAACCGGCGCCGAGCTGCTTGCACAGCTGGCGGAACGGACGGTCCGTTACCCCGGCCATGGGGGCGACGAAGACGTTATTACGCAGGATATAGGGACCGATTTGCACAGCAGAAAGTCTCAGAAGTTTCTCGGGGAACCTATTATTTTACCTCAATCGCTGCTCAAAATATCGGCAGAATTTTTGGGGTGTGTTGTTTGTGTGATATTGGCAGGGGGTGGGAGAGGGGGTAAGCGGTGCGCTTGGGTGCAAGCTTGCGTTATCGCTGCGTGACGAACTTGGGTTCCGGCCTTCGCCGGAACGACGGTCTTGAGATGAGCAGTTAGAGATACGCAGGGGGCTTTCAATCGTTAGCAGTAGAACCGTCGCAGGCCGGAACCCAATTTCCCCAACCAAATTCCCTACATCAAATCATCCAGCACCGCCGGCCGAAGGTGTCCCACCTCCCCCCAACTCAACAGCCGCAAGCGCCCCTCCTTCACCACAAACCGGTTCACACTCGCATTGAGCACCTTGAAATCCCGCGGCGTCTCCAGCGATAGCCCCAGCGCGGAACGATACGCACACTCCAGCACCCCGCCATGCGCCACCAGCGCCACCGTCTTGCCCGGATGCGCGGCCGCGTAAACCGCGATCGCGCTGGTTACCCGGTCATAAAACTCCCGAAACGTTTCGCCCCGGTTCGCTCCCGGCGGCAGCACCCCGTCCACGTCGCGCGCCTGCCAGGCCGCGAATTGCAAGGGAAAGCGCGCCGCGATCTCGCTGTACAGCAAACCTTCGAAGCCGCCGTAGCAGCGCTCGCGCAGCCCGGCGTCGACACCCACCTTCGTACTGCGCACGGCAGCAATGGCCTCCGCAGTCTGGCGGGCCCGCTGCAGGTCGCTGGAAACGATGTGGTCGATGCGTTCGCCGGCCAGGGCGGCGCCGAGCAGCGCGGCCTGGCGTTCGCCTTCGGCATTGAGGGGGATGTCGAGGTGGCCCTGCAGCCGTTTTTCGGCGTTCCAGGCGGTCTCGCCGTGGCGGATCAGGAGGATGGTGGTGGGGTGCGCTGCGTTGTCGTTCGAAAGCATGAGGTCCGTTCGCCCGAACCTCGGGGCGTGTATCAATTAAGTGAGTGCAAGTTGCGGGTTGAGCGAATACACGCCGAAGGTAAGCGCTTCGTCCAGGATATGGCCGCGGATGGCCAGCCGCAGCTCGGGGCCGGTGAAGCGGCCAACCAGCGGCAGGCGCGGGATGTCGAGCGCGTACAGCGTGAAGACGTAAGTATGCACCCGTTCGTCATTCCAGGGCGGACAAGGGCCGTCATAGCCGTAGTATTCGCCCACCATGTCCGGGTTGCCCGCGAACCGGCCGGTGTAGTCGTTGATGCCCTGGCGCAACTGGTGTTCGGTCCCGTTCCGGATGGCGTAGGGCACCAGCGGGCCCGGCTTGCCGTGCGGGGTGACCATGTCGGAGAACCTGCCTTCGCCCAGGGACTGGATAACCACGGGGATATCGACCAGTATCCAGTGAAAGAAATCCCGACGCGGCAGGGAATCGGGAACGGTACGGCCTTCCTGGTCGACGTCGCCGCCGCTGGCGGGCACATCGGGATGGTGGCAGATCAGCACCAGGGATTTGGTGCCGGCAGGCACGTCGTCCCAGGCGATATGCGGGTTGCGGTTGCTTGACAATTTGATGTGCGCGCCGGGATCGACAACCCCGAACGCGTAGTCGGGCGGAATCGCCTCGCCTTCGATGAATGAATCGCTCCAGACTCGCATACGGCCTCCCTGCCACCTACTGCTATTGACCTGCGGCGGCGGCACGGGTTTCAGCCTCGATTAGCGCGGGACACCGACGGGATCAACCCGAAGCCAGAATGTCACGGGACCATCGTTAACGAGCGCCACTTTCATGTCCGCGCCGAAACTGCCGGTCTCGACAATGCGATGGCGTTCGCGGGCTTGTCGCACGACATGATCGAACAGGCGGCGGCCGTCTTCGGGCGCGGCGGCCGGCGAAAACGACGGGCGGGTGCCCGATTTGGTATCGGCCGCCAGGGTGAACTGCGGCACCAGCAGCAGGCCGCCGGCCGTGTCCGTGATGCTGCGGTTCATCTTGCCGGCCTCGTCCGAAAAAACCCGGTAGCCCAGCAGCTTGGCCAGCAACGCGTCGGCTTCGCGCTCGGTATCGCCTTTTTCGGCGCAGACCAGCACCATCAAGCCGGCCCCAATCGCGCCAACGACCTCGCCTTCGACGCGGACACTGGCCTCGCTGACCCGTTGCAGCAGCCCGATCATGCGCCGAGCGTGACGCGGGCGAACTTGCGCTTGCCCACTTGCATGACGAAGGTGCCAGCTTGTAGCTGCAGGCCCTTGTCGCTGACCACGGCGCCATCGATGCGCACGCCGCCCTGGTCGACCATGCGCATGGCTTCCGAGGTGGACGCGCACAGGTTCGCCTGTTTCAGCAGCTGGGCTACGCCCAGCGGCGCGCCGGACAAGGCCACTTCCGGCACCTCGTCCGGGATCCCGCCCTTGGAGCGGTTGACGAAATCGGCCAGCGCATCGTCGGCAGCCTGGGCCGAGTGGAAACGGGCGACGATTTCCTTGCCCAGTGCCACTTTTGCATCGCGCGGGTTGGCGCCACCGGCCACTGCCGCCCTCAATTGTTCGATGTCGGCGATCGAGCGGAAGGACAGCAAATTAAAATACTTCCACATCATATCGTCCGAAATGCTCATCAGCTTGCCGAACATGGTGTTCGGGGCTTCGGTGATGCCAATATAGTTATTCTTGGACTTCGACATCTTCTCGACACCGTCCAGGCCCTCGAGCAGGGGCATGGTCAGGATACACTGCGGCTCTTGCCCGTAATCTTTTTGTAGCTCGCGGCCCACCAGGAGGTTGAATTTCTGGTCGGTGCCCCCAAGTTCGAGATCCGCCTTTAAAGCGACCGAGTCGTAGCCCTGCATCAAAGGGTAAAGGAACTCATGCACCGCAATCGGTGTCCCACTCTTGTAGCGTTTGGTGAAGTCATCACGCTCCATCATCCGGGCCACGGTGTAGCGCGAAGCAAGCTGAATCATGCCGCGCGCACCCAGCGGGTCGCACCACTCCGAGTTGTAACGGATTTCCGTGCGCGCCGCATCCAGCACCAGTGAAGCCTGGCGGAAATAAGTATTCGCGTTGTCTTCCACCTGCTCGCGCGTCAGCGGCGGACGGGTTGCATTGCGGCCAGACGGGTCGCCAATCATCGAAGTGAAGTCGCCAATCAGGAAAATCACCTGGTGGCCCAGGTCTTGCAATTGACGCATCTTGTTGAGCACCACCGTATGGCCCAGGTGCAGGTCGGGCGCGGTCGGGTCCAGGCCCAGCTTGATGCGCAGTGGCGTGCCGGTGTGCTCGGAACGCGACAGTTTTTTGGCGAAATCGCTCTCGACCAGCAGTTCATCGGCACCGCGCTTGGCGATGGCCAGCGCCTCGAGCACCTTGTCCGTCAACGGCAGTGGGGCGGATGAGTTTACCGGGGCGCCGTCACCGGACGAAACAATTGAAGTCATAAAATTCGTGTAGGAAAATAGCCAAAGCGGTTGTAGGACCACTTCTTTTGATATAATGCCCGATCCGGTTCTAGTTGCCTGCAGATAACTTTGCAAGGTGATAAGAAGCTGGGGTCCTGATAGTTCAGCCGCAAATTTTAACTGATTGCATGAATCCTATACAGAAAATCACCCGTCATAGCCTGCTCCAGCTGGTGCCATCAACCCGCAAGGCGCGCATTGTCAGCGCCGGCGCTGTGTTCATGAGCATGTGCGCCTTTGGCGCCATCGGCGTGGCACCGATCGCAAATGACCCGGCAGACCTGCCGGTCACTTCGGTCGAGCAAAATCTGGAACTGCCAAACCTGGCCGACCAGATTGCCGCCCTTCAGCAAGACGAGCAGCAGTTCATCCGCGAGGAGCGCATTCGCCCAGGCGATTCGCTCGGCTCCCTCTTCAACCGCCTTGGCGTCGACGACGCCGATGCTCAAAAGTTCGTCCGTACCGATAAAACCGCCCGCCGCCTGCTGTCGCTCAAGAACGGCAAGCGCGTCCAGGCCGAAACCGATGAAAATGGCCTGCTGCTGTCGATGCGCGCCACCATCGTCGACGGCAAGGGTGGCGATGCACGCCAGGTCTCGGTCGAGCGCAAGGGCGACAAGTTCGTCTCCCTCGATACCCCGGCCAAGCTGGAACGCCGCGTCGAGATGCGTTCGCGCGACATCCAGAGCTCGCTCTATTCGGCGACCGACTCCAACATCGACGGCGGCAGCATGCCTGATTCGGTGGTGGGGCAGATCATCGAGATGTTCTCGACCAACATCGACTTCCGCTCGGACATCAAGCGCGGCGACCGTTTCAGCGTCGTGTACGAAACCTACTGGCTGGACGGCGAACTGGTGAAAACCGGCCGCATCCTGGCGGGCGAGTTCGTCAACCGCGGCGTGAGCTACCAGTCGGTCTGGTACGAAGACCCGCTCACCAAGCAGGGCGGCTACTACAGCCTGGACGGCAAGGCGCTGAAAAAGGCCTTCCTCAAGTCGCCACTGGAATTCTCGCGCATTTCGTCGGGCTTCTCGATGCGCGTGCACCCGCTGTCGGGCAAGTGGAAGGCGCACAAGGGCGTCGACTACGCGGCCACCTCGGGCACCCCGATCCGCGCAGCTGCCGACGGCACCGTCGATTTCGCCGGCAACAGCGGCGGCTACGGCAACCAGGTGGTCCTGAAGCACTGGTCGAACTACAGCACCGCCTATGCCCACATGAGCCGTTTCGCTCCAGGCGTGCGCAAGGGCAGCAAGGTCAGCCAGGGCCAGGTCATCGGCTACGTCGGCTCGACCGGCTGGTCGACCGGCCCTCACCTGCACTATGAATTCCGCGTTGCAGGCGACGCCAAGGATCCGAACAAGTTCAAGTCGCTGGCCCAGCAACCGCTGAGCCAGGCCGAACTGTCGCGCTTCCGCATGGCAGCTGCCGAGATGAACCACCGCTTCTCGCTGCTGGCACCGAGCGGCAACGCCATGGCTGCCCGCTAAGCAGGCTTCCCTATATAAAACGCCCCGCGGCAAGCAATTGCCGCGGGGCGTTTTGTTTTTGGGGCGCGCTGGCGCGACGCGGCGTGTTCAGCAATCCTGCAGCTCCTGTTCGCGGGCCCGGAATGCCAGCGCCGCATAGGCCGTGGCCAGCGCGCCGAGTCCACCGCCGAGTCCGAGGTGGTGTGCCATCAAAAAACCGGCGCTGCTGATGCCAAAGGCAATCGCGGCGAATGCGAAGTGCTTCGATTTTTTCATTATGTGTCCTGAAAAGCAGGCGCGTGCGCATGGTCGGGAATACGGCAAAACCAGTCTAGCACCCGGCTGCATCAAAAAATTCACACATTGCCACAAGACAGAAAGATGTACGTACAGCGCGCTTGACCGTGCCATCAGTCTGCGCCACCCTTCCCGGCGACGGTCTTTTCACCCCAGCGCTTCGGGCGGAAATGTTCATCGACCACCAGCGCGGGCGTACCAGGCGGAAGCACTTGCAGCGATTTGAGGAATTCGATCAGGGCATCCTGGTCGCCTTTGGGCGCGGCCTGAAAAGCCTTGCGCGACGCCAGCGCTTCACCCGCATGCCCCAGCACGGCCTGGCGCATGGTGGAGAACATGCCGTGATGGAAATACGGACCAGAGTTGGCGATTCCCCACAGGCGGCGTGTCAGGAAGCGCTTATTGCCGGCTGGGAACTTCGCCGCCCACACCGGCCAGTTCATGTCGAGCGCCTCGGCCGGCATGTCGTCGGCTTCGCCGGACACGTCGTGCAGCTTGAAGTCGGTATAGGCGGGAATCATCATCACGTCGTCGCGCGCGTCGCGCGGCGCCAAGCGCGGCAAGGGCAGGCTGCGGTCGTTCAGGTCCACCCGCAGGGTGCGCGTATCGCCGGTCCGCAGGTTGCCCATCGGGTTGAACGGTCCAGGTTCGGTGAAGGTCCAGCCCTGGCGGCTCAGGGGCAGTTCCGGCACATGGCAGGTGGCGCACTGCATCTTGTTGAACATCTGCTGGCCGCGCAGGATGGCGCGCTCCACCACCGGGTCGTTCGGAATGACCTGTCCCGGGACTGCCATGACCGCCTGGAACACCGTCGCCGCTGTCACGTCGGCACGCGTCATTTCATTGCTGTAGCCGTCGCCATCCGGGTCGACGTTGGCGCCGAAGCGCTCGATCGCCTGGATGCCGTGGTGGTGGTGATAGGAAGTATTGGTGAAGTCGCGCAGGGACACCGAGTTGCCGGCCTGGTGCCATGGCCGCACGATCAGGCTGGGCGGGTCGAGCGGCGTGGCGGTGATCAGGCTCTGGCGTGGGATGCCGGTCACTTCGCGCACGTCCCACAAGCCGTCCTCGCGCCGGGTGATGCGCCCGAAGTCGATGCCCTTGGCCAGCAGCACGCGGGTCTCGCCGCGCCGCATCCCGTCGCGGATGCGCTGCAGGTCCATGGTGATCTCGCGCGCCAGCATTTCGATGTAGCCCGCGCCGAACATGCCCGGCGTGTGGCGCGAATTACCGATGCTGGTCAGGGTCACCGGCTTGCCGCGCTCGTCGACCGCGCCCCGGGTCGGCACCATGTCGGCGCGTTCGAAGGTGGCGAAATCGAAGCGCTGGCCCTGCACGAACACATTGGCGACGAAATCGCCGCTGCCCCCGGCCACCCCATAGGGCTGGCTGTGGCAACCCATGCAGGAATTGGCGTCCGGACCCGAGATGCGGTTGAACGAACGGGCGCCTTTCAGGGGCGTCGCGATGTCCGACAGCGTACGTCCGTTGCCTTTGGCGAGGGGCCGCCCTCCTCCCTCGCTGACGGTCCAGTTGGCCGAAAACACCTTGCGTCCATGTTCGACCAGCTCGGCCAGCGGGATCACGAATTCCTGGTCGTCTGCCAGGTGCCGGTTCAGCCCGAACTCATCGCCTACGCCCATCTTCTGCAGCGATGCGTCGACCTGGGCCAGCGCCCAGCCCGCGACGCCCAGGGCCATTGCACCGGCGACGGCGCTCCATGCAAGCCTGCGTGTCATTTCTTCCCTCCCGATTTTGGCTGCAGCTGCGGTGCGCGCAGTTCGATATTGAGCAGGTCCGCGCTGCTGCCGCCGCGCGTGATGCCCGCTCCCCTCCCGATCAGCTGGCCGTCGCGCCAGACCTCGACCGTGACGCCGCCGGCCGGAACGCCCGCCAGGCTGAAGCGGCCCTGGCCGTCGGTATTGGCCATGCCCAGGTAGTGTGGATTGCCCGACGAACGGACCCTGACCTCGGCGTTCGCCATGCCCGCCTGGCCGTCGCTGCCGCTGGCCTGCTGCACGCTGGCGCTGCGCAGCTGGGCCGGCGCGCTCATCGCCTGCAGCGGGCCCGCGCCGACCACCGTGGCCGCCGGCGCCGCCACCGGCGGCAGGATGGTGCGAACCTGGTAGCCGCCGCCAGAAGCTGGCGTGAACAGGATGAATGCCCCGTCCAGGTCGAACGGACTGCCGCCGGTGAAGTATTCGTATACCGCCTGGGCCGGCGCGACCGCCAGCACCGGGGTGGCGCTGAAGTCGACCTGCTGGAAGGGCGAGCCTGGCCCCGGGCTCAGGCCGGTGATCGAACCCGTATTGAGCGCGGTGATGCCCTTGTAGGCAAACGCGATGCGGCCATCCCGGAACAGCTGGATCTGCAAGGTGTTGCTGCCCCCGAAGGAAAAATGCGCCGTGCGGTCGTAGGTGACGATGAAACGGTCGGGCAGGCTGTCGTTGATGAACACGCCGCCACCGCCAATCAGGTCGTCGAAGAAGGCCGAGATGCGCTTGCGGTTGTTGAAGGCATTGACGTTTTCGGTGAAGGTGGTGTCGCCCGACACGAAGGTAATGTAGCCATTGGTGCCGATCCAGGCGCTGGCGTGGTTTTCGCCGTAGAACGGGAAGCTGAACGGCAGGTTGCGCTGGACAGCGCAGTCGTCGCAGGCGGTCCAGAAGCTGCCGTAGTCCGTTTCGAAGCGCACCTCGATCACGGTGATGGTCCCGGCCTGGGTTTCGCCACCTGGCACCGGCGCCACCGCCGCCGACGTGCCGTTGCGCGCGCCCCCGCCCGGCGGCGTGTACTGGGCCTGCACCACCAGGTTGCCCAGCACGGTCGGCACGCCGACGATCTGGAAGCGGCCGGCATCGTCGGTCGTGGCCGAGCGGCCGCCGGCCGCGGTAACGAGCGCGCCGGCCAGCGCTGCGCCATTGCCATCGACCACCATCCCGACCACCGTGGTGAGCGGATCGGGAACCACCGACACCGACACCGTGGCGGCGCTGCCTTCATTGCCGCCCAGGTCGCGCGCCACAGCCCCCAGCGCCAGCGAGCTGACGCCGGACGGCACCGTGAACGTGTACTGGTAGGGGGCGACGGTGCTGGTGAACACGCCCTGGCCATCGACCGTGAAGCGGACCGATGCCACCGCCACGTCGTCGACCGCGTCCACCGCGACGGTCAGCGGCGCGCCCTCGAACACCTGGTTGCCATCCACCGGCAGCGTGATGGCCGCGGTCGGCGCCACGCCGGCCAGGTCGGCGCGCGGCTGGTACTGGCCGATGTACAGGCGGCTGTTGCCGCTGCTGCCGCCACGCTGCAGGCCGGTCCAGTCGGCAGCCAGGTAGATGTAGCCCTCGTCGGCGGCGATTCCCATGCCGTTGTCGTCGCGGGCGGGGAAGCTCAACACCGCACGCGGCTGCAAGGCCGCGGGGTTGGTGATGTCGACGATCGGTACGCCATTGACGAACAGCACGTCGGCGCCCAGCGCGAAGTTACCCTGCAAGACCACGTTGTTCAGCAGGCCGCCCAGCGACTGCTGGGTGCGCGACAGGATGGCGGGGCTGGCCAGGCTGGCGATGTCGACCGCGGTCATGCTGTTGACGTAGTCGGCCACGATCGCGGTATTGCCGCGCAGTGCGACGCCGCGTGCATCGCCAGTGGAGGCGGTCCCCCGCAACAGGGGCGCCGACAGGTTGCTAACGTCCACCAGCTTCAGTCCGGCGCTGCCGGCCGCCACCGCAGCCAGGTTGCGGGTCGGGTCAAGGTCGAGGTTCCATGCGGTGCCGCCCAGGTTGACCGAGCCGGCCAGGATCATCGCACCCGGGTTCGCCACGCTGACGATATAGAGGCTGGAGCCTGCGGCGACATAGGCGGTGGTACCGCGCACCTTGACGCCCATCGCGTTACCGGTGCCGGCGAAGGTACCGAGCAGGCGCGGCGCGGTGGGCGCGGATACGTCCACTACTTTCAGGCCGCCACTGGTGGCCAGGTAAGCGATATTCCCGGCCAGCGTGATGTCGTTGGCATTTGCGCCCAGGTTCAACGCAGCGACGACCGCCGGCGAGCGCCTGTCGCTGCTCAGCCTGACCACCTGCATGCCGGTACTGCCGGAGGCCACGAAGGCGTAGTCGCTGTTGACCGCCACGCCGTTGGCATAACCGGGAATGGCGACGAAGGACAACTGGGTCGGGGCGAAATCCTGCACCGTGCCGGCCACCGACGCGCGCTTGCCATTATTGGATACCGTGATCAGGCAAACCCCGGCCTGGCTCGCATACACGCGGCCATCCGGTGCACCAAAGTTACACGAGGCCAGGTTGTCGCTGGCATAGGTGGTCTGGCGCTGGGCGCCGGTCAGGTTGATTTCCTGGCCGTCGACCAGGGTACCGGTGACGGTCAGCTGCACGCTGGCGGTGCCGGTCAGCGCATTGACGATCAGCGTGAAATTGCCCGGGGTGACGCGCAGGAACACCAGCGCCGCCGCCAGGTTGAAGCTGGCCGGATTGCCAGGATCGCTGCCGGTCGCGATCTCGGTGCCGTCGCGGATCCCGTCGCCATCGGTATCGGCCAACATCGGATTACTGCAGGGCCCGCGCGTGCAGCGCGCTTCTTCGCCGTCGCTCAAGCCGTCGCCGTCGCTGTCGGCATTGCGCGGGTCGGTCCCGGCCAGGAATTCGTCGCGCGCGGTCAGTCCGTCGTGGTCGCTGTCGAGCAGCGCATCGGCCGGGTTCGACGGGTCCATGCCGAGCCGCAGCTCGTCGTCGTCGGAGATGCCGTCGTTGTCACTGTCGGCACCGGTGAGCGCGACGCGCAACTGCGCGATGCCCTGGGTTCCCTCGTTGATGGCCTGGACCACCACGGTGCCGCTGCGCAGCGCCGTGACCACGCCCGCCGGCGTGATGGTAGCGATAGCGGGGTTGCTGACGCTGTAGCTGGTGCCGGTGGCGCTGACGTCGACCTGCGCCGGGCTGCCGGTGAAGGTGGCCAGCGCCTGCACCTGGGTGGTGGCGCCGGCCGTGGTCAGCACCGGGGTCGGGACGCTGACCCGCAGCGAGGTCGGGATCCGGGTGGTCGGGCCCAGCACGATCGGCGGCAGCGTGACCGAGCCGTTGGTCGGGATCGTGAAGGGCGCCGACTCACCGTAAGTCGTGACCCCGGCTTCCACGCAGGTGGCGCGGGCGCGCAGGCTGCCGAAGTTGGCGGGGATATTCGGCAGCACCCAGGTGCCGTCGGGCTTGGCCTGGACGTTGCGGTTGAGGACGCTGACGACGCAGTTTTCGTTGAGCTGGGCGTGGGCTGGCGCGCTGGTAGCCGCAACGCCTGACAGGGTCACGGCCAGCGCCATCCTGACGAGCCTGTTGTAGAGTGATTTCATGTCAAGTGCCCCTTGATTGACTGCCATGTCCACGTTAAAACCAGGGAATGCCCACTGCCTGGAGAGTGCGCGTGCGCTTACTTTGTCTTTGCCAAGGCATTAACGATGGTCGGGGCAACGACTTGCCTTATAAACAATTCACGGCTTTTCAGGAAATCCGAGAGAAAATCCTCGGCGTAAAAATTGGCCAATTTTGGCGCCTGTTCCGGCGTGGTCAGTACATATTCGATCCGATATTGCAATGCAGCCAGTGCGGCACCAGCTTCAGCACCGGTCAATTCACCACGACTGATCGATGCAGCGATTTCGCGATAGCGTTGTGCCTGCTGGTTTTCCAGATAAAAAATCACGCGTACTGGATCGGCGAACAATTGATATGCGACTTGTCGGTCTTCCAAGCTCTTGCGGAACGCTTCGGCCTCGGCAGGAGTACGACCGTTCCACCATTTGTTGAATTTCACTTGGCCGGGCAAGGTCAACACCGCAGCAAAAGCCGCAGCATCACCCGCCTTCAGGCGGGCATAGGCTGTATCAAACAGGGTCAGTAAGGGGTCGGTGCGCTGAGGCCGGGAAAGCGCATTGACGCTGGCGGTGACTGCAACCCCATGCACCCGCACCGCCAAGTCCATGCCCGCAGCGGCGGCCATCGGCAGCTTCAGCGCTACCTCAGTCATGTCGGCCGCAAGCGCAGGCGAGCGAGGCTTCACGGCACCATTTGCAAGTACCTGGAATGCCGAACGCAACAAGCGCCCTACCATCGTGACTGAGCTGGCATCATTCCGCGCTGCTTCGGTGGAAGGCTGAACGGTGAACTGGCGAACGTACGGGCCACGAGGAGTATCAACCTGCCAGTAAAACAAGGAATGTCCGCCAAGGCATACTTTAGCCAACACACTTACTGTCTGCAAATTCAAGGACTTGCTCCACAAGTCCAGGAAAGCGGCTGGCTGGCCGGACTCCTCAAGCTCGGCCAAGCGCCCGCCGTGCGCAGCCAAGGCGGCGAGATCGCGCCTGCGCAAGGCATCCATGACACCGGCGAACACGATATCGTCGGAGGCTTTGGCAGCGGTACGGAAGCGTTCAAACGGCTGGTCAAAGGTGACACTCGAAACACGTAAGTCGCCGGACATTTGCATAGGGACCATGTCGACATCTCCCACCAGCGGTAGCGCGCGCATGTTGGTGGAGGGACATGCTGCGATCGCACCAAATGGGGCGAGGCAGACTCCAAGCAAGGTCAGGGTCCCGATATGGCGCAGGCCGGACTCAAAAGTAGTAATAAGATTTAGCATTAGAATATCCCACCCGCATAGACTTCGACACTGAACCTGTATCCGGCTGATCCTGGGATGCCAAGCTGGAAATGGGAAAATGCTTCGATCTTGCCCAGCGTGACTGACCCCTTGAAACCATCAGTACATTTGCTTTCGTTGTAAGACACGCCTGACCTGAAATTGACATCAAAACCCAGCGGCGTGAAGGTGATCCCGGCGCAATGCTGGTCCGTCCACAGTGTCACCTCGCAGGCGATTGCTTCAAGCGTCGCCTTTGGCGTCACGGTGATTCCAGCATTGATCGCGCCGAAGAAGCAGTTATCTCCGGCGCAGGCATCAGCGCGCTGTCCTGCAGACGCGGCGAGTACAGCATTGTTGTCAACTTTGACGCCGACCTGGACATCTACAGTAATTTCGACGATCTTAAAGTCCATTTTGCGGTGGATGTTCGGCGGCCCCCAAATCGTCAAGCCTCTCATTTCGATGTTAATGGCCCCCTCCCCCTGGGTCTCGGACATGCCGTCTTTCTGTACATTGCCGGTGGTAGGGTTACAGCAGTCCTTCGTCCTGCGAGAAGCGGTGAACGTAGATGTCTTGATCGCGACAGCGCCCATGCCGAGAGCGTTGAATCCAGCCTGGATTTTGTCCGTGATCCCGCGCAGCCCCGCCGTAGAATCGAAGGTGACCGAGTGAGTCGGCCCCCATTCTTTTGGCGCTTTTTCAGTCGGCACCCCGTTCTTGCACATCATGCATTTGTCGGTAGGCTGTTCGCTGTCCTTGAACCGGTTGGCGATTGCGCCGCCGCTGCAGAACTGTTCCTTACAATCTCCTGTCGACTCCTGCTGCGGGACCATCGAATTGTCGGCCACGCAACTGGCGCCCTCACATTTCTTGCAAGTCGGGCAGGTCCCCGCCGACCCCGTCGTATTCGGATTCCCCCCGCAATGCCACCCCGCCTTGATCACGCCCGATCCAAGGTCCGACGTAATGGTCGACCCATCCGCACTGACCGTCGCGCTGCCGATCGCCACGAAGCTGGCCAGGTCATGGTCATAGGAATACATCTCGGTCACCGCACGCGGCGCCAGGCCGTCGACGTTGGGCATGGTCATGCGCGCCGCCGGGCTGAAATGGGTGCCGGCCGGCTGGATGGTGACGACGAAGCGCGGCTGCTGGCCGAAGCCCGGCGACATCGGGACCTTGTCGATATTGACCGGGGTGACCGACACGCAGCCGCTGCGCGAGCCGCCGGGGAAAGTGGCTGAACCGGGGGCGATGGTCAGGGCAAAGCCCGGCACCTCGGGAATGGTCACGGTGCCGCCGGTGGTCTCGTTGACGCACACGCGGTTGGCGGGGTTGACCTCGGGGAGGAAGATCGGCATCCCCACCGTGTTGTCGCGGCCGGAGACGGTGATCATGTCGAAGTCGAGCGTCGGCCAGACCCCGGCGCGCTGCGCGGTGCCGCCGTCGGCCATCAGCTTGAAGATCCCGACCGGGACCCCGGTCATGACAAACTGCCCCTGCGCATTGGTGCGCACGGCAGGCGCCATCTCTTGCGGGATGTTGCTGGCATTGCCCTGGTTGATCTGCAGCAGGCGCATCGTCACGCCCGGCAGCGGCTGGTTGCTGTTGTCGAGCACGACGCCACTGATGCGGGTCTCGTTCGCGGGCCCCGGCACCATCGCGGTGGCGCTGAATGCGGCCGCGGCGCCGGTATTGCCGGTGAAGCTGACCTCGACCACATTATTGTTCACGCCCGGCTCCGGCCCCAGGAACAGGTTGGTCGCCACCCGGCCATCGCTGTCGCTGGTTGCCTGCATTGTCGGGCTGCGCGCTGCGCCAAAGCCTCCGCCCCCGCCGATGACCTTGAACGTCACCGGGATGCCGCGCAGGCGGTTATTGCTGGCATCGGTCACGATGGCGATGAAGGGCAGCGGCAGGGCCTGGCCGACCACCCCATACTGGTTGTTGCCCGAGTCGACCACCACCAGCTGGGCGCCGCCGGGACTGCCGCTGGCAACGAAGTCGGCGGTGCTGGCCACGCCGGCCGCGCTGGCCTCGACCAGGTTGTTGCCGGCGCCGGCGCGGCTGCCCAGCTTGAAGTAAGCCTTCGCCTGCCCTTGCGCGTCGGTGTTCACCGCAATGGCGCTGGTGCCGGCGCCAGCCGCGCTGGCGGCACTCAGCGTGCCGTCGAGGCCGATCACGCGGAACACGATCGGCTTGTTCACTTCCGGTGCGCCCTGGTTGTTGGTCAGTTTCGCCACCAGGGGCGCAGGCAGTGCGCTGCCGACCCGCGCGGCCTGGTTGTTACCGGACAGGGCCGCCAGCGACAGCAGGCCGGGCGCGGCGCGGCTGACGCTGGCCGTGGTCGTGGCGCGGTTGCCGGCGCGGTCGGTGGCGACCGCCTGGATCGTGTTGGCGCCCACCGCCAGCGGCACGTCGCGCGCCATGAACGTCCGGTTCACCACCTCGGCCGCGATGCCGTTGACGGTGACCGTCGCCTGCTGCGGGTTGACGGTGCCGACCACGATGTCGTTCACCACGCCGGTCACGGTGACGGTGGCGGCGCCAGTACTGCCGCCGGCCGCCGGCGAATAGATCTCCACCTTGGGCGGGGTGGTGTCGAGCGTGACGAGGATGCTGGTGGTGCTGGTGCTGCCGTTGCTGTTGGCCGCCACCGCGGTGAGGATGTTCGGGCCTTCGTTGAGCGGTACCGACGCGGCGAAGCTCTTGTTGCTCAGCGGTGTGGCGATGCCATTGATCTTGACCTGGGCCGCGCTGTCGCCGACGTTGCCGTGCAGGGTCAGCACCGGCGTGTTCAGATAGGAGCCATTGCCCGGCGAGGTGATCGTGATGCCGGTCGCCGTGCCGGTGATGGCGATCGACAGCGGCGCCGAATAGACTGGCGACGAGGTGCCCGGGAAGGTCGCTGCTACCCGGTAGTGCACGGTGCCGGCCTGGTTTTCCAGCACGGTGGTGCGCAGGGTATAGGTCTTGTCGCCGGCGGCGCTGTCGCCCTCGGCGCCGTCGTCGTGCAGCTGGCCCAGCGTGGCCAGCACCGCGCCGTTGGCGTCGAGTTTTTGCAGCGCCACGCTGGAGGCGACCGTCGCGCCGTTGTCGATCTGCGCGGTGACGGTGGCGAGCAGGCCGACGCCGGCCGGCGTCGCGGCCGGCGCCAGCTGGACCGCGCCGATCACCGGCGTCTGGGCACTGGAGACGGTCAGCGCCAGCGGTCCGGCAAAGCTGCGTTTGAGCTCGCCCTTGAAGCCGGCCGAGACCTGGAACATCATCGTTCCCGGATCGGCCTGCTGCAGGGTGGTGCGCAGCGTATAGATCCTGTCGCCGGCCTGCGCGTCGCCCTGCGTGCCGTCGTCGCGCAGGTTGCCGACCACGGAGGCGATGCCGCCCGCCGCAGTGAGGCGCTGCACGTTGGCGGTCCCGGCGGTGTAATTGGGATCGGTAATACTGACGGTAAACGTGATCTCGCTCGCCGTGCGCGCCGGGATGCTGGCCGGGCTCATGGACGGCGCGCCGAGCGTGCCGGCGGCGGCCGTCCCGCATGCCAGCGCACCAATCAGACAGACGACAACGACCGACCTCATGCTGCGAAGGCTCGCCACTATGTTCATCATCGCCTCTCTAGTTGCGATTGAACTGCGCTGGAATGGGCACGCCTGCGCCCGGATCAGGAAGTAGGGGAATTCAGGATCGGCGCGGCCTGCGGCGGCGCGCCAGTGCGGCGCCGAGGGCGCCAGCCATCAGGGCGATGGTGGAGGGTTCGGGAATCGCGGCGCCGGCATCGACGACCAGGTCGTCCAGCACGAAGGAGCCGCCACCCAGCTCGGAACTGAAGGTGACCCGCGAAATCAGGCCGCCGACACTGGAGAATTGCAGGAATTCGTTGGGGCTGCTGCCGAAGTCGCCGCTGCCGTCGGCCAGGTTGATCGTGAAGGCCGAGGCTACCGTCCCCAGCAGGTTGCCATCGATGTCGTAGGCCGACAATGTCAGCCCATTCAGATAGGTGAAGTAGCCGCCGACGCTGAACACCGGACCGGAGAAGTCGATGCTGATCGGCCCGCCGTCGTCGAACACGACGCCGTCCAGCGAGCGCGGGGGAAACGCGGACTCGTTGAGCGACAGGCCTGCCTTGAGCACAGTGGCCTGGCTAAACTGCAGCCCGGCATACTGCCCGGTGACCGACACGCTGTCGCCGAGGTCATCGAAGCCGACCATGATCGGCGCCGCCAGGGCAGCCGTCGGCATGGCGACCGTGCACAGTGCCGTGACGATAAAACGGGCCAGCTTCTCTTTTCCGTTCGACATGTCTGCTCCCTGGTATTGGTAGAGTTATGCCGGAGCCAGAAGCAGTTTTCGTACCAGAGATGTAAATACATGATTCTTATACAGATTGAATTCCGAGAACATTACTACTGTAAAAATTACCGACAGTTACACGATGATGTTGAATTGCAGTGCGGATTCTAGAGTTGCATTTGGGCACGAAAGCGGCGTCCACAGCCTTTACTTTTCCCGGCAAACATTTAGTATGGAGCGCCGGCCGGAGCCCCGGCCTGCATCCTGCGGCTGCGGCGCGCATTGCGCCCGCCACTTACCAGTCAATAAGTCATGAGCGATACCTCTTCCCTGTACATCGGCCTGATGTCCGGCACCAGCCTCGACGGCGTGGACGGCGTGCTGGCCGATTTCGCCGATGGCGCCATCCGCAGCATCGCCGCCGCCTTCACGCCCTTCCCCGCCGGCCTGCGCAGCGAGCTGATGGCGCTGCAGGCCGCCAGCGA
Source organism: Massilia yuzhufengensis (assembly GCF_900112225.1). Lineage (GTDB taxonomy): Bacteria > Pseudomonadota > Gammaproteobacteria > Burkholderiales > Burkholderiaceae_D > Telluria > Telluria yuzhufengensis. The sequence continues at coordinate 89,000 of NZ_FOLD01000008.1, read as the reverse complement.
AAACGAGCTCGAGCGCGAGGCGCTGGCGGCCAACGGCCTGGCCCTGTGCTACGCGGAGTGCGTGCGCCAGCTGCTGCCCTCGGCCGGCGCGCCGGTGGCCGCGGTCGCCGTGCATGGCCAGACCATCCGCCACCGCCCGGAACTGGGCTTCACGCGCCAGACCAACAACCCCGCCCTGCTGGCCGAGCTGACCGGGGTGGACGTCATCGCCGACTTCCGCAGCCGCGACATCGCGGCCGGCGGCCAGGGCGCGCCGCTGGTGCCGGCCTTCCATGAAGCGGCCTTCGGCAAGCCCGGCACCGCGCGGGTCGTGGTGAATATCGGCGGCATCGGCAACATCAGCATGCTGCATGGCGACGGCCGCGTGACCGGCTTCGATACCGGCCCGGGCAATGTGCTGATGGACTTGTGGATCGGCCGCCATCTGGGCAAGCCCTACGATGAAGACGGCGCCTGGGCCGCGGGCGGCAGCGTCCACCAGCCGCTGCTGCAGGCCCTGCTGGACGAGCCCTACTTCCGCCAGCCGGCGCCCAAGAGCACCGGGCGCGACTTGTTCCATGACCAATGGTTAAACAGCAAGCTGGCGGACTTCGGCGACGTGGCGCCGCAGGACGTGATGGCCACGCTGACGCGCCTGACGGCCGTCACCATCGCCGATGCGATCCGCGCCGACAACGCGGCGGTGGACGCGATCTACGTGTGCGGCGGCGGCGCCTACAATGCGACCCTGCTGGGCGAGATCGGCACGGCACTGGGGGGCGTGAAAGTGGAATCGACGGCGGCGCTCGGCGTGGCGCCGAACCGGGTCGAGGCGCTGGCCTTCGCCTGGCTGGGTTATCGATTTGTCCAGCGTGAGCCGGGCAATTTGCCGGCGGTCACAGGCGCGCGCGGCCCGCGCATCCTCGGCGCGCTGTATCCGGCGTAAACCGGCGCCGCAAAAAGGAACGGCCCGGATCAACCGGGCCGTCGACTGCCCGGGCTAGCCGGGCGGCCTGGGGGAACTGGCTCAGGCGGAGAACGAGGAACCGCAGCCGCAGGTCGACTGGGCGTTCGGGTTCTTGATGACGAACTGGGCGCCTTCGAGGTCGTCCTTGTAGTCGATCTCGGCGCCGACCAGGTACTGGTAGCTCATCGAGTCGATCAGCAGCTGGACGCCGTTCTTTTCCATCGTGGTGTCGTCTTCGTTGACGATTTCGTCAAACGTGAAGCCGTACTGGAAGCCGGAGCAGCCGCCGCCCTGCACGAAGACGCGCAGCTTGAGGTCGGGATTGCCCTCTTCCTCGATCAGCTGTGCAACTTTCTCTGCGGCGCTGTCGGTGAAGTTGATCGGAACTGGGATCGTGTCGTGCTCTAGCACTTCGGCGACTGCGGTCATTGACTACTCCTGTTGAATTGCGCGAATTACGCTACATGCCCATTATAGACCGTTGGCGCAAGTCATGCTGCCGTTCCAGCCTCGACGTCGGCCAGATGAAACACCGGTTCGCCCGCTGCTTCGTGGGTCAGTTTCCCCGTCACCAGGGCGCCGCCGTGCATTTCGAGCAAACGGTAATGGACATCACCATGTATGCGGCCTTTCGGCTGTAATTCAAGCAGTTCTGACGAATATACCGATCCGGCGATATACCCGTTCACCACCAGGCTGGCGCAGCGCACTTCGCCTTCGATCCGCGCATGTTCCGACACGATCAGCATGCTGTCGGCGCCGTCGGCCGCCACCACGTTGCCGTGAACCTCGCCATCGATGCGCAGGCCGCCGGTAAAGCACAGGTCGCCCTCGATCCGGGCCGAGATACCGACCAGGCTGTCAATCTCGCTTTTTACTTGTCGACCGAACATGATCCACCTCTCCTGTAGGGCGCCGGCATCGTTGTGGCGGCGGTCGCCGCGACGCAGAATTCGACCTGTGCATTGGTCAATTTACCGTGCTCAACAAGAGCGGCCTTGATCTAGATCGGGTAGGACGGAGTGTTGCCAGAATGCAGCGAGAGGCAGCCGCGCGGAGGCCCCGCGCGGCTTGTAAGAATATTACGGCAGCAGCGCGATGTGCTTCAGGCCGGTGGCTTCGTCGAAGCCGAACATGAGGTTCATGCACTGCACGGCCTGGCCGGAAGCGCCCTTCACCAGGTTGTCCTGCACTACCAGGATGACGACGGTGTTGCCGCCTTCTGGACGGTGCAGCGCCAGGCGCAGCATGTTCGAGCCGCGGGTCGAGCGGGTTTCCGGGTGCGAGCCGAACGGCATGACGTCGACGAACGCGCTGTCCTTGTAGGCGTCCTCGAACAGGGCCTGCAGGGCCGCGTCGTCGATGTCCTTGGTCAGGCGCGCGTACAGGGTCGCGTGCATGCCGCGGATCATGGGCACCAGGTGCGGGGTGAAGATCAGGCCGACCTTCTGGTCGGTGTAGCGCGCCAGCTGGGCCGCGGTTTCCGGCGTGTGGCGGTGGCCGTGCACGCCGTAGGCCTTGAAGTTGTCGCTCGACTCCGAGAACAGCGTGCCGATCTCGGCCTTGCGGCCGGCGCCCGAGACACCCGACTTGGCGTCGGCGATCAGGCTGCCCGCGTCGATGATGCCGGCTTTTAGCAGCGGGTAGAAGCCCAGTTGCATCGTGGTCGGGTAGCAGCCCGGATTGGCGATCAGGCGCGCCTGTTTGATGTCGTCGCGGTTCAGTTCCGGCAGGCCGTATACGGCTTCCTCGATCAGCTCGGGGGCGGTGTGCGGGATCTTGTACCATTTCTCGAAGGTGGCCTGGTCCTTCAGGCGGAAGTCCGCCGCCAGGTCGATCACCTTGACGCCGGCCGCCAGCAGCGCCGGCGCTTGCGCCATGGCGACGCCGTGCGGGGTGGCGAAGAACACCACGTCGCACTGGGTCAGGTCGGCCTTGTCCGGGCTGGTGAAGGCCAGGTCGACGACGCCGCGCAGCGACGGGAACATGTCGGCCACCGGCAGGCCGTCTTCCTTGCGCGACGTGATCGCAGTCAGCTCCACGCCGGGGTGCACGGCCAACAGCCGCAGCAATTCCACGCCCGTGTATCCGGTTCCGCCAACGATGCCAACTTTGATCATGTTCTGTTCCTTAATGATGTGCAAAAGACCTTTCCAGGACGAGGCTGCATTTTAACAGCCATGAAAAATGCGTGCGTTTGGAGGGGGGTGGAATGAGGCGGGAATTGCAGGGGGTGCAAAGGAAATTTGCAGTTTTACCGCTGGATGCAAATATTGTTTGCACGCCTTCTGGTGCGCGTTACCGCGCCTTTCCCTCTCACCACTCCCCTATGCTCCGTCGTGCCGGCGAAGGCCGGCACCCAATTCTGTGTGAGCACCCACTACGCTCGCGTGCAGCGCTGCGCGACGACATTGGGTCCCGGCCTGCGCCGGGACGACGATGCTTCTGCTAACGATGGAACGGCTGCGGCAGCGACCTACTCCTTCGACCCCGGCGTAATCGACTTGCTCACCTTCCCCGTCTCATCGAGCATCTGGATCTCCGCCTTCCCATCCGCCGTCACCAGCAGCATCATGCGCGTGCGCCCCCTGGCATCTTTCAACTGCAGCGCCGAGCCCTTCGCGCCGGTATTGCCGAGCCAGATCCGGTTCTGGCTCAGGCGCCCCGCCTCCGCCAGTTTCTGCCGGTAAGCCCGCTGCTCCGCCTCCGGCAGCTTGCCGGCCTCTTCCCCGAAGCGCTCGATGTCTGCCATCGACGTCAGCGCGAAATGCGGCACGTCGTTGATCTTGATCCCCGTCATCTGGTAGGTGGCGCTGTCGTTGTTCATCAGCTGCAGCGCCTGGTCCTGCCTGAAGCGGTCGAAGGTCAGCGACAGCCCCGAATCGATCTTGCCGTCGGCGCCCACGCTTCCCTTCTGGATCAGCCCGCCATTCTCCGTCCCTTCTTCGTTGATGAACAACATGCCGGCGAACGCGCGCCGGTCCGGGCGCGCGCCCTCTTTCCCCTGCATGAAGTCACCCGGGAACTGGGCCTTGTTGGACAGGATGATGCGCTTGGTGCCATCCGGTTCGACGATATTGATGCGCCCGACGGTGATCTCGTCGAAGCTGGCGCGGCGGCCGGGATCGGCAGCGCCGCTCAAGGCCGCGATGGCGGCAAGCAGCGCGGCCATGGTGGTGGCGCCGGCGAGAAAGGTGCGAAGTTGCGACATGAAGTACTCCTCGATTAGCGAAGTTTGTGTTTGAGGCGGCGCAGGCGCCACTCGATGAACAGCCCGACAAAGCCCGACAGCAGCACGATCGCACCCAGGTATTGCAGGATGCGGTTGCCCGGCGCCTGCACGTGGGTGGTGCGCTGCAGGTCGAACTGGCGGTAGCCCTGGCCTTCCGGCGCCTGGTAGGTGGTCCCGCGGCTGTGTGGCGTTTCGACCGTGACAAGCCTGATCCGCTTGTCGCGGAACGCCGCGACCTGCTGTTCCATGTCCTGGGGCGTGATGAGCTTGGCGTCGCGCTGCCGGGTAAACCACCCGACATAGCTGTCGAGGATGTCCTGCGACTCGCCGGCGTACAGCACGCCCTGCGACACGTAGCGGTACAGCTTATTCGAGAAGAAGATGCCGTCGTTCGCCGCCAGCATCATGGCGAAGCCGAGGATCCAGGCCGCCGCCGATCCGAACAGCCAGCGCTTCGTGTGCTGAACCTGGGCCGCCACTTCGCCGTTTGAAAACTGCGTGACCTGCGGGATATGGCGCAGGATCGACGCCAGCACCTCGCGGTCGATGCCGGCCAGGAAGGCTGCCGCGTCCATCTCGAGCGCGGCCACGATGGTGCCGAACATCTCGCTTGAAGGCACCGATTTGTCGTTTTCCAGCTTCGAGAGGTAGGACTGGTCGATGCCCGCCATCGCCGCGAACTGCGGCTGGGTCAGGCCCTTGTCGGTCCTGATCTGCTTGAGTCTTTCGCCAAAATTCATAGCAACCTTTCCTGAACATCAATGGAATGGTCGTATTCTTGGCTATTCATGCAAGACTTGGAAGATGAATATCAGCGAATAAGCATGAATAATCCGGGCGCATAAAACAAAAAGCCGCCCGAGCTTGCGCTGGACGGCTTTCGCAGCAGCGGCGTGACGCCGCTGCCAGATGAAACGAATTAACGCTTCGAGAACTGCTTTGCGCGACGTGCTTTACGCAGGCCGACTTTCTTACGCTCGACTTCACGGGCGTCACGGGTGACGAAACCGGCACGTGCCAGGTCGCCCTTGAGGCCTGCGTCGTAGTCGATCAGTGCGCGGGTGATGCCGTGGCGCACTGCACCAGCTTGGCCGGACTCGCCGCCGCCGTGCACGTTGACCTTGATGTCGAAACGCTCGACGTTGCCGGTCAGTTCCAGCGGCTGGCGGATGACCATCAGGCCGGTTTCGCGCGAGAAGTATTCGTTCGCAGGCTTGCCGTTCACGACGATCAGGCCGGTGCCGGCTTTGATGAACACGCGAGCGACTGCACTCTTGCGACGGCCGGTGCCGTAGTTGTAGTTACCGATCATGTCAGTTCCTTAGAGGGTCAGTGCTTGTGGTTGCTGAGCTGCGTGCGGGTGCGAACCTTCCGCGTACACTTTCAGCTTCTTGATCATTGCATAGCCCAGTGGGCCCTTCGGCAGCATGCCTTTGACAGCTTTTTCCAGGGCGCGGCCCGGGAAGCGCTGTTGCATTTTCAGGAAGTTGGTTTCGTAGATGCCGCCCGGGTAGCCCGAGTGACGGTAGTACGTCTTGTTGGTGGCCTTGGTGCCGGTCACGCGCAGCTTGCCTGCGTTGATGACGACGATAAAGTCACCGGTGTCGACGTGCGGAGTGAATTCTGGCTTGTGTTTGCCGCGCAGTCGGAGTGCCACTTCGCTGGCAACACGTCCGAGGACCAAGTCCGTCGCGTCAATCACAAACCAGTCGCGCTGGACTTCATGGCCCTTAGCGGAAAAAGTTTTCATGTTGACTTCCTAAATAGGTAAATGCTCACTGTGGTGGTTCCGCCCTTGCTGCAACGGACTCTGCCTTATTATCTTCCCCGAGCAAAGGGAAAGCCCACGATGATAGCCGAACAGGAGCCATCGCGTCAATCCGCGTGGCGCCTCCTGTCGCATTTTCCGCGCCGGCGCCGGCGCCCTTCCCCGCTCGCATAATTTCGTGCGATGGCGCAACTAATCCATTGACCGCCAAAACGATGCCAATCTACTATGCAGCATCCTTTGAGGAGACTGTGTGAAGACAAGAACGATTTTCCCCGCTGCCGCCCTCTGGCTGGCAGCATCGGCGGCCAGCGCCGCGGCGCCCGGCGCCGCCGCACCCGCCGCCGGCGCCAAGCCCACCGTCGCGACCCGCAGCTGCCACTTGCCCGGCGTCGTCGATGCCCTGCGCTGCGTCACCATCAACGTCCCGCTCGACCACGCCAAGCCCGGCGCCGGCAGCATCAAGCTGCACGTCACGGTCGCCCCGGCGCACCGCGAAGGCACGCGCGGCGACCCGGTGTTCGTGCTGGCCGGCGGTCCCGGCCAGGCCGGCAGCGACGTGATCCAGGTGCTGCCGCTGGTATTCGGCCGGGTGCGCGCCACCCGCGACATCGTGTTCATCGACCAGCGCGGCACCGGCCTGTCGGGCAAGCTCGATTGTGCGAGCAAGCCGGAACATGAGCGCATGACCGAAGAGCAGCTCAAAGCCGAACTGCTGGCCTGCATCGGCACCAGCAAGGCGCCGTTCGGCGCCTACACCACCGACGCCTCGGCGCGCGACCTCGAGGCGGTGCGCCGCGCGCTCGGCTACGGCGCCGTGAACGTCTGGGGCGGCTCCTACGGCACCCGCCTGGGCCAGGCCTATGCGCGCATGTACCCGTCCAGCGTGCGCACCCTGGTGCTCGACGGCGTGGCCGCACCCGACCAGGTGATCCCGGCCGGCGCCCGCGACGCCCAGGCCGCGCTCGACAAGCTGTTCGAGCTGTGCGCCAAGGACGCCGGCTGCAACAAGGCCTTCCCGACCGTGCGCGCCGACTTCAACGCGCTGGTGGCCAAGCTGGAAGCGGGCGGCATCAAGCTGTCGCTGCCCGATCCGCGCACCGCCAAACAGGTCGACTTCACGATGACCGCGCCGCGTTTCCTCGGCACGGTGCACAACATCCTGTACTCGCCGGCCGACGCGCGCCGCCTGCCCTTCCTGATCCATAACGCCGCCCAGGGCCGCTGGCAGCCTTTCATCGCGCGCCAGAACCTGGCCACCGATTTCGGCGCCGAAGGCAATATGGCGGTCCTGATGCACCTCGCCGTGGTGTGCGCCGAAGACGTGCCGCGCCTGACGCCGGAGCTGCGCAAGCTCGATGTCGGCCAGCTGACCAAGACCCTGGCCGAGGAAATGCCGGCCATGTGCCAGGCCATGAAGGTGCCGGTCGCCGCGTTCCAGGCCCCGACCCGGATCGAGGCGCCGGCGCTGCTGTTCTCGGGCGCGCTCGACCCGGTCACGCCGCCGCACCGCGCCGCCACCGCCGCCAAATACATGGCGCGCGCCCAGCATATCGTGGTCGATAACGCCGGGCACGGCGTGTCGCAGCTCGGCTGCGCCCCGCGCCTGCTGCGCGAATTCCTCGACAAGCCGCAAGCCACGCTCGACGTGGCCTGCATGAAGTCGATTCCGGCTCCGACCTTCCAGCTCGGCAGCGCCGGCCCGCAACCTTAAGGCGACAGACATGATTGAAGTCCACGATGTACGCAAACAGTTCGGCGCCGTCAAGGCGCTGGGCGGCGTCAGCTTCACCGCGCGCGATGGCCAGATCACCGCGCTGCTCGGCCCCAACGGCGCCGGCAAGACCACCCTGCTGCGCACCCTGGTCGGGCTGCTCAAGCGCGACCACGGCACGATCTCGATCGACGGCGTCGATCCCGAGAAGGACCCGATGGCGGTACGCCGCAGCATCGGCTTCCTGACCGACCAGTTCGGGCTCTACGAGCGCCTCACCACGCGCGAATACCTGGTGTATTTCGGCGAACTCAATGGCATGGCGCGCGCCGGCCTGCACCAGCGGATCGACGAAGTGTCCGAGCTGCTCGGCATGGAAGACATCCTGGCGCGCCGCACCAAGGGCTTCTCGCAGGGCCAGCGCATCAAGGTGGCGCTTGCGCGCACCCTGCTGCACCGCCCGCGCCACCTGCTTCTCGATGAACCGAGCCGCGGCCTGGACGTGATGAGCACGCGCGCGCTGCGCACCGCGCTCGGCGCGCTGCGCGCCGACGGCTGCTGCGTGATCATGGCCACCCACGTGATGCAGGAAGTGACCGCCCTGTGCGAGGACGTGATCGTCATCGCCGGCGGCCACACCGTGGCCCAGGGCTCGCCCGATGAACTGTGCCGGCGCACCGGCATCGCCAACCTGGAAGACGCGTTCGTGAGCCTGGTCGGTACCGAAGAAGGAATCGCATGAAATCCAAGCTCCTGATTATTTTCCTCAAAGAGCTGCGCGAGACGCTGCGCGACAAGCGCACGCTCGGCATGCTGGCCATGTTCACGCTGCTGTACCCGGCGATGATCGGCTTCATGCTGCACCAGGGGATCGACCGCAGCACCAAGACCGAGCGCGAAGGCATCGAGCTGGCCGTGATCGGCGCTGCCCGCGCGCCGACCCTGATGGCGCAGCTGGGCCAGAAGAACATCACGGTCAAGGACACGCCGGCGATGGACGAAGACGCGATCGCCGACCTGCTGCGCGAGAAGAAGTTCGTGGCGGTGCTGCGCCTGCCGGACGACTTCACCGAGAACTACTACGCGATGCGCCCGGCGCGGATCGAGGTCTGGTTCGACTCGGCCACCGACCGCGACCGCCAGCGCGGCGACGTCGAGGACGTGCTCAAGCTGTACGGCGCCAACATCGCCAGCGCGCGCCTGCTGGCGCATGGCGTGTCGCCGGCGGCGCTGTCGCCGATCCAGGTGCAGCGCTACGACACCGGCACCAACGCCGCCCGTTCGGCGGTGGTGGTGGGCAGCATCATGGGCATCCTGTTCTTCCCGGCCTTCATGCTGAGCATGTCGGCGGCGGTCGACAGCACCGCGGGCGAGCGCGAACGCCGCTCGCTCGAAGTGCTGATGGCGCAGCCGGCGCGCACCTGGGAACTGGTCGGCGGCAAATGGCTCGCCGCCAGCATGCTGGGCATCGTCGGCGTGACCCTGGAGCTGATCCTGGCCCACATCATCCTCAAGTGGCTGCCGCTGGAAGAACTGGGCATGTCCTGGAGCCTGGGCTGGGGCGAGCTGATGCTGGTGTGCCTGGTGACGGTGCCGCTGTCGCTGCTGGCCGGCGCCATCCACATCGCACTGGCGATGAACGCCAAGACCTTCAAGGAAGCGCAGACCATCCTGAGCATCGTGCTGATCGTGCCCTTCATCCCCGGCTTCATCGTGTCCTTCCTTGAGCTGAAAACAGCCGACTGGATGTACCTGGTGCCGATGATGTCGAACCAGACCCTGGTGAAAGAACTGTCCAAGGGCGGCGACATCGGCTCCCTGCCCTTCCTGCTGACCTTCCTGTGCTCGGCGATTCCCGCGCTCCTGCTCATCGCGTTTGCGAGCTGGCGCATGAAGAGCGAGCGCTACGTGCTGGCGGTGTAAAAAAACGGGGCGCCGGCAAAGGCGCCCCGGCTGCCTTACAATCCACGGCACAGCATCCTCAGCGGAGAAATCGAATGGAAGTGAAAGTCAGCTGGAATGGCCCGTCGGGCATGAGTTTTCGCGCCGAAACCGGCACCGGCCACATGGTGGCCATGGACGGCGCCCCGGAAGCCGGCGGCCACAACCTGGCCCCGCGCCCGATGGAGATGGTGCTGGTCGGCACCGGCGGCTGCACCGCCTACGACGTGGTCCTGATCCTCAAGCGCGGCCGCGAAGACGTGCGCGGCTGCGACGTGACGCTGCAGGCCGAGCGCGCGGAGAGCGATCCGAAGGTGTTCACCAAGATTAACTTCCACTTCGTCGTCACCGGCCGCAACCTCAAGCCGGCCGCAGTGGAACGGGCCGTCACCCTGTCACACGACAAGTACTGCTCGGCGTCGATCATGCTGGCCAAGACGGCGGAGATCACGCATACGGTGGAGATTGTGGAGGTTTAACGCCAGGCGTCAGGTAATCATGCCGTCACGCGGCGTGCACTGTGACCACCACCCTCAAGACCGTCGTTCCGGCGAAGGCCGGAACCCAATTTTTGTGAGCAGCGGTAACGCACGCAAATTGGGGGTGGCAATGCCAGTGGCATTGCCACCCCTGCGCGGGAACGACGTGCCGAAGTTGCGGAATCAATCGATACGGCGCCGGGACGTACACACACTTGGGTTCCGGCCTGCGCCGGAACGACGTTGTTCTAGTGTGTAGCGGTTAGAAGTGTGCGGCGCCTTCAAGTGCGCCGTCTTTCGAAAAGCTAAATGTGATACGCCGTCGTCGTCATCACCTTCGACATCGCCTGCATCACCATCCGCACCGGCGCCGGCATTTCGGCCGCGCCCAGCGCCTGCGCCGAGGCGCCGTGGGCGATTTCGTCTACCCGCATCTGCTCCACGATCGCGCGCGAGCGCGCGTCCTGGGGCGGGAGCTGTTCGAGGTGCTCGTTCAGATGCGCCTCCACCTGGCGCTCGGTCTCCACCACGAAGCCCAGGCTCTTCGGATCGCCCAGCTTGGCCGCGATGCTGCCCAAGACGTAGGAACCCGCATACCACAAGGGGTTGAGCAGGCTAGGCTGCGAGCCCAGTTCCGACAGGCGCTCGGCCGTCCAGGCCAGGTGGTCTTCTTCCTCGCGCGCCGATTTCTTGAACTGGGCACGGATCGTCTCGCTCTTGCCGAAGCGCGCCTGGGCGTCGTACAGGGCCTGGGCGCAGACTTCGCCGACGTGGTTCACGCGCATCAGGCCGGCGCTGTGGCGGCGCTCGTCGTCGCTCAGTTCGTAGTCGTTGGCGTGGGCGCCGGGATTGGGGCGCGACGATGACGCCACGCCGCCGACCACGCGCAAGGCCTTGTCGAAACCGGTGATCAAGTCGTCGAAGGGGGAGCTGGAACGGTTTGCACTCATGATGTGGTCGATGCAGGTGGCCAAAACGTCATTATAGGCCTTGTGCTAACTGCCCGGCGCCGACGCCTTCGTGCGCGCGATCCAGTCGGCCAGGGGGCCGGCCGGGTCCAGCCCCGAGATGTTCTTCGCCACGCCCAGGTTCAGGTCGAGGAGGAAGGGAATCGAATCGACCGGCACCTCCGGGCAGTGGCGCCGGAAGGCGTCCATGAAGCGCGCCGATTCCACCGTCGGCATCACCTTCTCGCCGCTCATGTACTGCAGCACGCTGGCGATGCTGTGGCCCTGGCCCAGCGTGTGGTAGAGGAAGCGGTTGAATTCGCGGTCGACCTTCTTGAAGTCGATCGCCTCCTCCGTCATCAGCGCAGCCAGGTAGAACAGCCCCAGCCCGACCCGGAACCAGTCGGTCGCCTCCGCCCGGCCGCGGCCTTCGTGCATCAGCGCCAGCAGCTTGTCCTGGATGAGCTTGTTCATTCGTCCATTATCCACGTTTTGGGGCCCAAGGCGAGCAATGTTTATATAGGGAAAGTTTTGGTGCGCCCTATCACCGGATTATGCAGTCTGGGCCAGCAAACTGACCGTGCGTCGCAGAGATACCACAAGGGGGCACGCAATTTAATACAATGCAAGTGTTGAGGATGGTTTACACGCGCAGCGTCATGACTGCGACATGGGAGCATGGCATGGAATTACGTATCAGGAATTTGTCGAAGACCTACGCCAATGGCGTGGTCGCGCTCGACCGGGTCACGCTGACCATCCCCGCCGGGATGTTCGGCCTGCTCGGCCCGAACGGCGCCGGCAAATCCACGCTGATGCGCATCCTCGCCACCCTGCAGGAATGCGATTCCGGTTCGGTGTTCCTGGATGATATCGATGTGCTGGACGAAAAGGATGCGGTGCGCCGCATGCTCGGCTACCTGCCGCAGGATTTCGGCGTGTACCCGAAGGTCACCGCCTACGACATGCTCGACCATTTCGCCCAGCTCAAGGGCCTGTCGCACAAGCACCGCCGGCGCGAAGTGGTGGACGGCCTGCTGCAGCAGACCAACCTCTGGGAAGTACGCAACCAGCGCCTCGGCACCTTCTCGGGCGGCATGCGCCAGCGCTTCGGCATCGCCCAGGCGCTGCTGGGCGACCCGCGCCTGATCATCGTCGACGAGCCCACCGCCGGCCTCGACCCGCAGGAACGGGTGCGCTTCCACAACCTGCTGTCCGAGATCGGCGAAGACAAAACCGTCATCCTGTCGACCCACATCGTGTCCGACGTGGCCGACCTGTGCGCCAACATGGCGATCATCAACAAGGGCCATGTGCTGCTGTGCGGCGACCCGCAGGACCTGGTCTACGAGATCGAAGACTACATCTGGGCGCGCTTCGTCACCAAGCAGGAGCTGCCGGTATTCCAGAAGCGCCACCAGGTCATCTCGACCCGCCTGCTCACCGGCCGCACCCTGATCCACGTGTATGCCGAAAAAGACCCGGGCGACGGTTTCGAGCCGGCCCGCGCCAGCCTGGAAGACGTGTATTTCGCCACCATCGCGGGCCGCCACAACGCCGCTGCGGGGAACTGTTAAGCAATGCGCACCCTGCTTGCCATCGCCGGCTTCGAAGCGCGGCAGCGGCTGCGGCTGCTGTCCACCTGGATCTACTTCGGCATGTTCCTGGCGCTGGCGATGCTGTGGATGGCGGCGGCCGGCGGCGTGTTCCGCGACGCCCTCGTCACCTTCGGCGGCCGGGTCCTGATCAACGCCCCGCGCCAGGTGGCGCTCACCGCTTCCTTCCTCGGCTGCTTCGGCGTGGTGGTGGTGGCGGCCGTGATGGGCCGCTCGGTGCAGCAGGACTTCGAATACGAGATGCAGCACTTCTTCTTCAGTGCGCCGATCCGCAAGCACCACTACGTGCTGGGCCGCTTCCTCGGCGCCTTCCTGACGCTGGCGGTGATCCTGTCGAGCATCGTGCTGGGCGCCTGGCTCGGCTGCTTCATTCCCGGCGTGGAGCCGGACCGGCTGGGACCGAACACGCTCTCGAACTACCTGCTCCCCTACCTGTTCACGCTGCTGCCCAACACCTTCATCTTCGGCTCCCTGTTCTTCGTGCTGGCCGCGCTGTCGCGCCGCATGCTGCCGGTGTACGTGGCCAGCATCATCATGATGGTCGGCTACATCATCGCGCCTTCGCTGGCACGTGACCTCGACTACAAGACCCTGGCCGCGCTGATCGACCCGTTCGGCACCACCGCGCTGATCCGCCTTACCGAGTACTGGCCGATCGCCGAGCGCAATACGCGCGTCGTGACGCTGGAAGGCGTGTACCTGGTCAACCGCCTGCTCTGGGTGGGCTTCGGGCTGGTGGTGCTGCTGCTCGGCTACTGGCGCTTCCACACCACCGTCAGCGTCGACACGCGCCAGCGCAAGGGCCAGCAACTGGTCGAAGCGCCGGCCCCGCTGACGCACGCCGCCATCGACACCGTCGAGGCGCCCGACTTCGAGCGCCGCAGCCTGGCCATCCTGCTGGGCAAATCGGTCTGGTACAACCTGCGCGAGTCGAGCAAGAACGTGTACTTCCTGGCGCTGGCGGTCGCGGGCGTCCTGATCCTGGCGGCCAGCGCGCTCGACCTCGGTTCGATGTACGGGACCAGCACCTACCCGGTCACCTACATGGTGCTCGACCTGATCCGCGACGTATTCGAACTCTACATGCTGGTGGTGACCACCCTGTTCGCCGGCGAGATGGTGTGGCGCGAGCGCGAAGCGCGCATGTCGCAGATGCTCGACGCCCTGCCCGCGCCGACCTGGCTGCCGCTGGCCGGCAAGACCCTGGCGCTGGTCGGCCTGCAGGCCCTGCTGCTGGCGATGGCGATGGTGGTCGGCATGCTCATTCAACTGTTCAAGGGCTGGTTCGGGCTGGAGCCGGGGCTGTACATCCGCTTCCTGTTCACGGTGCTGCTGCCGCAGTACGCGCTGCTGGCGGTGATGGCGATCGCGATGCAGGTGATCGTCAACAACCGCTACACGGCCTACTTCATCCTGATCGCCCTGTACCTGGTCGCCGGCACCGCGCAAGGCTATGGCCTGGACCACCCGATGCTGGTGTTCGGCTTCACGCCGCCGTTCACGTATTCCGCCATGAACGGCTTCGGCCACTACCTGCTGCGCGAGCACTTGTTCCAGCTGTACTGGGGCGGCATGGCCATGATGCTGATGGTGGCGGCGCGCGTGCTGTGGGCGCGCGGCGTCGACACCGGCTGGCGCGAACGCCTGCGCCTGGCGCGCCGCAACCTGTCGGCGCCGGTGCTGGCCGGCTTCGGCGCCGGCCTGGCCATCTTCGCCGGCACCGGCGCGCTGCTGGCCTGGGAACTGCACGCCGGCGACTACCAGACCACCGGACAGCAGGAACAACAGCGCGCCGAGTACGAGCTGCGCTACCGCCGCTACGCCGCGCTGCCGCAGCCGCGCATCGCCGACGTCAAGCTGCAGGTCGACATCCGGCCCGCGCAGCGCGCGCTGGCGGTCAAGGGCAGCTACCAGCTCGAGAACCGCAACGCAACGCCGCTGCGCGACATCATCCTGTACCAGCAGCGCGGCGCCAAGCTGGAGGTGCGCTTCTCGCAGGCGGCGCGCCAGGTCGCGGCCGATCCGGAGCGCGGCTTCTACCACTACCGCCTGGCCAGCCCGATGCAGCCGGGCCAGCGCATGGCGCTCGATTTCACCGTGAAGTACGCCCCCGGCGGCCTGCTGGGACTGGGGCGCGACACGCCGGTGGTGGGCAACGGCAGCTTCTTCACCAACGACGTCATGCCCCGCATTGGCTACCAGCCGGCGGTGGAGCTGCTGGACGACCGCGACCGCAAGAGCCGCGGCCTGGGTCCGAAGGCCCCGATGGCCGCGCGCGACGACCCGGCCGGGCGCGCCAACAATGGCGTGGGCGTGGACGCCGACTGGATCGGTTTCGATGCGGTGGTCAGCACCAGCCCGGACCAGGTCGCGATCGCGCCGGGCACGCTGGAAAAGGAATGGATGCAGGGCGGCCGCCGCTACTTCCACTACCGCATGGACAAGCCGATCCTGAACTTCTACGCCTTCCAGTCGGCGCGCTACGAAGTGCGGCACGACCGCTGGCAGGACGTGACCATCGACGTGTTCTACCATCCGGGCCACGAGTACAACGTCGAGCGCATGATTCGCGGCGCCCAGGCGGGCCTGGACTACGCGGCGAGGCGTTTTGGCCCCTATCAGTTCCGAGAGTTGCGCATCGTCGAATTCCCGCGCTACGCTAGTTATGCACAGGCCTTCCCGGGCACCATCCCGTTCTCGGAAAGCATGGGCTTCATCGCCCGCATCGACAACGATTCGCCGAAGGACATCGATTATCCGTTCTACGTCAGCGCCCACGAAGCCGCGCACCAGTGGTGGGGCCACCAGCTGGTGGGGGCCAGGACGCGCGGCGCAACCGCGCTGTCGGAGAGCCTGTCGGAGTACACTGCGCTGATGGTCATGAAGCGCACGGTGGGAAGCCAGAAGATGCGCCGTTTCCTGCGCTATAACCTCGACGCCTACCTGATGGGCCGCGCCACCGAGCGCCGCAAGGAACTGCCGCTGGCGCTGAACGAAAACCAGGACTACGTCCACTATCGCAAGGGCAGCCTGGCGCTCTACCTGTTGCAGGACCTGCTGGGTGAGGACGCCGTCAACGGCGTGCTGCGCGGTCTGCTGAAGGAACACGGCTTCCAGGGCGCGCCCTACCCGAGCGTGTCGGTGCTGGTCGACGGCCTGCGCGCGGTGACGCCGCCGGACAAGGCCTACCTGATCGACGACCTGTTCGAATCGATCGTGCTGTACGAGAACCGCGCCGCCAGCGCCAGCGCGCGCCAGCGCCCGGACGGCAAGTTCGACGTGACGATCAAGGCCCATGCAGGCAAGGTACGCGCGGGCGAACTGGGCGACGAGAAGCCGGCGCCCTTGAAGGACTACATCGAATTCGGTGTCGACGACCGCAACGGCAACCCGCTGGCGCGCGAACGGCGCCTGGTGGACAAGGCCGAACAAAGCGTCACGCTGGTGGTCGACGGACGCCCTGGAAGGGCCGGTATCGACCCGGATAACAAATTAATCGATCGAAAACCGACCGACAATATGGTTCCGGTCGACAACCTTTGAAACTAGAGCTATTATTTCAAAAATATTACTGGAAGGAAGCATCATGTCGAACCTGGTTGCCGAGATCGCAGAACAGATTCAGCTGCTGAGCGCAGGTGAAAAGAATTCGCTGTTGCGTATGCTCCTCGAGGACATCGACGGCGCCGACGAGGACGCCGACGAAGCATGGCGCAACGAAGTCGTGCGGCGCGTGAAGGCGATCCGCAACGGCGAAGCCGCGATCCGGGCACTGCAGGAGTGGCAGGAGTAGGAACGGGAACGCGCCTTGTGCGCATCCATTTAAAAAAACCGCGGTCATGCCGCGGTTTTTGCATTTCACGGCTGGGTGGATGGCGCGGGCCGGATAGCGCCGGCCTTGCCGGCGTAGGCCGCCGCTGCGATGAACACATCGCTGATCGCCTTTACCGCTTCGGCGGGCAGCGTGGCGCTGCGCCGCTTCATCAGCATGTCCGGCGGTTTCGGGCCTTTGCACGCCAGGGTGGCCGAAGCACCGTCGTAACGGCAGGCGACCCGTATTTCCTCGGGCGGTGGCATCCTGTCGCCGGGCATCCCGAACGGCTGCGCGCTCAGTACATCGCCCTCCAGCGTCGCGCGCAAGGGCACACCCAGGACGACGCGCATTGTCGGGTCGGGCTTGCCCTTGTCGGCGCCGGTGGCATGCAGCGCCGGCGCAGATGACCCGACCAGCATGCCGGTGCCGTCCGCCTGCAGGTACAGTTCGGCCTGGGCGGTGGTGCCGGCATACAGGGATTCGGCCGTGCCCCACACGCCCACCAGATGGGCGGGAATGACGTCGGCCGCCGTGGCCGACAGCTGCCACGCGGCCAGTGCGAACAGGATTGCGCGTTTTGCAAGTGGCGTGGCCGGCATGACGTTCCTTGTGTTTGGTCGTTCCGCACGCCCACCCGGAACTGTCCGCGGAAGCGCGTTCTACCAGGTTCGGGTGGAACGCAAGTAGGTTCAGGCCACGGCTTCGGCCTCGGCTTCAGGCGCTACTGCGCTGGCGCTGCGCGGGCCGGGCTTGCGCGCCTGGCGCCCGCCCTTGCGTGCGGCCGGCAGGGCCAGGCGCTGCGGCGCGGCCGGCGCCACCACGGGCGCGGGCACGGCCTGCGCGTCCTTGGCCAGCTGGAAGGTCCCCACCAGCTGCGCCAGCCCCCCGGCCTGCTCGCGCATCGCTTCGGCTGCGGCAGCGGCCTGCTCGACCAGCGCGGCGTTCTGCTGGGTGACCTCGTCCATCTGGACGATGGCCTGGTTCACCTGTTCGATGCCGTCGCGCTGCTCTTCGCTGGCGGCGGCGATCTCGCCGATGATGTCGGACACCCGCTTCACGCTCGCCACCACGTCTTCCATCGTGCGGCCGGCCTGGTCGACCAGGCGCGAGCCGGCTTCCACGCGCGACACCGAGTCGCCGATCAGTCCCTTGATTTCTTTCGCCGCGGCGGCCGAGCGCTGCGCCAGGTTGCGCACCTCGCTGGCCACCACGGCAAAGCCGCGTCCCTGCTCGCCCGCGCGCGCCGCTTCCACGGCGGCGTTCAGCGCCAGGATATTGGTCTGGAAGGCGATGCCGTCGATGACGCTGATGATGTCGGCAATCTTGCGCGAGGCCTGGTTGATCGAACCCATGGTGAGCACGACTTCGGCCACCACGTCCCCGCCATGGGCGGCGGTGTCGGCGGCGCTGGCGGCCAGCTGCTTGGCCTGGCGCGCATTGTCGGCGTTTTGCTTGACGGTGGAGGTGAGTTCTTCCATCGACGAGGCGGTTTCCTCGAGCGAGCTGGCCTGCTGCTCGGTGCGGCTCGACAGGTCCTGGTTGCCGGCCGAGATTTCACCGGCCGCGGTCTCGATGGCGCCGGTGCCGGTGCGCACCTTCGAGACGATCGCCACCAGTGACGCATTCATGTCCTTCAGCGCCGCCATCAGCTCGCCCGCTTCGTCGTTGGTGCGCACCTTGACGTCCAGCGTCAGGTCGCCCTCGGCCACCGAGCGCGCCAGCTTGACCGCGCGGCGCAGCGGGATGCTGATGTTGCGGCCCAGCTGGTAGGCCATGAACAGCGCCAGGATGCCGGCGATCAGGCCGCCGCCCACGAGCGTGCGGCGCATGGCCGAACGGGCAGCCGCGATCTCCGCCGTGCGCTGCGCGAGCACGGTGTTTTCAGCCTCCCTGACCTGGGCCACCACGCCGCGCATGGCGGTCATGCCGGCCCTGCCCTTGCCCTCCTGGACCGCGGCGACCACCTGCGCGATGTCGCCGTCGACCGCCGCGCGGCGCAGCGCGACCACGGGATCGATGGCCTTGGCCAGCCAGTTGCGCTGGTGCTGGGCCAGCGCGTTCAGGCGCTGCTGCTGCGCTTCGTCGCCACCCGTGAGCGCGAGCGCTTGGGCGAGGTGCTGCTGGAAGGCCTGCTTGCCGGCCGTGTAGGGCTCCAGCGAGGCGTCCTGGCCGGTGAGGGCGAAACCGCGTTCGCCGGTTTCGATATTCACCAGCGCCTGCATCGCGCCGTCGACCTCGGCCAGCGTCTGGTAGGTGCGCACATTGGCGTCGTTGGCGGCATCGAGTGCGCTGACCTTGGCGTAGGCGATGGCGACGACAATGCCGGTAATGCCGATCAGGACGCCGTAGCCGAGGTAGAGGCGGGTCGCAATTTTGAGGTCGGAGAGCTTCATGGGTTCAGACGGGTCGAATAGTTATAGGAGTGATGCCTGCGTTTGCAACAGGGGACCGAATGATGAAACTTTATGCGTCAATTACTTGTTCGATTATTACCGGGAAAAGTGATTAATGAAAAGCAAATTCTTGTGGTGGGGAGGAATGATGCGGGTGGGGTAAGTGGGGCGTGGATGCGATGTTGGTATGCGACGGAATTGGGTTCCGGCCTTCGCCGGAACGACGTTGTTTGATGATGGAGAGATTCAAGAGCTGCCGGCGCCGGAAAAGATCC
Source organism: Massilia yuzhufengensis (assembly GCF_900112225.1). Lineage (GTDB taxonomy): Bacteria > Pseudomonadota > Gammaproteobacteria > Burkholderiales > Burkholderiaceae_D > Telluria > Telluria yuzhufengensis. Next base: position 69,875 of record NZ_FOLD01000008.1, on the reverse strand, counting down.
TCGCCCTAAAAACCGTCATCCCGGCGCAGGCCGGGATCCAAGTTACCCCGCAAACCACCCGCGCAAAAAAAACGCGAACCCCAAGGAGTCCGCGTTTTTTACCACCGGGTAAAAAAATTACTTCTTTGCCGCCGCAATCTTCTTCGCCGCCGGCTTGCGCGCCGCCGACTTGGCCGGGGCCTTCTTAGCTGCGGCCTTGGCCGCCGGCTTGGCGGCCGCCTTGCGCGCCGCCTTCAACGGTGCCGCGCCCTCGCCCTCGGCGCCCTCGGCGCCCTCGGCCGCAGCCGCCTTGGGCTTGGCGCCCGGCTTGGCCTTGCGCTCTTCGAACTCGAAGCTGATCTTGCCGTCCTTGCCGCGGACCAGGAAGGCCTTGAAGGCGCGGCGGGTGCGCTGCGACACGAAGCCCGGCATCAGGTCGGTCTTGCCGTCGACCAGCAGCTTGGTCATCTGCTCGGGCAGGATTTCCTGCTGCAGGATGATGCGGCCGCTGCGGAAGTCGCAGGCCTTCGGCTTGGCGACCGTTTTTTCGCACACGTAGGCCAGGCCCATTTCGTACACGCCGGACGCGCACTTCGGGCACGGTCCGAGCGCGGTCTGGCCGGTGAAGTCGACGCCTTCGCCGTCTTCGTCGTCCTGGTCCTGGCCGAAGTCGAACTCCAGCTTGAAGTTCTTGATCTCTTCGTCGCGCACGATGCGCAGGATCGCCGCAAACGGGCGGCCCATCTTGGAGCGGAAGCCCTGCAGCGGACCGATGGTGCGGTTCTTCAGCAGTTCCTCGACTTCGGCGATCTCGAACTGGCGGCTGCCCGGCGTCTTGCTCATCGAGAATTCGCACTTGGTACAGGCGAAGCGGCGGTAGTTTTCCTTGACCACGCCGCTGCAGTTCGGGCACGGGGTGACCAGGGTCGCGTAGTCGCCGGGAATCGTCTCGTTGTCGTATTCCTTGGCGCGCTTGACGATGATCTGCGTCATCTGCTGGATCTCGCGCATGAATTCGTCGCGCGAAATCTTGCCCTTCTCCATCTGCGACAGCTTGTATTCCCACTCGCCGGTCAGTTCCGGCGCGGTCAGTTCGTTCACGCCCAGGCCGCGCAGCAGCGTCATGAGCTGCGACGCTTTCGCGGTCGGGATCAGCTCGCGGCCTTCGCGCAGCAGGTATTTCTCGTTCAGCAGGCCCTCGATGATGGCCGCGCGGGTCGCTGGCGTCCCGAGGCCCTTGCCGGCCATGGCGTCGCGCAGCTCGTCGTCGTCGATCAGCTTGCCCGCGCCTTCCATTGCCGACAGCAGGGTCGCTTCCGAGTAGCGTGCAGGCGGCTTCGTCACCAGGCCGTTGGCGCTGAGCTTGTCGGCCAGGACCTTCTCGCCCTTTTGCACCGGCACCAGGGTGGCGCTGTCCTTGTCGTCGCCCGTGGTGTCCTTGCCGTAGACGGCGAGCCAGCCCGGATTGGTCATGACCTTGCCTTCGGTCTTGAACTGGTGGCCCGACACTTCGGTGAAGCGGGTGGTCACCAGGAACTCGGCCGGCGGGAAGAACACGGCCAGGAAGCGGCGCGTGACCAGGTCGTACAGCTTCTGTTCCGGCTCGCTCAGGTTCTTCGGTGCGACACCGGTCGGGATGATCGCGAAGTGATCCGAGATTTTCGTGTTATCAAAAATGCGCTTGTTTGGCTTGACCCAGCCGTTCTTGGTGACCTGCTTGGCGAACTGGTTGTAGTTATTGGTGTCGGCCAGCGCGACCATCGTTTCCTTGACGGTCTGGACGTAGTCTTCCGGCAGGTGGCGCGAATCGGTACGCGGGTAGGTCAATACTTTGTGCTTTTCGTACAGCGCCTGGGCCAGGCCCAGCGTGTTCTTGGCCGAGAAGCCGAAGCGGCCGTTGGCCTCGCGCTGCAGGCTGGTCAGGTCGAACAGGGCCGGCGCCATCGAGGTGGTCGGCTTCGATTCCTCGGTGACCACGCCCTGCTTGCCGCGGCAGGCGGTGGCGATGGAGTCGGCGGCGGCCTTGCTCCACAGGCGCTCGGCGCGCTTTTCCGGGTCATTCTCGTCCTTCTTGAAAGCCTGGTCGAGCCAGCGGCCTTCGTACACGCCGGCGGCGCACACGAATTCGGCGCGCACTTCCCAGTAGTCGCGCGAGACGAATTTCTTGATCTTTTCTTCGCGCTCGACCACGATCGACAGGGTCGGCGTCTGCACGCGGCCCACGGTCGTCAGGTAGAACCCGCCCTCTTTCGAATTGAAGGCGGTCATGGCGCGGGTGCCGTTGATGCCGATCAGCCAGTCGGCTTCCGAGCGGCAGCGCGCGGCGTCGGCCAGCGGCAGCATTTCCTCGTCGGTGCGCAGGTTGGCGAAGCCTTCGCGGATCGCGCCGGCCGTCATCGACTGCAGCCACAGGCGTTTCACCGGCTGCTTGGCCTTCGCGTTCTGCGCGATCAGGCGGAAAATCAGTTCACCTTCGCGCCCCGCGTCACATGCGTTGATCAGGGTGGTGACGTCCTTGCGCTTGATCAGCTTGTTCAGCACCTTCAGGCGCGACTCGGTCTTGGCGATCGGGTTCAGCGCGAAGTACGGCGGGATCATCGGCAGGTGGGTGAAGCTCCATTTGCCGCGCTTGACGTCGAATTCTTCCGGCACCGCGATCTCGAGCAGGTGGCCCACCGCGGACGACAGGACGTATTCGTCGGATTCGAAGTACTCATCGTGCTTGGTGAAGCCGCCCAGCGTCTTCGCGATGTCGTTCGCGACCGACGGCTTCTCGGCGATGATGAGGGATTTGGTCATATGTTTCTCTGATGCTCTATATATAAGTGGCTTGGCTCGCGCATCATACATGCTTGTGCGCCGGTCGGTTGCCAAAAGCCGTAGTGTCTGATTGGTAACAGTCTGGATTGAGCGGCCAATGATAAGCGCGATGCCGCGCCTCCCGCAAGTGCACATGGCTTCCGCCCGCCGCCCGGGACGGGCCGTCGGGCCCAGAAACGACAAACGGGGCATGCAGCCCCGTTTTGCCTGATCGCCCTGCTGGCTAGTGCAGCAGGCGCGGCGCCTGGTCGTCGTCGTCGCCGAACAGGTCGTCGAACATGAGCGCGTCCGGCTCCTTGCCCTGGCTCCACAAGACCATCAGCACGATGATCTTGAGCTTGCCCAGCGCCACCGGCGACTCGTCGCAGGCGAGCGCGCGCTCGATGACGATCTCGCGCTGCGTCGGGCTGAGGACCTTGGCGCTTTCGAGGAACTGGATGAAGCCGATCGCGGCGCTGCCCAGCTCGATGTATTCCTCATCCACGTAGTAGCGGATGCCGGTGCAGGCATCGATGGCGTCGGAAACTGCCGCTTCGGTCAGCCCGGACAGCCAGTCCAGCGCCTCGGAGATTTCGAAATCATCGAAACCGACGGCGGACAGCTTGCGTGCCAGGGCAGCCGGCTCGGGGCAGGCGTCAGGACGATAGTACGTCTCGTAAAGGTAGACCAGGATGTCGAACATAGTGACGCTACTGTAGCAGTTAAGCTCGTTCCGGTACAAGTCCAGCACGCGCACCCATGTGCCCGGCGCAAAAAACGTTGTATCGTGGCCTTATCCGTTCGCTCAGTTTTCTCAATTTCCAATGAAATCAAGGGGATGCATTCCATATCGGCATCTCAAATAGAACATTCTTTTTTGCATTACCCCATGCAGGCTGCATGGCGTAGAACCGGCATGCTACGCCTTATGTGGCCCGCACCACCCGTTGCAGCGCCCCGCCAGGCAGGCGTTCCACCACCCCTGCCAGCTCCAGCGCCAGCAGTTCGCCGGCCAGCGCCGCGGCATCGCCACCGATGCGCGCCAGCAGTTCATCGGGCCCGACCGGGTCGTGGCCGAGCGCGGCCAGCAGCGCGTCGTTGCAGGCAGGCGGGGGCGCCGCCTGCCGCACCAGCGGCGACACCCGCATCGCTTCCAGCACCTCGTCCACGGTCTCGACCAGGCGCGCGCCTTCGCGGATCAGCTGGTGGCAACCCTTGGCCAGCGCCGAATGGATCGAGCCCGGCAAGGCGAACACCTCGCGCCCCTGCTCGGCCGCCATCTGCGCCGTGATGAGCGAGCCCGACTGCGCCGCCGCTTCCACCACCAGCACGCCGGCCGTCATGCCGCTGATGATCCGGTTACGGCGCGGGAAATTGCTGGCCACAGGTGGCGTGCCCAGCGCATATTCGCTGACGATGCAGCCCTGTTCGGCAATGCGGTGGGCGAGCGCGCGGTTGCGCGCGGGGTAGACGCGGTCGGGCCCGGTGCCGATGACGGCGATGGTCGAGCCTTCCCCGCGCAGCGCGCCTTCGTGGGCGGCGGTATCGATGCCCAGCGCCATGCCCGACACCACGCACAGCCCCGCCCGCGACAAGGCTTCGGCAAATCCTTCGGCGTTGGCCTTGCCCTGGCTGCTTGCGTTGCGGCTGCCGACCACGGCGATCATGGGCGCGGACAGCAGCGCGCGCCGCCCGTTTATATAGAGCAGCAGCGGAGGATCGGCGATGTGGCGCAGCGCCTCCGGGTAATCAAGGTCGTGCAGGGTGACGATGGCGTGCGCCGGGTCGCGCAGCCAGGCCAGCGTGGCCTCGACGATGCGTGCGGTGTCGAGCGACATGGGTGCGCACAACGCGGCGGCCTGCGCCGCCGGCACGTGCGCGGCCAGGGCCGCACGGCCGGCGCGGAAAATGGCCGCGGGCGAGCCGAAAACGTCCAGCAGCAAGTGGGCAGTGCGGCACCCCACCCCGGCCACCCCTTCCAGGCGGATCCAGTCGGCAATGAGGGCGTGCTCGTCACGGCTGCTGGCGGGTTGGGGGGCCGTGTCGTGCACGGGTGGATTTACTCCGGTGAGCGCGCCACGTCGCCGACTTCCACCGGCGCCGTCACTTGCATGATCAAGCCGTACGAGACGTTCTTGAACACGCGGAAAATGAACAGGCTGCCATATTGCTCGTCAGGCAGCTTGATCTGCTGTTTGCGGAAGCCGAGCACGCCTTTGCTGGCGGGATCCGGCACCGTCTTCCCGAGATGATAAAGCTGCAGCACGGCGCCGACATCGAGCCCGTCAATCGAACCCCGATTGACGGTGACCACCTGGCTCTGGCCGGCATAGGTCACGCCCGCGTAGATCGACATCACGCGCGCATCGATGGTGTGCGCCGGCGCATGCGGCACGTAGTTGCGCACCGGGCTGGGCGGCATCGGGATCAAGAGGTCGTTCACGCCCATTTCCTGGCGCGTCTCGGTGACGCGGAAGGTATGGGCGTCGACACCCGGCGCCGCTTCCTTGTCGAGCGTCACGCTGCCCAGGTAGGCGGCTTCGCGCGCCAGCACCTTGCCGGTTTGCGGATCCTTCAGCACGGTGCCGGGACGGAAGACCTGGAAGGTCTTGCCGCCCTGCAGCTGGCCGGTGACATAGACGCGGTCGCCGGTACCCAGGTAGACCCGGCCTTCCTGGGACGCGACGATGCGCGGCGCGCCGGCCAGTTCGTCGTTCTCGACCACGAGCGGCTGGGTCAGGTAGGGTTCGATCATGCCGGCCGGGATCGACTGCACGGCGTCGCGCTCGAGCGACTCGGTGCGCACCTGGGGCGACAGTTTCGTGATCGGCGGCTCGCCCCGGCCGTCGCCGCCGCTGCCCGGACGGGTCAGCGACAGGCGGCCGCGGCTGCGGTCGAAGTAAATGATTTGGCCCGGATAGATCCAGTGCGGGTTGCGGATTTCCTCGCGGTTCATGCCCCACACCTGGGGCCAGCACCAGGGGTTCTGCAGGAAGTGGCCGGAAATATCCCAGAGCGTATCGCCCTTGACCACCACGTGCTGGTCGGGTGCGTTGGGGCGGAAGCTGCATTCGGCGGCGCTGGCCGGCGCGGCGAAGGCACACGCAACGAGCGCCACGGCAGCAGCACGGGTCGCGACTGTGCTAAAATTTTTCATTGAAACGTCCGTCATTGCGTCCGTAAGTTGTGGCTTTGACACCGGATGGCTGGCAGCCCGCGGTTCTTTCCGCTGGCCTGCCGCAAGAAACTGCACGAGACAGCACGATGCGCCGCTCCCTTCTACCGTAAAAGGGTTGCCGTACTGAATCAAATTCTGCACACAATTCCTGGAACTAGCAAGACAAACCGCGTCCTGCCAGGCCGGGAATGTGTTGCATTTCTGTTCGTGCTGGCCCGACTCTTATTGAACTGATATCCACCCCTGACTCTCCCTGACTATGGCCTTACTCACTATCCTCCGCTACCCTGACCCGCGCCTGCACAAGCTCGCCAAGCCGGTTACCGAATTCGGCACCGAGCGCCTGCGCCAGCTGGTCAAGGACATGGCCGAGACCATGTACGACGCACCGGGCGTCGGCCTGGCTGCCACCCAGGTGGATGTGCACGAGCGCGTGATCACCATCGACGTGTCCGAGACCAACGACCAGCTGATCGTCTTCATCAACCCGGAAATCACCTGGGCCAGCGACGACAAGCTGGTGTACGACGAAGGCTGCCTGTCGGTGCCGGGCGTGTACGACGGCGTCGAGCGCCATGCGCGCGTCAAGTGCAAGGCCTTCGACGTCGAAGGCAAGGAGTTCGAGGTCGAGGCCGACGGCCTGCTGGCCGTGTGCATCCAGCACGAGATGGACCACCTGGTGGGCAAGGTCTTCGTCGAATACCTGTCGCCGCTCAAGCGCAACCGCATCAAGGCCAAGCTGCAGAAGGAAGAGCGCGGCGCCGAGCGCGAAGCCGCCCTGAGGTCCGCCGGCCGCCGCTACTGATCGCGGCCCCCATGAAAGTCGTTTTCGCCGGCACCCCCGAGTTCGCCGCCGTCGCCCTGCGTGCCCTGCACGAGGCAGGCTTCGAGATCCCCCTGGTCCTGACCCAGCCCGACCGTCCCGCCGGGCGCGGCATGCAGTTGCAGGCGTCGAGCGTGAAGCAATACGCGCTGGCGCACGGCATCCCCGTCGCCCAGCCGCTGTCGCTGCGCATGGACGCCAAGGACCCACAGCGCGCGCAGGAAGCCCGCGCCGCCCACGAGCGCCTGCTGGCGCTCGAGTACGACGTGATGGTGGTGGCGGCCTATGGCCTGATCCTGCCGACCAGCACCCTGGACATCAAGCCCTGCATCAATATCCACGGTTCGCTCCTGCCGCGCTGGCGCGGCGCGGCGCCGATCCACCGCGCGATCGAAGCCGGCGACCTGGAAACCGGCGTGACCATCATGGGCATGGAAGAAGGCCTCGACACCGGGCCGATGATGCTGATGGAGCGCGTGGCCATCGCGGCCACCGACACCACCGGCAGCCTGCACGACAAGCTGGCCGCGCTGGGCGCGCGCATGATCGTCGATGCGCTGCGCAAGATGGAGGCGGGCGGGCTGCCGGCCACGCCGCAGCCGGAACAGGGCGTGACCTATGCCGCGAAAATCGCCAAGGAAGAAGCCAGGCTGGACTTCACCCTGCCGGCCGAGCTGCTGTGGCGCCGGGTGCGGGCCTTCAATCCCTTCCCGGGCGCGCACGGGCTGGTCGATGGCGTGACGGTGAAGGTGTGGAATGCCGAACTGGCGCCTGGCAGCGGTACACCGGGCCAGGTACTGGCGGCCGATGCCGGCGGCATCGTGGTGGCCTGCGGCGAAGGCGCGCTGCGCATGACCGAACTGCAAAAGCCGGGCGGCAAGCGCCTGCCGGCTGCGGAGTTCCTGAAAAGCTTCCCGCTGGCCGGGCTGAACTTCTCGTAAACCATCCGCCAAATAAAAATCGGGGCATCCGCCCCGATCATCACTTCTCTTGTGCTTCCGTGCGCTGCGCATCCATGTATTCGCGCAGCACCTGGTTGATACGGGTCTGGTAACCCGGGCCCGCCGACTTGAACCATTCCAGCATGTCCACGTCCAGGCGGATCGTCACGATCTGCTTCACACCATTGATCGTCTGCGGCTTGACGGCAAATGCCGGCTCTTCAATGCGGTTCACCGATTGATCCCAATCCGGCTCATATTCTTTGTTCATGCAATCATCCCGTTAAAAGCTGCGCCAACACTGTGGCGACGGGGTTAATTGTCGTCCGTGTATGTAACGTAAAGATTGCGGATGTGCCGGGTTTTGTAACACCGTGTAACAGTCTACGATTTCCATACATAAAGATACAAACGCAAAACCGCATTTTGGTGCATCCCGGAGCGACCGGACGTCATGACGTATAATTTCAGACCGCCCAACAGTAACGGCCTGTCAAGCCGCTTATCGAGAAAGACGCCCACATGAACGCCCCACTTCGCACCCTCTCCCCGATCGACGCCCAGCTGCGAGACATCATGTCGCGCCGCATCATGATCCTGGATGGCGCGATGGGCACCATCATCCAGCAGTACAAGCTCGACGAAGCGGCCTACCGCGGCGAGCGTTTCGCCACGTTCGCCGCCCCGGAAGGCGCGGGCCACCGCGAGCTGTTCGTCAAGGGCAACAACGAGCTGCTCACGCTCACGCAGCCGCAGATCATCCAGGAAATCCACGAGCGCTACCTCGCAGCCGGCGCCGACCTGATCGAAACGAATACCTTCGGCGCCACCGGCGTGGCCCAGGACGACTACCACATGGCGCATCTCGCCTACGAGATGAACGTACAAGCGGCCAGGCTGGCGCGCGCCGCCTGCGACAAGTACAGCACGCCCGACAAGCCGCGCTTCGTGGCCGGCGCCCTGGGACCGACCCCGAAGACCGCGTCGATCTCGCCAAGCGTAAACGACCCGGCCTTCCGCAACGTCACCTTCGACCAATTGGTGGCCAGCTACCACGAGCAGGTGCGCGGCCTGGTGGCCGGCGGCAGCGATGTGCTGCTGGTCGAGACCATTTTCGATACCCTCAACTGCAAGGCCGCGCTGTTCGCGATCGACCTGTACTTCGACGAGCACCCGGCCACCCCGCGCCTGCCGATCATGATCTCGGGCACCGTCACCGACGCCTCGGGCCGCATCCTGTCGGGCCAGACCGTCGCCGCCTTCTGGAATTCGGTGCGCCACGCCCGGCCGCTGACCATCGGCCTGAATTGCGCGCTGGGTGCGGCGCTGATGCGCCCCTACGCCGAGGAACTGTCGCAGATCGCCGATACCTTCGTGTGTATCTACCCGAACGCCGGCCTGCCCAACCCCATGAGCGACACCGGCTTCGACGAGCTGCCGGCCGACACCTCGGCCCTGCTGCGCGAATTCGCCGATGCCGGCTTCGTGAACATCGCCGGCGGCTGCTGCGGCACCACGCCCGAGCACATCGCCGCCATCTCCAGCATGCTGGAAGGCCGCGCGCCGCGCGCCGTGCCAAGCATCCCGGTGGCGATGCGCCTGTCGGGCCTGGAGCCGTTCACGGTGGACGAGACTTCGCTGTTCGTCAACGTCGGCGAGCGCACCAACGTCACCGGTTCCAAGGCCTTCGCCCGCATGATCCTGAACGAGCAGTTCGACGACGCACTGTCGGTGGCGCGCCAGCAGGTGGAAAACGGCGCCCAGGTCATCGACATCAACATGGACGAGGCGATGCTCGATTCGCAGGCGGCCATGACGCGCTTCCTGAACCTGATCGCCTCCGAGCCCGACATCTCGCGCGTGCCGATCATGATCGACTCCTCGAAATGGAGCGTGATCGAGGCGGGCCTCAAATGCGTGCAGGGCAAGGCCATCGTGAACTCGATCTCGATGAAGGAAGGCGAGGAAGAATTCATCCGCCAGGCCCGCCTGTGCCGCCGCTACGGCGCCGCCGTCATCGTGATGGCCTTCGATGAACTGGGCCAGGCCGACACCTTCGCGCGCAAGACCGAGATCTGCGGCCGCGCTTACAAGGTGCTGGTGGAACAGGTGGGCTTCCCGCCGGAAGACATCATCTTCGATCCGAACATCTTCGCCATCGCCACCGGCATCGAAGAGCACAACAACTACGCCAACGACTTCATCGAAGCCACCGCCTGGATCCGCAAGCACCTGCCGCATGCGAAGGTGTCGGGCGGCGTGTCGAACGTCTCGTTCAGCTTCCGCGGCAACGACCCGGCGCGCGAGGCGATCCACACCGTGTTCCTGTACCACGCGATCAAGGCCGGCATGACCATGGGGATCGTCAACGCCGGCATGGTCGGCGTCTACGACGACTTGCCAAGCGAATTGCGCGAGCGCGTCGAAGACGTGGTGCTGAACCGGCGCGAGGACGCCACCGAGCGCATGATCGAATTCGCCGGCACCCTGAAGGCCGGCGGCGGCAAGCAGGAACAGAACCTCGAATGGCGCAACGCCCCGGTCGAGAAGCGCCTGGCGCACGCGCTGGTGCACGGCATCACGCAGTGGATCGTCGAGGATACCGAAGAGATGCGCCAGCAGGTCCTTGGCGCCAATGGCCGCCCGATCCACGTGATCGAAGGCCCGCTGATGGACGGCATGAACATCGTCGGCGACCTGTTCGGACAGGGCAAGATGTTCCTGCCGCAGGTGGTGAAATCGGCGCGCGTGATGAAGCAGGCCGTGGCCCACCTGGTGCCCTTCATCGAAGAAGAAAAGGCGGAGGAAGAGCGCCGCACCGGCATCGTCGCCAAGCCCAAGGGCAAGATGGTCATCGCCACCGTCAAGGGCGACGTCCACGACATCGGCAAGAACATCGTCTCGGTGGTCCTGCAGTGTAATAACTTCGAGATCGTGAACATGGGCGTGATGGTGCCCTGCTCCGATATCCTGGCCAAGGCCAAGGCCGAAAACGCCGACATCGTCGGCCTGTCCGGCCTGATCACGCCTTCGCTCGAGGAGATGGCCCACGTGGCGCGCGAGATGCAGCGCGATCCTTACTTCCGCGAGAAGAAGATCCCGCTGCTGATCGGCGGCGCCACCACCAGCCGCGCCCATACCGCCGTCAAGATCGCGCCGCACTACGACGGCCCGGTGGTGTACGTGCCGGACGCCTCGCGCTCGGTATCGGTCGGCCAGTCGCTGCTGACGGACGACACGCGCGACGCCTACATCATCGAACTGGCCCAGGACTACGAACGCATCCGCATCCAGCACGCCAACAAGAAGGCGCTGCCGATGCTCACGCTCGAGCAGGCGCGCGGCAACCGCGCGCGCCTGGCATTCGCACCGGTCAAGCCGAAGTTCATCGGCCGCAGGCTGTTCAAGAATGTCGATCTCGCGCTGCTCGCGCGCTACATCGACTGGGGCCCGTTCTTCCAGACCTGGGACCTGGCCGGGCCCTACCCCGCCATCCTCACCGATGAGGTGGTCGGCGAAGCCGCCTCGAAAGTGTTCGAGGAAGCCCAGGCCATGCTCAAGAAGATCATCGAAGGCCGCTGGCTCACCGCCAACGGCGCCATCGCGCTGCTGCCGGCCAACTCGGTGGACGACGACGACATCGAGATCTATACCGACGAAACGCGCAAGGAAGTTGCCTTCACCTGGCACGGCCTGCGCCAGCAGGGCGTCAAGCCGATGGTCGACGGCCAGCAGCGCCCGAACCAGTGCCTGTCCGATTTCATCGCCCCGAAAGACTCGGGCGTGGCGGACTACATCGGCATGTTCGCGGTGACGGCCGGCCTGGGCATCGAGAAGCACGAGCAGCGCTTCGAAGCGGCGCACGACGACTACTCGTCGATCATGCTCAAGGCCCTGGCCGACCGCCTGGCCGAAGCCTTCGCCGAGTACCTGCACGAGCGCGTGCGCACCGACCTGTGGGGCTATGCGGCGGGCGAAGACCTGAGCTGCGAAGCGCTGATCAAGGAAGCCTACAGCGGCATCCGCCCGGCGCCTGGCTACCCGGCCTGCCCGGAGCACACCGTCAAGGCCGAGCTGTTCCGCACGCTGCAGGCGGAAGAGATCGGGATGGAGCTGACCGAATCGTTCGCGATGTACCCGGGCGCGGCCGTGTCGGGCTTCTACCTGGCGCATCCGGAATCGAAGTACTTCGTGGTGGGGAAGATCGGCGACGACCAGGTCGAGGACATGGCCAAGCGCCGCGGCCTGGACCGGGAAGATGTGGAGCGCTACCTGGCGCCGAACCTGCAGTAAGCTGTTGTGCGGCGCCGGGACGGTCTGTCTGACAGCCGTTGGCGCCAGGAGGCTGTCGTAGGGTGGACGGGTCTCCCGTCCACCCTACGTACAGCGTTCAGCGCGCGTCAAATCGCGTACCGCACAACCTTGTCGCTCCACTCGAAGGCATTCACCTCGAGCTCGGCCAGGTCATCCCCGTCGATCGACAACTCGTGCAGCGCCGGCATCACCTCGTCCTGCGCATCTTCCATGCGTTCGATCGATTCCGCCAAACGCAGCAGCTCGCCGAAGAAGCCGCGGCGCACCAGCAGTGCGTGGCGCACTTCGTCGATGACCGGGATCTGTTCGACGATGTCCTGCATCGGAATGCAGAACAGCGTATCCATCAGCGACATCATGCCCACCGTGAAGGCCACGTCGGCCACATTGCGCTGCCCCGGGCGCAGGCGCTGCGCGAGCAGTTCCATCAGGCGCGCGCGCGTCGTCGCCAGCATCAGGAGCGGGCTCAGGTTGTGGCCGCGCACGCCCGGTTCGGCGTACAGCAGGATCTGCAGCCAGCGCTGCAGCTGGCGGCGGCCCAGCAGCATGATAGCCTGGCTGATCGATTCGATGCGGCGCCCGCTTCCTGCGGCCGGCGTGTTCACCAGGCGCAGCAGGTTCAGGCCGAGGGTGATGTCCTTCTTCACCGCGCGCTCGATCTCGGCGTTGTCGGCGTCCGAGGTCACCAGGTTCATCAGGTCCATCACCGCCGCCTGCGAAGGCGAGAGCTTGCGGCCGGCGATGACGGTCGGCTTGGCGAAATAATAGCCCTGGAAGTAATCGAAGCCGATGTCCAGGCAGGTGCGGTATTCGTTGTGGGTCTCGACCTTTTCGGCCACCAGGCGCTTGCCCGTGCCGCGCAGGCGCGGGGCCAGCGACAGCAGGGTCACCACCGGCAGCTCGCGCAAGTCCATCTTGACGTAGTCGATCACGGGCAGCAGGCGCGCCAGCGAAGCACCGTGGGCCGATGCTTCGGCGGCGAAGCGGAAGCCATGCGAGGACAGTTCGGTCATGCGCTGGATGACGGCATCGTTCGGCTCGACCGAGCGCACGATCTCGAGCACGGTGCGCTCGCGTGGCAGGAAGGCGAACATGTCGCTCATGAGCACGTCGGTGTCGACGTTGATGAAGGCGGTGGCGTCGCCGATCGCGCGCGCCAGGCCCAGCTGCGACGCGTGATGGATCACGCTGGCGCTGGCCGACAGGCCCGATTCGATCTGCGCCGGGCCCTGCGCACTGCCGCGGAACAGCAGTTCATAGCCGAACAGCGCCTGGTTACGGTCGAGCACCGGCTGGCGCCCGAGGTAAAAATTGCGCAATTTCAGCGGCTGGTTGGCCTGGTCAAGGCTGGCGGTATCGGTCATGTCGTCTGGTTGGGCTCGCGAACATCCCTACTTTACCGTATCCGTCAGATTTAGTGGCTTATTGGCACTAATTTATCGGAGGAAGGATGATATTTTTGCCATTGTGCCATGATTACTGTGGCAGGCCATCCACGAAGAGCATCAGCTCGCCCGGCGCGAAATGGGTCCAGGTTTCATTCGTGGTGAGCGGTTCGGTCACAATGATGGCCACCCGGTCGTCCGGCGTGGTCACTTCCGAAAAGTCCACCGACAGGTCTTCGTCGGACAGGCTGGCGGTCACGAACGGGTACTTGCGCACCACGTAGCACAGCTTGGTCGAGCAATGGGTGAACAGCGCGGTGCCGTCCGACAGCATCATGTTGAAGGTGCCGTGCGCGGCCACTTGCGGCACCAGGCGTCCGAGCGCGGCGTGCAGCTCGGGCAAGGTGGGCGCGGTGCCGGACGAGCCGTCGCCGAACTCCTCGCGCAGGCTCTGCATCAGCCAGCAGAAGGCCAGCTCGCTGTCGGTGGTGCCCACGGGGCGGAACGGCCCGTGCAGGGCGGGCGCGAAATCCTTCAGGTCGCCGTTGTGCGCGAACACCCAGTAGCGGCCCCACATCTCGCGCACGAAGGGATGGCAGTTCTCGAGCGCCACGTGACCCTGCGTGGCCTTGCGGATATGCGCGATGACATTGGTCGACTTGATCGGGTAGCGCTTGATCAGTTCGGCGATCGGGGAGGCGATGGCGGCCTGGTGGTCGACGAAGTGGCGCACGCCCTTGCCCTCGAAGAAGGCGATGCCCCAGCCGTCATGGTGGGTATCGGTGCGGCCGCCACGGTGGGCAAAACCGGTAAAGGAGAAGACGATGTCCGTGGGGACGTTGCAATTCATTCCGAGGAGCTGGCACATGGGCGCAGCTTACCATGGGGATGGTGCTACTGGTGCAGGTGAAAACCGGTAGGAAGTCAGGGGCGCCACTGCGGCCGCGGCCGCAATGGCGAAGGACGAATCAATGCAGCACCACCGGCTGGCTCATCAGGGTGTCGTAGGAACCGAGGAAGTCGTCGATTTCTTCCATGGTCGGCTCGCTCGCGATGAGGTTGTTCACGTCGCGCCGGAACGACTGGGCCAGCTTGCCGCCGATGAATGCTTCGCGCCGCCCGGCCTTGTCGACGATTTCATAGCCGCCGAAGCGCAGGGCCTCGAGCTCGCGGTCAATGCCGAACTCGACGACGCTGTACTGTTCGCTGTTGTAGATCATGTTCATGATGACTCCTTCTCTCGATCAGAGTGGTTGTGCGCTCTAACCGCGCGGCGGCGGGCGGTTGGCAGTTCACTTCGGTAAAGAGGTGGGGCTCCCTGGGGCGATTTCAAGTGCGCGCAAGCTCGGGGCTCGACTTTACAGGCGCACAACCGGATCCAGTGCCAACAGCTGATCGTATGGCGCGTCTTGCAGCCACGATCGCAACTGATCAAGGTGTTCGCTGCCTGCCAAACCGATGAACAGGCGTTCCGGTCCTTGGCGTAACAGTCGATTCAATGTTACACGCAAAACCAGGTTCCCGGCGCAGCACGGACACCCGCCAGCGAGTCGGACGAGTCTTACGGAAGAGGAATCAGGGATGGGCGTGGAGCCCGGGGCGAGACCTTCGAGGATGACGGCGCTCAAACCGCCCGGCGGCGCCGCCCGCAGCAGCGCGGCGATGCTGTCTTCGCGCGCGGCGGCCGAGGCGCCGGCGACCAGGGTGGTGGCCACCCGCACGCGCGCTACGGCCAATCAGACGCCTTTCTTGGCGAGCTTGCCCGGTTCGACGCCGAGCTGCTTGAGCTTGCGGTACAGGTGGGTGCGCTCGAGGCCGGTCTTCTCGGCCACGCGCGTCATGCTGCCGCCCTCGCGGCCCAGGTGGTGTTCGAAGTACATGCGCTCGAAGGCGTCGCGCGCTTCGCGCAGCGGCAGGTCGAAGGACAGCGTGTAGCCGGTGCCCTCGCCTTGCGACATCGCATGGACCATGCGCGAACCATTGCCCAGCTGCGGCGCCGGCGGCGCGAACATCGGGGCGGCCGCGGCGGCGGCCGGGGCGCCCATGTCGGCCATCGGCATGGCCGTGGTGGCGACCGGACGCGGCGGCGCCAGCGGCGCGCGCGCCACTTCCTGCGCCCGCGTCAGGCCCTGCTGCACGGCCTTGAGCAGCTTTTGCAGCGCAATCGGCTTCTCGAGGAAATTCAGGGCGCCGATGCGGGTCGCTTCGACTGCGGTGTCGATGGTGGCGTGGCCCGACATCATGATGACGGGCATGGTGAGCAAGCCATCGCGCTGCCATTCCTTGAGCAGGGTCACGCCGTCGGTATCGGGCATCCAGATATCGAGCAGCACCAGGTCGGGCGCGCCGGCGGCGCGCGCCTCGCGTGCCTGCTGTGCATTTTCCGCCAGGGTAATGGCGTGGCCTTCATCGCCCAGGATTTCCGAGAGTAATTCCCGGATACCCATTTCGTCATCAACTACGAGTATGTTCGCCATCAGTGTGCCTTTTTGATCTCTTACCCGTGATAGTGAGATTTTATGCGTGTTTTATCATTCGGCCAAGTTCGCCTCGGGGGCTAACTTTAACAGCAAAATAAATACCGACGCGCCACATCCGTTTGCCTGGTTCCCGATGTCGATCCGGCCACCGTGTTCGTCGATGATCTTCTTGACCATCGGCAGGCCCAGGCCGGTGCCGCGCGCCTTCGACGTGACATAGGGTTCGAAGGCGCGCGCCAGGATGCGCGGCGAGAAGCCGGGGCCGTTGTCCGTGATCGCCAGGCGCACCGCGGTGCCGGCGGCGCCATCGGCTCCTTCGTAATGGATAGCTTCGGTCACGACGTCGACCCGCGCCGGCTCGCCGGAGTCGCGGTCGGCCAGCGCGTCCTGGGCATTCTGCACCAGGTTGTGGATCACCTGGCGCAGCTGGGTCGGGTCGCCCATCACGCGCGGCAGGTTTGCCGCCAGGTTGGCGTGGATGACGTCGGTGCCGTCCTCGGACAGGTAGAGCTGCAGGATTTCGTCGATCAGGGCGTTCAGGTCGAGCGGCTCGAGCACCGCCGGCGGCGTGCGCGCATAGTCGCGGAAGTCGTCCACCATGCGCTTCATGGCGTCGACCTGGTTGACGATGGTGGTCGTGCTCTTCTTCAGCAGTTCGGCTTCCAGCGGCGGCAGGCTGCCCTCGAGCTTCATCTGCAGGCGCTCGGCCGACAGCTGGATCGGGGTCAGCGGGTTCTTGATCTCGTGCGCCAGGCGGCGCGCCACTTCGCCCCAGGCCACCGAGCGCTGGACCGAGATCACGTCCGAAATATCGTCGAACACCACGATGAAGCCGCTGCCGGTTCCCACCGGCAGGCGCGAGCCGCGCGCCAGCAGCGTGATGTCGTGGTCTTGCTCGTCGCCGCTGCCGCGGCGCGCTATCTCGATCTGCTGCTGCCAGTGGGCGCGGCGGCGGCGTTCCACGCCGGCGCTGCCGGCCGCGCTCTGCGCGCTCTGCGCCGAGATCGCGCGCGTGATGCAGTTATAGAAGGTATCGAGGCCGGCGATGCTGGCCAGCGGGCCGGCCAGTGCACCCGGCTCGACCTGCAGGATGCGGTAGGCCGCATCGTTGGAATTGACCACCCGCCCTTCGGCGTCGAGCACGATCACCCCGGCCGACATATTGGCCAGCACCGACTCCAGGTGGGCCTTGGCGTTCTGCAGCGCGGTGCGGTTGCGCTCGACCGCGCTGCGCGCCTCGAACAGCTGGCCGGTCATGGCATTGAACGAGCGCGTCAGCGTGCCCAGTTCGTCGTTGGTCTCCACCGTCGGCCGCGGCGACAAATCGCCCTCGGCCACCGCCTGCGTGCCTTCGGCCAGCACCAGCAGCGGCTGGGCCAGGTTGTCGGCGATCAGGAAGGCGCTGCCGATGGCCCCGAAGATCGCCAGCAGCAAGGTCAGGGTGAGCGTCTCGATGTACATCTTGCGCAGGCCGCTGCGCTCCTGCGAGCGCGAGCGGTATTCTTCGGAGGCGCTGCGCAGCACCACCGCGTTGGAGGCCAGGTTGACCGGCACCGACTGCAGCAGCTGCAGGTAGCGCGGTTCGATGCCGTGCGACTCGGGCACGGCCAGCACCACGCGCAGGCGCAGGCCGGTAGCGGCGTCGAGCGCGCTCGGGCCGTTGCCGGCCACGTCGCTGGTGCCTTCCGGGCGCGCATAGCCACCCGGCAGCGCGGCCGACTTGAGCATGTCGGGCGTGGGCCGGTCCATGTCGAGGTTCAGGTTGCGGTCCTGCGCGCTCGAGGCCAGCACCGTGCCGTCCGGCGAGAGCAGGATGGCGCTTTGCAGGCCGCTGATGTCGTTCACCAGGCTGCTCAAGACGCCCTGCACCATCACCGCATCCTGGCCGGCCAGGGTGGCCGCCGCGGTCTGGCCGCTGGCGCCCAGTTCGGCCACGGCTTCGTCCAGCGCGGCGCGGCCCAGGTTGAGGCCCGATTCGATGGCGGCCTCGATCTTGACGTCGAACCAGGAGTCGATCGAGTGCGACACGAAATTCACCGACACCATGAAGATCACCAGCCCCGGCAGGATGCCGATGCCGGCGAACAGCAGCACCAGCCTGGCCACCAGGCGCGAGCCGAACTTGCCCGCCTTGTAGCGCGAATACAGGCGCGCCAGCGCGACGATCACGAGGATCAGCAGCAGCACGGCCATGCCGGCGTTCACGCCCAGCAGCCAGGTGTAATACTTGTCGAAGAAGCCCGAATTGTCCGATGCGGACGCGAGCAGGAACAGCAGGATCGATACGATCGCGCCGCCGACCACGAGGGCGTAGCGCAAGGCCTGGTTGACGGATTTACCGCGCACGAACTTACTCCGCACGGTAGGCGAAATACTTTTTGTTGGACGCGAGGCGCCAGCTCGAATCGTTGATCGCATTCACCTGCAGCGGCTTGGACAGGAAGTCACGGTCCATGTACATGCGCAGCGTCACGTTGTAGACCTCGCCCTGCTTGAGCGCGCCTTTCGGTGCGATCAGCCAGCGCGCCGGGCGCCGGATCAACGACAGCGCGTCGTCCAGGGTGGTGAAGGGCTGCGGCACGCTGCCGTTGGTGGCGACGATGTACTGGCGCGTGAGCACGTCGTAGGAGATGCCGATGGTGCGCTTGGCCAGCACGGCTTTTTCGTCGCGCCACCACCAGCGCGGGCGCGTCATTTCGATCTCGGTGGTGAAGTGCAGCTTGACGCCGTTCTGCACCGCGTCCTGCAGCTCGTGGTTCAGGTCGAAGGCGTAGGCGGTGTTGAGGCGATAGCCCTCTTCGCTGGACTGGATCTCGGCCTTGGTGATGTCGATCACGTCGTTCGCCCGTGCCTGCGCGCACGCGAAGACCAGCAGCAGCTGGCAGGCGAGGAGGCAGAAAAATCGTAACGTCACGGGTGAGCCGGAGCCTTAAGGTTGAAGCCGAATCGATTCGAGCGGGGTGGCCATCACGCCGGTTTCTGGAACAGGGCGTAGAACAAGCCGTCATGATCCTGCCCGGCTCCGCTGGCTGGCAGCAGCTGGCCCGGCGCGTCGAGGCGGATGGCGTTGTGGCGCGCCGCAAACGCGGCGGCCTGCGCCTCCGATTCCTGGGGCCAGAGCGAACATGTCACAAACAACAATTTACCATTGGGCAGCAACATCTGCCAAAGGTTGTCGAGTATTTTGCTTGAAAGTGTTGCAAGTTGGAGCGTGTCGGACTTGCGGCGCAGCCAGCGGATATCCGGATGGCGGCGCACGATGCCGGAGGCCGTGCAGGGCACGTCGGCCAGGATGCGATCGAAGCCCTGGCCATCCCACCACTCCGGTTGCTGCGCTTCGGCGACCACCAGTTTCGCTTCCAGGCCCAGGCGCCCCAGGTTGTCGCGCACGCGCGCCAGGCGCAGGGCGTCGGCATCGACCGAGGTCAGCTGCACGTCGGCCATCTCGAGGATGTGGCCGCTCTTGCCGCCGGGGGCCGCGCAGGCGTCGAGCACGCGCATGCCGTCTTCCAGGCCGAGCAGCGGCGCGGCCAGCTGGGCGCCGGCGTCCTGCACCGACACCCTGCCTTCGTGGAAGCCCGGGATCTGGCTGACGTTGACCGGCTGCGCCAGGCGCACCGCGCTTGGGCCCACCTGCGCCGCTTCGATGCCTGCCTCCTGCAGCACCTGCAGGTAGGCCTCGACGCTGCCCTTGCGGGTATTGACGCGCAAGGTCAGCGGCGGGTGCACATTGCCGGCCGCAAGGATCTGTTCCCACTGCTCCGGATAGGCGGCGCGGGTCGTGTCGATCCACCATTGCGGATAATTCCAGCGCGCCAGCGGCTGGCGCAGGGCCTCGGCCACCAGGCTGTCCTTTTCGCGCAGGAAGCGGCGCAGCACGGCGTTCACCATCGCCTTGGCGTGGGCAAAGTCGGGGTGGCTGGAGGCCGCATGCACGGCCTGGTCGACCACCGTGAAGGCTTCATAGGGCGCGGCGCCCTCGAGCGGGTCGAGCAAGGCCAGCGCGGTGCACAGCAGGCCGCCCAGCATCGGCGGCTCGGGCGCCTTGCTGGTCATCAGGCCGAGCAGGGTTTCGCTGCGGCCGAGCTGGCGCATCGTGCGGTAGGCGATGTCCTGGATCGCGCCGCGGCCCTGCGGGGTCACGTCGTAGGCCGCGAACACGCTGCTCAAGGCCTGCGGCAGCGCGGTGCCGCCGCGCACGCGGGCCACGGCATTGGCTGCGCCCAGCAGCGCCAGCGCGAGCGAGTCGGCCTTCAGGTCGGGCCGGTAGTCGCGCTGCGGCGCGACCTTGACCTCGTGGCTGGCGCGCAAGGGACGTTCGGCCTCGGGACGATAGACTTCGCGGCGCGGCGGCGGATTGCGCTGGTCGCGGTTCTGCTCACCTGCCTGCGCGCGCTGGTCCTGGGCTGGCTTCGCACCCGGCTTGCCGGACTGCGCCTGCCCTGGCTTCGGGCCCGGCCGAGCCGCGCCCTTCGCGTGGGTCGAGCGCGCAGGTTTGGCGGCAGGCTTCAGGGAGAGCGTCGGGCGCTTGTCGGTCATGGCAGGGTCAATACGGTCGAAAAAGGCCCTCATTGTACCGGCTTACGCTTTGGCGTCGCTTAAGCATCGCACCACAACTTGCCGGGGCGAACATATTGCGTATTGCGCCAAACCAGTATAATGACCGCTGTCCGCCTGCCCGCAGGCCCGCCTCATTATTCAGACCAACTACCTCCCATGCTCGCCCAACAAAAACAACAAATCGTTGCCCTGTTCCAGGCTGCGCTCGCACCGATCGTCGCCGGCACCGACCTGACCCCCACCATCCTGCTGGAGCGTCCGCGCGACCCGTCGCACGGCGACGTCGCCTGCAACATCGCCATGCAGCTGGCCAAGGCCCTGAAGACCAACCCGCGCGAACTGGCCACCCGCCTGGTCGCCGCCGTGCTGGCCGACCCGGGCGCGCAAGGCCTGGTAGAGTCGGCCGACGTGGCCGGCCCCGGCTTCATCAACCTGCGCGTGGCCCCGGCCGCCAAGCAGGCGGTGGTCAAGACGGTACTTGAACAGGGCGCGGCCTTCGGCCGCGGCGATTCCGGCAAGGGCCACCACGCGATCATCGAGTTCGTATCGGCCAACCCGACCGGCCCGCTGCACGTCGGCCACGGCCGCCAGGCCGCGCTGGGCGACGCGCTGTCCTCGCTGTTCGAGTCGCAGGGCCATGACGTCACCCGCGAGTTCTACTACAACGACGCCGGCGTGCAGATCGCCACCCTGGCCAACTCGGTGCAGGCGCGCGCGCGCGGCTTCAAGCCGGGCGACACCGGGTGGCCGGAATCGAGCTACAACGGCGACTACATCCAGGACATCGCCGACGACTTCATGGCCAGGAAAACCGTGGCCGCCACCGACGGCGAGCCGGCCACCGCCAGCGGCGACAGCAACGACCTCGAATCGATCCGCCGCTTCGCCGTGGCTTACCTGCGCAACGAGCAGGACATCGACCTGCAGGCCTTCGGCGTCAAGTTCGACAACTACTACCTCGAGTCGTCGCTGTACGCCGACGGCAAGGTCGAGCAGGCGGTGCAGGCCCTGGTCGACGCCGGCGTGACCTACGAGCAGGACGGCGCGCTGTGGCTGAAGACCACCGACTACGGCGACGACAAGGACCGCGTGATGCGCAAGTCCGACGGCACCTATACCTACTTCGTGCCGGACGTGGCTTACCACATCCAGAAATTCCGCCGCGGCTTCGACCAGGCCATCAACGTGCAGGGCAGCGACCATCACGGCACCATCGCGCGCGTGCGCGCCGGCCTGCAGGCGGTGAACATCGGCATCCCGCAGGGCTACCCCGACTACGTGCTGCACAAGATGGTCACCGTGATGAAGAACGGCGAAGAGGTCAAGATCTCCAAGCGCGCCGGTTCCTACGTCACCGTGCGCGACCTGATCGAATGGTCGGGCAATGGCGACATCACGCGCGGCCGCGATGCGGTGCGCTTCTTCCTCATCTCGCGCAAGGCCGATACCGAGTTCGTGTTCGACGTCGACGTCGCGCTGGCCACCAGCGAAGAAAACCCGGTCTACTACGTGCAGTACGCCCACGCGCGCATCTGCTCGGCCCTGTCCAACTGGGGCGGGGACGAAGCCCGACTGGGCGGCGCCGACCTGTCGCTGCTGGACACGCCGCACGAAGCCAGCCTGCTGGCCAAGCTGGCGGCCTACCCGGAAGTGCTGGCGCGCGCCAAGCTGGAACTGGGCCCGCACCAGGTCGCGTTCTACCTGCGCGAACTGGCTGGCGAACTGCACAGCTACTACTTCGCGCACAAGTGGCTGCTGGACGACGACGAAGCCTTGAAGCTGGCGCGCCTGGCCCTGGCCACCGCCACCCGCCAGGTGCTGCGCAACGGCCTGTCCCTGATCGGCGTGTCGGCCCCAGCCAAGATGGAACGCGCCCCGGCCGAAGCGCAAGCCTAATCATCCTTATCAAGCAACCATAAGCGTCCCATGACCGCCAACCGTCCTTTCCCGTCCCTGCGCCAGCGCGGCAGCACCCTGACCGGCATCATCATCGGCCTGATCGTCGGCCTGGGCATCGCGGTGGTGGTCGCGCTCGTGATCACCAAGGGCCAGTCGCCCTTCACCGACCGCTCCACCAAGATGGGACGCCCGGCCGACCTGGACCCGACCCAGGCCAGCGACCCGAACAAGCCGCTGTACGGCAACCGCGAAGCGGCGCGCGAAGCGAACCGCCAGATCGCCGAGCGCGCCAACAAGCCGGAACCGGCGCCCGCGCCTGCGCCGGCCGCCGCCGAAGCCGATCCGCTGGGCCAGGCGATCGCCGGCATGCAGGCGCCACCGGCGGCGCCCGCTCCGGCGGCTGCGCCCGCCGCAGCGGCGCCGGCGGCAGCTGCCCCGGCGGCCGCGCCTGCGCCCGCAGCCGGCGCCGAAAGCTACATCTACTACCTGCAGGCCGGCGCCTTCCGCGAAATGTCCGACGCCGAGAACACCCGCGCCAAGCTGGCCCTGCTCGGCTTCGAAGCGGCCATCAGCGACCGCAGCACCGACGGTGGCGTGCTGCACCGCGTGCGCGTCGGCCCGTACAACGGGGTCGAATCCATGAACAAGGCGCGCGCCAAGCTGCTCGACAGCGGCATCGACGTCGCCATCGTCCGCAACCAGCGTTAAGCCCCCCGGGACCCGCATGAACCTGCTTCGCCGCCTGACCTGCTCTACCGTGCTGCTGGCCCTGTCCGGCAGCGCCGCCGCCTCCCCGTCCGCGCCCAAAGAAGGCGTGGACTACCAGCTGCTGCCGTCGGCCCAGCCGACCGACGGCGGCCGCAGAATCGAGGTCCTCGAGTTCTTCGCCTATTACTGCCCGCACTGCTACGCGCTGGAGCCGCAGCTGGCCGAATGGGTGAAAAAGCAGGGCGACAACATCGTGCTGCGCCGCGTGCACGTGCCGCGTGGCGCCCCGGTGCAGGCGCAGCAGCGCCTGTTCTTCACGCTCGAGTCGCTCGACCTGCTGGAGCAGTACCACGGCAAGGTGTTCAACGCGATGCACGTCGAGCACCTGCCGCTGGCACAGGACGAGCAAGTGTTCGACTGGGCCAGCCGCGCCGGCATCGACCGCGCGCGCTTCGTCGACGCCTACCGCTCGTTCGGGGTACAGGCCAAGGTGCGCCGCGCGCAGGCGATGGTCGACGCCTACCGCATCACCCACTGGCCGATGCTGGCGGTGGACGGCCGCTTCATCACCTCGCCCGGCATCCTGGCCGAATCCGGCGTGCCCTCGGGCGACGCGCTGCAGGCGACCCTGCAGGTGATGGACAGTCTGGTCGCGCGCGCGAAAGCGGACAAGAAATGACCGCTGCGCCGGGCCGCGCGGACCGGGTGTTCATCACCGGCGCCTCGAGCGGCATCGGCGCGGCGCTGGCGCGCGAGTACGCGGCGCGCGGCGCGGTGCTCGGCCTGCTGGCGCGGCGCCGCGAACCGCTGGCCGAGCTGGCGGCATCCCTCCCCTACCCTGAACGCCACCGCATCTATGCGGTCGATGCGACCGACGACGGCGCCGTCGCGCTTGCCGCGGCCGACTTCATCGCGGCCAAGGGCGGCGCCGACATCGTCATTGCCAGCGCCGGCATTTCGCACGGCACGCTCACCGAACGCGCCGGCGACCTGCCCGTGTTCGAGACCGTGTTCGCCACCAATGTGGGCGCCACTGTCGCCACCTTCGCGCCGTTTATCGGCACCATGAAAAGCCAGGGCGGCCCGTGCCGCCTGGTCGGCATCGGCAGCGTGGCCGGCATCCGCGGCATGCGCGGCGCCGGCGCCTATTGCGCCTCCAAGGCGGCCGTGCACAGCTACTGCGAATCGCTGCGGCTTGAACTGCGAGGTTCTGGCATCAAGGTGGTGACCATCGCCCCCGGCTACATCGACACGCCCATGACACGCCTGAATCGTTTTCCCATGCCCTTCCTGATGCCGGCCGCGCGCTTCGCCGCGCAGGCGGTCGAGGTGATCGCGCGCGGCCACAGCTACCGCGTGCTGCCCTGGCAAATGGGCGTGGTGGCCAAGCTGCTGCGCCTGCTGCCCAACGCCCTGTTCGACCTGGCCTTCTCGCGCGCGCCGACCAAGCAAGGCAAGGGTGAAGCATGAACGCCGCCCACATCGCCTCCCTCTCGCATGCGAAGGTCGCCGTCGAGGTGGTGCCGGAGACCGGCTCCACCAACGCCGACCTGCTGGCGCGCGCCCCCACGCTGACTGAACCGGTGCTGCTGGTGGCCGGCCACCAGAGCGCGGGACGCGGGCGCGCGGGACGCAGCTGGCTGTCCTCGCCCGAAGGCTCGCTGACCTTTTCGCTGGCCTGGAAATTCGACGGCGGCCCGCAGCAGCTGACCGGCCTGCCGCTGGCCATCGGCGTGGCCCTGGGCGACGCGCTGGCGCAGCTGGGCGTGCAGGTGCAGCTGAAGTGGCCGAACGACGTGCTCAAGGATGGCGACAAGCTGGCCGGCATCCTGATCGAGACGCAAGGCGCGCCTGGCGGCGGCACCTGGGCCGTGATCGGGATCGGCCTGAACCTCATCATGCCGGACGAGCTGGAAGCGCGCCTGGGCCGCAGCGCCGCCGGTGCGCCCTGGCTGGCGCGCATGGAGCGCGACGTGCTGCTGGCCGCCCTGCTCGACGCGCTGGCCGACAGCCTGCGGCTGTTCGCCGCCCAGGGCTTCGGCGCCTTCTGCGCGCGCTGGAACCTGCGCCATGCGTGGCAGGGCCAGGTCGTGACCATCATCGACAACGGCCAGGTGTTGCACGAAGGCCTGGCGGCGGGCGTCGACGACACGGGACGGCTGCTGCTCGACACCGCTGAGGGCCGCATCGCGGTGCTGGCGGGCGACGTGTCGCTGCGGGTCAAGGAATGACGCTGCTGCTGATCGACGCGGGCAATACGCGCATCAAGTGGGCGCTCGCTGCGCCCGGCGCTGCGTTGGGCAAGTGGGAACAGTGCGGGGCGGTGGAGCACGCGGGCCTGGACGCCGTCGGAGCAGGCTGGCGCCACGCTGGCATCACGCGCGCCATCGTGTCGAACGTCGCCGGCGCGGCCGTGCGCGAACGCATTGCGCAGGCGCTGCCGGCCGGGATCGACGTCGAATGGTTCGCCTCGGTGGAGGAACGCGCCGGCCTGCGCAACGGCTACCGCAACCCGGGCCAGCTGGGCTGCGACCGCTTCTCCGCCGCCATCGGCGCACGCGCACTGGCGCCGGGGCAGGACGTGATCGTGGCGACCTGCGGCACCGCGACCACGGTGGATGCAATCAGCGCGGACGGCCGCTTCATCGGCGGCATGATCCTGCCGGGCCTGGCCTTGATGGCCGGCGCGCTGGCCAGCAATACCGCCCAGCTGCCCCAGGTGGCGCCAGGCGCGGCTCCGCCGCCGGTCTTCGGCGACAATACACATGACGCCATCGTTTCCGGCTGCCTGTCGGCCCAGGCCGGCGCGATCGAGCGCGCCTGCGCCGCGCACGGCGCCACCGCCTGCATCGTGTCGGGCGGCGCCGCGCCCTATATCGCCCCTGCCCTCACGCTGGCGCACCGGGTGGTCGATAATATCGTGCTGGTCGGGCTGCATGCAGCCGCCGGCGCCGATTGACGAGGAGAGCGCACTTGTTGAAATTCGTATTCTGGGTCCTGCTGGCGGCGAACGCCGTGCTGTTCGCGTATGGCCACGGCTATCTCGGCAAAGTGGAAGGCGGCGAACATGAGCCGCAGCGCCTGAAGAACCAGCTGGCGGCCGGACGCATGGTGATGCTGACCGCAGCCGAGGCACGCGCGGCGGTCGACAGCGCTGCGCCGGCAGCGCCCCCGACTGAGCCTGTCGCGGCTGCGGCACCTGCCACAATCGCCTGCACCCAGGCCGGCGCCTTCTCGGCCACCGACGCGCGCCGCTTCGAACCGCGCATCGCCCGGCTGGCGCTGGGCCCGCGCGTCATCCGCACCAGCGTGCCCTTCCAGGAAGTCACCAGCCACCTGGTCTACCTGCCGCCCAATGGCGGCAAGGAAGGCGCCGACCGCCGCGTGGCCGAACTGAAGGAAAAAGGCGTCACCAACCTCTTCGTGATGCAGGGCGACTCGCCGCTGCGCTGGGCTGTGTCGCTGGGCGTGTTCAAGACCGATGCCGCCGCGCAGACCCTGGTGACGTCGCTGGGACGCCAGGGCGTGCGCGGCGTGCGGGTGCTGCCGCGTGGGCCGCAGGGCGCGCGCTCGGTGTGGCAGTTCAGGAACCTGACGGCGGAGGAGCGTGGACGGGTTGCCGGGATCGCTGATGATTTTTCGGGGGTGCAGCTTCGGCCGTGCGAGTAAGGGGATCACTTTGTACAAAACACGCGACAAACGACCATGTGCAATCATGCGCATGTTGTCAGGAAATCGCGTAATGGCTGCTTTGCTGCTATCAATCGCATCGCCGACATATGCAATACCTCCACCACCGCACAAACCTCTATTATTGCGTGAAGCACGAATGACCGTGACGGTTCAGCTGATCGAAGCAAAAAATGGAATCGTCAGCAAAACCAGCAAGCTCTGTAAAGTGAAGGGAGCCATCCCGGTCTACGCAGACGACGGGAGCGCAGCGCTTTTCCACGCGCGGGATATCACTGGCTGCAGCATGGTTCGCAACGGAGAGAAGCTGATTGTGTACGTGCGGGGCGCGAAAGCGATATCGAAGGCGCGCGTCACCTACGCCACCGCCAGCGTCGGGGTCATACCTCCCGATGCCGTCCCGCTCTGTCCGATGTGCGGGCCGCAACCATGGGCCGATTCTCAAGCTGACATCCGCGTCAGCGGCAATCCCAAGTCCCTCGCGTTCAGCCTGACCCCCAACCCCGTGTCCATCCTCAACGCCAAACCAAGCGTTTGGCTCGAGGCCGATGTAGAGATCATTGACTGAGACAGACATTCGATGACGACATTTTTCCGAAGTGTGCTCATGTGCCTTGTTGGAGCAATGAATGCGGGTTGCATCGTCAATTCATCCAATGCACTGCCGGATGGCGGTATACCTTCTGCCAATCGTGCAGTGATCGTCTACGGGGTGAAAGTCGAGGGCGCGTGGCCCCATCCCGCCTTCCCCCTGGATTTGGCCGAGTACGATATCGGGCAGCAGAACATCACCGGTAACTGTTTCCGTTTCAACCGCACCGAAACACGCGTATCTCCGCTTCCCGGGACGGTGAAGTATGTTGCCTTCGACGTTCGGCCCGGCTACTACATTTACAGTCCATTTAATGTCGCGCCATTTGAAGTCGAAGTGGTTTCGTTCGAAGCCCGGGCGGGGAAAACTGTGTATATAGGCGACTTCATCTATGAAAAAAGCCAGCAGGTCTCCCTTGTCCGACAGCTCGATACTGCCAGGGAAGTCATCGTGCAGGCACTGCCGAAACTGAAAGGACAGATCACGCTGGCCACGGCGGCGGCAGCGACAAGGCCGCGGGCGTTCGTTTGTACTCCGTGAGCGCAAGCCGCGTCAGCGTCTGACAACGATCGGCTTGAGCCCAAACGATTCCGGCACCGAGCGCGCCGCCTCCAGTGCATCCTCGCGGCTCTCGAACGGCCCGCCGAACAGGCGACTAAGCGCCCCCACCTTCACCACTTCGAGCTTGCCGACTTCCACATTGGCCTGGGACAGGCGCTCCCCCAAGGCTTCGGCCGTGCCGGCCCGCCCATACGAGCCGAGCTGCACATAGAAACTCCCGCGCGGCACCAGCTTCGGCGTGACCTGCGCCACCGCCGCGCTGTCGGTCCGCACCCGGTCTTCGAGCATCAGCGCGGCGATCTCCGGTGGCGCCGACTGCGCCGCCGAGGTGGCGGCGCGGCGCACCGTGGCGATGCGGGTGGGGTCGTTCGGGAACAGGCGCTCGATCTCGACCTGGTGGCTGCCCTTGCCCAGGAGGCCCAGCTTGAGCGCGGCCGTATACGACACGTCGACCACGCGGCTGGCATGGAAGGGGCCGCGGTCGTTGATGCGCACGATGACCGACTTGCCGGTTTCGACGCTGGTGATGCGCGCATACGAGGGAATCGGCAGCGTCGGGTGCGCTGCCGTCATCTTGTACATGTCGTAGGGCTCGCCCGACGAGGTCTTCTGGCCGTGGAACTTGACGCCGTACCAGCTGGCCACGCCGCGCTGCACGAACGGGTCTTCGTGCAGGATCGGGGTGTAGGTCTGGCTGAACACCGCATACGGGCGGTTGGCCCATTTGGCGTAGGGCTCGTTCTTGACGATCGCGTCGGGCAGCTCGAGCAGGCCGGGCGGCGGGTTGGCGCCGGGGCCGTCGTCCTTGTAATAGCCGCCGCGCCCGGAGTTGGCGGGCGGCAGCTTGGGGGCGTCCGGATGCCTGGCCGTGGGGTGGTGGCCCCAGGGCAGCGGGATCAGGCTGCGGTGCTCACCGGTGGGCGTGGTGGAGCAGCCGGCCAGCAGCGCCAGGGTGATGACCGTGCCAATGGTCGTAGCAAGTTGTTTTCTTGGAACGGCCATGCCTGTCCTCGTTCTATTACGTCTGCACCAGTTTACGATGCCTTTGAATACTCATCAATATACCAGCGCCGAGACCGAGCGTAATGAACGCGGTTCCGCCATAGCTCATGAACGGTAACGGAACGCCGACCACCGGCAGGATCCCGCTCACCATGCCCATGTTGACGAAGGCATAGGTGAAGAACATCATCGTGATGGCGCCGGCCAGCAGGCGGCAGAAGGTGTTGGGCGCATTGGCCGCGATCATCATGCCGCGCCCGATCAGCATCAGGTAGACCACCAGCAGAAAGCAATTGCCGACCAGCCCGAATTCTTCCGAATACACCGAGAACAGGAAGTCGGTGGTTTGCTCGGGAATGAACTCCAGGTAACTCTGCGTGCCCTTGCCATAGCCCTTGCCCACGATGCCGCCGGAACCGATGGCGATCTCGGACTGGATGATATGGAAGCCCTTGCCGAGCGGGTCGGAGGTGGGGTCGATCAGGGTCATCACGCGTTCGCGCTGGTAGTCGTGCAGCATCGACCAGGCGATCGGCAGCGCCGCGGCGCCGGTCACGCCCAGGCCCATCAGGGCGCGCCACGGCAGGCCGGCCAGGAAGATGGCGTAGAAGCCCGAGGCGCCCACCATCAGCGCGGTGCCGAGGTCCGGCTGCTTGGCGATCAGGGCGAAGGGCACCCCGAGCAGCAGCGCGGCGACCCCGAACGACTTCCAGCTGTGGGCGTTGGCGCGCTGCTGGAAATACCAGGCCAGCATCAGCGGCGTAGCGATTTTCAGGATTTCGGATGGCTGGATGTCGACGCCGACGTGCAGCCAGCGCCGCGCGCCCTTCTTGATGATGCCGAACATCGCCACCGCGATCAAGAGCGCGACCCCGAAGGTATAGATGGGAACCGCAAGCCGCATCAGCATCTGGGGCGGCACGTTGGCCGCGATCCACATGACGGCGAAGGCGAGCAGGAAGTTGCGGATCTGGTGCTCGACCCGGTCGGGGAAGTCGGCGCCGGCCGAGGTCATCGTGATCACGCTGGTCATCATCAGGATGAACAGCACCAGCCCGAGCGGCCAG
Organism: Massilia yuzhufengensis; assembly: GCF_900112225.1. Taxonomy (GTDB): domain Bacteria; phylum Pseudomonadota; class Gammaproteobacteria; order Burkholderiales; family Burkholderiaceae_D; genus Telluria; species Telluria yuzhufengensis. Next base: position 39,897 of record NZ_FOLD01000008.1, on the reverse strand, counting down.
TCGAAGACCGTGAAATACGGCCGCAGGCGGCGCCGCAGCGAGCGGCGTTCTGGAATGCGTGCCATGGCTTATTCCTTTCGAATGGCGGGGGCGGCGGCCGGCGCGGCGGCCTGGACCACCGGTGCGGCGGCAGGCGCCGCCGGCGCGGCCGGCTTCGGCGCGGGGGCCGGCGCGCCATCCTTCGGCTTCGGCGGCGCCGGGCGCTTGCCCAGCAGGTAGTAGTCGATCGCCTTGCGCGCGATCGGCGCCGCGAACGAGGCGCCAAAGCCCACGTTCTCGACGATCAGCGCCAGCGCGATGCGCGGGTTGTCGGCCGGGGCAAAGGCGACGTAGAGCGCGTTGTCGCGGTGGCGTTCGTCGATGGCGTTGGCGTTGTACTTCTGGCCTTTCAGGCCGATCACCTGCGCGGTGCCGGTCTTGCCGCCCGAGATGTACTCGGCGCCCGCGAAGGCGCGGCGGCCGGTGCCGTAGGCTTCCTGGGTCACGCCCACCATCGCGCGCTTGATGAAGTCGACGTTCTCCTGCTTGAGCGCGATGCGGCGGGTTTCCTTCGGCACCGTCAGGCTGCGCTGCTTGGTGGCGCCGTCCTCGATGATCTTCACCAGGTGCGGCTTCATCACCACGCCGTTGTTGGCCAGGGTCGAGACCGCATGCGCCAGCTGGATCATCGAGTAGTTGTTGAAGCCCTGCCCGATCGACACCGAAATGGTGTCGCCGCCCACCCACTTCTGGGCCGCGCGGTTCTTGGAGAAGCGGCGCGCCTTCCATTCCTTGGACGGCAGCACGCCGGTCTTCTCGTGCTCCAGGTCGATGCCGGTCGGGTAGCCGAAGCCGAATTCGCCCATGAACTTGGAGATGTTATCGATGCCCATCTCATTGCCAAGCTGGTAGTAATAGGTGTCGCAGGATTCGGCGATCGAGCGGTACATGTCGACGGTGCCGTGCCCGCCAGGCTTGTCGTCGTTGAAGCGGTGGCCGCCCAGCATGAAGAAGCCGGGATCGCGGATCGCGTTTTCCGGGCGGCGGAAACCCAGCTCCAGCGCGGCCAGCGACATGAAGGGCTTGAAGGTGGAACCGGGCGGATAGGTGCCCGACAGCGGGCGGTTCATCAGCGGCTTGTCGAGCGAGGTATTGAGTTCGTTCCAGCTCTGGGTGTCGATGCCGTCGACGAACAGGTTCGGGTCGTAGCCGGGGCGCGAGACATAGGCCAGCACGTCGCCGGTGGACGGTTCGATCGCCACCAGCGCGCCGCGGTTCTCGCCGAAGGCCTCTTCGACCACCTTCTGCAGTTCGATGTCGACCGACAGGATCAGGTTGCTGCCCGGGACCGGCGCGGTGCGCGACAGCGTGCGGATGGCGCGCCCGCCCGCGGTGCGCTCGACCTGCTCGTAGCCAGTGGTGCCGTGCAGGTAGCTCTCGTATTTCTTCTCGAGACCTTCCTTGCCCATGTGCTCGGTGCCGTTGTAGTTGGCGTCCAGGCCATCTTCTTCCAGCTTGGCCGCTTCTTTCTGGTTGATGCGGCCGATGTAGCCGATCACGTGCGAGGCGGTTTCGCCCAGCGGGTACTGGCGGAACAGGCGCGCCTGCACGTCCACGCCCGGGAAGCGGAAGCGCTGCGCGGTGAAGCGCGCCACTTCGTCGTCGGTCAGGCGGGTGCGCAGCGGCACGCTGGCGAAGCTGCGCGACTCTTCCAGCAGGCGCCGGAAGCGGCGCCGGTCGCGCTGCTCGATGGTGACCAGCTTGGCCAGCTCGTCGATCACCGATTCCATGTTCGATTGCAGCTTCGACGGCGTGATTTCGAGCGTATAGGCCGAGTAGTTGCGGGCCAGGACCACGCCGTTGCGGTCGACGATCAGGCCGCGGTTGGGGACGATCGGCACCAGCGCGATGCGGTTGCCTTCGGCCTGCAGCGCGAACTGGTCGTGGCGCAGCACCTGCAGCCACACGAAACGGGCCAGCAGCAGGCCGAAGCAGACGAACACCAGCGCCACCAGCACCGTGAGGCGGGTACGGAACTGGTGGATCTCGCGGTCGTTGTCCTTGAATTCGGTCACAGCGTCTGCTCGTACATCAGATCGGGCGCGTATGGTCGCGGTCGACGGCGCGGCGCTGCGGCGCCAGCAGCAGCCAGGTGATCACCGGCCACAGGGCGACGGCGACCACGCTTTCGGCGAAGTGCAGCAGGCCCGGGAAGCGGCCGGACGCCGTGAAATGCACGAAGGCCTGCACCGCCTGCGCCAGCAGCAGCAGCGGGAACACGTGGATCGCCTGGGTCATGCGGGTGAACCACAGCACGCGGCGGTGGATCATGATGGCGAGGTAGGACAGCAGCGTGTAGGCCAGCGCATTCTCGCCCAGCAGGCTGGCGTCGTGCACGTCCATCAGGAGGCCCATGACGAAGGCGACGCCGATGCCGACCTTGCGCGGCTGGTGGATGCCCCAGAACACCAGCACCAGCGCGACGAAGTCGGGCGACCCGACCCAGCGGCCCATCGGCATCAGGTTGAGCATGAAGGCGCAGACCAGGCTGAAGGTGATGAACAGCGGGCTGACGGGCAGCAGGATGTAATGCGGACGGTTACCGGGCATTGGCGGGGCCTCCCTGTTGGCCTGGCGCGGGCGCGCTCACTTGCGCCGGCGGATTGCTGGTGGTGGCCGCCGGGACCGGACGCTGCGTGGCCGGGGCCGCGGGCGTCACGCGCGCCGGGGCCGGGCTTGCGGGCTGGGTGGCGGGCGGGCGGGCCGTCGCTGCCGCGCCAGGAACCGGCGTGGCGGCCGCCCCCTGCACCGGCACACCGCCGACGGCGTTGGCCGGGCCCTGCCCTGCGGCCTGCCCTGCCGGTGCGCCCTGCGGCGGCAGCGGCGCGGGCGCCAGCGGCGGCGCCGGCACCGGCGCCATGTCCGGCAGCTTGCGGCGCGCGGTGGTGGCGGCAGCCTGCACTTCGGCTTGCGGCCGTGGCGGCAGCTCGGACTGCGACATGATGATCAGGAGCTGGCGGTTGCGGTCGATGCCGGCCAGCGGCTGGCATACCACGCGGCCGAAGGCGCCGGCGGCGACGTTCTCCACCTGCACCACCTTGGCCACCGCCAGGCCGGCCGGGTACATGCCGTCCAGGCCCGAGGTCACCAGCACATCGCCCACCTGGATGTCGGCGTTGGCCACCACGAAGCGCAGGTCGAGCAGGCCGGACTGGCCGCGGCCATAGGCGATGCTGCGCAGGCCGCTGCGCAGCACCTGCACCGGGATCGCCTGTTCCTTGTCGGTGAGCAGCGTGACTTCGGACGTGAACGGGTACACGCGCGTGACCTGGCCGACCACGCCGGCATGGTCGATCACCGGCAGGCCGGGCACCACGTCGTTGCGCGAGCCGCGGTCGATCACGATGCGGCGGGTGGAAGGGTCGCGCGCGTCGTACAGGATCTCGGTCATCTGGGCCTTGACCGGCAGGTGCTGGCGCGCGTCCATCAGGCGCCGCAGCTGCAAGTTCTCGGCCTGCTGGTACTGGGCCTGCTGCAGCACCGTGGCCTGGGCCAGCTGCTGGGTCTTGAGCTCGCGCACTTCGCGCTGCAGGGTGGAGATCGAGGAAAAATACCCGCCCATGTTGCCGACAGCTTCGCGCGGCATCAGCGCGGCCATCTGCAGGGGGTAGAGCACGGTGGCGGCCACCTGGCGCACCGCGCCGAGCGTGTGATAGCGCGCATCGACCACCAGCAGCACCAGGGAAATGAGGGCGAAGACGATCGCCTTCACCCGTGCGGGGGCGCCTTGCTTGAAGAGCGGCGGAGGACTGTATTCCATGTCCTGGCGAGTATCCTGTCTAGTCTGCGCGGGCGGCGAATGTCAAGACGGGCAGACGCATGCGGAGGTTTCCGCACGCCCTGCCCGCCCTGGATCGGCCACGCCGTGTCTCGCTGTGTTTATTCGTAGGAGAAGATCGAGCCCAGCTTGTCCATGCGCTCGAGCGCCATGCCCGAGCCGCGCACCACGCAGGTCAGCGGGTCTTCAGCCACCAGCACCGGCAGGCCGGTTTCTTCCATCAGCAGGCGGTCGAGGTCGCGCAGCAGCGCGCCGCCGCCGGTGAGCATCATGCCTTTTTCGGCGATGTCGGCGCCCAGCTCGGGCGGGGCCTGCTCCAGGCCGTTCTTGACGGCCGAGACGATGTTGTTGAGCGGGTCGGTCAGCGCTTCCAGGATCTCGTTGGACGAGATGGTGAACGAGCGCGGGATGCCTTCGGACAGGTTGCGGCCCTTGACTTCCATTTCCTTGACTTCCGAACCCGGGAAGGCCGACCCTATTGCCTTCTTGATGGCTTCGGCGGTCTGCTCGCCGATCAGCATGCCGTAGTTGCGGCGGATGTAGTTGACGATGGCTTCGTCGAACTTGTCGCCGCCCACGCGCACCGAACCCTTGTAGACCATGCCGCCCAGCGAGATGATGCCCACTTCGGTGGTGCCGCCGCCGATGTCGACCACCATCGAGCCGGTGGCTTCCGACACCGGCAGGCCGGCGCCGATCGCCGCGGCCATCGGTTCTTCGATCAGGTAGACCTGCGACGCGCCGGCGCCGAGCGCCGATTCGCGGATCGCGCGGCGTTCGACCTGGGTCGAGCCGCAAGGCACGCAAATGATGATGCGCGGCGACGGGCGGAAGAACTTGGAGTCGTGCACCATGCGGATGAACTGCTTGAGCATCTGCTCGGTGACGGTGAAGTCGGCAATGACGCCGTCCTTCATCGGGCGGATGGCCTCTATATTGCCCGGCACCTTGCCCAGCATTTGTTTTGCTTCCTTGCCGACTGCCTGGATCGTTTTCTTGCCGTTCGGGCCGCCTTCCTGGCGGATCGCCACGACCGATGGCTCGTCCAGCACGATGCCCAGGCCGCGCACATAAATCAGGGTATTGGCGGTGCCGAGGTCGATCGCCAGGTCATTCGAGAAGTAGCTGCGTAAAGAACCAAACATGTGTGTCCTGATGGCGCGCCGGGGCGCGCGTGAATATTGGTCGGGATTGTCCTTGCCGCGCCTGCACAGCGCAAGGGCTGGAAGCAGCGCGGTCTTTCATGCGGAGGGCCGAGTCACAGCCCGTCAGCGCATTAGCCCGCCATTCTACCTTATAATTTGCCGATTAAATGCTGAAAACGGGTGGTTTTCCACCCCAATTCCAAGACGAGATCGACGGTGTTTCCAAGGTTTTATCGGACGTAGCGCGCCGTTCGCTGACTGCTTGCCAACATTCATTATTAGTCCAACCATATTTTTCGTGCGGCCCGCGCCGCGCCTATTTGCCATGTCCCTGACACTTTCAGACGTAAAACGCATCGCCAACCTGGCCCAGCTCGAGATGGATGAGGCCCACGCGGAGACCGCGCTGGTTGAACTGAACGGCATTTTCGCCCTGGCCGAGCAGATGCAGGCGGTGGACACGACCGGTGTTGCGCCGCTGTCGCAGCCGCTGGCGGCCATCCTGGCGCTGCCGCTGCGCCTGCGCGACGACGTCGTGACCGAGGAAAACCGCCGCGAGGACTACCAGGCGCCGGCGCCGAAGGCGCAGGATGGCCTGTACCTGGTCCCGAAGGTCATCGAATAATCCGGCAACGTTTCTAGAATCGATACGCACATGCATAACAAGACCCTCAAAGCGCTGTCCGCGCTCCTGCATTCGAAGCAGGTCTCGAGCACCGAACTGACCCGGCACTACCTCGACCGCATCGACGGCAATGGCTGCAACGCCTTCCTGCACGTGGACCGCGACCGCTCGCTGGCCCAGGCCGCCGCGGCCGACGCCCGCTTCGCCGCCGGCACGGCAGGACCGCTGACCGGCGTGCCGATCGCGCACAAGGACATTTTCGTCACCCGCGGCTGGCGCACCACGGCCGGATCGAAGATGCTGGCCAACTACGAGAGCCCGTTCGACGCGACCGTGGTCGAGCGCTTCGGCACGGCCGGCATGGTCACGCTGGGCAAGGTCAACCTCGACGAATTCGCCATGGGCTCGGCCAACGAGAACTCGGCCTTCGGCGCGGTGAAGAACCCGTGGGACACCCGTGCAGTGCCGGGCGGCTCCTCGGGCGGCTCGGCCGCGGCGATCGCCGCGCGCCTGGCGCCGGCCGCCACCGCCACCGACACCGGCGGCTCGATCCGCCAGCCGGCGGCCTTCTGCGGCGTCACCGGCATCAAGCCGACCTACGGCCGCGTGTCGCGCTTCGGCATGATCGCCTTCGCCTCCTCGCTGGACCAGGGCGGCCCGATCGCCCAGACCGCCGAGGACTGCGCCCTGCTGCTCAATGAGATGATCGGTTTCGATGAGCGCGACTCCACCAGCCTGACGGTCGAGCAGGGCAACGTGGCGGAAGACTACACCCGCGACCTGAACAAGCCCCTGACCGGCTTGCGCATCGGCGTACCAAAGGAATACTTCGGCGAAGGCCTGGCAAGCGACGTGGAAAGCGCCGTGCGCGCGGCGCTCGACGAATTCGTCAAGCTGGGCGCCTCGCTGGTCGAGATCTCGCTGCCCAAGACCGCGCTGTCGATCCCGACCTACTACATCATCGCCCCGGCCGAAGCGTCGAGCAACCTGTCGCGCTTCGACGGCGTGCGCTATGGGCACCGCGCGGCCGAGTACAAGGATCTGCAAGACATGTACCGCAAAACCCGCGCCGAAGGCTTCGGCCGCGAGGTGCAGCGCCGCATCATGGTCGGCACCTACGTGCTGTGCCACGGCTACTACGACGCCTACTACGTGCAGGCGCAGAAGATCCGCCGCCTGATCGCCGACGACTTCCAGGCCGCGTTCGCCGACAAGTGCGACGTGATCATGGGCCCGGTGGCGCCGACGGTGGCCTGGGACCTGGGCGACAAGGCCAACGACCCGGTGGCGAACTACCTGGCCGACATCTTCACGCTGTCGACCAGCCTGGCGGGCCTGCCCGGCATGTCGATCCCGGCCGGTTTTGGCCAGGGTGAGAAAAACGGCAAGCGCCCGGTCGGCCTGCAAATCATCGGCAACTACTTCGCCGAAGCCAAGCTGCTGAACATCGCGCACCAGTACCAGCAGGTGACCGACTGGCATACCCGCGCGCCCGAGGGCGTGTAAGCCCGCACAGAACAAAGAGAGAACACATCATGCAATGGGAAGTCGTCATCGGTCTTGAGAACCACGTGCAGCTCACGACCCAATCGAAAATCTTCAGCGGCAGCTCGATCCGCTTCGGCGCCGAGCCGAACACCCAGGCCAGCCCGGTCGACCTGGCGTTGCCGGGCGTGCTGCCGGTCCTGAACCGCGGCGCCGTCGAGCGCGCGATCCGCTTCGGCCTGGCCGTGGGCGGAAAAATCGCGCCGCAGTCGGTGTTCGCGCGCAAGAACTACTTCTACCCCGACCTGCCGAAGGGCTACCAGATCAGCCAGTTCGAAGACCCGGTGGTCCAGGGCGGCACGCTCAGCTTCGCCTATGAAAAAGACGGCAAGCTGGAGACGAAGACCGTCAACCTGACCCGCGCCCACCTGGAAGAAGACGCCGGCAAGTCGCTGCACGAAGACTATGCCGGCATGAGCGGCATCGACCTCAATCGCGCCGGCACGCCGCTGCTCGAGATCGTGTCGGAGCCGGAAATGCGCAGCGCGGCCGAGGCGGTGGCCTACGCCAAGGCGATGCACTCGCTGGTGGTGTGGCTGGGCGTCTGCGACGGCAATATGCAGGAAGGCTCGTTCCGCTGCGACGTCAACGTCTCGGTACGCCCGGTCGGCCAGAAGGAATTCGGCACCCGCTGCGAGATCAAGAACCTGAACTCCTTCCGCTTCATGGAAGAAGCCATCCACTACGAAGTGCGGCGCCAGATCGAACTGATCGAAGACGGCGGCCGCGTGGTCCAGGCCACCCGCCTGTGGGACCCGGACCGCAAGGAAACGCGTTCGATGCGCACCAAGGAAGACGCGCAGGACTACCGCTACTTCCCGGACCCGGACCTGCCGCCGCTGGTCATCGGCCAGGACTGGATCGAGCGCGTCAAGGCCGACATGCCCGAACTGCCGGGCGCCCTGCGCGCACGCTTCACGGGCGAGTACGGCCTGCCGGACTACGACAGCCTGGTGCTGACGTCCTCCAAGGCGATGGCGACCTACTTCGAGGCCGTGGTCGCTGCGGCCGGCAAGGAAAACGCCAAAGCGGCGGCCAACTGGATGATGGGCGACGTGTCGTCGACCCTGAACCGCGAAGGCGTGGAACTGGACCAGTCGCCGGTGTCCGCCGCCCAGCTGGCACTGCTGCTCAAGCGCATCGCCGACGGCACCATTTCGAACAAGGCCGGCAAGGAAGTGTTTGCGGCCATGTGGGAAGCGAAGTCGGATGACGCCGGCCTGGCCGACACCGTAATTGAACAGAAGGGCCTGAAGCAGATTTCGGACACGGGCGCGCTGGAAGCGATCGTCGACGAAGTGCTGGCCGCAAACGCCAAGTCGGTCGAGCAGTACCGCGCCGGCAAGGAAGCCGCGATCAATGCGCTGATCGGCCAGGCCATGAAGGCGTCGAAGGGCAAGGCCAATCCGGCGCAGGTGACGGAGTTGTTGAAGAAAAAACTGGCTGGTTAAGCGGAGCGGGCCACGCCGAGCAGGCCACCGGCACCGATGAGTAAGCAGCACACAGCACGTCGTTCCCGCCTCCGCGGGAACGACGTTTTGACGTTAACGAAACAAGGAATCTTGCGTGTTCACCTGTTTCGCCAGCTTCACACCCCGTACTGCTTGCGATAAGCCGCCACCGCGTCCTTGTGCGCACCCAGGTCGGCGCCGGCCTCGTTCGACAGGTAGGTAAACAGGTCGTCGAGGTTGGCGATCGAGATCACCGGGATACCGAATTCCTTTGCTACCTGCTGCACCGCCGAATGTTCGGACAGCGCGCCATCCTTGCCCGAGCGTTCCATGCGGTCCAGCGCGATCAGCACCGCCGCCGGCTCTGCGCCCGCGGCGCGGATCATGTCGACCGACTCGCGCACCGAGGTGCCGGCCGAGATCACGTCGTCGATGATGACAACCTTCCCCGCCAGCTTGGCGCCGACGATGGTGCCGCCCTCGCCGTGGTCCTTGGCTTCCTTGCGGTTGTAGGCGAACGAGGTGTCGCGACCCATCGCGGCCAGTGCGACGGCAGTCGCCGAGGCCAGGGTGATGCCCTTGTAGGCCGGGCCGAACAGCATGTCGAATTCGACGCCGGAGGCGAGCAGGGTCTGCGCATAGAACCGGGCCAGCTGGCCCAGCGTGGCGCCGTCGTGGAACAGGCCGGCGTTGAAGAAGTACGGCGACTGGCGCCCTGCCTTGGTCGTGAATTGACCGAATTTCAAGACTTCGGCCTTCACCGAAAACGCAATAAACTCCTGGCGCAGATCGCTCACGTGCTTCTCCAAAAATATCCGAAAGAGCGCATTGTAAACCTTAATGCAGCCGGCTTTACAGGGCCGGCATGCCGGCCCGCCGGTTCCGGGCCGGTGCAAAACGCGCTACACTGTCGCGCTCCGGCGTTGACGCACCCGCTTCCACTCTTCCATCACGATCCATGCCACGAATTATTTCCGCAAACCTGAACGGCATCCGTTCGGCGCACAAGAAAGGCTTCTTCAACTGGCTCGCCACCCAGTCCGCCGATTTCATCTGCGTGCAGGAACTGAAGGCGCAGGAAGCCGACATGACCGAGGAATTCCTCGCGCCGCACGGCTACCACGGCCACTTCCACTACGCCGAGAAAAAGGGCTACTCGGGCACCGGCGTCTACAGCCGCAGCGCGCCCGACCAGCGCCGCATCGGTTTTGGCTGCACCGAATTCGACGCCGAAGGCCGCTACACCCGCTGCGATTTCGGCAACCTGACCGTGATTTCGGTCTACTGCCCGTCCGGCTCCTCGTCGCCCGAGCGCCAGCTGGCCAAGTTCCGCTTCATGGAAGTGTTCCTGCCGCACCTGGCCGAGCTCAAGGCCGAAGGGCGCGAAGTGGTGATCTGCGGCGACTGGAACATCGCCCATAAAGAGATAGACCTCAAGAACTGGAAGAGCAACCAGAAGAACTCGGGCTTCCTGCCGGAAGAACGGGCCTGGATGACCCGCATTTTCGACGAGATCGGCCTGGTGGACGTGCACCGCGTGGTCGCGCCGGACGCCCCCGACTACACCTGGTGGAGCAACCGCGGCCAGGCCTATGCCAAGAATGTCGGCTGGCGCATCGATTACCACGTCGCCACCCCGGGCATCGCCGCGCGCGCCAAGAAGGTCTCGATCTACAAGGACGAGAAATTCAGCGACCACGCCCCGCTCATCATTGATTACGATCTCTAATAAATAAGCTCTATTTAGAAGCTTAGCTTCTGGATCATCCCCCCAACCCGGGGGGATTCGATCCTGATTTGATGCAAAAAAGCAGCACTTCGGCGCCTTTGCCGAAATGGCATGCCGGTTTATTGATACTATCCGTGTGGTAACTTTCCAAACAGAATGTTCTGTTGACGAAAAATCAATAAAGCCCAGCCGCCATGACCTCGACCAGCACGCCCGTCTCTTCCGCCCTGCCGACCACCTCCGCCCGGACCGAAGCGGGCGTGACCCATGTCGACCTGAATTTCTCGACCGCGATGGCGAAGGGCGCCGGATCGATTTTCGTGACCGACGGCGCCGTGCAGACCGTGATCGACCGCGTCACCGGCCAGCCCAAGCTGCGCGTGGTCGGCGCCACGTTCACGAAAGAGATCGCGCTCGACCAGGTCCAGGTCAGCGGCAGCCACGTGATGTTCGACGCCATCGGCCTGCCGCCGGGCGCCGAGCTGAATATCTACATGGGCGCCGGCGCCCTGATCAGCGGCGGCAAGCCGCTGGCCGCGATCACGGTCCCGGGCAGCGCGGCCTTCACCACGCCGGACGTCGTGGTCGAGCCTCCCCCGCCCCTGCTGGAAGCGAGCATCGCGGTGCAGGACAAGACTCTCACTGCCGGTACCGACATCACGGTCACGGTGAGCTTTTCGAAGGCCCTCGCCAGCCTGGATCGGGCGGCAATCGTCGCCGAACATGCCAGCGTGAAGGACATCGCGCACAGCGTGGATGGCCGCACCTGGACCATTACACTGGGCGCCGCCGACAGCGTCGATTCGCCGGCCAACGTGCTGCGCCTGGACATGTCCCAAGTGGTGAGCTCGGACGGCACGCGCGGCAACGGTACGCTTGTCTCCAACCCTTACTCGGTCGACACCGACGCACCCGAAGTCGTGGGCTCGCCCAACGAAGTCACTGACTTCGCCCTTGACGCCAACATCGTGGTGGCCTTCGACCAGTCCATCTACTGGGCTGCCGAAGCGGGCGATGCGGACATGCTGTACCTGCACGGCGATGACGGCTCCACTATCGAAATCTACCTCGGCGAGAGCAACTTCTCGGAAGGCGAAGGCGGCACCGTACTCACCATTGCGCCGGACCAACATCATATGCAGGCCGGCGTCACATACACGCTGGTGCTGCCCGAGAACCTGATGGACATCGCGGGCAACCCGGTCGCGGGCTACGAGATCGCGTTCACCACCGCCGGCGACAATGGCGGTGGCGACACCGTGGCGCCCAGCGCGGTGAAGGTATTCGTCGATGGCGACGGCTATTACCGCGCCGGCGACACGATCACTTTCCGCATCCGCTTCGACGAAGACGTCCAGATGGCGAGCGACGCCATCGTGTCGATCGGCCTCACCGGCGGCCGCACGGCGACCCTCGACCGCGTCAGCGGCGACGAACTGGTATTCGAATACACCGTCGCAGCAGACGATAACGTCGCGTCGCTCGCGGTGACCGACCTGTCGCAACTGGTCGACAACGTCGAAGACTTCTCCAACAATCCGCTGGCGAGCGCGCACCTGGCATACGAAGGCCTCTACGGCACGACCGGCTACGGCAGCATGATCGAGGTGGTGCTCGACACCAGCGCGCCCGCCGCGCCGGCGGCGCCCGCGCTGGCAGCGGCGAGCGACAGCGGCAACAGCGGCGACGGCATCACCAACGATGCAACCCCGACCCTCACCGGCACCGCGGAAGGCCGTGCCTGGGTCGCGCTGTACGAGGGCGAAACGCTGCTGGGCGAAACCCGCGCAGCGTCGAACGGCAGCTGGAGCATCACCGTGGACTCCGGCAAATCGCTAGCCGACGGCGCGCGCAACCTGACGGTGGTGCAGACCGACCGCGCCGGCAATACCAGCGCCGGATCCGCCGCGCTGGCATTGAGCATCGATACCATTGCGCCGGCGCCCGCGGCGCCTGTACTGGTGGCCGGAAGCGATTCCGGCAGCGCCGGCGACGGCATCACCAACGACAATTCCCCAACCCTGAGCGGTGTGGTGGAAGCCAACGCCACGGTCGAGCTGTTCGACGGCACGACGTCGCTGGGCACCACCATCGCCAGCGGTTCCGGCGCCTGGAGCATGACCCTGGGCTCGAGCACCGCGCTGGCCGATGGCGTGCACACCATCACGGTCCAACAGACCGACATTGCGGGCAATATCAGCGTCGCGTCGGACGCGCTGGAGCTTACCATCGACACCAGCGCGCCGAACGCGGCACTGGCCCCCGTGCTGCTCACCAGCGACGGCACCCCATCGCCCGACGGCATCACCCGCAATGAGGCCAGGCTTGGCGGCAGCGGCGCGGAAGCGAACGGCCAGGTCAAGATCATGCTCGGCGCCGCGACCGTCGGGGATGGCAGCGCGGACGGCAACGGCAACTGGACCGCCACGTTCACGTCCGCGCTCGCGGATGGGCTACACAGCTTCACGGTGCACCAGGTCGACGCCGCGGGCAACCTCGGCGCCGGGTCGGCGATCTCGTTCACGGTCGACCGGACGGCGCCGGCAAGCACGGCATCGACGCCGCTGCTGGATGCGGCGAGCGATACCGGCTCCTCGAGCAGCGATGGCATCACCAAGGATGTCACGCCGCTCTTCAGCGGCACCGCTGCTGCCGCCAGCACCACCCTGGTGCTCTACGCCGGCACGCGCGAAATCGGCCGCACGACGACCGACGGCGCCGGCGCCTGGTCGATCGAAGTCAGCGAGGCCAACAAGTTCACGGCCGACGGCAGGTATGCGATCACGACCCGCCAGATCGATACTGCGGGCAATGTCAGCGAGGCCTCGGCCGCGTTGGAGATCGAGATCGACACCACCCGCCCGCTGCTGACCGCTTTCACCAATAACCGCACCGACAAGCAGTTTGAACTGACCTTCAGCGAGGCTATCGTGTTCCACCCGGACCGCGAATTCCTGTTGCTGCGAAACGGCACCGAGCGTCGTGTGTACGCAGGCGACGATGACAGCAACTGGAACATCGTGACCAACGGCAGCGGGAAGCCCGTGCTGATCCTCGAAATTGGGAATAACGGCACATTCAACCTGACCATGGACAGTGACGATGCGATCCAGGACGTGGCCGGCAACATCGCCATCGTTACCGGCGCGCCGGCCTGGCTGGTCGACCTGGTGATTTAAGCCGGACGGGTTGTGGGCCAGGCCAGCCGGAAGCCGCTGTCGAAACGGCGCGGTTGGCCGCTGAGCGGATCGTCGAATGCGATGGAGCGCGCCAGCAGCTGCAGCGGCGCGCTGAAGTCGTCTCCCTTGCAGGGCAGCGCCACCGGATAGAAGGCGTCGTTCAGGATCGGCGCGCCGAGCGCCGACAGGTGCAGGCGCAGCTGGTGCTTGCGCCCCGTATGCGGGTGCAGGCGGTAATGCGCCACGTCGCCCCGGCGCTCGAGCAGTTCGATCAGCGTTTCGGAATTCGGCTCGCCTGCCACTTCTTTACTCAAGAAGAACTGCTCCGCATCCTGCATGCGGCTACGGTAGGTAAACGGGAATGCCCTGCCTTCGATCGGGCCGGCCAGCGCCTCGTACACCTTGTTCACCACCCGCTTCTGGAACATCGACTGGTAGGCGCCGCGCGACGCCGGATTGTGCGAGAAGATCACCACGCCCGCGGTCTCGCGGTCGAGCCGGTGGATCGGCGTCAGGTGCGGCAGCTCAAACCGTTGTTTCAGGCGCACCAGCAGGGTCTCGTGCAGGAAGCGGCCGGTCGGGATGGTGGGCAGGAAGTGCGGCTTGTCGGCCACCAGCAGGTGCGCGTCCTGGAACAGCACCTGCTCGCGGAACGGGATCGGTGTTTCAGGCGCTTCCAGCTCGCGGTAATACCAGATGCGCATGCCCTGGCGCACCGGGCTGGCGGCCTCCAGCCGCGCACCTCTGGCATCGACGATCTCGCCGCGCGCCAGGCGGCCGGCCCACGCGGCCTCGGACACGTCGGGAAAGCGCTCGGCCAGGAAGCGCAGCAAGCCGCCGGCGCGGGTTTCGGTCAGCCACAGGTAGCTGGGCGCGACCCCGGCGCGGATCGGCAGCGGGACATGGGCGTTGGCTTCGGCCTGGAAGCCCTTCCTGCTGCCACTCATTAACGCAGGGCGACGTTGGTCCGGTACGGCGGCAGCTTGGCGGCGGTGGTGCCCTTGGTGCGCGCGTACAGCGGCAGCAGCAGGTTCATGTGCGCTTCCATGTCCTTGATGCGGGTCTCGCCGCCCGGGTGGGTGGACAGCAGTTCGATCGGGGCGCGCTTGTCCAGGGCCGCCATCTTGCGCCACAGGACAATGCCGGCACGCGGGTCGTAGCCGGCGCGCGACGAGATGTCAAGGCCCACCAGGTCGGCTTCGCGCTCTTCGTCGCGCGAGAATTTCAGGCCGATGAACTGGGCGCCGTAGCTGGCGATGGTGCCGGTAATGCCCGGGTCGATCCCGAAGATGCCCGAGATCAGCGCGCCGCCGGCGCGCGCGGCGAAATTGGTGCCCATCTGCTTGGCCATCTTTTCGCGGCTATGCTCGCGCAAGGCATGGGCGATCTCGTGGCCCATCACGGCCGCCACTTCGTCGTCGGTCAGTTTCAGCTGGGTCAGGATGCCGGTGAAGAAGCCGATGCGCCCGCCCGGCATGCAGAAGGCGTTGACGTCCTTGGAGTCGATCAGGTTGACCTGCCATTCCCACTTGGTGGCCAGCTCGTTCCAGCGCGGCGTATGCGGAATGATGCGCTGGGCGATGGCGCGCAGGCGCCGCACCTCGGGGTGCGAGGGCGGCAGCAGCACGCCCTTCTGCTGCGCCTGGCCCATCATCTGGGTGTATTGCTGGGCTGCCGCCTGGTTGAGCTGTTCTTCCGGAATAAACTTGCGCGCGCGCGACAAGGGTTCGACGGCGATGCCATCTTGTACGACCCGCTTGCCGGCGTCCTGGGCGCCGGCCAGGCCGGTGGCGGCAAGCAGCGACAGGCACAGGACCAAATGCTTCATTTTTTTCATGTAATCAACGATAGGCTGTTCTTAGCAGCCCATCCTCGCGAAAAGTAGCTGTGGAAGGACCCACGAATAGGTCGATCATCGCGCAAGCACAGCCCGCAAACAAGCCGCCACCGCACATAAGCCGTGAAGACGGGCTCAGGCTAACCTAGCCAGTAGCGCCCGCTCTCTTGCGCAATCGAAATACCGCCAGGCTCCCGCGCAGGTTCGGCAGGAAGCTCACCGGCTTGCCCTCGGCCAGCGCCACATATTCCAGCACTTCCAGCCCGCACTTCTCGGCCAGGTCCTTGAAGTCGTGGATGGTGGCATAACGTACGTTGGGCGTGTCGAACCACTGGTAAGGCAGCGAGCGCGAGACCGGCATGCGGCCGCGGATCAAGGCGATGCGGTGCGGCCAGTAGGCGAAGTTCGGGAACGAGACGATGGCTTCCTGCCCCACCCGCACGATGTCGCGCAGGCGCGCTTCCACGTGCTGCATCATCTGCAGCGAATTCAGGCACAGCACCATGTCGAAGGCGTTGTCGCGGAACAGGTCCAGGCCCTGTTCCATGTCGTGCTGGATCACGCTGATGCCGCGCGCGGTGCTCTCCAATACCTTGTCGTCGGCGATCTCGACGCCGTAGCCGGTGCAATTCTTGGCCAGTTCGAGGTAGCGCAGCATGGCGCCGTCGCCGCAGCCCACGTCCAGCACGTGCGCGCCCTCGCTCACCCAGTGGGCGATGAAGGCCAGGTCGGGCCGCAGGGAACTCAGGTCGGTGAAATTCATGCTGCCTCCCCTGCGAATTCCTGCGCGATCCTGTCGTAGTAGGCGCGCACCACGCCGAGGTAGCGCGGGTCTTCCAGCAGGAAGGCGTCGTGGCCGTGCGGCGCGTCGATCTCGGCGTAGGTCACCTTGCGGCGGTTCGACACCAGCGCTTCGACGATCTCGCGGCTGCGCTCGGGCGAGAAGCGCCAGTCGGTGGTGAAGGACGCGATCAGGAACTGCGCGCGCGTGCTCGCCAGCGCCTTGGTCAGGTCGCCGCCGTGGGCGCGCGCCGGGTCGAAGTAGTCGAGCGCCTTGGTGATCAGGAGGTAGGTGTTGGCGTCGAAGTATTCCGAGAACTTGTCGCCCTGGTAGCGCAGGTAGGATTCGATCTCGAAGTCGACGCCGAAGTCGAAGGCATAGTCGTCGGTTTCCGCCGCATTGCGCAGGCGGCGGCCGAATTTCTCCGCCATGTCGTCGTTCGACAAATACGTGATGTGGCCGACCATGCGCGCCACTTTCAACCCGTTTTTCGGCACCACGCCGTGTTCATAAAAGTCGCCGCCGTGGTAGTCGGGGTCGGTCAGGATGGCCTGGCGCGCGACGTCGTTGAAGGCGATGTTCTGGGCCGACAGCTTGGGCGTGGAGGCGATCACGATGCAGTGGCGCAGGCGCTCGGGGAAGTTGATGCTCCACGAGAGCGCCTGCATGCCGCCGAGCGAGCCGCCCATCACCGCGGCAAACTGTGCGATGCCGAGGCGGTCGGCCAGGCGCGCCTGGGCACTGACCCAGTCTTCCACCGTCAGCAGCGGGAAGGCCGCGCCATAGGGCTTGCCGGTGGCCGGATTGGCGTGCATCGGGCCGGTCGAGCCGAAGCAGGAGCCGGGGTTGTTCACGCCGATGACGAAGAAACGGTTGGTGTCGAGCGGCTTTCCCGGGCCCACCATATTGTCCCACCAGCCCACGCTTTTCGGCTTGTCGGCATAGGTGCCGGCCACGTGGTGCGAGGCGTTGAGCGCGTGGCAGACCAGCACCGCGTTCGACTTGTCGGCGTTCAGGGCGCCATAGGTTTCATACACCAGCGTGTAGTCGGCAAGCTGGGCGCCGCTTTGCAGGCGCAGGGGCTCGGCGAAGTGCATCGCCTGCGGTGTGACTGTTCCGATCGATCCCATGGGGGTGTACGTGGTCTTCTTGTGTGCTGCAGCCTGCGCGGCCGCAGTGGTTCAATTTAAAGTAACTGGAGCTGCTCGACGGCGGTGGCGATCTCGTTCGGTTCCATGGAGCGCAGGATGCGGCGGGTCCGGGTGGTGATCGCGGCCAGGTCGCTGTTCAGGATTTCCTGCTTCACTGACAGGATCTGCCCCGGATGCATCGAGAATTCGCGCAGGCCCATGCCCAGCAGCAGGCGGGTGAGCTTGGTGTCGCCCGCCATCTCGCCGCACACGGCCACGTCGAGGCCAGCCTTGTGCCCGGTGGCGATGGTCTGGGCGATGAGCATGAGCACAGCCGGATGCAACGGGTTGTACAGGTGGGCCACTTCGTAATCGACGCGGTCGATCGCCAGCGTGTACTGGATCAGGTCGTTCGTCCCGATCGAGAGGAAGTTCATGCGCCGCACGAACAGCGGCAGCGCCAGCGCGGCCGCCGGGATCTCGATCATGGCGCCCACTTCCACCGCCGGGTCGTACTTGAGGTTCTCGTCGCGCAGTTGGGCCTTGGCCTGCTCGATCATGCTGAGCGTCTGGTCGATCTCGAAGGCGTGCGCCAGCATCGGGATCAGGATGCGCACCTTGCCGAAGGCGGAAGCGCGCAGGATCGCGCGCAGCTGGGTCAGGAACAGCTGGGGCTCGGCCAGGCAGTAGCGGATCGCGCGCAGGCCCAGCGCCGGGTTCAGCGCCGTGTGTTCAGTGGGGTCGAGCGGCTTGTCGGCGCCGACGTCGAGGGTGCGGATCGTGACCGGGCGGCCCTTCATGGCCACCACCGCCTTGCGGTACTGCTCGAACTGCTCGTCCTCGCTCGGAATGCGCAGCGCGTGGCCCAGCACATTGGCGCGGCCCATGAACAGGAACTCCGAGCGGAACAGGCCCACGCCGTTGGCGCCGGCTTCCAGCGCCGCCTGGCAGTCTTCCGGCAGCTCGATGTTGGCCATCAGCTTGATGGCGGTGCCGTCCTTCGTGACGGCCGGGGTCTTCTTGAGCTTGGACAGGCGCTTGCGCGCCTTGACCAGCGCGGCCTGGCGCGCGCGGTACTGTTCCAGCACCAGCTGGCTCGGGTTGCAGATCACCACCCCGGCGTCGCCGTCGATGATGATCCAGTCGTCCTGCTCGATCAGGCGCGAGGCCTGGCTCATGCCCACCACCGCCGGGATGTCGAGCGAGCGCGCGACGATCGCGGTGTGCGAGTTCTGGCCGCCGACGTCGGTGACGAAGCCGATGAAGGAGCGGGTTGCGCCATCGCGGTCGCGGAAGGCCAGCATGTCGGCCGGCGAGATGTCGTGGGCGACCACTACCATTTGCGGCGGCGCGTGGTCGTCGCCGCTCGCGGCGGGCGGGATCGCCAGCGCGGTGCCCATCAGGACCTTCAGCACGCGCTCGGCCACCTGCTGGATGTCGTGCTTGCGCTCGCGCAGGTACTCGTCCTCGATCTCGTCGAACTGGGCCGACAGCTCGTCGATCTGGGTCACCAGCGCCCATTCGGCGTTGTAGTGGCGCGCGCGGATGATGTCGAGCGGCGCTTCCGAGATCATCGGGTCGGACAGGATGAGCGCGTGCACGTCGATGAAGGCGCCCAGTTCGGTCGGAGCGTCCTTGGGCAGCTCGGTCCACAGGGCCTGCAGGCCGCGGTGCACGGCGGCGATGGCGTCCTGCAGGCGCGCCACTTCCGCCTCGAGCTGTTCTTCCGGGACCAGGTAGTGCTTGACGTCCAGCGCCGCGGGCGTGAGCAGGTGCGCGCGGCCGATGGCGATGCCGCGCGAAACCGGAATGCCGTGGAGCGTGAACGATGCCATCGATGGTCCCGTGTGGCGGGGAGCTGCCGCTTCGCGCGGCATTACTCGCCTTCGCCGAACTTGTCGTTGATCAGGCCACTGAGGGCGGCGATGCACGCCTCTTCGTCCGCGCCGTCGGCCTCGAGCTGCACCTTGGCGCCCTTGCCGGCGGCGAGCATCATGACGCCCATGATCGACTTGGCATTGATGCGGCGGCCGTTGCGGGTGAGCCAGACGTCGCTCTGGAACTTGGCCGCCAGCTGGGTGAACTTGGCGGAGGCGCGGGCATGCAGGCCCAGTTTGTTGATGATCTCTAGTTCTTGTTGAATCATATGGTCGTTGTCGTCTTAAACTGAGGTCACGTCTTAGTTCGATCCCACCCGGATCCGGTTATCCACCCGCACCGCGCCGTTCTGCGCGCCGGCCAGGGCCATTTCCACCACCACGTCGAGGGTGTCGCGACGGTAGGTGATCGCACGCAGCAGCATCGGCAGGCTGATGCCGGCGATGATTTCCACGTGGCCGGCGTCGGCCAGCGAATTGCAGCAATTCGATGGCGTGCCGCCCTTGATGTCGGTGATGACCAGCACGCCGTCGCCGTCGTCCAGGCGCGCGATGGCGTCCTTGGCCAGGCAGTTCACCTCGGCCAGGTCCTGGTCGGCGGCCACGTCGATCGCCTCGAAGCGCTCGGTGGGGCCACGGAAGACGTGGGCCACCGCCGTAATGAATGCCTGGCCCAGCGGAGCGTGGGTCATCAGCAGGATGCCTACCATGTCAGTGTCTGCCTGCGGTCGTATCTAGCGTGTGGGTGAGCTGCTGTTCGACCGCGTCGATGAACATCGCGGCCACGTCGAATCCGGTCTGGTCGAAGATCTCCTGGAAGCAGGTGGGGCTGGTGACGTTTACTTCAGTCAGGAAATCGCCGATCACATCCAATCCTACCAGCAATAAGCCACGCGCGGCCAGCACCGGGCCGAGGGCCTCGGCGATCTCGCGGTCGCGCGCCGTGATCGGCTGGGCCACGCCGAGGCCGCCGGCGGCCAGGTTGCCGCGCACTTCGTTGCCCTGCGGGATGCGGGCCAGCGCGAAGGGCACCGGCTTGCCGCCGATGACCAAGACCCGCTTGTCGCCTTGCTTGATTGCCGGGATGTACTTCTGGGCCATGATGGTGTGCTTGCCGTTGTCGGTCAGCGATTCGATGACCGATCCCAGGTTCATGCCGTCTTCCTTGATCCGGAAGATGCCGGCGCCGCCCATGCCGTCGAGCGGCTTGAAGATGACGTCGCCATGCTTGTCGTGGAAGGCGCGCAGGCGCGCCGGGTTGGACGACACCAGCGTGGGCGAGGTGTAGCCGCTGAACTGGGCGATGGAGAGCTTCTCGTTGTGGTCGCGGATCGCGCCCGGGCGGTTGAACACGCGCGCGCCCTGGCGCTCGGCAAGTTCCAACAGATAGGTGCCGTAGACGTATTCCATGTCGAAGGGCGGGTCCTTGCGCTCGATGACGGCGTCGAAGGCCGACAGCTTGAGGATTTCCGGCGCATCGGCGCGGTACCACTCTTCGGCGTCACCGGTGAGCGTGATGGGGGTGACTTCCGCCGTGACGACGCCCTCTTCCAGCACCATGTCGCGCTGCTCGAAGGCGTAGATGCGGTGGCCGCGCTTGGCCGCCTCGCGCATCATCGCAAAGGTCGAGTCCTTGTAGATCTTGAAAGTGGAGAGCGGATCGGCGAGGAAGGCAATTTTCATGGGGCGTCCAGTGCGGGGAATGCCTCGATTTTAGCCGGAAACGCGGATTCTCGCGGGCGGGCCCTGTACTGCCCGCCTGGGCCGCGCACGGGCATGGTGCAATGCGAAAATGCTGGATTGCAAGTTGTGCCGGGTCAGCCGTGCGCATGAGGCAGCGCAAGCCTTCCTGCCGGTGGCTGCGCGACCATGACAACATGAGCACACATACCGACAAACAGGCGGAACTGGACCGCATAAAAGATGTCTACAAGCAATGGCATGGCGGCGCCGCCCTCTCCCGCTATGCCTGGCACCGGCAGGAAATCCAGCAGCAGGTGGCCGCCCGCAACCGCGCCTTTGCCGCCCTGCTGCCGGCCACCGTGGGCAGCGACCTGTCCGGCCTGCGAGTGCTCGACGTCGGCTGCGGCACCGGCGGCTTCCTGCGCCAGCTCATCGACTGGGGCGCCGATCCCGGCAAGCTCACCGGCACCGAGCTGCAGCAAGACCGGCTCGACTACGCCCGCCACTTCACCGCGGCCGACGCCAGCTGGCGGCTCGGCACGCTGGACGCCATGCGCCTGCGCGACTTCGACCTGGTCAGCGCGCAAACGGTGTTTTCGTCCATCCTCGACCCGCTGCTGCGGCGCGAGCTGGCATCGCAGATGTGGCGCAGCCTGCGGCCGGGCGGCTGGTGCCTCGTGTTCGATTTCCGCTACGACAACCCGCGCAACAAGCATGTGCGCAAGGTCACGCGCGCCGAGCTCGACGGGTACTGGCCCGGGGAGCGCAGCCGCTACCGCACCCTCATGCTGGCCCCGCCCGTCCACCGGCTGCTGGCAGGCGCGCCCTGGCTGGCCGCCGACATCCTGAGCGCCATCGCGCCACCGCTGCGCTCGCACTTCGTCTATATGGTGCAAAAGGGCGGCTAGCGCCGCGTGCACGGTCCAAACGATTGATGGTGTTATTGTCCGGCAAACGATTTCCGGAGGCCGGGCATGACAGCAGAAGAACGCAGGGCAGCAAGCGAAGCGCTATTACGCGACTACGCGATTCCCATCAATCCCAACCTGCCGTCAATCGACGATGGCGATGTCACGCTGCGCTCGGAAGATGCGCTGTGGTGCCGGCTGGTGGCGTTGTGGGGCGTGGTCGGAGCCGCCATGCTGCGCCGGAACGATTTTTTCAAGGAGTATTTTGCGGCTGACGAACGGCGCGCCATGCTCTCGGATGACGAAGCCGCCTTCCTGTTCAATGACGCGCCTCCCGAGGAAGACCGGATCCGTTTCTCATGGCGCCTGGAAGCGCTGATGTTCCTGGCATGGTGCGCGGGCCTGGTGGAAGACTCCGGCCTGCCGGTGAAACCGTCGAGCGCCGAGGCGATTTTGCCGCTCTACCCGCACGACCTGGGCGACGCGGCCATGCTGCGCGATGCGATTCGCCTGCGCAGCAAGGACGAGATCCTGGACCAGGCCGACCTGTTGTATCGCCTGCACTGGGCGGTACGCGACGCCCAGCTCAACAGGCGCGAGCCGCCTCCTGGCATCAACCCCGGCATGGTGCTGGAGTGGCACCATGCGGTCAACTGGATGACGGGCTACGACGGCGAAGACGACTGGGACGCCGTCCCCACCGACACCTGAGCCGGTCTTAATACACTTCCGGATTCGGGTCGGTGCGTTCCAGCTCGAGCGAGGCCGCCAGCAAGCCCAGGCGCGCCACCACGCCGTACACGTAGAACCGGTTCGGCGCCGCCGTGCCCGGCTTGGCTTTCAGATCAGGCACCGCGTGCTGCTGGGCGAATGCCAGCGGCACGTACTGCGAGCCCGGCGCGTTCAGGTTCTGGTCGATGCCGCGCTCGGCGTGCACGCGGTAGAAGCCGCCCACCACGTAGCGGTCGATCATGTACACCACCGGCTCGGCCACCGCGTCGTCGATCGATTCGAAGGTGGGCACGCCTTCCTGCACGATCATGTCGGTGACCGCCACGCCATCCTTGATGACGGTCATCTTGTTGCGCTGGGCGCGGCTCAGGTCGCGCACTTCGCTCGCGTCCTTCACGGTCATGACGCCCATGCCGTAGGTGCCGGCGTCCGGCTTGACGATCACGAAAGGCTTCTGCTCCTTCATGCCGTATTCCTTGTACTTCTTCTTGATCTTCGACAGCAGTGCCGACACCGCATCGGCCAGCTGCTCGGTGCCGACGTCTTCCTGCAGGTCGATCTCGCCGACCTTGCTGTGCAGCGGATTGACCAGCCAAGGGTCGATGTCGATCAGCTTGCCGAATTTTTTCGCCACTTCATCGAAGGCCTTGAGATGGTTGCTCTTGCGGCGCAGCGCCCAGCCCGCGTGCACCGGCGGCAGCAGCGACTGTTCGTGGATGTTTTCCAGGATGGACGGGATGCCTGCCGAGAGGTCATTGTTGAGCAGGATGGTGCAGGGGTCGAAGTCGGCCAGGCCGACCCGGCGGCCGTTGGGCGAGCGCACCAGCGGCTCGACTACCAGCATGTTCCCGTCCGGCAGCGCCAGCGGGGTCGGCTGGGTGACGTCCGGCGACAGCGAGCCCAGGCGCACGTGCAGGCCGGTCTGGCGGAAAATCTGCATCAGGCGCGCGACGTTCTGCAGGTAGAGCGGGTTGCGCGTGTGCGTTTCCGGGATCATGAGCAGGTTGCGCGCGTCCGGGCAATACTTGTCGATCGCCGCCATCGCGGCCTGCACCGTCAGGGGCAGCATTTCGGTGGACAGGTTGTTGAAGCCGCCCGGGAACAGGTTGGTATCGACCGGCGCCAGCTTGTAGCCGGCGTTGCGCAGGTCGACCGAGCAATAGAACGGCGGCGTATGTTCCTGCCACTCGAGCCGGAACCAGCGCTCGATGGCGGGCGTGGCTTCGAGGATTTTCTTTTCCAGGTCGAGCAAAGGCCCGGTCAGGGCGGTGGCGAGGTGCGGAACCATGAGGTGGACGTCCTAGTTGTGGCTTGTTTGAATTATATCGGTAGCCTTATGTGGGACCGATGTTGCCATTTTAAAGACGATCTCATTCTTCCGTTAGCATAAAAACGTCGTCCCGGTGAAGGCCGGGACCCAAGTTCTGCTTGCGTTACCGTAACGCTGGCAAAATCGGGCGGGACAATGCCAGTGGCATTGTCCCGGCCTGCGCCGGGACGACGTGCTGAGTGAGACGTAAATTGTTACGTGCGCAGTCTGCTAATTACGAATGATACGCCGACTCCCCATGGCTCGTGATGTCCAGCCCTTCGCGCTCCTGCTCTGCCGGCACGCGCAGGCCGATCACGATATCCACCAGCTTGAAGGCGATGAAGGCCACGACGCCCGACCACACGATGGTGATGCCGACCGCTTGCGCCTGCACCCACACCTGGCTGGCGATCGAATAATCCGCCGAGCCCTTGTTGGCGATGTAGTCCCAGATGCCCTGGCCGCCGAGGGCCGGCGACGCGAACACGCCGGTCAGCAGCGCACCGAGGATGCCGCCCACGCCGTGCACGCCGAACACGTCGAGCGTGTCGTCGGCGCCCAGCAGGCGCTTCAGGCCCGTCACGCCCCACAGGCAGATGACGCCTGCCAGCAGGCCCATCACCAGGCCGCCCATCGGGCCGACGAAACCGGCGCCCGGGGTGATCGCCACCAGGCCCGAGACGGCGCCCGACACTGCACCCAGCAGCGAAGGCTTGCCCTTGACCATCCACTCGCCCAGCATCCACGACACGGCAGCCGCGGCGGTTGCCAGCAGGGTGTTGATGAAGGCCAGCGCGGCCACGTCGCCCGCTTCCAGCGCCGAGCCGGCGTTGAAGCCGAACCAGCCGACCCACAGCAGCGAGGCGCCGATCATGGTCATGGTGAGCGAGTGCG
Organism: Massilia yuzhufengensis; assembly: GCF_900112225.1. Taxonomy (GTDB): domain Bacteria; phylum Pseudomonadota; class Gammaproteobacteria; order Burkholderiales; family Burkholderiaceae_D; genus Telluria; species Telluria yuzhufengensis. The sequence goes on along the minus strand of NZ_FOLD01000008.1, from coordinate 15,252 downwards.
GGGCCATCGATTCGCGGCCCAGGCCGATGCGCTTGCCGATCACATAAGCGCCGACCAGGCCGGCGACTGCCGCATTGATGTGCACCACGGTGCCGCCCGCGAAGTCGAGCGCGCCGTGCGACCACAGGTAACCGGCGTTCGCGGTGACGGTCGCCAGGGTGGTGGCATCCGAAATCGCATCGGGACCGGCCCAGAACCAGACCATGTGCGCCACCGGCAGGTAGCCGAAGGTGAACCACAGCGCGACGAACAGCAGTACCGCCGCAAAACGCACGCGCTCGGCGAAGGCGCCGACGATCAGGGCGCAGGTGATGGCGGCGAAGGTGCCCTGGAAGGCGACGAAGATGAATTCAGGAATCATCGTCTCCTTGCTGAAGGTTGCCGCCTGGCTGAAGGTACCGGCGCTGGCGTCGTAGATGCCGTTCAGGAACACCCGGTCGAAGCCGCCGATGAAGGCATTGCCCTGGGTGAAGGCCAGCGAGTAGCCGTACAGGCACCACAGGACGATGATCACACAGAACACCATGAACACCTGCATCAGGACCGACAGCATGTTCTTGGCGCGCACCAGGCCGCCGTAGAACAGCGCCAGGCCCGGAATCGACATCATGATGACCAGCAGCGTGGCGACGAACATCCACGCGGTATCTCCCTTGTTGATGGATGGCGCCGCGAGCGCCGGCAGCGCAAGGCTTGCGGCCGCGAGGCCGGCCAGGACTTTTGTTATGGTGTTCTTCATCGTGTTCCCCTTACAGTGCGTCGTTGCCGGTCTCGCCGGTACGGATACGGATGACCTGGTTGAGGTCGGCCACGAAAATCTTGCCGTCACCGATCTTGCCGGTGCGGGCCGCGCCCTGGATGGCGTCGATCACCTGGTCGACCACGGCGTCGTCGACGGCCGCTTCGATCTTAATTTTCGGCAAGAAATCGACCACATACTCCGCGCCGCGGTACAGCTCGGTATGGCCCTTCTGGCGGCCGAAGCCCTTCACTTCGGTCACCGTCATGCCCTGTACGTTGATCTCCGACAGCGCTTCCCGAACTTCGTCCAGCTTGAAGGGTTTGATGATGGCGGTAATCATTTTCATGGTGATGCCTCTTTGCTCTCTCAGAAGGTTTTGGACAGGGTCACGATGGCGCCCGACTTGCCAAGGTTCTTGCCCTGCGGGCTCAGGTAGGCATCGGTATTGGCCTTGATCCAGGCCAGCGACAGGGTGGCCACGCCGAAGTCCTTGGTGACGCCGACCTTGTAGTCGGAATACGAGTACTGGCTGTTGTGGGCGACTTTCTGGTGGCCCGCATGCAGGTTCAGGAGGAAGCCGCTGCCCACGTCGATGTCGGCGCCCACGTCCAGGTAGCCGCTGCCCTTGCTGTCGGCGGTGCCGAACAGGTTGGTGGTCGAGTGCGAGTACTTGACATAGGCCGGGCCAAAGCCGAGGCGGCCATACAGTTCGAAGGTGTTGGCGCGCGGGTTCAGGTCGTTCGACGGGTACCAGTAGTACAGGCCGCCGATGTCGTAGGTGACCGATTCGCCGAGGTTGCCGCGCTTGCCGCCGTAGACATCCCATTCGAGGTTGCCGTCGCCGCCAAGATCCTTGGTCCATTTGATGGTGGACAGCCAGGTGCCTACGTACAAGCCGGATGGGCTGTGCGTGTAGTCGGCGCCGCCTTGCAGCGCCGGGTCGAACCGGGTTTGCGACAGGCCGCGGTAACGGTAGTCGCTGGTGATGGCGGCGTTGTAGCTGACCTGGTGCTCAGGGGTGGCTTCCTGCGCGAATGCAGGCACGCTCGAGAGGGCAAACACGGCCCAGACTGCGGCTGCTGCATGTGAGGTATTGCACTTCATGACATTCCCCTTATCTTCAACGGTCAGTGCCGTTGCGGTTTACAATCTTGTTTGCTACACGCCTGACAACTCTTTAGCAGGATGCGTGCCAGCCGAAAAACCGCGCATCGGGTGCTTGTTTTCTCATCCATCCGCCCCATTTGCGATTCGAACAACCCCGGAAACCCGTGCAGCACGCGTTTGATGCGATCGAACGCACCCGGCACGCACCAAAGCGGATTGCGGCGCACCTTCTTGGTGCAACGTGGCGCTTATCGAATAGGAATTGGATATGAATAGCTTCTTCAACGACATCCAGGGCAAGATCAACCAGGCCCTCGAGAGCACCCCGGCCAAGGACATCGAGCGCAACGTGAAATCGATGGTGACCCAGGGCTTCTCCAAGCTCGACCTGGTCACCCGGGAAGAATTCGACATCCAGGCCCAGGTGCTGGCCAAGACCCGCGCCAAGCTCGAAGCGCTGGAGCTGCGGGTGGTCGAGCTGGAAGCGCGCCTGTCGGCCCAGGGCGGCCCGGCTGCATCGACCGCTGGCGGCGGCGCCGTCCCCGGCGCCACCGATCCGGCGGCGCCGCATATCATCCTCGACAAACCCTGAGCCACCGGCATTCATGCCGGAGCGCGAGCCACCATGAATGCCATCGACCACCCACCCGGGCAGCTGCCGCCGCAGCAGGTCTCGCTCGACGTGCTGCGCGAGAAGTACGCCAAGGGCGATGAAACCAGCATCCAGGACGTGCGCCGGCGCGTCGCGCGCGCCCTGGCGGCGTTCGAACCCGAGGCCCGGCGCGCCGAATGGGAGCAGCGCTTCCTGTGGGCCCAGGAACAGGGCTTCGTTCCGGCGGGCCGCATCAACTCCGCCGCCGGCCTCGGCCTGCAGGCTACCCTCATCAACTGTTTCGTCCAGCCCGTGGGCGACTCCATCTCCGGCGTCGACAACGGCCTGCCGGGTATCTACACCGCCCTGCTCGAGTCTGCCGAGACCATGCGCCGCGGCGGCGGCGTGGGCTACGACTTCAGCGCCATCCGCCCCTTCGGCAGCAAGGTCCACGGCACCCGCTCGCGCGCCTCAGGCCCCGTGTCATACATGGAAGTGTTCGACGCTTCCTGCCGCACGGTGGAATCGGCCGGCGCCCGCCGCGGCGCCCAGATGGGCGTTCTGCGCATCGACCACCCGGACATCGAACGCTTCATCGCGGCCAAGGACGCGGGCGCGCTCACCAACTTCAATCTCTCGGTCGGCGTCACCGACGCCTTCATGCGCGCGGTGCAGGCCGACGCCTCCTTCGCGCTGGTGCACCGCGCCGAACCCGGCGAGCTTGAACCCGATGCACGCCGCCGCGACGACGGGCTGTGGGTCTACCGGGAGGTAGCGGCGCGCGCGCTGTGGGAGAAGATCATCGCTTCCACCTACGACCACGCCGAGCCGGGCGTGCTGTTCGTCGACCGCATGAACCTGGAAAACAACCTCTGGTACGCCGAGGAGCTGCGCGCCACCAATCCCTGCGGCGAGCAGCCGCTGCCTGGCTACGGCTGCTGCGACCTCGGTTCGCTCAACCTCACGGCCTTCGTGGGCGAGCCGTTCAGCGACAGCGCCAGTTTCGACTTTGCCCACCTGCGCGAAGTCGCGGCGGTAGCCGTACGCATGCTCGACCTGGTGCTCGATGCGACCGAATGGCCGCTGCCGCAGCAGGCCGCCGAATCCCGGGCCAAGCGCCGCGTGGGCCTGGGTTTCCTGGGGCTGGGCAGCGCGCTGGTGATGCTGGGCCTGCGCTACGACAGCGACGAAGGCCGCGACATGGCCGCGCGCATCGCCGAAGCCCTGCGCGACGCGGCCTACGCGGCCTCGGTCGAACTGGCGCGCGAAAAGGGCGCCTTCCCATTGTTCGATGCCGACCAATACCTGCGCGGGCAATTCATCGGACGCCTGCCGCAGGCGCTGCGCGAGGCCATCCGCACGCACGGCATCCGCAACTCGCACCTGCTGTCGATCGCGCCCACCGGCACCATCTCGCTGGCCTTCGCCGACAACGCTTCGAACGGCATCGAGCCGCCCTATTCCTGGACCTACCAGCGCAAGAAACGCATGGCCGACGGCGCGATGCGCAGCTACGACGTCGAAGACCACGCCTGGCGCCTGTACCGCGAACTGGGCCACGACACGGCCAGCCTGCCGCCGGCATTCGTCACCGCGCTGGAGATGCGCGCCCTCGACCACCTGCGCATGGTGCAGGCGGTGCAGCCCTTCGTGGACACGGCAATCTCGAAAACCGTCAACGTCCCGGCCGCCTATCCGTTCGAGGACTTCCGCGAGCTGTACAGCCAGGCCTGGCATGCGGGACTGAAGGGACTGGCGACCTACCGGCCCAACACGGTGCTGGGCAGCGTGCTGTCGGCCGCTCCGGACGCGGACGCGCCGGCGCCGCCGGATGACGACCCGCTGCGCAAGCGCTTCGAACGGCGGCCGCTGGGCGAACTGGAATCGGTCACCTCAAAAATCGAGTACTCGACCCAGGAGGGCCGCAAGACGGCCTACCTCACCGTGAGCTTCATTCGCGCCGATGGCGTGCATGCAGGCAGGCCGGTGACGGTCGAACGGCCCTTCGAGTTCTTCATGCCGACCAACCAGCGCCTTGGGGGCCAGCAGTGGATCACCGCCTCGATGCGCCTGCTGTCGATGGTGGCGCGCGCCGGCGGCCCGATTGCGCGGGCGCTGGCCGACATGCGCGAGGTGGTGTGGGAAAAGGGGCCGGTACGCTGCGGCACCCTCACGCGCGAAGACGGCGCCCAGGTGCCGGTGTACCACGATTCCGAAGTGGCGGCGATCGCCTTCATGCTGCAGCGCGTGCTGATCCGGCGCGGCTTCCTCGACGCCTGGGGCAACCAGGTGGCGCTGCCGGAGCTGGCGCGCCGCTTCGATGCGCGCGGCGACGCCCCCGCGCCCGAGCACGAACCGCAGCCGCCGGCAGTGCCAGGCGCCCTGCCCCAGGCTACCGGCGCCAAGTGCCCCGAATGCGGCGCGCGGGCACTGCGCAAGGTCGACGGCTGCACCCGCTGCGACGAATGCCACTACGTGGGCGAGTGCGGCTGAGGCGGCAGTACATGATGGCGCCGGCAATGCAGGGCGCATGATCTACGGCGGCGTCGGCAGGCTGGTGCCGGCACGCCCCGGCTTGTCTGTATCATGCGGGGTCGCCCACCCACGTCTCCCCTGTGCCATGAACCGTCCGCGAATCCTCCTCCTCAGCTTCGCTGCCGCCCTGATCGGTGGCTGCGGAGCCGGCACCCCGGACCAGCCGGCGGGCCAGGCATCCCCCAGCCGTGTCTCCATGCAGCTCGACCAGCCGCTGACCGACGCCGCGCTGCGCGAGGCGGCCCGTATACGCGACAGCAGCCGGCGCAGCTCGGCCGACCTCGCCCTGCCGCCGGCCCTGTCGATCGACCCGGAAGATCGCGAAGCCGTGCGCGTGCTCTACAACGGCCACTACAGCCTCCCGGCCGGCCCGATGAATTGGACGGGCAATTATGCGCTTGGTACGGCCGGTACCGTCGGCGACGGGTTCCAAGACGCGACGGTGCGGCGCCTGAACTGGTACCGCGCGATGGCTGGCGTGCCGGCCATGGTCGGGCTGTCACGCGAATTCAGCGTGAAGGCCCAGCATGCGGCGCTGATGATGAGTGCGAACGGCATGCTGTCGCACTACCCTCAGGCGGACTGGAAACTGTATTCGCCACTGGGTGCAGAAGGCGCGGCCAATTCGAACCTGGCCCTGGTAAACACGGGCGCAAACGCCATCGACGCGTATATCCAGGACTACGGCGGCACCAACTACTTTGTCGGTCACCGGCGCCACTTGCTGCGCCCCCAGTTGCGCACGATCGGTTCCGGCGACGTGCCGGCCATGCAGGTGGGCGGCGTGTCCTATCCGGGGGCGAACGCCTTGTGGGTCTCCGACGGGACCTATGGCGCGACGCGCCCGCCGGTACGCGATGGGTACGTCGCGTGGCCGACGAAGGGCTACACGCCCTACCAAACCGTGTTCCGGCGCTGGTCGTTCTCGCTCCCGGATGCCAACTTCAGCGCCGCGACGGTGACCGTGTCAAAGGGCGGCGTGCCGCTTGCCGCCGCCCTGGAACCGGTCCTTGGCGGCTATGGCGAAAACACCCTGGTGTGGACGATGCCCGACGCGCCGGCCTACGGCGCCTACACCAAGCCCGCTGCGGATGTCCGCTACACGGTGACGATATCGAACATCGTTGTCGCGGGCCGGCAGGTCAGCCATTCCTATGACGTGGTGATGTTCGACCCCGCGTCCCCCACCCCGGGGCAGATCAATACCAGCCTGACTGCGCCGGTCTTGGTTTCCAAAGGCCAGGCATACGAGGTGCGGGTGGCGCCGATGGCTGCGGCGACCGGATATGAGCTGGTCGAATACCGGCGCAAGGTGCTGGCGCAAGTGTTTGGCACCGATACCGCCGCCACTGACTGGATAGCCAGCAATGGCGGGGCGCATGCCATGGTGGCGGGCGCCCAGTTCCGCTTCCGCCAGAGCACAAGCGACTTCGGTCCGCAGCGGCTCAACTTCGCGCGCAAACTGCTGGTGGCGCCGGGAGGCACCGTGGCGTTTACACTGGCAACCGGCTACGCGACGACCGACCAGGTATTCCATGTCCAGGTGTCGCTCGACGACGGCCAGTCCTGGCAGGATGCGTACACCCGTCCTGGACAAGCCGGGGTACTGGAGGGAGCCAGGCCCGTCTCGGTATCGCTCGACGCCTTTCGCGGGCAGCACCTGCGACTGCGTCTGATGTCCGACGTGGCTCCCGGCAGCAGCGCCTACATCGACGATGCATCGGGCTGGTCGGTATCAGGCATCAGCTTCAATGGTGTCGACGAATTGCTCGACGAACGACGCCTGGCATCGGTAGACGGAAGCTTTGCGCTGGCCGCCGGCGCGCCGGGCCGCCTCGTGTACGTCGCGCGTTCGCAGTACCAGTCCAGTTACTACGGCGGCTTCGGGCCGGCGGCGTTCACCGACATCGACGGCGCCGTGCTGCGCGGGCCACGCTCGTCCTACACCATCACCCGCAACGGCGCCGCCATCGTCATCGTCGACAACCGCGGCGCGGACGGCACCCAGACAGTGCAGCAACCATTCCGGATCGACTTCACCGACCTCACACTGGCGTTCGATATCGACGGCAACGCAGGCAAGGCTTACCGGCTGTACCGGGCAGCATTCAAGCGCGCCCCCGATACCGGCGGACTGGGATTCTGGATCGCCGCCCTCGATGGCGGGCTGCCCCTGGCGGCAATGGCCGGCGGCTTCACCGGCTCAGCGGAATTCAAGTTGCTGTATGGCGCCGCGCCAACCCACGCCCAGATCATCACTGCGGCTTATCTCAACGTGCTGCACCGGGCCCCCGACAATGCAGGGCTGGCGTTCTGGCTGGCACAGATGCAGGGCGGGATGTCGGCCGATGACCTGCTGCTGTCGTTCAGCGAAAGCGCCGAGAACAAGACCCAGGTTGCGGCCGAGGTCGCGCTCGGGATCGCCTACCTGCGTCCTTGAGGCATACTGCAGGCCTTTACCCTGAAAGCCAGCCAATGAATTACTTCGCCCTCAAGCACATCCACATGACGTTCGCCATCCTCAGTGGCCTGCTGTTCCTGGTCCGCGGTACCTGGATGCTGTCCGGCTCGCAGCGCCTGCAGGCGCGCTGGGTGAAGATCGTGCCGCACATCGTCGACACGCTGCTGCTGGTGAGCGCCATCGGCCTGGTGGTCGTGAGCGGCCAGTATCCGGGCCAGGCGCCGTGGCTGACCGCCAAGCTGGTGGCACTGGTGGGCTACATCGTGCTGGGTGTGATCGCCCTCAAGCGCGGACGCACGCAGCAGGTTCGCACCGCCGCCTTCTTCGGCGCGCTGGCCTGCTTTGCCTACATCGTGGCGGTCGCCGTGACGAAGAACCCGCTGCTCGTGCCCTGATTCAGGCCGCCTCAAGCCGCAGCGCGCGGCGCGGCCTGGACAGGCGCGCGCGCAGCTGCAGGCCGGGACGCTCCACCGCGAGGTGGAGCAGCGCGCCGATCAGCAGCGCAGCGCCGGCGTAGGCCACCAGAGCGGCGGGCCCGCCGGCGGACCACTCGCCATGCGTGCGCACCAGGTGGTAGGCGCTCTTGTGAGTCAGGTAAAGGCTGAACGCGAGCGTGGCCAGCAGGCGCGCGCCGGGGATGCGCAGGCGTCCCGGCGGCGACTGCGGGCTGGCGAAGGCGAGCAGGATGCAGGCCAGGCCCAGCGCCACCAGGGGATAGCCGGCCAGTGCGGTGGCCAGGCGCGGCGGCCCGACAAACAGCAGCAGCGTGGTGCTCGCCGTGATCGCCAGGCCGGTGGCCAGGAATAACGCAGCCCGCGCCGTCATCCATGCCCACCAACCCGGCCGGAACTGGCGCAGCGCCGCCAGCACAACGCCGGCCAGCAGGCCGTCGAAACGCGCCCAGGTCGGGTTGTAGATATGCTCGACGAAGCGCAGCACCCAGTCGTCCCGGCCGCCGCTGATATGCAGGTTGGGCGCGACCTCCAGCTGCCACGCCAGCGCGCGCGCCAGCACGCCGCCCACCAGGATCGCCAGCACCAGCGCCACCGGCTTCCATGCGGCCGGGCGCCAGGCCAGCAGCGTGACCGCCAGCGGCAGCAGCAGGTAAAAGTGTTCTTCGACGCACAGCGACCACACATGCGAGAACGCGCGGTTGTTGAAGTAATCCGGGAAGATATTCGCAGTGAAGCTCAGGAACTGCCAGGCCGGCTGCATGCCGGCGCTTTCGCGCCAGCCCGGCACCCACAGGTACAGTGCCAGCACGGCGAGATAGGCCGGCAGCACGCGCAGTGCGCGCCGCAGCATGAAGTCCTTCCAGCGCGGACCTTCCGCGCTGGCGCACTGTGCGAACACCTGGCCGCCGATCAGGTAGCCACTGAGCACGAAGAACAGGTCGACGCCCATCCAGCCGACTTCGGCGATCGCGGGCAGCTTCACGCCGTAGCTGGTGACGTGGTAGGCCATGACCCACAGGATCGCGATGGCGCGCAGCAGGTCGAGGCCGGGAACGCGGCCGGGGTGATGCGCTGCTTGCAAGGACGGCCCCGATGGAAAAAAGAATCGATTCTACTCGCTGGCCACCGCGCAGTGGGCGCCAGCTGACGCCGCCCGGCGGCGCAGGCGGAGCTCGCGCCAGATGAAGAGGGCTATGGCCAGCATGCCCAGCACGGAAGGCAGCAGCTGCGACCAGGGTTGCCCCACCCTCACCAGGTTGCCCACCGCCGCCGACAGCATGCCGAACAGCGAGGCCACCAGCTTGTAGATGTGTTCCACACGCCAGAGCGACGCATGCCAGCGCGTGGGGAAGCACCAGCGCGCCGCATCGTAGGCAAGCAGGAAGGCCAGCGCGCCAAGCGAGGCGTGGATGACCGGCGGCGCCGCGCCGCCCTTGTCGCCGGCCGCCAGCAGCACCGGGACCAGGCCGATCGTCCAGGCTGCGGCGCACACGCCCAGCAAGGCGTCGAAGCGGTTCGGGCCGGCGGCTTTCGTGTACACGACATGCCAGCCGCTGAGCAGCTGGTAGGTGACCAGCACGGTCAGCACCGCGAACACCGGGACGAAGCGGAAGAATACGTTGCCGATGATCGCGGTCCCGCACACGGCCAGGGTCAGCGCGGCAAATAGCCTGCCCCGGCTGCGGTGGGTCGGCGTACCCTTGGCGCCGGCCAGCATGGCCATGCCGAGGCAGATCGCGGCGATGCCGGCGCCGATGTGGGCGGCAAGATTGAGCAGTTGCGGCAGCGGGAAGTCCATGATCGATGGCATCTGCGATTCCTTCAGGTGGATTAAGTGGTGTTCCTGAAGTCAATGTACAGACGCGAAGTTATCGGGGAGGCCTGATGTCGCCGATTGCGGGATTGTGGGATCGAACGCCGCTTTTTCGCCCTGGCTGGCTCACCATTGGTTGCGCTCAACAAGGCGTTTCGCATGACTGGCACCATCGGCCGGGTCCTCATCAATCCAAGCATCCCTATGAGCCTGGCCGTATTACGCAGCCGCGCGCTGGCCGGCATGGAAGCGCCCGCCGTCAGCGTCGAAGTCCACCTTGCCAACGGGCTGCCGGCCCTCACCATTGTGGGCCTGCCCGATGCCGAAGTGCGCGAGGCGAAGGACCGCGTGCGCGCGGCCCTGCAGAATTCCGGCTTCACCATTCCGCCGCGCCGCATCACGGTCAACCTGGCGCCGGCCGACCTGCCCAAGGAATCGGGCCGCTTCGACCTGGCGATCGCGATCGGCATCCTGGCGGCCTCGCAGCAGCTCCCGGGCGAGCAGCTGGCGCACTACGAGTTCGCCGGTGAACTCTCGCTATCCGGCGAGCTGCGGCCGATCCGCGGCGCGCTGGCCATGACCTTCGCGATGCACCGGCAGGCCGATGGCGGCGCGCGCGCCTTCATCCTGCCGCTTGCCAATGCCGACGAAGCCGCACTGGTGACCGACGCCGCGATCTACCCGGCGCGCACGCTGCTCGAGGTCTGCGCCCACTTTGCGCAGGGCGCCGGCAATGCGCGGCTGGCGCGCCACCAGGGCCTGCCCTCGCTGGCGCCGGTCGACTATCCGGACTTCGCCGAAGTCAAGGGCCAGCAGGTGGCCAAGCGCGCACTGGAAGTGGCCGCCGCCGGCACCCATTCGGTGCTGCTGGTGGGCCCGCCCGGTGCGGGCAAGAGCATGCTGGCCTCGCGCTTTCCCGGCCTGCTGCCGCCGATGAGCGAAGACGAAGCGCTGGAATCGGCCGCGGTGCAGTCGATTTCCGGCAGCTTCTCGCCGCAGCGCTGGCGGCGCCGCCCTTTTCGCAGCCCGCACCATACGACGTCGGGCGTGGCCCTGGTCGGCGGCGGCAACCTGCCGCGTCCCGGCGAGGTATCGCTGGCCCACCACGGGGTGCTGTTCCTCGACGAGTTGCCGGAGTTCGACCGCCGCGTGCTCGAGGTGCTGCGCGAGCCGCTCGAATCGGGCCAGATCACGATCTCGCGCGCGGCCCACCAGGCCGACTTCCCGGCCCGCTTCCAGCTGATCGCGGCGATGAACCCCTGTCCCTGCGGCTGGCTCGGCCACCCATCCGGCAAATGCCGCTGCACGGCTGAGGCGGCGCAGCGCTACCAGGGGCGCATTTCGGGGCCGCTGCTGGACCGCATCGACATCCAGCTCAGCGTCGCGGCCATGCCGGCAGAGAGCATCGGCGCGCAGGCCGATGGTGAAGCGAGCAGCGCGATCGCAGCGCGTGTGGCCCAGGCGCATGCGCTGCAGCTGGCGCGCCAGGGCAAGCCGAACCAGCGCCTGGCGCCGCGCGACATCGACCGCTACTGCCATCCCGATGCGGCCGGCGAGCGCCTGCTGCGCGCCGCGATGCAGCAGCTGCAGTGGTCGGCGCGCGCCTACCACCGCGTGCTCAAGGTGGCGCGCACCATCGCCGACCTGGCTGGCGCCGACAGCGTCGCGGCCAGGCATATCGCCGAAGCGATCCAGTACCGGCGCGCGCTGCGCGAGCCTTGAGTACCCGCGCGGCATGGTGGTTGCGTTCGCAGCGCGTCCTGCTACCATCGGGGGATGCAGATCAAACAACTCCTCCTCGTATCCCTGTCGGCGGCGGCGCTGGCCGCCTGTTCGCCGGCCTACAACTGGCGCGACTACAACAGCCCTGACGGCGCATTCAGGGTGCTGTTCCCTGCCAAGCCCGCGACGCATACGCGCGACATCGACCTTGGCGGGATCCGGGTCGCCATGACGATGACGGCCGCCGAGGTGGAAGGCACGACCTTCGCCGTCGGCACCGCGGTGGCGCCCGATGCCGCCATGGCGCAGGCCACCCTGCCCGCGATGCGCCAGGCCCTGCTGCGCAATATCGGCGCCAGCGAGGAGGCCAAGCCGGGCGCGGCGCTCCTTGCCGTCGACGCGACCGGCAAGGGCAAGGGCGCGCTGCGGCTGGTAGGGCGTTTTGTCGCCAAGGGAGAGCGCGTGTACCAGGTGATCGTGGTGGGCAAGCCCGGCGCCATGCCGCCGGAACAGACCGAGCAGTTCCTGTCGTCGTTCGCGCCGCAATGATGGACAAGGACCTTTCCCCTGCGCTGCGCACTGCCAGCCTGTCCAAGTCCTATGGCCGCCCGGCGGTCGACAAGCTGGACCTGACGGTCCGGCGCGGCGAGCTGTATGCGCTGCTCGGTCCCAACGGCGCCGGCAAGACCACGACGCTGCGCATGGTGGCCGGCCTGGTGGCGCCGGACAGCGGCCGCATCGAGGTGCTCGGCATCGACCTGGCCGAGGCGCCGCGCGAGGCCAAGCGCCGGATCGCCTACCTCCCCGACGACCCCATGTTGTACGGGAAGCTCAAGCCGACCGAGTACCTCGAATTCGTGGCCGGCCTGTGGGGCGTGGAGGCCGCCGCCGCCGAGGCGCGCGCACGCGAGCTGCTCGACTGGCTGGACCTGGCCCCGCATGCGCACGAACTGACCGAAGGCTTCTCGCGCGGGATGAAACAGAAGCTGGCGCTGGCGGGGGCCTTGATCCACGACCCGGAACTGCTGATCCTGGACGAGCCGCTGACCGGACTGGATGCGGGCGCCGCGCGCCAGGTCAAGGACCTGCTGCTGTCGCACGTCGCCAAGGGCGGCACGGTGATCCTGACCACCCACATCCTGGAGGTGGCGGAACGCCTGGCGCAGCGCATCGGCATCATCCGGGAGGGCCGCCTGATCGCCGAGGGCACGCTCGACGAACTGCGCGCGCGCACCAGCGGCGCCAGCCTCGAAGACGTGTTCCTGCAGCTGACAGCGCAGCCATGAGCGCGCCACCGGGCAGCATCCGCTGGCTGTTCTGGCACGAGCTCAAGCTGCTGTGGTACAGCGCGGGGGCCGGCAAACCGGGCAAGCCGGGCAAGCCCCAGCGGCGCCCCGGTATCGCCGGGCTGGCCACCGCGGCCCTGGTGTGGCTGGCGCTGCACGGCGTAGCCTACTACGTCATCAAGCGCACCGGCGGCATCGACGTGGCCGACCCGCGCGTGCTGGTGGCGGTGACGGCGCTGCTGTTCGGCTGCATGACCTTCATGCTCTCGACCGCCCTGAAGTCGAGCGTGATGGTGCTGTTCGAACGCGGCGACCTCGACCTGCTGCTGTCCTCGCCCCTGCCCTCGCGCAGCATCTTCACGGTGCGCCTTGCGAGCGTCGCCGCAGGCACCGCGGTGATGTACCTGTTCTTCCTGGCGCCATTCGCGCACGCCGGCGCCTTGCTGGGCCACGCGCGCTGGCTGGCGGTCTATCCGGTCATCCTGGGCAGCGCAACCGTCATCGCCTGCGCGGCCATGCTGATGACGCTCGGCCTGGTGCGGGTGCTGGGTGCGCGCCGCACGCGCGTCGTCGCGCAAGTCATCGGCGCGCTGGCCGGCGCCTCGCTGTTCCTCCTGTCGCAGCTGTTTCATTATTTCTCGTCGTCGATGGAAGCCCGGGCCACAGCGGCGTTCGCGCAGGCTTTCGCGGCAAACGGGGCGCTCGGCGCGGCAAGCCCGGTGTGGCTGCCCGGCCGCGCACTGCTGGGCGAGCCCCTGCCCGCCCTGGGCATCGCACTGGTCGCGCTGGCGGCGTTCGCTTTCACCGCCGGACGCACGCACCGTTTCTTCGTCCACGGGCTACAGCAGGCGGCATCGACCGGCAGGGCTGCGCGCCGGCCCGCAGGCGGCGTGCGCTACCGGTTTGGCCGCAGCCTGTTCGCCACGGTCTTGCTCAAGGAATGGCGACTGGTCGTGCGCGACCCGCACCTGATCTCGCAGGTTGCGCTGCAGCTGATCTACCTGCTGCCGCTGTGCTTCATCGCCTTCCGGCGCAGCGAGGTGCAGCTGCCGATGCTCGCAGCAGGGCTCACGCTGCTATGCAGCTCGCTGACCGCCTCGCTGGCATGGATCACCGTGTCGGCCGAAGACGCGCCCGACCTTCTGATGATGGCGCCGGCGCGGCCATGGACGGTTCGCATCGCCAAGCTCGCCGCAGCTGTGCTGCCTTCGCTGGGGATCGTGCTGCCGCCATTGGCATGGCTGGGTATGCGCGCCCCGGCGACGGCCCTGCTGGCCGGCCTTTCGCTGACGGGCGCGGTATGCGCCGCTGCCGTGATCGTCCACTGGTGCGCGCAGCCGGGTTTGCGCAGCGACTACCTGGCGCGCGGCAGGAGCGACTATCTCACCTCGATCCTCGAGATGGTCAACAGCCTCGCATGGGGCGGGGTGACGTGGACCTTGACCGCCACGACGGCTGCGCCGTCGAAGCTGGAGACGGCCGCAAGCGTGGTGGCACCGATTGCCGTATTCCTGACACTGTTCGTATCCTGGTTGTTGCGGCGGTCGCGGCCTTGAGTGCGTGCGCGGGGTGACCGCATTACCAAGACGTGTTATCGTTTAGTCACTAACAAATCAATGGGCACAGCTATGTTGATTACATTCAAATGTAAATCGTATCCCGAAGTCTTGATGTACCAGGAACATGCCAAGCGCATCCTCGACATGCTGAACAAGGATATGGAACGCGGCGTCATCACCGCCGCAGAAGCACCCCGGGCGGTCGCTTTGCTCGAAGGCGAAATCGAAGAAAGCCGCAAGCACCAGGTGTCGGAACAAGTCGAACGCGATGTGCACGCGCACCATGGCGATGTGGAGGATAACGATCACGAACCCATCGAGCTGGTGACCTTCTCCACCCGCGCCTATCCCCTGCTCGAGATGCTGCGTTCGGCCCGGGATCAGCAGACTGACGTCCTCTGGGGCGTGTGAACGCGCTTTTTTGTCGCTGATGAGGCGGGGCGTGAGCCCCGCTTTTTTGTTTCAGCAAAAAGCCAGGTCAACTTGGGCACCCGCCTTCGCGGGTGCGACGGTCTTGGGTGTGCAGGCCAGACCATGATTCCCGGCCGGCTCCCCCCGAACCGTCGTACGCGCCACTGGCGCCTACGACTTCCGGCGCAGGCGTGAACAATGCCACTGGCATTGTTCACCCCAATTCCATCGAGCAGAGATACCGCACGCTTGATGCGATAACGCCTGAATACCCAAAACACAAACGCAAAAAAACCCGCAGAGATCACTCTGCGGGTTTTTTCTTATAACTAGCCTGACGATAACCTACTTTCACACTGGTTGCAGCACTATCATCGGCGCAAAGTCGTTTCACAGTCCTGTTCGGGATGGGAAGGGGTGGGACCGACTTGCTATGGTCATCAGGCTTTGACTTGTACGAGTCTTTGACCAACTGGTCAAAAACTCTGAATCTGGAAGAAGTAGTTTTTTTATTCTTGGGATAGCTGTATCAACAAACTTGCAGCTGTATTCCTGACTTGTCTATATCC
>NZ_FOLD01000030.1 GCF_900112225.1 Massilia yuzhufengensis | reverse complement strand
ATTCAAACGGCTGGCCGAAACCGGTCGTTGAGCTAAGCATAGCAGGTTGCCAGGGCCGAAAATCGCGGACTTTCACGAAGGACCGGATTCGACCCGAAGCGGACCTTTGCAGTGGCCATCGCCTCAGTCCGCTTTGCCTTCCCCTTCTTGGAATCCCGACAGCCAGTCAGCATAGTTTTTGTCTGATGGAAGCAATCCTTTAGCCTTCGGCCCAGAGAAATCAGCCTTGCTAACTCTAGGCACACTCTCGTCGGCTAGTTTCGCAACGAGCGCTCTAACCTCCTCTCCATGTTTAACGAGATCTTGGCACAAGAGCGCGCTGAAAAACGCTACGTCATCGGTGTAGGAAGCGATTACGCTAACCGTGTCCGAATACTCTTGATCGGTCTCCCCACTTGCCTGTCGTAGCCCGAAATAATGGTGCGCGAATCTTTCCTTTGGAATTGCACTAGATTGGAAACGCTGAATTAATTTCCCTCGATGTCCTATCGCTTGCGTTAACCCAGTAAGCGATTGCTCTAATACAGAAACGAGCGCAAGCGGACGCCCATAAACCGATATTCTTTCAAAGACGAGAGTTTTCAATGTGTCTATTGGAACAATAGGCGCAGAAAATTGACGAAAATCGGCGGTTACTTGATGAACTTGGTCGGGCACAATTTTTCCTTCCGCTTGCCTTACCTTAAGCATTTCAAGATCTTCTTTTTGCTTCTCAAATTCACTCCGCATAGGTTCAACGTGCTGATGTTTTATGATGAGCGCAGTATTGCATATTGAGAAGCACGTCATGATCGCAGCATTAGTACTTCGAATTTCACGGACTCGTTCTTCGCGTCGTTTCATTCGTTCAGCGATGTATTGTGCGCCTAGTGCGCCGCCGATTGCTCCAGTAAGGCCGCCAACGAAAGCGATAGTAAGATTAGTGTTAAGTGCAGTCCATAGCCAGCCCAAATTCATCATATCGAATCGTTTCCTTATCAACCAACTTTAGCCGGAGCATTTTCGGGACCGTCCGTTTCAGCTTCCAAGCCACTGTGCCATCTGCCGTAGCCTTCACCCCAAGTAATCGCAACTTCCTCCAGCTCTTTAGCTTCTTTTTCGATGTCGCTACGGTAGATTTTGCCTTCCCCGTCCTCCTCTTTCGTAAAGATATTGAGGTTGCCGTGGCAGATATTGTTCCGCAGTCGAACTATATGCGCTTGCTTAAGACGGTCATCCGACTGAAGATTCAACAGGAACTCTGAATCTTCCGGGTCACGGTCAAATCTTAAAACTTCAACCGGCAAACCGATTGCTTTCGCTTCTCGCAAAAGTTTGTTCGACAATAGAGGTACGCCGATCTCTTTTGACTTCCATGCGTCACGAATGTCCAGCTTTAGATTGTGCAGGAGGGGAAGGCGTAAGCTCATCTCGATTCCTGTTATTAAGCACAAACATGCTGCAAGGTACTGTCCATGGGCCACACAAGCATAGCCGTCGCGGAAGAAGGGTTCGACCTCACCGTAGCGGATATGCCAGTGCGAGTTGTGTTGTTTTGTGAATAGGCGAAATTTCTCGGCTACATTCATAGACACAGGTTTCCCGTAAAATTTGCGAGAGGTGGAAGTTCAGAACAAACGGGCTGCAAAAATGGCGGTTACTGCCCCTCTGTAGAACTTAAAGATGACAAACCGCCATACCGCTTCACAACTGCTCGAAGGAAAGACCGCTTTTGGCCGAACCCGGCC
Source organism: Massilia yuzhufengensis (assembly GCF_900112225.1). Taxonomy (GTDB): domain Bacteria; phylum Pseudomonadota; class Gammaproteobacteria; order Burkholderiales; family Burkholderiaceae_D; genus Telluria; species Telluria yuzhufengensis. The sequence continues at coordinate 66,256 of NZ_FOLD01000030.1, read as the reverse complement.
TTTGAGCTCAGCATAGCAGGTCGCCGAGGGCGAAAAATCGCAGACTGTCACGAAGGACTGCATCCGAACCTAAGCAGACTTCAGCTTTTCCATCCGAGCAGCGGAAAAGTACCCGATCTTATTTCCCTGAAGTTCCTGGGCGAGACGGTTGCATAACTCTAGCCCGATATCATCAAGGGATTCGACCTCTCGTGGATTGTCAAACTGCCGGTAGTGTGCTGTCTCGTAACGGGCTAACCAGCAAGTGATCGCCTCTACGACATATGGCGAAAGTCCCAACTCGGCAAGTTCCACATACCCGCCGCTGATAGCGTCACGAACACCGGTTCCAGATAACATTCCATCGATAATCAGGTAGCGTATCTAACTGCCTTCTCGGTTGTTTCGTCCGCTTATGGCCGAAGGCGGCCATTGAGGTCAGCATAGCAGGCCGCCAGGGCCAAAAAGTCGCAGACTGTCACGAAAGACCGAACCGACCCGATGCGGAGGTATGGAGCTTTAACGTAGACTAGCTTGGCGTCTTGGAGCGTACCAAATAAGCATCGGTGTTTGTTAGCTCATCGAGAAGGTATGTGCATGCCTCATGTTCACTCGCGAATGAGACCAAACGGGGAGGCGTGTCCACGCTCTAGGTGCATTACTTGGAACATCCCGTTGTTTTCCTCAAGCGCGAACGAATGTCGGAAAATCCTTGGCCCCATGGTCCAACGCGGTAGTAGTTCGACGCGACACCTCGTTTCCTTAAGTCTTGCGCGAGCTTATCTATGTTCACTTGGTTTAGCCTATATCTGACCGGTCTCGGTCGCTTAGTGTACGGCAGCACGATGTCGGCCAGCACGGTCGCCGCCACCATGAAGCCGGCGCAGGCGAAGAACTTGCGCAGTGCGCCGTCGTCGAATTCGCCCGCTTTGCTCGGGCGCAGCTTGCTCGATTCGAACCAACTGTGCAGCTGGCTATGGGTGACGACGGCGAGAAAGTAGTGCACGCCCTTGCAATTGATCACGTAAATATCGAAAAAACTTACGTTTTACGAAGGATTAATCGAATTTACTTTAGTTTTGCGCGCCCCTATAGTGGATTCACATTCACTTTCAGACCAGCTCACCATGCACACTTACTCCGCCAACAGTCCCGAAGCCATCAGTCGCATCCTGGCCCTGACCATGATCGTCGACGGCCATGTCAGCCCGTCCGAGGTCCACGCGATGCACCACGCCAGCTCCCTGCAGCAGGTCGAGGTCCATGACGACACCTTCGACCGCACCCTGCGCGAGTTGTGCGAGGACCTGCTCGACGAAGCGGCCAACCGCCGCGCCGGCATGGTCGAGATCGACCCGGCCCTGATGGATCACTTGCTGATGGAAATCCGCGATCCGCTGCTCCAGATCCGCCTTTGGCGCGCCATGGTCGACATCATCCAGGCCGACGGTTTCCTCGATGGCCGCGAGACCACCCTGGTGCGGCGCGCCGCGCGCGCCTGGTTCGGCGAGGAGAGCGCCGAAGATGCGTTTACCACGGCCGTGCTGGCCTGATCGCCGACGAATACCCGCAGCGAACCGCCGGCCGCCCTTGGCTGGGGCGACATGGCAAGCAGGCGGCGCTCAGCGCAGCGCCGCCTGCAGCTGCCGCCCCACTTTCCCTACCAGCGCGCGCCACAGGTAGCCGCCCATGGCCAGCGGCCGGCGCCGGTCGGCGCCGCGCCGTCCCATGCGCTGCGGCAGGAAGAAGCGCCCGAAGGTCGACAGGCCGCTGCGGCGAAGGGTCCAGAAGCAGCCGCCCGCGTACACGGTATCGAAGCCGTCTTCCATGCGCAGCAGCTGCAGCGCGGTGCCGGAAAACATGGCGACATGGGCCGCCGTTTCGCGCGCGCGCAGCCGGAAGCCATGGCGGTAGGACAGCTCGACGGTCTGGCGCAGGTCGGGCAGGTGAATGAGCAGGGGCTTGAGCGGGCCCACCGTTTCGAGCAGCCAGGGCAGCACGTGCATGCCAGCCGCGAGCCGTTCGCGGTAGCGGGAAAAGGCCGCCTTCAGTTCACCCAGCGAGGCTTGCGGCGGGCGCGGCAGCGGTGGCGGGCGGTTGCGCCAGCGCTCGCTCCAATGCTCCAGCGCGCGCACGTGCGCTGGAGCCAGCGTGGCCGGGGTGTCGCGCTGCAGGTCGACGCTGGCGCCGGGCGCAAGGAAGCGAATGACGCTGCGCACCTGTTCCAGGCGCGTGTGCTCCAGCAGCTCGGCCGGCGCGATACGGCCGCCATTGAGCCACAGGTTGTCGGCCCGGGCGAAACGCGCGAACGAGGCGATGGGCACCACCAGCTTGGGGCGGAAACGCTCGACCTGCAGCGCCAGGCGCTCGACCGCCGCTTTCGCCGCCGCCTCGCGCAGCGCGTACTGTTCCGGGTTGCCACACCAGCCCATGCTGCCGAAGCCCGTGAGCAGCAGATCGACGCGCGGCGCCAGCTGCCCGACGCGCGCCGCGGCCGACTGGCAGGCCGCCGCGCTCGCCAGCGCCCGGTCGCCCAGGTTCAGGATGTTGCGCCCGCCGCAGCTGATGAGGCAGGCGGTATCGCCGTCGCCGTTGGCCAGCGCAGTAAGGCGCAGGTCGCCGGACAGCCCGACCGGCACGCCGTCGCGGCATTGCGCCACCGGCAGCCGCAGGCGCCGCAGCTCGTCGACGATGCGCCGGTCGCGCCCCGGCCGGTACAGGAAGGTGGCGATGCCGCGCAGTTCGGCGCGCAGGCGCCGCAGGAAAGGCAGGGAGAGGTGGTCAGGCTGGGCGCGCGAACACCATATATAGATGGGCACCCCGGCCGCGTTGAGCGTCTCGAGCACGCTGGCGCTGCGGTCGGTGCCATCGATCAGGCCCCAGGCGCCGGCCTGCACCTCGCCGCCCAGCCAGGGATCGGACACCAGCAGCGCGGCGTCGGTACGCACCATGAAGCTGGCATGGTTCAGGAAAGTGAATGTCGCGCGTGGCATCGCAGGCACCTGGCAGTGGGGGCAGAAATCATGGGTGAACCAGCCCAGCGTAGCCGCGCGCCACGATGCACCCATGATCCGCCACAATCGGGCGCAAGGCCGGCCCCCTTACCGAACTGCGCGGGCGCCTTGCACAGGCTTCGCCAAATCGCAGGGAAAGCTCTACAATAGGTTGATCTAAAGAATCTTTTTGACTTGTTAACCGGACCTTCTCGCCATGCCCCTGGAATCCTTCCTGTTCGCCCCGCCGGCCACCCTGTCCGCCACCCTCGTGGCGGCGCTGTTCGGGCTGCTCGTGGGCAGCTTCCTGAACGTGGTGATCCACCGCATCCCGAAGATGATGCAGCGCGAGTCCGACAATTACGTGGCGCAGGAAAGCGGCAAGGAGCCGCCCCATACCGACCGCTACAACCTGATGGTGCCACGCTCGGCCTGTCCGCACTGCGGCCACCAGATCACGGCGCTGGAAAATATTCCGGTCGTCAGCTGGCTGGCGCTGCGCGGCAAGTGCCGCAAGTGCAAGGCGCCGATCTCGCCGCGCTACCCGGCGGTGGAACTGCTCACCGGCGTGCTGGCCGGGGTGCTGGTGTGGACCTTCGGCAGCGGCATGGCCGGCCTGGCCACGCTGCTGTTCCTGTTCCTGCTGGTGGCGATGACCTTCATCGACGTCGACACCCAGCTGCTGCCGGACGACCTGACCTATCCGCTGCTGTGGGCGGGCCTGCTGGTGAACCTGCACGGTACTTTCGTGCCGCTGCAGGACGCCGTGATCGGCGCGGCCGCCGGCTACCTGGCGCTGTGGGCGGTGTACTGGCTGTTCAAGCTGGCCACCGGCAAGGAAGGCATGGGCTATGGCGACTTCAAGCTGCTGGCGGCGCTCGGCGCCTGGCTCGGCTGGGCCATGCTGCCGACCATCATCCTGCTGTCCTCGGTGGTGGGCGCGCTGGTGGGCATCAGCCTGATCGTGTTCGCCAAGCGCGGCCGCGACAAGCCGATCCCCTTCGGCCCCTACCTGGCCGCCGCCGGCCTGATCGCCCTGCTGTACGGGGTGCGCATCAGCGCCTGGCTGCAGACCTTGATCTACGGCTGACATGGACGCGCAGCGCCAGCCGGCGTTCTCGGTGGGCCTGACCGGCGGCATCGGCTGCGGCAAGAGCACCGTGGCCGACATGTTCGCCGCGCTGGGCGCGTCCGTGATCGACACCGACCAGATCGCCCACGCCCTCACCGCCCCGCACGGCGCCGCGATGCCGGCGCTGCTGGCCGAGTTCGGCGACGATTTTGCTACCCCGGACGGCGCGCTCGACCGCGCCAAGATGCGCGCGCTGGCGTTTTCCGACGCCAGCGCCCGCGCCCGCCTGGAAGCCATCCTGCACCCGCGCATCCGCGCCGCCACCGCCGCCGCGGCGGCGATTGCCAGCGGCGACTACGTGATCTTCGTCGTGCCGCTGCTGATCGAATCCGGCAACTGGCGCGAGCGCGTCACGCGGGTGCTGGCGATCGATTGCCCGGAAGCGCTGCAGGTGGCACGCGTGATGGCCCGCAACAGCATGCCGGAAAGCCAGGTGCGCGCCATCATGGCGACCCAGGTCACGCGCGAACAGCGCCGGGCCGCGGCCGACGACATCATCGTGAATGACGACGGACTGGACGCTTTGCGCCCCCAGGTGGCCCTTCTGCACGCCATGTATTTATCCCAGAGCAGGCTAAAGTGAAAGTAAATTGAACTAAGTCAATGTGGTATTTGTAATTTTGCGCAGCATGGTTCAGAATCACGGGGTTGCTCGCCAGCCTACATTCAGAGGGATGTCATTTTGATCGTCTACGAATATCCTTTCAACGAGCGGATTCGCACGTTGTTGCGGCTGGAAGATTTGTACGAGAAGTTCAAGTTTTTTGTACAGCAGGAACACCCGATGCAGCACCACGTGGCGCTGGCCACGATCTTTGACATGCTGGAAGTGGCCGGCCGCGCCGACCTGAAATCCGACCTGCTGCAGGAACTGGAGCGCCAGAAGCAAAGCCTGCTGGGCTACCGCAGCAACCCGAACGTCGCGCCCGAGGCGCTGGACGCCGTGCTGGCCGAGCTGGACAGCGTCAGCAGCGCCCTGGTCGGCGCCCAGGGCAAGACCGGCCAGAACGTACGCGACAACGAATGGCTGATGAGCATCCGCGGCCGCACCATCATCCCCGGCGGCGCCTGCGAATTCGACCTGCCCTCCTACCACGCCTGGCAAAAGCGCCCCGCCACGCAGCGCCATGGCGACATCATGAACTGGTTCGCCCCGCTCGCCCCGCTGTTCGAGGCGCTGGCCCTGGTGCTGCGCCTGTTGCGCGACTCCGGCGGACCGGTGAAGATGACCGCCACCGGCGGCAGCTACCAGCAAATGCTGCAAGGCAAGGTGTACCAGATGCTGCGCCTGTCGATCGACGAAACCCTGGGCGCGATTCCGGAAATCTCGGCCAATAAATACATGCTGTGGGTGCGCTTTACCACGCAGGACGGCGACTGCAAGCCGAAGGCGCTGGAAGAAGACGTGCCGTTCGACCTGACTCTTTGTAATTTCTAATTCTGATTGGTGTAGTGATGACTGTTGTTGCGTGCCCGACCTGTGGCAAGAAGGTCGAATGGACCCCGGCGAACAAATTCCGGCCGTTCTGCTCCGAGCGGTGCAAGCAGATCGACCTGGGGGCGTGGGCGGAAGAGAAGTACACGATTCCCGGGGCGACGGCGGCGGATGTGCAGGATGATAAGTTGGCGGAGGAGTGAGGGCGTGCGCCCACCGGTACCATGCCTTTGCATAGACGATCGGCACTCGTAGCCACCAGCTGTAAAACCGTCGTTCCGGCGCAGGCCGGAACCCAAGTTCGCTGAGTCGCCACGAACGTCAAATTAGATTCCGGCCTTCGCCGGAACGACGCGCTAGGGGTACTAAATCATCCCGCGAAATTCGCCGCTTGCGAGGGTGCAAATCGCACCCGATCCAACCACTCCAGCAACGGTATCGTCGCCGGCAACAAGGGCGCCACGCTGTATGCCCCCTGCCACGCAAACGCCTGCCCTTCCAGGCTTTGCGGCTCCCCTTCCCACTCGCGGCAGATGTAGAAGTACAGGCGCACATGCGCGTGCTCGTACACGTGCTCGACGCAGCACCAGGCCTCGCCGCTGAGCACCCGCACGCCCAGCTCCTCGACGAACTCGCGCTGCAGCGCGTGGAAGATGTCCTCACCCTGCTCCACTTTCCCGCCCGGGAATTCCCAGTAGCCCGCATACGGCTTGCCCTCGGGCCGCTGGCCCAGCAGCACGTCGCCGTTCGCGCGCATCAGGATGCCGACGGCGACGTCGACCGGTTTTGCCATCGCAGCGTCGCTCATTGGGCGTCGCCATCCGGCAGCCTGCCGGCATAGTCCTTGGCGAACTGCCACGCCACCCGCCCCGAGCGCGAGCCGCGCTGCAGGGCCCATTGCAGCGCTTCCAGCCGCGCCGATGCAACCTGCTCCGGCGTGCACCCGAAGCTGGCCAGCCAGTGCGCGACGATGCCGAGGTAGTCGTCCTGCTTGAACGGGTAGAACGACAGCCACAGGCCGAAGCGCTCCGACAGCGAGATTTTCTCTTCCACCGTCTCGCCCGGGTGCAGGTCGCCATCGTCGCCATGGCGGTAGCCGGCGTTGTCCGACATTTTTTCCGGCATCAGGTGGCGCCGGTTCGAGGTCGCGTAAATCAGCACATTGTCGGACTGGGCCGAGATGCTGCCGTCCAGCGCGACTTTCAGCGCCTTGTAGCCCGCCTCGCCCTCTTCGAACGACAGATCGTCGCAGAAGACCACGAAGCGCTCCGGCCGGCCCGCGACCAGGTCGACGATGTCGGGCAGGTCGGCCAGGTCGGCCTTGTCGACTTCGATCAGGCGCAGGCCCTGGTCGGCGAAGCCATTCAGGCAGGCCTTGATCAGGGACGACTTGCCGGTGCCGCGCGCGCCGGTGAGCAGCACGTTGTTGGCCGGGCGGCGCAGCACGAACTGGCGCGTGTTCTGCTCGATCTGGCGCTTCTGGGCCTCGACGTGGTGCAAGTCGTCGAGCCGGATGGTGGAGGCGTGCAGCACCGGCGCCAGGTACTTCACGCCGCCGCTGGCCCGCTTGCGCCAGCGGAAGGCGAAGCTGCGCTTCCAGTCAGGCTCGCGCGGCAGGGCGGGCGGCAGCACCGCCTCCACCCGCGCCAGCAGGGCTTCGGCGCGGTGCAGGAACTGTTCCAGCGGCGTCATCGATTCAGGAGCGGTAGTCGGCGTTGATCGACACGTAGTCGTGCGACAGGTCGCAGGTCCAGACCGTGGCAGCGGCCTCGCCGCGGCCAAGCGTCACGCGCACCGTGATCTCCGCCTGCTTCATGATGCGCTGGCCGTCTTCTTCCTTGTAGTCCGGGTTGCGCCCGCCGCTCTTGGCCACCCACACGTCGTCCAGGTAGAGGTCGAGCTTCGTCACATCGAGGTCGTCCACGCCGGCGTAACCCACAGCGGCCAGGATGCGGCCCAGGTTCGGGTCGGAGGCGAAGAAAGCGGTCTTGACCAGCGGCGAGTGGGCGATCGAGTAGGCGATCTTGCGGCACTCCTCGACGCTGGCGCCCTGCTCCACCGTGATGGTCATGAACTTGGTCGCGCCTTCGCCATCGCGGATGATCTGCTGCGCCAGGTTGCGCGAGATGTCGGTGACGGCATCCTTCAGCGCCTCGAATTCGAAGCCGCTGGCGCTATCGACCACCAGCGAACCGGCGCCGGTGGCGACGATGATGAAGGAATCGTTGGTCGAGGTGTCGCCGTCGATCGTGATGCTGTTGAACGAGTGGTCGGCCGCATACTTCACCAGTTGGTCCAGCACCGGCTGCGCCACTTTGGCGTCGATCGCCAGGTAGCCCAGCATGGTTGCCATGTTCGGCTTGATCATGCCGGCGCCCTTGCTGATGCCGGTCATGGTCACGCTATGCTCGCCGATATGCACGGTGCGCGACGCGGCCTTGGGCTGGGTGTCGGTGGTCATGATCGCCTCGGCGGCGTTGAACCAGTTGTCCGCCTTCAGGTTGCTGATTGCGGCCGGCAGGCCCGCGACGATCTTCGGCAGCGGCAGCGGCTCCAGGATCACGCCGGTGGAGAACGGCAGCACCTGCTGGGCGTCCAGGCCAAGCAGCTTGGCCACCTCGGCGCAGGTCGCCTGCGCATTGGCCAGACCCGGCTCGCCGGTACCCGCGTTGGCGTTGCCGGTATTAACCACCAGCGCCCGGATAGGCTTGCCGCCGCTCGTCACGGCCGCCAGGTTGGCCTTGCTCACCTGCACCGGCGCGGCGCAGAAGCGGTTCAGGGTAAACACCCCTGCCACGGTCGCGCCTTCGGCCAGCTTCATCACCAGCAGGTCCTTGCGGTTGGGCTTCTTGATACCGGCTTCGGCAAAGCCGATCTCGATACCGTTGACGGGTTTCAGCTCAGCGGCGACTGGCAGGGGGGAATTGACGGCCATGGCGATCTCATGTGGGAAAAATGGTGAATTCGCTATTGTACTGCCAGCACAACCAAACTTCGGGGTCAGGTCTGACATTTGGACACGGCCTCAGCACTAGGTTTCCAAATTGGTAAAGCATAAGCTGCCCGCCACCAGCACAAGGGGAGGTGAACGGATGGGCTCGTGTCCAAATGTCAGACCTGACCCCGATTTGCGATTTGACTGCCAGCGATGATGGCAGGTGGGCTTATCGCTTCTTTTTTTTCGCGGCAGCCACGTAGTCGCTTGACCCTCACGCTAGGTGAGGCACCACAGTGTTTGCATGCATGAAGAACAGGGAGACAGGAAATGTTGAAATTGGCATAACTCGCGGCACGCGCCGGACTGACGGTCCGCACGCTGCACCATTACGACAGCATCGGCCTTCTCTGTCCTTCTGCGCGTTCCGATGCCGGCTATCGCCTCTACCACCGCGACGACGTGGCGCGCCTGCAGCAGATCCAGGCCCTGCGCACGCTCGGCATGGCGCTGGCCGACATCGGGGCTTACCTGGACAGCCCGGCAGCCTCGCCGATGGCCATCGTCGAGCGCCAGCTCGCGCGCCTCGACCGGCAGATCGCGGAAGCGGCGCGCATGCGCGAGCAACTGCTGCGCCTGCGCACGCAACTGGCAAACGGCGAGCATCCTGAGCTGTCCATCTGGCTAACCACTTTGGAGCAGATGACTATGTACGAGCAATACTTTTCAAAAGAGGAGCTGGCCCGCCTGCCGCTCTATCAGGATCCCGCAGCGCAGGCCGAATGGCAGCACCTGGTCGCACACGCTCAGTCCCTGATAACGAGCGGCGTGGTGCCCGACGCGCCGCAAGCAAAGACCTTCGCCGTGCGCTGGTTGGAACGGCTGGAGCGCGACAGCGGCGGGAACCCGGCCTTCGTCCTGCAGCTAACGGCGATGACCTCGCAGGACCCGCGGGCGCAGAAGGAGTTCGGTCTGTCGCCTGTGCTGCTGGACTATATGCGCACTGTGATTGCCGAACTGCGCTTCGACATCTACGCACGCTACTTGCCACCCGAAACGGTGGCGCGCATGCGCTCCCACGAGAAGGCGCATGCGGACCACTGGATCGAGCTGGCGGTAAAGGTGCGCGCCTGCATGGCGGCGGATCCGGCTGCACGATCGGACGAAGCGCTGGCACTGGCGCGCCAATGGTTCGCGCTGTTCACGGGCATGGTCGGCGACGCGCCGGAGGTGGTCGAACAGTTCCGCCGCGCCTCCAGCACCGAACCGATGCTGCGCCTCGGCACGGGCATCGGCGACGATGTCATCGCCTTCCTGCGCCGCGCCATGGCGCGCCTGCAGGCATCACCGACAGGTCGGGGCCGGGCGCACGGACAGATGAGCTCGTGTCCAAATGTCAGACCTGACCCCGAAGTTGTCGTTCAGCGCGGGATCGACAGCGCCAGCGTTTCCTTCAGTTCTTCCATCACCACGTAGCTCTTCGATTGGCCGGCGTCGGCCACGTGCAGGATTTCGCCGAGCAGGCGGCGGTATTCGGACATTTCGGGGATGCGGGCCTTGATCAGGTAGTCGAAGTCGCCCGACACCAGGTGGCACTCCATGACCTCCGGAATGGCCAGCATCGCGCGGCGGAAGCGGTCAAACGCTTTTTCGGACTTCTGGTGCAGGGTGATTTCCACGAACACCAGGATCTGCAGGCCCATCGCCTGCGGATTGACGCGCGCGTGGTAGCCGGTGATCACGCCGTCGCGCTCCATGCGCTTGACCCGTTCGATGCAGGGCGTGAGCGACAGGCCCACCTGCTCGGCCAGGTCTTTCATCACCATGCGCGCGTCGACCTGCAGGATCGACAGGATGTGGAGGTCGATCTTGTCGAGCACACGGTTCGAGTTCTTTTGGACGCGCATGATTTTTCACTGAAAACCTGTGTAATAACAGGATCAATTATTCCACCATGCGCGGTAGTATGGCAATCTTTTCTAAAACCCGATTCTTTACGGACTTCAGGAACTCTATGCGCGTTCTCGTACTGGGCAGCGGCGTGGTCGGCGTGACCACGGCTTATTACCTGGCCAAGGCTGGCCACGACGTCACCGTCATCGACCGTCAACCCGGCCCCGCCCTGGAGACGAGCTTCGCCAACGCGGGCCAGATCTCGCCCGGCTACGCGTCGCCGTGGGCCGCGCCGGGCATCCCCCTGAAGGCCGCGAAATGGCTGTTCCAGCGCCACGCGCCGCTGGCGATCCGCCCGGACGGCACGCTGTTCCAGCTCGAATGGATGTGGCAGATGGTCCGCAACTGCACCGCCGACCGCTATGCGGTCAACAAGGAGCGCATGGTGCGCCTGGCCGAGTACAGCCGCGATTGCATCCGCGAGCTGCGCGCCGAGACCGGCATCGCCTACGAAGGCCGCACCCTGGGCACCGTGCAGCTGTTCCGCACCCGCCAGCAGCTCGAAAGCGCGGCCAAGGACATCGAGATCCTGAAGCAGGCCGGCGTCGAATACGAACTGCTGCAGGGCCGCGAACTGGGCCAGGCCGAGCCGGCGCTGGGCCAGCACGCAAGCCTGGTAGGCGGCCTGCGCCTGCCGAACGATGAAACCGGCGACTGCCAGCTGTTCACCACCCGCCTGACCGCGATGGCGCGCGACCTGGGCGTGCGCTTCGAGTTCGACACCGAGATCGACGAGCTACTCACCAGCGGCGACCAGATCACCGGCGTGCGCACCGGCCAAGGCGTCGTCACCGCCGACCGCTACGTGCTGGCGCTGGGCAGCTATTCGCGCCTGCTGCTGAAAAACTTCTTCGACCTGCCGGTCTACCCGCTCAAGGGCTACTCGATCACCGTGCCGATCACCGACGCCAGCCGCGCGCCGATGTCGACCATCCTGGACGAGACCTACAAGATCGCGGTGACCCGCTTCGAAGACCGCATCCGCGTGGGCGGCATGGCCGAAATCGCCGGCTACAGCAAGTACCTGAACCCGGCGCGCCGCGAGACCCTGGAAATGGTCGTCAACGACCTGTTCCCGGGCGCCGGCGACACCAGCCGCGCCAGCTTCTGGACCGGCCTGCGCCCGATGACGCCGGACAGCACCCCGGTGGTCGGCGCCACCCCGCTGCGCAACCTCTTCCTCAACACCGGCCACGGCACCCTGGGCTGGACCATGGCCTGCGGCTCGGCCAGCGTCATCGCCGACCTGGTGAGCGGCAAGAAACCGGCCATCCGCGCCGACGACCTGGCGGTGTTCCGCTACGCCGGCGCAGAGCAGCGCGGCGCCGCGCCGGAACTGGTCAAGGCGTAAGCGCTGCATGGTGGTTTCGGTAGAGCCGTCCCGCGCCGGGGCGGTGCTGACGGTCGACCTGGGCGCGGTGCGGGCCAACTACCGGCAGCTGGCCGGCATGTCCGCGGCCACCTGCGCCGCCGTCATGAAGGCCGATGCCTACGGGCTCGGGATGGCGCAGGTGGCGCCGGCATTAGCAAGCGAAGGCTGCCGCGTGTTCTTCACGGCCCACCTGGATGAAGGCATCCGCCTGCGTCCCCTGCTCCCCGCAGATTGCACGATCTACGTATTGCATGGCCCACCGCCTGGCACCGCGCACGACTGCTTCCAGCATGGGGTGGTTCCTGTCCTGAACGATCCCGCGCAATTGCAGGAATGGCGCGCGCTCGCCGCTACACTTGGCCGGGAGCTGCCGGCGGCGATCCAGCTCGATTCCGGCATGTCGCGCATGGGGATTTCGCCCGCCGACCTGGCGGCGCTGTCCGCAGGCCGCGACTGGCTTGCGGGCGTGCGGCCAAGGCTCGTCATGAGCCATCTCGCCTGCGCCGACGAACCGCATCACCCGATGAACGACGCGCAGCGCGGCCGTTTCGACAGCCTGCGCGCGCTGTTCCCCGGCGTGCCGGCCAGCCTGGCCAATTCGTCGGGCATTTTTCTTGCGCCTGCTTACCACTACGACCTGCTGCGCCCGGGCGCCGCGCTGTACGGGATCAACCCGCAGCCGGGCGCACCCAATCCCCTGCGCCAGGCGGTGTCGCTGCATGCGCGCATCGTGCAGGTGCGGACCGTGCGCGACGGCGATGTCGTCGGCTATGGGGCGCACCACGTGGTCGCCGGGGAGCGCAGGATCGCGACCGTGGCGGTGGGGTATGCGGATGGGTGGCTGCGCTCGCTGTCGGGGCGGGGCTATGCCTTCGTCGATGGGGTCAAGGTGCCGGTGGTCGGGCGGGTGTCGATGGACAGCATGGGGCTGGATGTGACGGGGATTGCGCCGGAGCGGGTGGCGCCGGGGTGTGAGGTGGAGCTGATGGGGGTTTCGCATCCCATCGATGATGTCGCGGCGCTGGCGGGGACGATTGGGTATGAGGTGTTGACGCGCTTGGGTTCGCGGTTTAATCGGCGCTATCTTTAAGCGGGCAAACTTGGGTTCCGGCCTTCGCCGGAACGACGGTCTTGAGGTAAGTGGCAGGGGTCGCGCTGCCGACCATTCAAACACACCGAACCAACGTCGTCCCGGCGCAGGCCGGGACCCAATTTCGTCGCCCATCACGAACAAAAAAACGGCCAGGTCATCACCCCGGCCGTTTCCTTTTTTACCCCATCACAGCAATCACGCCAGCTTCCCGTGACACTGCTTGAACTTCTTCCCGCTACCGCAAGGGCAAGGATCGTTGCGCCCGACCTTCACGCCCATGTAGGTGCTGTGGTCTTCGGCCGATACCGCTTCTTCTCCGCCACGACCCACCGGGTTCGGGTTGAGCAGCTCTTCCGGCGCCGCCGACGGGTTGAAGTCGGCGTGCTGGTAGTTGATGTTTTCCAGCTGCGCCGCCTGGGCCGCCATCGCCGCTTCGGCCGCGTCGACTTCTTCGCGGCTCTGGATGCGGACCGTCATGATGGTGCGGATCACTTCGTTCTTGATCTGGTCCAGCATGCTGCTGAACAGCTCGAAGGCTTCGCGCTTGTATTCCTGCTTCGGGTTCTTCTGCGCATAGCCGCGCAGGTGGATGCCCTGGCGCAGGTGGTCCAGCGCCGCGAGGTGTTCGCGCCAGTGGGTGTCCACGCTTTGCAGCATGACGTTGCGCTCGAAGCCGCCGAAGGACTCCTTGCCGACCACGCCGACCTTGGTGTCGTACGACGTTTCGGCCGCCTTGAGCACGCGCTCGAGGATGTCGTCGTCGTTCAGGTTCGGCTCGTCCTTCAGGATCTGCTGCAGCGGCACCGGCAGGTTCCATTCGGCCGCCAGCACCGATTCCAGCGATGGCACATCCCACTGCTCTTCGACCGATTCGGCCGGCACGTGGGTGCGCACCAGGTCGGTGAACACGCCGGCGCGCAGCGAGACGATCAGGTCGGTCATCTCGACCGATTCGAGCAGCTCGTTACGCTGGGTGTAGATCACCTTGCGCTGGTCGTTGGCGACGTCGTCGTATTCCAGCAGCTGCTTGCGGATGTCGAAGTTGCGGGCCTCGACCTTGCGCTGGGCGGTCTCGATCGAGCGGGTCACGATGCCCGCCTCGATCGGCTCGCCTTCCGGCATCTTCAGGCGTTCCATGATCGAACGCACGCGGTCGCCCGCGAAGATGCGCAGCAGCGGATCGTCCAGGCACAGGTAGAAGCGCGAGGAACCCGGGTCACCCTGGCGGCCCGAACGGCCGCGCAACTGGTTGTCGACCCGGCGCGATTCGTGGCGCTCGGTACCGATGATGTGCAGGCCGCCGGCATTGACCACGTGGTCGTGCAGCGACTGCCATTCGTCGCGCAGGGTCTGCGACTGGGACGCCTTGTCGGCGTCGCTCAGCGCGGCATTCGCTTCGATCAGCTGGATCTGCTTCTCGACCATGCCGCCCAGGACGATGTCGGTACCACGGCCGGCCATGTTGGTGGCGATGGTGATCATCTTCGGACGGCCGGCCTGGGCGATGATTTCCGCCTCCCTGGCGTGCTGCTTGGCGTTCAGGACGTTGTGCGGCAGCCCGGCCTTGGTCAGGATGCCGGACAGGAGTTCCGAGTTCTCGATCGAGGTCGTCCCCACCAGCACCGGCTGGCCGCGCTCGTAGCAGTCGCGGATGTCGGTCAGCATCGCGTTGTACTTCTCTTCGGACGACTTGTAGACCTGGTCCTGGCGGTCCTTGCGCTGCGACGGCTTGTTCGGCGGGACGACCACGGTCTCGAGGCCGTAGATCTCCTGGAATTCGTAGGCTTCGGTATCGGCCGTGCCGGTCATGCCGGACAGCTTCGAGTACATGCGGAAGTAGTTCTGGAAGGTGATCGAGGCCAGGGTCTGGTTCTCGTTCTGGATGCGCACGCCTTCCTTGGCTTCCACCGCCTGGTGCAGGCCGTCGGACCAGCGGCGGCCGGTCATGAGGCGGCCGGTGAATTCGTCGACGATCACCACTTCATTGTTCTGCACCACGTAGTGCTGGTCCTTGTGGTACAGGACGTGGGCGCGCAGCGCCGCATACAGGTGGTGGACCAGGGTGATATTGGCGGCGTCGTACAGCGACGCGCCTTCCGGCAGCAGGCCCCACTGGGTCAGGATGCGCTCGGCGTTTTCGTGGCCGCTTTCCGTCAGCAGCACGGTGTGCGCTTTCTCGTCCTTCAGGTAGTCGCCCGGAACTTCGATCTGGCCCTTGCCGTCCGGGGTTTCCTCGCCCACCTGCAGGGTGAGCAGCGGCGGCAGCTCGTTCAGGCGCTGGTACAGGTCGGTGTGGCTCTCGGCCTGGCCGGAAATGATCAAAGGGGTACGCGCTTCGTCGATCAGGATCGAGTCGACTTCATCGACCACGGCGAAATTCAGGCTGCGCTGCACGCGTTCGCGGGCGTCGTAGACCATGTTGTCGCGCAGGTAGTCGAAACCGAATTCGTTGTTGGTGCCGTAGGTGATGTCCGAGGCGTAGGCGGTCTGCTTGCTGTCGTGGTCGAGCTGCGACAGGTTCACGCCGGTGGACAGGCCGAGCCAGCCGTACAGGCGGCCCATCGACTCGGCATCGCGCTGCGCCAGGTAATCGTTGACGGTAATGACGTGCACGCCCTTGCCGGCCAGGCCGTTCAGGTAGACCGGCAGGGTTGCCATCAGGGTCTTGCCCTCACCCGTGCCCATTTCGGCAATCTTACCCTGGTGCAGGACCATGCCGCCGATCAGCTGCACGTCGAAGTGGCGCATCTTCATGACGCGCTTGGCGGCTTCGCGGCAGACGGCGAAGGCTTCCGGCAGGATGTCGTCGAGCGTCTCGCCCTTGCCCAGGCGGTCCTTGAATTCAGGCGTCTTCGCCTGGAGCTCGGCGTCAGACAGCTTTTCCATCTGCGGCTCGAGCGCGTTGATCTGACGCACGGTCTTGTGGTATTGCTTGAGCAGACGCTGGTTACGGCTGCCGAAAATCTGGGTCAGGAATGACATGCTAACTCTACAAAAAATACGCCGCGAAAAGAGCCTGAGGGGACGGGACAACACATCCGCCGAAGACCGCCTATGGCAAAAAGCTACTGATTTTATCATGCGATCCGGCCACACTTGGGGACAATGGGCAGGATAACAAGACTGCTGATGGGCAGAATGTTATCAAATTGCATCGTCCGGCACGCATCCAGGCGCGTGCGCGGCAAGCATCTTCCGGATTTGCGCGCTTTGCGCGGGGTTTATGCTATGTTGCGGGCATACTTATTCGCCCTCATCTCCCCCAGTGCACATCTACGGTACCAAGAACCGGCAGACCTCGGTCATTGCGACGGATTTCCTGCGCAAGAACGACCGCATGGCCAGCCTGCTGCCCGCCGCCATGCGCATGGCGCGGCTGCAGTCGGACTGCGCCGCGATCCTGCCCATCCTGGCCGGCAACACCGACGTGATCTCGTTCCAGGACGGCGCGCTGGTGCTGGCCGTCCCGAGCTCGGCAGTGGCCGCGCGCATGAAGCAGATGGCGCCCAAGCTGCAGGCCGCACTGCTGGAACGCGGCTGGCAGGTGGAATCGGTCAAGCTCAAGGTGCAAGTGGCGCGCGCCATGCCGGCCAAGCCGGAAATGCGCACCCTGGAACTGCCGCCGACGGCGGTGCAGGCGTTCGAAGAGCTGGCGGAGTCGCTGGATGACAGCAAGCAGAACAAGGAGCTGGTGGCGGCGTTGAGGAGGTTGGCGGAGAAGCGGCGCTGAGCTTCTTCCGTGGCTGAAGGCTAAGTTAGCGGGTTGCAACGAACTTGGCGGGAACAACGTGCATATGGCGCGGGCCTCAACGAAGTTCCGTTATCCTTGAGACCGTCGTACCGGCGAAGGCCGAAATGATGCCACCGGCATCATTTCGCCCAATTTTGCATGCACACCCTAATCGCCAGCACTTACGTCTGCGCCCACTCCCGCGTCATCTGCCTGATATACGACGGCGGCGCATCCACCAGCGCGTCAAACGACACGACCTCGTACGCATCCGGCTGCGCCAACAGGCTGCGCAGCAGCTCGTTGTTCAGCGCGTGCCCCGATTTGTGCGCCGTGTAGCTCGCCAGCAGCGGGTGCCCGACCATGTACAAGTCGCCAATCGCATCCAGGATCTTGTGCCGCACGAACTCGTCTTCGTAGCGCAGCCCGTCCGCGTTCAGGATGCGGTACTCGTCCATCACGATCGCATTTTCCAGCGAGCCGCCGCGCGCCAGCCCCAGGCCGCGCAGGGTTTCGACGTCCTGCATGAAGCCGAAGGTGCGCGCGCGGGCCACGTCGTGCACATAGGAGACGTCGCCGAAATCGACCAGCGCGCGCTGCATGGTGCCGTCCACCGCCGGGTGGTTGAATTCGATGAAGAAGTCGAGCTTGAAGCCGTCGTGCGGCGACAGCCGCGCCCATTTCTCCTGGGCGCCGCTACCGTGGCGCACTTCGACGTCCTTGAGCACGCGAATGAATTTCTTCGGCGCGTCCTGCTCTTCCAGGCCGGCCTGCTGCAGCAGGTAGACGAAGGAAGCGGCCGAGCCGTCCATGATGGGGATTTCTTCGGCCGTCACATCGACCGTCAGGTTGTCGATGCCCAGGCCGGCGCAGGCCGACATCAGGTGCTCGACGGTGGAGACGCGCGCGCCGTCCTTGATCAGGACCGTGGCCATGCGCGTTTCGCCCACCACGTCGGCGGCAGCCGGGATGGCGACGATCGGGTCGTAGTCGACGCGGCGGAAGGTGATGCCGGCGCCTGGCGCGGCCGGGCGCAGGGTCAGTTCGACCTTGGTGCCCGAGTGCACGCCCACACCGGTGGTGCGGACGACCTGTTTGATGGTTCGTTGTTTCAGCATCCGCCGATTATAGCCCAGCGCTTTTGACGGCGCTGACGGCCCTCCCCGGTTCAGGGATGGTCGGATTCGACGTGCACTTTTTCGTGGCGGATCAGATACAGGCCGCTGCCGATGATGATTGCCGCCCCTACCAGGGTGTAGCTGTCGGGCAGGGTTTGCCACAGCAGCCAGTCCAGCCCCACGGCCCAGGCCAGCGCCGTGTATTCGAAGGGCGCCACCTTCGAGGCCTCGCCCTGGGCAAATGCTTCGGTAATGGCCAGCTGGCCGACGAAGCCGGTGAGGGCCAGTCCCGCCAGCAGCGGCGCATCCGCCATCCGCATCGCCACCCAGCCGGGCGCCGCCAGCGCGCTCGCGCCGATCGCCACCATCACCATCAGCCAGAACACCATGTGCTCGTTGCGGTCGGTGCGGGCCAGCAGGCGCACGGTGATGGCCGAGACGGCGTACATGGCCGCCGCGCCCAGGATCGCCAGCCCGCCGATGGTGAGGAAACCGGCGCCGGTCGGACGCAGCACCACCAGCACGCCAAGCAGGCCCACCGCGATCGCGATCCAGCGCGCAATGCCCACCTTCTCTTTCAGGAACCAGACCGACAGCGCCGTGATGATGGCCGGCGCGATGAAGAAGATCGAATAGGCCTCGGCCAGCGACAGCTTGCGGATGCCGAAGGCGAAAAAGGTCAGCATGGCGATGCCCAGCACCGCGCGCAGCAGGTGCAGCGGCCAGCGGATGCGGAAGATGTCGCCGTAACCCACCTTGAGGCCCACGTAGACGGCCACCAGCGGCAGCGAGGTGAGCGAGCGCAGCGCCGCCACCTGGATCGCCGGGTAGCGCGCGGTGAGCAGCTTCATCACCGTGTCCATCATGGCGAACATGAAGACGGCCAGCACCATCGCGTAGATGCTGTACAGGTTGCCGGCGGGCCGCTTCACAGGGATTTTTCCATGAACAGGCTCAAGGGGTCTGGCTGGTAGCCGCCGAAGGCCTCGATGCGCTCGAAACCCGCGCGCTCGTACAAGCCGATCGCCTCCGGCTGGTGGATGCCGGTTTCCAGCTTCAATACGCGCACGCCCGCCATGCGCGCGAACATCGCCAGGTGCTCCAGCAGCTTGCGCCCGGTACCGAGGCCGCGCCGCGCTTCGTCGACGTACATGCGCTTGATCTCGCCGTAGCCGTCGCGCTTGACCAGCGCCGCGCAGCCCACCGCGCGCCCGTCCACGTCGCGCGCGACCAGGAACAGCACGTCGCCATTCAACAGCGAAGCGATGTCCATCAGGTGGTTCGATTCGGCCGGATACAGCGCCGCACAGTAGGCGTCGAGCCGGTCCAGCATGGCCCGGACTTCGGGCTGGTCGGGGGATTCGGTATGGATGTTCATCTGATCAAAAAACGGCGCCGCGGCGCCGTTTGCACAGGGGCGGAAAGCTTAGCCCAGTTGTTCCAGCATTTTTTCCGCGCTCGAGACTTCGAACCCGGCGGTTTCCACGTTCAGCTGTTTCACGACGCCGTCTTCGACCAGCATCGAGTAGCGCTGCGAGCGGGTGCCCATGCCGTGCTTCGAGAAGTCGGCGTCCAGGCCCAGGGCCTTCGAGTAGGCGGCGTTACCGTCGGCCATCATGCGCACGATGCCGGTGGCTTTCTGGTCGCGGCCCCAGGCGCCCATCACGAAGGCGTCGTTCACCGAGATGCACCAGATTTCATCGACACCCTTGGCCTTGAGCGCGTCGGCTTGCGCGACATAACCCGGCACATGCTGGGCCGAGCAGGTCGGCGTGTAGGCGCCCGGCAGGCCGAAGATGACGATCTTCTTGCCCTTGGCCAGTTCGCTGACCTCGAAATTGTTCGGGCCGAGCGAGCAGCCTGCGGTTTCGGTTTCGATGAATTCCGACAGGGTGCCTGCCGGCAGGCGATCGCCGATCTGGATGGTCATGGGGTGCTCCTTCATGTGTTTTGAGAATCTGGCAATTATCGCCGATGTGGGAATGGCGTGCTGAAGATGCGCCAAGTGAGTTTTGAAAGCACCACTACATTCAGCACCGTCGTCCCGGCGAAGGCCGGGACCGAATTTGTGTGCGTACCACTACAGCATGCGCTGGGGGTGCGGTGCCGACCTGGGTCCCGGCCTGCGCCGGGACGACGGATCAAGGGGTGAAGGTACCAAATAACGCAAACGGTACGCACCAAAGAAAAAAGGCCAGCTTCCGCTGGCCCCTCTTACTTCAGGCGACTAAAAAATCAGTCCGCCTGCTTGCGCAGGAACGCCGGAATATCATACGTCTCCACACCATTACGCTGCATCGCCTGCACCTGCTCCGATGCCTGCTCGCGGCGCCACACTGCTGGCTGCTTCATGCCGCCCAGTGCGTCGCTGCTGGCCGAGCCCATGGCCAGGCCGCCGGCAATCGCCGAGGAACCCGCCATCACCGGCGCATTGTAGGTGCCGGTCTTGAGCATCTGCTGCGGCTGCACCAGGGTCATCTTCTTGTTCTTGCCCAGGCCCGTCGCGACCACGGTCACGCGGATCTCGTCGCCCATCGCGTCGTCGTAGGCGATGCCCTGGGCGATCGAGGCGTCGGGAGCGGCAAAGGCGCGCACGGCGGCCATGACTTCCTTGATCTCTTTACCCTTGAGGCCACGCGAAGCGGTGACGTTGACCAGCACGCCCTTGGCGCCCGACAGGTCGATGCCGTCCAGCAGCGGCGAAGCCACGGCCTGTTCGGCGGCGATGCGTGCGCGGTCGACGCCGGCGGCGGTGGCGGTGCCCATCATGGCCTTGCCCTGCTCGCTCATGATGGTCTTGACGTCGTTGAAGTCGACGTTGATGTGGCCCGGGACGTTGATGATCTCGGCGATACCGGCCACCGCGTTGTTCAGGACGTCGTCGGCGTGCTTCATCCAGTCGAGCATCGATTCGTCTTCGTAGATGTCTTCCAGTTTTTCGTTCAGGATGACGATCAGCGAGTCGACGTGCTTGGTCAGTTCTTCCAGGCCGGCTTCCGCCACCTGCATGCACTTGTCGCCTTCGTAGGAGAACGGCTTGGAGACCACGGCAACGGTCAGCGCACCCATGCTCTTGGCCACTTCCGCGACGATCGGGGCGGCGCCGGTACCGGTGCCGCCGCCCATGCCTGCGGCGATGAAGACCATGTGCGCGCCGCGCAGCGCATCTTCGATGCGGGTGCGCGACTGCTCGGCGAGCTGGCGGCCGACTTCAGGACGCATACCGGCGCCCAGGCCCGATTCGCCGATCTGGATGATGTTGTTCGCGCCGGACACCGCGAGTGCCTGCGCATCCGTGTTTGCGGCGATGAACTCGACACCGGACACACCTTTATTGATCATGTGCTGAACCGCGTTGCCGCCGGCGCCGCCGACGCCGACAACTTTGATGACGGTTCCCAGTGCTGCGTTATCGACCATATCGAACTCCATGATGAACTCCTAATTTTCTGATGCCGCCTCCGTTGCGGGGATTTGCCAGGCCCCTGGACAGGCCCCGCAACCGGAAGTAGCGATTGTATTTAAAAACTCTTGACCCGTGAGCGATTTGTTGCAGTCGTACTAAAATTTTTCGTGCCTGTTTCAGCCACCGGCTTCAGTGACTTAGAAATTCCCTGCTATCCATTCCTTCATGCGCTGCCACACTGCCTTCACAGAACCATCCTGACGCGTGACGATGTGCCCGCGCAGGTATTGCTTCTTCGCTTCCAGCAGCAGGCCGAGCACCGTGGCGTAGCGGGGGCTGCGCACGACGTCGGCCAACTGGCCGCGGTAGTCCGGCGTGCCGAGGCGCGCCGGTTTGAGGAAAATGTCTTCGGCCATTTCGATCATGCCGGGCATGATCGAGCTGCCGCCGGTGAGCACGATGCCCGACGAGAGCACGCCCTCGTAGCCGGACTCGCGCACCACCGTGTGCACCATCGCAAACAGTTCTTCGACGCGCGGCTCGATCACGGCCGCCAGCGCCTGGCGGGACAGCGCGCGCGGGCCGCGGTCGCCCAGCCCCGGCACTTCGAGCGTCTCGCCCGGGTCGGCCAGCACCTGCTTGGCCACGCCGTAGCGGATCTTGATGTCTTCCGCCTCGCCGGTGGGCGTGCGCAGGGCCATCGCGATGTCGCTGGTGATCTGGTCGCCGGCGATCGGCAGCACCGCGGTGTGGCGGATCGCCCCGTCCGAGAACACGGCGATGTCGGTGGTGCCGCCGCCGATATCGATCAGGACCACGCCCAGCTCTTTTTCATCGGTCGTCAGGACCGAATCGGCCGAGGCCATCGGCTGCAGGATCAGGTCCGAAACCTCGAGCCCGCAGCGGCGGACGCACTTTACTATGTTCTGCACCGCCGACACCGCACCGGTGACGATGTGCACCCGCACTTCCAGGCGGATGCCGCTCATGCCGATCGGCTCGCGCACGTCTTCCTGGTTGTCGACGATGAATTCCTGCGGCACCGTGTGCAGCAATTGCTGGTCGGTCGGGATGTTGACCGCCTTGGCGGTCTCGATCACCCGCGCCACATCGGTGGCGGTGACTTCCTTGTCCTTGATCGCAACCATGCCGCTCGAATTGAACGAACGGATATGGCTGCCGGCGATGCCAGCATAGACATTCCGGATCTTGCAGTCGGCCATCAGCTCCGCTTCCTCGAGCGCGCGCTGGATCGACTCGACGGTGGCCTCGATGTTGACGACCACGCCTTTCTTCAATCCTTTCGACTCGTGCTGACCGAGGCCGATCACCTCGTGGCGTCCATCGGACATCACCTCGGCCACCACCGCCACCACCTTCGAGGTGCCGATGTCGAGGCCGACGATCAGGTTCTTCGCGTCTTTTGTCATTGCTGTTGCCTGCTTATGTTTGCTTGGTTGTCTTGTTGATCGGGCTTGGTTTCTTCTTTACTGCTTTGACAGGCTTGGTGGCGTCCACCGGTACATTCAATGACGCCGAGGACAGCGCCAGCCCGTTCGGGTAGCGCATGTCGATGGTGTCGATGCGTCCTTCCGTCAGCCGCGCGACCAGCTGCGGGTAGACGCCGACCAGGCGCTGCACGCGCTTCTTCAGCGTGTCGCGTTCCTGCTCGCGCCCCAGGGCCACGCTCATGCCGTTGTCCAGCTTGACGGTCCAGGCATAGCGCTCGGACAGCGACAACGCCTGCGGCACCAGCGCCACCGGCGCGAACTGCGAACGCAGCTCGGTGAAGCGGGCCAGCACTTCCTTCTCGCTGCCGCGCGGGCCGTCGAAGGCCGGCAGCTCGTGGTCGTCGTCGGCCTCGGCCAGGTTGGCGGTAAATACATCGCCCTTGACCGACAGCAGGCGGCCGTCCTCGCCCCAGGTGCCGAGCGCTTCGTGTTCTTCGACGTCGACGATCAGCTGGTTCGGCCATTCGCGCCGCACCGTGGCGCGCCGCACCCATGGCACGGTCTCGAACGTCGCCCGCACCCCCTCCAGGTCGGTGGTGAAGAAGTTGCCGCGGATCTTGCCGATCACGCCATTGCGCACCGTGAGTTCGTTCACGTGGCGCAGCGGGATGTCGTACATGCTCTCCACCGTCACCGCCTGCAGCGAGAACATGGGACGCTGCGACAGCCACCACACGCCGGACGCGAGACCGGCGAGCACCGTCAACGCCACCAGGCTGCTGGCGGTCGTGTTGAGGGTGCGGACGTCATGCCACATTGCGGCTTAGCCTTTCGCTTTCGGCATTTTCAGGCGGCTTGATGCCAGAATTTCCAGGCACAGGTCTTCGTAGCTGATGCCCACCGCACGCGCGGCCATCGGCACCAGCGAGTGCGAGGTCATGCCGGGCGAGGTATTCACCTCCAGCAGGAAGGGACGCATGTCCGATTCGCGCACCAGCACGTCGACCCGGCCCCAGCCTTCGCAGCCGAGCGCGCGGTAGGCGTTCACGGCGTGGCGCTGGATCTCCTCGGTCAGCACGTCGTCGAGCTGCGCCGGGCAGTGGTACAGGGTGTCGTCGGTGAAGTACTTGTTCTGGTAGTCGTAGTTGCCTTCCGGGGCCACGATCTCGACGATCGGCAGGGCGCGGGCGGTCTTGCCGGTGCCCAGCACGGCGACGGTGAACTCGCGGCCGGTGACGAATTCCTCGGCCAGCACCACCTCGTCGAAGCCGGCCGCCAGGTCGACCGCGGCCTTGAGTTCCTCGGCCTTGTTGACCTTGGTGATGCCGATGGTCGAGCCTTCCAGTGGCGGCTTGACGATCAGCGGCAGGCCGAGCGCGACCAGCACTTCGTCGAGGTCGGTAGACGCATCGATGGCCATGTAGTCCGGGGTCGGGATCTCGTCGATCTTCCAGATCTTCTTGGTGGTGATCTTGTCCATGCCCACCGACGACGCCATGACGCCGCTGCCGGTGTAGGGAATGCCGAGCTGCTCGAGCGCGCCCTGCAGGCTGCCGTCTTCGCCGTAGCGTCCGTGCAGCGCGATGAACACGCGGTCAAAATGCTGGTCGGCCAGTTCGGCCAGGCTTTGGGTGCCCGGGTCGAAGGGATGGGCGTCGACGCCGCGGCTTTGCAGGGCGGCCAGGACGCCGGTGCCGGACATGATCGATACGTCGCGTTCGGCGGAGCGGCCGCCGAACAGCACGCCCACTTTGCCGAGGCTTGCCGGGTCGAAGCTGGAATCAGGTGCGTTCACAGTATTCATGCCTTTGTATTGGTCAGTTGGTGCGGGACGCCGCTGATCGAGCCGGCGCCCATGGTGATGACGACGTCGCCGTCGCGCGCCGCATCCAGGATGGCGGTGGGCATGTCGGCGATCGCCTCGACAAAAATCGGTTCGACCTTGCCGCCGGTGCGCAGCGCGCGCGCCAGGGCGCGGCCGTCGGCGGCCACGATCGGCGCTTCGCCGGCCGGGTAGACGTCGGCCAGCAGCAGCACGTCCGGGGTGGCCAGCACCTTGACGAAGTCTTCGAACAGGTCGCGCGTGCGGCTGTAGCGGTGCGGCTGGAAGGCCAGCATCAGGCGTCGGCCCGGGTAGGCGGCGCGCGCGGCGGCCAGGGTCACTTCGGTTTCCACCGGGTGGTGGCCGAAATCGTCGACCAGCGTAAAACTGCCGCCGTTCGGCAGGGCGATGTCGCCATAGCGGGTGAAGCGGCGGCCGACGCCGCGGAATTCGAGCAGGCCCTGGGCCGTGGCTTCGTCGCTGACGCCGATTTCGCGCGCGATCGCCACCGCCGAGCAGGCATTGAGCACGTTGTGCAGGCCAGGCTGGTTCAGCACGAACTTGGTGTCCGGGTAGCCCTGCTGGCGCACGGTGAAGTGCATGTGCACGCCGTCGGCGTAGGCGTCCATGGCGCGCACTTCGGCTTCTTCCGAGAAGCCGTAGGTGGTCACCGGTTTCGTTACCTGCGGCAGGATCGAGCGTACGTGCTGGTCGTCGATGCACAGCATCGCGCGGCCGTAGAACGGCAGGCGGTGGGTGAAGTGCACGAAGGCCGCCTTGAGCTTTTCGAAATCGTGCTCGTAGGTGTCCATGTGGTCGGCGTCGATGTTGGTGATCACCTCGATCATCGGCGACAAATTCAGGAAGGAGGCATCCGACTCATCGGCTTCGGCCACGATGTAGTCGCCCTGCCCCAGCTTGGCGTTGGCGCCGGCCGCGGTCAGCTTGCCGCCGATGACAAAGGTCGGGTCCATGCCGCCCTGGGCCAGCACCGAGGCAACCAGGCTGGTGGTGGTGGTCTTGCCGTGGGTGCCGGCAATGGCGATGCCGCGCTTCAGGCGCATCAGTTCACCGAGCATGATCGCGCGCGGCACCACCGGCACCTTGGCGGCGCGGGCGGCCACCACTTCCGGGTTGGCTTCGTTGACGGCGGTCGAGGTCACGACGACGTTCGCGCCGGTCACGTGCTCGGCCGAGTGGCCGGTATACACGCGCGCGCCCAGTTCGGCCAGGCGCTGGCTGGCCGCATTGCTCGACAGGTCGGAACCCGACACGTTGTAGCCGAGATTGAGCAGCACTTCGGCGATGCCGCTCATGCCGCTGCCGCCGATGCCCACGAAGTGGATGTTCTTGATCTTGTGTTTCATTGTTCTTGTTGTCCGGCTAGTCGTTCGAGTTCACGTGCGATTGCTTCATTGGCATCGCGCTTGCCGACGCCGTAGGCCGCCTGCGCCATCGCGGCGCAGTCCTCGCGCGTCGTGCGTTGCAAGAGGCTTGCCAGCCCCTGCGGATGGAGTTCGCCCTGCGGCAGGTAGACGGCCGCCTTCTGGCCCGCCATCCAGACCGCGTTGTCGCGCTGGTGGCTGGTGGTGCTGGCGACAAACGGCACCAGCACGCTGGCCACGCCGGCCGCCGTGAGTTCCGACACCGTGATGGCGCCGGCGCGGCAGATTACCAGGTCGGCAGCGGCGTAGCTGGCCGCCATGTCGTCGATGAAGTCGACCACGTCGGCAGCCACGCCAGCCTGCGCATAGGCGGCGCGCAGGGCGTCGATGTTCTTCTTGCCCGACTGGTGGGTGACGACCGGGCGCACGGCCGGGGCGATCATCGCCAGTGCGGCCGGCACGCTGTCGTTGAGCACCTTGGCGCCCAGGCTGCCGCCCACCACCAGGATGCGCAGCGGGCCGCTGCGGCCGGCGAAGCGCGCGCCTGGTTGCGGCAAATCGAGGATCTGCTGGCGCACCGGGTTGCCGGTGACGACCGCCTTGCCGGCGGCCTTGCCGAAATCGGCCGGGAAGCCGAACAGCACGCGCTGGGCGATCGGGGCCAGGGTCTTGTTCGACAGCAGCAGCGCCGCATCGGCGTTGATCAGGGCCAGCGGCACGCCGCGCGAGCGCGCCATCATCCCGCCCGGCACCGTCACGTAGCCGCCCATGCCCAGCACCACGTCGGGCTTGCGCGCGCCGATGTAGCGGCGGCAGGTGAGGAAACTGGCGGCCATCTTGAAGGCGCCGGTGACCGTGTGCATCAGGCCCTTGCCGCGCAGGCCGGCGAAGTCGATGCTGTCCATCGGGATGCCGGCTTTCGGCACCAGTTCGGTTTCCATGCCGTGCGCGGTGCCCAGCCACGACACCTCCCAGCCGCGCGCGCGCATGGTCTGCGCGATCGCGATGCCGGGGAAGATGTGGCCGCCGGTGCCGGCCGCCATGATCATCAGGCGCTTGCTCATGAGCGGCCCCCGCGCATGCGCACCCGGTTTTCGTAGTCGATGCGCAGCAGGATCGCCAGGCCGATGCAGTTGAACATCACGCCCGAGCCGCCAAAGCTCATCAGGGGCAGGGTCAGGCCCTTGGTCGGCAGCAGGCCCAGGTTCACACCCATGTTGATGAAGGTCTGCACGCCGATCCAGATGCCGATCCCTTTCGCGGCCAGGCCGGCGAAGGTCTGGTCCAGGGCGATGGCCTGGCGGCCGATGTCGAAGGCGCGCTTGACCAGCCAGTAGAACATCGCGATCACCACCAGCACGCCGGCCAGGCCGAGTTCTTCGCCGATCACGGCCATGATGAAGTCGGTGTGCGCTTCCGGCAGGTAGAACAGCTTCTCGACGCTGCCGCCCAGGCCAACGCCAAAAAACTCGCCGCGCCCGAAAGCGATCAGCGAGTGGGTCAGCTGGTAAGCCTTGTCCAGCGCATTGCCCTGCTCCCAGGGGTCGAGGTAGGCGAACATGCGGGCCCGCCGGAACGGCGACAGCGCGATGATGGCCGTGAAAATCACCACCAGCAGCGCGCCAATGCCGCCGAACCAGATGATGTTGATCCCGCCCAGGAACAGGATGCCCATGGCGATGCAGACGATCACGCCGAAGGCGCCGAGGTCGGGCTCCATCAGCAGCAGGCCGCCGACCAGGCCGATCGCGACCATCATCGGCAGGAAGCCCTTGGTCAGCTTGTGCATGTATTCCTGCTTGCGCACCGTGAAGTCGGCCGCGTACAGCACGGCGGCGATCTTCATGATCTCGGACGGCTGCAGGTTCATGACCTTCAGCGGCAGCCAGCGGCGCGCGCCGTTCACGGTCACCCCGATGCCCGGGATCAGGACGATCGCCAGCAGCACCAGGGTGACGATGAACATCATCGGCGCGTATTTCTGCCACACCGCCACCGGCACCTGGAAGGCGACGGCGGCGGCCACCATCGAGACGATGATGTACATCGACTGGCGGTACAGGAAGTATTCGTTCTTGTCGTTCAGGTAGGCGAACTTGGGCGAATCGGGCAGCGCGATCGAGGCCGAATACACCATCACCAGGCCAAACAGCATCAGCAGCACGGTGACCCAGACCAGCGGCTGGTCGTAGTCCATCATCTTCGACGGACGGCTGCGCGCCGCGATGGTCGCGTCGCTGGAAGAGCCGGAGAACTTGAACGGAATCTGGAATGGCATCAGATCTCCTGCCCCTTCTCCAGGGCGATGTCGCGCACGGCGTCGACAAACACCTGTGCGCGGTGCGCATAGTTGGTGAACATGTCCAGGCTGGCGCAGGCCGGCGACAGCAGCACGGCGTCGCCCGCGCGCGCCAGGCCGGCGGCGCGCTGCACCGCTTCCGGCAAACCAGGCAGGTCGAACAACGGCACGCCGGTCGGTTCGATGGCCGCGCGCACGGCGGGCGCATCGCGGCCGATCAGCAACACGGCGCGCACGTAGCGCGAGGCGGGCAGCGCCAGCGGCGCGAAGTCCTGGCCCTTGCCGTCGCCGCCGGCGATCAGGAGGATCTGCTGGTCTTCGCCGGCAAAGGCCTTGCCCAGGCCTTCCAGTGCGGCCACCGTAGCGCCGACATTGGTGCCCTTGCTGTCGTCGTAGAAGTCGACGCCATCGATGCTGGCGACCAGCTCCACGCGGTGCGGCTCGCCCGCGTATTCGCGCAGGCCGTGCAGGAGCGGGGCCAGCGGCAGGCCGCAGGCGCGGCACAGGGCCAGCGCCGCCAGCGCGTTGGAGGCATTGTGCAGGCCGCGGATCTTCAGCGCATCGGCCGGCATCAGGCGGTTGACGCTCACTTCCACTGGGGCCGGCGCCTCGCCTTTTTTCAGTTTCTTGAGGGGCTCGTCATCGCTGGCGACCGCATTGGCCAGCCACAACACGCCGCGCTCATTGAGCAGGCCGAAGCTGTTCGCTTCCACCGGCTCGCCGGTGCCGAAGGTATAGACCGGCGCATCGGCGGCCATGCGCATCACTCGTGCATCGTCGCGGTTGAGCACGCGCACGGTGTCGCTGCCGAAGATGCGCGCCTTGTCCGCCGCGTAGGCATCCATGCTGCCATGCCAGTCGAGGTGGTCCTGGGTCAGGTTGAGCACCGTGGCCGCATCGGCCTGCAGGCTGAAAGTGGTGTGCAGCTGGAAGCTGGACAGCTCCAGCACCCAGGCTTGCGGCAGCTCGTTCGCGTCCAGGCTTTCCCTCAGCACGTCCAGCGCGGCCGGGCTGATATTGCCGGCCACGCGCGTGCTCAGGCCCGCGCGGCGGCACAGCAGGCCGGTGAGGCTGGTGACCGTGGTCTTGCCGTTGGTGCCGGTAATCGCGATGACTTTCGGCGCATAACCGGTGTCAAGGCGCAGCTGCGCGAGCGCCTGCGCGAACAGTTCGATCTCGCCCCAGACGGGGATGTCGCGCTCGCGCGCGGCCGGGGTGATCGCGGCCAGTTCGCGCTCCGGCGCCAGGCCTGGGCTGACAGCGACGAAGTCCACGCCGTCGAGCAAGGCAGCGCCAAATTCACCGCCGACGAATTCGGCGTTCGGCAGCGCCTGGCGCAGGGCGAACAGGCGCTGCGGCTCGGTGCGGGTATCGGCCACGCGCACGCGTGCGCCGCCCCGCGCCAGCCATTGCGCCATCGCCAGCCCGGATTCACCCAGGCCCAGCACCAATGCGGATTTGCCTTCGTAGTTCATTCTTCAGCGCAGCTTCAGGGTAGACAGGCCAACCAGGACCAGCATCATGGTCACGATCCAGAAGCGGACCACGACCTTGGTCTCTTTCCAGCCTTTTTGTTCAAAGTGGTGGTGCAGCGG
The DNA here is from genome assembly GCF_900112225.1 of Massilia yuzhufengensis. GTDB lineage: Bacteria > Pseudomonadota > Gammaproteobacteria > Burkholderiales > Burkholderiaceae_D > Telluria > Telluria yuzhufengensis. The sequence goes on along the minus strand of NZ_FOLD01000030.1, from coordinate 36,558 downwards.
CGCCATCAGGAACACGCGGCGCCCGGCGCCGTAGCGCTTCTTGGTGTACTTGAACCAGGTCACCTGGATGATCACCGACAGGGTCTCGGCCACGAACACGCCGCCCATGATGAACAGGACGATTTCCTGGCGCACGATGACGGCGATGGTGCCGAGCGCGCCGCCCAGCGCCAGCGCGCCGACGTCGCCCATGAACATCTGGGCCGGGTGCGCGTTGTACCACAGGAAGGCCAGGCCCGCGCCCGCCATCGCGCCGCAGAAGATCAACAGCTCGCCCGCGCCCGGGATGTAGGGAATGAGCAGGTATTTCGAGAAGGTCGCGCTGCCGGTCAGGTAGGCGAACAGGCCCAGGGCGCCGCCCACCATCACGGTCGGCATGATCGCCAGGCCATCGAGGCCGTCGGTGAAGTTGACGGCATTGCTGGAACCGACGATGACGCAGTAGGTCAGCGCAATGAAGCCCCACACGCCCAGCGGATAGCTGATCGACTTGAAGAAGGGGACGATCAGGTCGGCCTTCGGGGGCAGCGTCATCGAGAAGCCCGACTGCACCCATGCATAGAACAGCTGCAGCACTTCCCACGGATTCTTGGCCGAGACCGAGAACGCCAGGTAGAGCGCCGAGGTGATGCCGACCAGCGACATCCAGAAATACTTCTCGCGCGAGCGCATGCCTTCCGGGTCCTTGTAGACCACCTTGCGGTAGTCGTCGACCCAGCCGACCGCGCCGAAGCCCATGGTCACGACCAGCACCGGCCAGATCAGGCGGTTCGACAGGTCGCACCACAGCAGGGTCGAGATGCCGATCGAGATCAGGACCAGCACGCCGCCCATGGTCGGGGTCCCGTGCTTGGCCAGGTGGGTCTGCGGACCGTAGGTACGCACCGCCTGGCCGACTTTCAGGGCGGTCAGCTTGCGGATCACGGCCGGACCGCAGACCAGGCCGATCGCAATCGCGGTGATGGTGGCGAACACCGCGCGGAAGGTGATGTAGTTAAAAACGCGCAAAGGACCGATGTAGTCCTGGAAGTATTGGGCGAGCCAGAGCAGCATATTAGTGGGCGTCCTTGTTCAGTGTTTGTCCGGTCAGGTGCTGGACCACGCGTTCCATCTTCATGAAACGCGAGCCCTTCACCAGCACAGTCGTCTTGCTATTGCCGCCCAGTGTTGAATCCAGTGCTGCCAATAATGCGTCGAACTGCTCGTAGTGCCGTGCTCCCGAGGCGGCCATGGCGCGCGCCAGTTCGCCGGTGGCGAGCACGGTCTCGATGCCACGCTGCTGGGCGTAGGCACCGACTTCTTCGTGGAATTGCTTGCCTTGCGTGCCGACTTCGCCCATGTCGCCCACCACCAGGATGCGCGGCGCCGGGTAAGCGGCCAGCACGTCGATCGCGGCGCGCATCGAGTCGGGGTTGGCGTTGTAGGTGTCGTCGATGACGGTGGCGCCGTTGCTCGCCTGCTTTTGCTGCAGGCGGCCGCCGACCGGGGCGAAGGCTTCGAGGCCGCGCACGATGGCGTTCACGTCGATGCCTGCGGCCAGGGTGCTGGCGAAGGCGGCCAGCGCGTTGCGCACATTGTGTTCGCCGGCGGCCTGCAGCGTGACGCTGAACGTGTTTTCACCGTTCGCGGTAGATCCGTCGTCCCGGCGAAGGCCGGGACCCAGGTTTGCCCGCGCATCCACAGAAGCATCCGCAGCCGGCTGCGCACCGGAATTGGGTCCCGGCCTGCGCCGGGACGACGTTGTTACAGTCAGGTGGTTACCGAAACCGGTGCTGGTGTAGCTGGCGCTGACGTCGCAATCCTTGGTCAGGCCGAAGGTCATGACTTCGCACTTCGCCAACCCACGCCACAACTCCGTGTACTCATCGTCGCCCGGGAACACGGCCACGCCATCCGCCGGCAAGGCCTGCAGCACCGACCCATTCTCGCGCGCCACCGCTTCCACGGTGTGCATGAACTCCTGGTGCTCGCGCTGGGCGTTGTTCACCATGGCCACCGTGGGCGCGGCAATCGCCGCGAGACGGCCGATTTCGCCCGGATGGTTCATGCCCATCTCGATCACCGCCGCCTGGTGCTGGGCACCCAGGCGGAACAGCGTCAGGGGCACGCCGATTTCATTATTCAGGTTGCCCTGCGTCGCCAGGCGCGCGTCCTCGCCGACGGCCGCCGCCAGGATCGAGGCAATCATTTCCTTGACCGTCGTCTTGCCGTTCGAGCCGGTCACGCCGATGACGGGAATCGCATACTGGCGGCGCCAGGCATTGGCGATCCGCCCCAGCGCCACCAGGGTATCGGGCACCACGATGGCCGGCAAGGTCCAGCCATCCGGCAGCGCGTGCACCACCACCGCCGCCACGCCGCGTCCCGCCACCTGGGCGAGGAAATCGTGGGCGTCGAAAGTCTCGCCCTTGAGCGCGACGAACAGCGCGCCGGCGGGCGCCGTGCGGCTGTCGGTCGACACGCCCTCGAATGGCGCGTCGGCGCCGACGAGCCGTGCGCCCGGGATGCTGGCCGCCAGGTGTGCGAGCGTGCCGCGCATTAGTGGCTCCTCATCATGGTGAGCCGGGCGCTGAGCGCCAGCGTGGCGTGGTCGGCGTCGGAGAACGGCATCTTCTTGCCCTTGATTTCCTGGTAGGGCTCATGGCCCTTCCCTGCCAGCAGGATCACGTCCTGCTTGCCGGCGTTCTTCACAGCCAGCAGGATGGCATTGGCGCGGTCTTCGACGGCCTGGTCCTGGTTGTCGGCGCGCTGCTGCATGCCGGCGACGATCTGGGCGATGATGGTCGATGGTTCCTCGCTGCGCGGGTTGTCGCTGGTGACCAGCACGTGGTCGGCTGCCTGGGCGATGGCGCCCATCTGCGGGCGCTTGCCCGGATCGCGGTCGCCGCCGCAGCCGAACACGCACCACAGCTGGCCGCCGCGTTCAAGGGCCACCTGGCGCAGCGCGCCCAGGGTCTTTTCCAGCGCGTCCGGTGTGTGTGCGTAGTCGATCACGACCATTGGCGCGTCCTGGCCGCCGATCTGCTGCATGCGGCCCGGGGCCGGCGCCAGCGCGTCGATGGCGCCCACCGCATCCTTGAGCGCCACGCCCTTGGCCAGCAGCGCGCCCAGCACCGCCAGCGCATTGCTGACGTTGAAGTGGCCGACCAGCTGGGTCTTGAGGTTGGCGGCGCCCTGGGGCGACTCGAGGTGGAATTCGGTACCGGCGTGGCGGCTGCGCATGTTCGAGGCGCGCAGGATGCCGACGCCGTCGATGGCCGGCTGCGCCGCTTCATCCTTGAGCGTGTAGCCGGTGACCGCCAGCTCGGCGACATTGGCGCGCAGGTGCGCGACCAGGCGCTGCCCTGCCGGGTCGTCCAGGTTCACGATGGCCGCCCTCAAGCCTTCCCATTCGAACAGGGTGCGCTTGGCCGCCTCGTAGCTGTCCATGTCGCCATGGAAGTCGAGGTGGTCGCGGGTCAGGTTGGTGAAGATGGCGACGTCGAAGTGCATGCCGGCGGCGCGGTCCTGCACCAGGCCGATGGACGAGGCTTCGATGGCCAGCGCGGTCGCGCCCTGGGCGCGCATGTCGGCCAGCTTCTGGGCCAGCAGCACGGCGTCCGGCGTGGTGTAGCCAGTGGCGTCAAAACTCGGCTCGGCCTTGCCCTTGAACAGGCCGACGCCGAGCGTGCCGATGACGGCGGTGGTTTCGCCGAGGCGCGCCAGCGCCTGCCCGGCCCACACCGCGCACGAGGTCTTGCCATTGGTGCCGGTGACGGCGACGGTGAACATGCCGGCGTCCGGCATCTCCAGCACGCCGTGGGCGATCGGGCCGGCGTTTTTCTTCAGGCCGGCCACGGCCAGGTGCGCAACATCATGCGCCGCATCCCAGGCGTAGCCGTTTTCCTCGAACACGATGGCGGCCGCGCCGGCGGCGATTGCCGCTGCGATGTAGGCGCGGCCGTCGACCGCTTCGCCCGGATAGGCAAAGAACACGTCGCCCTTGCCGACCTGGCGCGAATCGGAAACGAGACGGCCGCCAGGTGCGGCGGCGCGGATCCACAGGCAGGTGTCGTCGAGGCTCAGCGCCATCACAAGCTCTCCTCTACCGGTTCTTCCGGAATGATGATGTCGGTGATCGACGAGTCGGGCGGCACGTTCGCGGCCCGCAGCGCATTGGCCGCCAGGTCGGCGGCGGTGGGCGCGGCGACGCTGCCGCCGGTGCGCAGCGCGCCGCGCGGGTTGTCGATCATGACGGCGATGACGAAGCGCGGCTTGGACATCGGGGCGATGCCGACGAAGTAGCCGATGTTGTCGGTGCGCGAGTAGCGGCCGTTGACGATCTTCTCGGCGGTGCCGGTCTTGCCGCCCACGCGGTAGCCGGCCACCTGGGCCTTCGAGGCCGTGCCTTCCGGACCGACCACGGATTCGAGCATGGTGCGCACCTGGGCCGCGGTCCTGGGCGAGATCACCTGCTGGCCGATCGGCTCTTCATCCACTTTCAGGAAGGACAGCGGGATGATGTCGCCCTGGCGCGCGAAGATCATGTACGAGCGCGCCATCTGCAGCAGCGACACCGACAGGCCGTGGCCGAAGGCCATGTTGGCGTATTCGATCGGGCGCCAGGATTTCCATGGGCGCACGCGGCCGGCGGTGGCGCCAGGGAAGCCGAAGCGCGGCGCCTGGCCGTAGCCCAGCTTGGTGTACATCTCCCACATTTCCTGCTGCGGGATCATTTGCGCGATCTTCACCACGCCGATGTTGGACGATTTCTGGATGATGCCGCCCACGGTGCGCACGCCGTAGTTGTGGGTGTCGCGGATGCGTTTGCCGGTCACCATCATGTAGCCGGGCGAGACGTCGAACACGGTGTCCGGGGTGATGCGGCGGGTCTCCAGGCCCAGCGCCACGGTGATCGGCTTGATGGTCGAACCGGGCTCGAAGGTATCGGTGATGACGCGGTTGCGCAGCTGGGCGCCGGTGAGCTTGGAGCGGTCGTTCGGGTTGTAGGTCGGGTAGTTGGCCATGGCCAGCACTTCGCCGGTCTGCACGTCGAGCACCACGGCGCCGCCGGCCTGGGCGTTGAACTTTTCCACCGCATTCTTCACGCTGGTGAAGGCGATGTACTGCAGCTTGCTGTCGACCGACAGGGTCAGGTCCTTGCCTTCGTGCGGCTCGCGGAACATGCCCAGGTCTTCGGCGATGTGGCCGAGGCGGTCGCGGATGACGCGGCGGCTGCCCGGCACGCCCATCAGGTTCTTCTGGTGGAACAGCTCCATGCCTTCCTGGCCCACGTCCTCGACGTTGGTGAAGCCCACCAGGTGGGTCATCACTTCGCCCTGCGGGTAGAAGCGCTTGTATTCCTTGCGGGTGTCGATGCCGTCGATCTTCAGCTTTTCGATTTTCTCGACCGCGTCCATCTCGACCTGGCGTTTCAGGTAGACATAGGTGCGCTTCGGGTCGAGCTTGGTGCGCAGCTCGGCCATCGGCATGTCGAGCAGGCGTGCCAGTTCGGCCAGCTTCTCAGCCGGCTCCTTCAGCACTTCCTTTGGGAAGGCGGCCACCGCCTTGACCGGCAGCGAGGAGGCCAGCACCTGGCCGTTGCGGTCCATGATCTTGCCGCGCGCGGCCGGCAGTTCGACCACGCGCTCGTAGCGGCTCTTGCCCTGCTTTTGCAGGAACTGGGTCGACATGCCCTGCAGCCAGAGCGCGCGCACGCCCAGGCCGAGGAAGGCGGCGAACAACACGAACAGCACCAGGCGCGAACGCCAGTTCGGCACGCGCACGGCCAGCACCGGGCTTTTCGAGAAAGCCACGCCCTTGGAGGCGGCCACGCGGGCTCCGGTCCGCCGTTCGCCGCGACTCATTTTGCGCCTTCCGTCAGGTATTGGGTACGGGCCGGGGTCAGCGGGGCCATGTTCAGGCTGGTGCGGGCGATCTGCTCGATGCGTTCGTTCTTGCCCAGGGTGGACTGGTCGAGCTGGAGCTGGGACCAGTCGATGTCGAGCTGGCGCGCGTGCTGCTGCAGGCGTTCCAGTTCGATCAGCAGGTGGCGCGCCTGGTAGCGCGCGTTCACCACCGACAGCGCGCAGCCGACCAGCGCCAGCGTCAGGACGATATTGAGCTTGGCGTTCATGCCGGGTCCCCAAGGCGTTCGGCCACGCGCAGCACGGCCGAGCGGGCGCGCGGATTGGCGCCCACTTCCTCGTCGGACGGCTTGGTCTTGTGGATCAGCTTCATCAGGGGCTGCGGCAGGTCGACGGCGCGGATCGGCAGCCGGCGGTCCGGCTGCTCGACCTTGGCCTTCGATGCCAGGAACTGCTTGACCATGCGGTCTTCCAGCGAGTGGAAGCTGATCACGGACATGCGCGCACCCGGCGCCAGCACGCTGTAGGCAGCGATCAGACCTGCTTCAAGGTCTTCAAGCTCTTTATTGATGAAAATCCGGACAGCCTGAAAGGTCCGGGTTGCCGGATCCTTGCCTTTTTCCCGAGTCTTGACCGCGTTTGCCACGATTGCGGCAAACTCTCGTGTGGTCGAAATTGGCTCGATTGCCCGGCGAGCAACAATCGCCTTTGCAATCTGGAAAGCAAACCGCTCTTCTCCATAATCCCGTATCACCTTTTCCAATTGTTGTTCCGTCGCGATCGCCAGCCATTCGGCCGCCGACATGCCGCGCGTGGTATCCATGCGCATGTCGAGCGGTCCATCCTGGCGGAAGCTGAATCCGCGGCTGGCGTCGTCCACCTGGGGCGACGAGATACCAAGGTCCAGCAAGACGCCGTCCACCTGCTGAACGCCGCGCGCGGCCAGCGCGTCGGACATCGTGGCAAAACTGTCATGCACGATCGTGAAACGGGGGTCGTTCACCGTCTCCGCCGTGGCGATGGCCTGCGGGTCCTTGTCGAACGCGATCAGGCGGCCCTGGGGGCCGAGCCGCGACAGGATCAGGCGGCTGTGGCCGCCGCGCCCGAAAGTGCCATCTATATAAGTACCGTTGGCGCGCTCCCCTTCCAGGTTCAGCGCGTCGACCGCTTCATCGAGCAGCACCGTGCGGTGCTGGTATTCGGGACCATCACTGTGGAGCACCGGGCTTGTTTCCGTCATCGGTGCCTCAGAAGGAGAAGTTGGAAAGGACATCGGGCATGCCGCCGGAGACAGCTTCGGCTTCGCTTTCGGCAAGCTTGGCGGCATCCCAGATTTCAAAGTGGGTGCCCATACCCAACATCATGACTTCCTTCTCCAGCCCCACGGCGGCGCGCAGCTCAGGGGAAATGAGCACGCGGCCAGCGCTGTCCAGCTCGACATCGCAGGCGTTACCAAGGAAAATGCGCTGCCACGCGCGCGCCGACATCGGCCACGCGGCGATCTGGTCGCGATGCTGCTCCCACACCGGACGCGGGAAGAACAGCAGGCAGCCATGCGGGTGCTTGGTCATCGTCATCCGGCCTTCGCACTGCACCGCGAGGGCGTCACGATGCTTTGCCGGAATCGACATCCTTCCTTTTGCATCGAGGTTGATCGCTGACGCGCCCTGGAACACGTATTTACCTAGCTTGGAGAATTAGCAATTTAGAATTTTTTGGCCGTTCGGGGTTCGGAAAATCCCCCACAAATCGACACTTTTTCACACTGTTTCCCACTTTATTGGAATCAATGTTAACGGTCAAGCGAATTCACGTTTGGCAAATCCTAAATTGTCTAATGAAACCAAGGACTTAGCCTCATGTATTGACCGTATGTCAAGGTAAAATGTCTCCTAAATCAGTCACTTAGGAAATACAGTGAAGGTTGAGCCTCACCTCTACAGTGAATATTTCCCATTGATCAATGTCATGGCGGCCCTTGCCTCTTCTAATGGAAACTAAAGTTTCCTTGCAGCATTGCTTCGCGTAACTAGCGACGTCTGTCGAGAAGCGTTAGGATCGAAGCGAGGCGACCACCTCCCACGCTGCGTTGCCGCCTTCCTTGTGTTTGTTGCAAAGGAGACATCAGTGAGCATCACCCTCGCCCATACCTGCGCAGTCTACGACCTGGTCGAAGTCCAGGAAGCGCTCGACCGCAGCCGCGGCCGTTCGCCGGAACTCGAGGCCTTCTACGAGCGCATGCTGGAGACCGGGGCCGAGCGCTTCGTCACCACTCCTTCTTCGACCAGTGCGCTGGACCCATTGTTCGAGGAGTGCCCAAATTTTAATGAAGTGCTGGGCGACCTGGCCCGCTACCTGCGCCTGGCGCACGCCGGCAAGGGCGGCCAGGGCGGCTTCAATGTCATGCCGATCCTGCTGCTGGGCGGCCCCGGCGTGGGCAAGACCCACTTCGCCCGGCGCCTGGCGCGCGTGATGCAGACCGAATGCGAGCTGATCAGCATGAATGCGCTGTCGGCCGGCTTCGTCATCACCGGCAGCTCGGCAAGCTGGCGCGGCGCCAAATGCGGCAAGGTGGCCGAGCGCCTGGTACGCGGCCAGTACGCCAATCCGGTAGTGGTGCTCGACGAAGTGGAAAAAGCCAGCGGCTCGAGCCAGTCCGATCCGCTGGCGGCGCTCTACCAGTTGCTGGAACCGGAAACCTCGAAGGCCTTCCGCGACGAGTTCATCGACGTGGAGCTCGACGCCAGCCAGATCTTCTGGGTGCTGACGGCCGATTCGGTCGAGGGCATCCCTGCCCCGCTGCTCAACCGCATGGCGGTATACGAGGTGCCGGCGCCGACGCGCGAGCAGGCGGCCGGGATCGCGCAGCGCATGCATCGGGCGCTGGTGCGGGAACTCAAGCTCGAGGGCTTCGACGACAGCCTGGGCGCGAACGTGCTGGACAAGCTGGCGCCGGTATCGCCACGCGACCTGCGCAAGATCTTATTGGATGGGCTTGCGTTTGTGGTGGCGGACGGGCGGGGTCATGTGAGGGCGGAGGATATCCGCATCAGGGCGGTGGCGGGCAAGGGGCGGATTGGATTCTGAGTGCTGGCTGTTAACCTGCGAGAAAAACGGTTTCGTCATTCGCCAAGCTCACGGCAGGGATGTAGGCAGCCAATCGAATTCCAGCTTGTGCATCTGGGTTGCAGGCACTTCCGATTTTTTACTGAATCTAATATCCAGCCCGGGACTGGACAACCCTGTCCAGCTCGGACTGCTTCTACATCGTCGCTTGTCTGCGCGCATCCATCAGCGATCGAACTTCGCGGAAGGTCACCCCAAGACCGGGCGCATTTCCGAAATTACTAGCCCGCCGTTAGCACCAGGCGCCGCAAATCGAAGCGTCTATCTGGCACTTCGACGCTAAGCAAATTAACCGTCGATCTTTGATTAGCGGCTGGAACATGAATCTCTCCTACACGAGTCTGTTTCTCTTAAGCTGCGCGAAGAACAATGTAACATATAATATTGGCGCCAGAATGTAGCTAGTAAATCCTTCGGCTTGCGCCCTTCCGCCATCCACGAATACCACCAACTCGACCATAACCGTTATAAACGCTGGCGCGGAGATAATCGCAAGCAGAAGAGTTTTAGCCATGCACTCCAGCCAATGGTCACCTTCATCTTTCCATAAGATCAAGGGGAAAGCCAGGTTTTTAAACAGGAATGGCATCAAGAAAACGACCAAAGCGCCTACCAGGAATGCCACGGCTTCCATCCCAAAAAGTAAGCCTATTAGCGAGAGAATAACGGCGATCATGGCTGAGCCCAACAACGCCGCATGGCCCAATCCAACAAGGCATGAAATCGCTAGGAGCGAAAACAGCAGTCCAAGAGCGACGGATGCAGACTCCGATTGGATCGGCATGAATCTGCTGTAGGTCGCGAGCAACTTATCGCTGACCATCATTAATTGAAACGCCATGAATATGCCGCAGATTCCAAATACCAAATTAATAAACTGGTATATGGCAAGAACCACGAAAAATATTCCACTGACAAAAAAACCCAGGATAGCCAAATGAACCGCCTTCACTTAATTTCGCGCAGTGCGTAAAAAAATTAGTTCTTACAGTCCGTACCGCGCAACCTGTACCCATTTCGGTACGTGTGCCGTTGGGTTCTTGGTTACGGTTCGTCCCGACAGCGCCGCGCCCGCCTTATGATCACTCGATAGATCCAGATCTCCCACTGTGCGGCACGCGCATGGATCAGTTAGTTGACCGCAGGAAACATGATGTCACAGTGGAGCTGGGATTGCAAATATTGCTCTCCCGGCCCACCAGCTGCTGAGGCGACGGAAGCCGCTTTGTAACGCAGATGACTCAGTTGTTTCCCAATTCACGAACAAGTGCGATTGAAAGGTGTAACGACCATGAGCTCCGCTATTAAATTCAACTCCGGCAAATCGATTTGGACAGTAAACGTTCCCTTAGCGGCTCGGTCCGTTAAAAAATAAAAGATCGCCTTTGGCCGATAGGGTCCCGCATCGAATTCGGACGCGGCTTCCGACCTACTTCACTCTTCGTGTCCGTAGCGGAACTGCCCATTCGGCAGCATGAACGCCGGCGCCGGCTTGCCCGCTTCGACCAGCACCTGGTCGGCCGGCACGGCCTGGTCTCCATCCTCGATGTGATACGCCTGCACCAGCCGGCGCCCACTGGCAGGCAGCAGTGTCAAAGGCACCGGATGGGGACGCAGGCCGGCCTGGCGCTCCATCCACAGCGGCCGCCCATCCTTGTTCAGGGCCGTCTCGTCGGGATGGAATACCTGCATGTCGTAGCCGCCCGGTACGCCGGCCAGCACGGCGTACCCGCCCGCCGCCGCTTTCAGCACGATCGGCTGCGCCGGCGCCAGGCGCCGCATCGTCGCCCGGTACTGCGGATGGTCGACGCGGGCGTCGCCGCGCGCGACCATGGTGGCCTGGTCGATCGTCAGCGGCTCGCTGCCCTGCCCTTCGCGCAGCAGGGTCGCGAGCGATTTCCAGCCGTCGCCATTCGCCTCTTTCTGCTTCATGGCGTGGCCGTAGCCCACGTAGACAAAGACCTTCGCCTTCGGGTCCCCGGCGAAGACCTTGTCCATGATGTTCCTGGCGGCGCCCACTTCGCGCAGCCGGTTGCGCTCAAGCTGGGTGGCGGCTTCCGCATGGGTGTCGTAGCCGACGAAGGTCCAGCCGTCGCGCAGTGCGCTGCGCAGGAAGCCCGCGTACATCGGTTCGCGCGAATAAAAGCCCATGTCCCCGGTGATGGCGGCGGGACGCGCGGAAAGATGCTCGTCGAAGGTTTCGCAGGCCAGGTAAGTAAAACCGATCTTGCGCAGTTCCCTGGCCAGCCGGGCGGCGAACACGCGGCCAACGGGGACGTGGTGGGCTTAGTTGAGGATGACGATTTGCCGGTTGGCGGCCTCGCGCACGATCGCCTGCAGCGCGTCTTCGGCCTTGGCCCCTTCCAGCACTGTCCCGCTTTGGGACGCGTACCTGGCGGGCAGGTCGCTGGCAATGTCGACCCAGGCGGAGGCCTGCGCCGTGCCGCTGGCGTCGCCCACCAGCGAGCGCATATTGCGCAGCATGTCGAGCGCGCCGCGCTGCTCGTCGAGGAAGGCGCTGCGCTCCTGCTGGTTCATCGCGTCCAGTTTCGCGAACACGGCGGGCGCGCCGGCCCGGCCTTCGGCCCGCTTCAGGATGTCCATGTAGGAAAACGGCGCCGCTTCGGCCAGCGTGGAACAGGCCAGGCTGGCGCCCAGCAGCATAACCAGCAGTGCCGGCCTTCCTTGAGGTTTCACTGGCTGCATTGGCGTCGGCTCCTTCGCTAAGATCACGCGATCATGCCACCGGCGGCCGGCTTGCAAACTCTCGAATTGTCACGTCCGGGGCCATGCCCTCCTTGACCAGCGCCAGCGCTGTCGCGATGTATGCCTGGGTGTTCGGCGAGGCGTACTTGCGCCCCGGGTAGAGGAAGGAAAATCCGCCGCTGGCCTTGCGCTTCCATGCGGCCAGCACCGGCGCCAGAGCGCCTGACGCCGCTGCCTCGGCGGCGAGGAAGTCGGGCAGCAGCCCGATGCCTTCGCCCAGCACCAGCATCGCCTTGATGGCCTCGAAGTCATCGGCCATGGCGCGCGCCCGTACCGGCGCCTCGAGTTCCACCTTGCCCCTGGCCAGCACCACTGGCTGCATGCTCGTGTAGCCGACGTAGCGGTGGCGCGCCAGGTCTTTCGGGTGGCGGGGCGTGCCGGCGGTTTCAAGATAGGACGGCGCGGCCCACAGCTGCAGCGACAGGTCGAAGAAACGCCGCGCCACCATGGACGAATCCTTCAGCACACCCACGCGCACCGCCAGGTCGATGCCTTCGGCGACCAGGTCGACCATGCGATTGGTGACGACCATTTCCACGCTCGTTCCGGGATAGGCTTCGAGGTAGGCCCGCGTGATGCGCGGCAGCAGCGTGTGGCCGATGTCCACCGGCGCCGTCACCCGCAGCAGGCCGCCGGGCTGGTCGCGCGCCGACACCAGCGCGGCTTCGCCCAGTTCGATTTCCTGCACCGCCTTGGCGCAATGGCGGTAGTAGCGTTCGCCCGCATCGGTCACGTGCAGGGAGCGTGTGGTCCGGTGCAGCAGCGTGACCCCGAGGCGCTTTTCCAGCGCGGCGACCTTGGCGCTGACCGTGGTCTTCGGCATGTTCAGCAAGCGTGCGGCGCCCGAGAAGCTGCGCGCCTCGACCACCTTCACGTAGACGGCGATGGCGTCCAGGTCCATGTGATTGTCCATTCTCCTGCACAATGATTCCCGACTTTACCATCTAGTGCGAGAAACAAGCCCGGGTTACAGTAGCCGCAGGGCTGAAGCAAAGCATGCAGCCAGGCACTCCTTACTTCAACCAGCATGTCGACGCCGGAGGCGACCATGAACACCACGAGAATGCCCGTCTATTTCCTGTCCCATGGCGGCGGGCCATGGCCCTACATCGAGCAGATGCGCTCGGCCTACGCCCGCACCGCGCAGGAGTTCGCCGCCCTGCCCGGCCGCTTGCCGGCCAAACCCAAGGCGATCCTGGTGATTTCCGGTCACTGGGAAGCGGCCGGCTTCACCGTCTCGACCGCGGCGCGGCCGCCGATGGAATACGACTACCACGGCTTCCCCGAACATACCTACCACCTCAGCTACCCGGCGCCTGGCGCTCCCGCGTTGGCGCAGCAGGTGCGCGGGCTGCTCGAGGGCGCGGGCCTGGCCACGGCGACGGACGCCGAACGCGGCTACGACCACGGGGTGTTCGTCCCGATCGGCCTGATGTATCCGGACGCCGACATCCCGATCGTCATGCTGTCGATGCGCGCGGATTACGATCCGGCCGCGCACCTGCGCGCCGGCGCGGCCCTGGCCCCGCTGCGCGACGAAGGTGTGCTGATCATCGGCAGCGGCCTCACGTACCACAATATGCGGGGCTTCGGCCGCGACGAATCGACCGCGGTGGCATCGAGCTTCGAAAGCTACCTGCACACCGCCATCAGCGCCGAAAATGGCGCGACGCGCCAGCGCATGCTGCTCGACTGGGAGCAGGCTCCCGGTGCACGCCTGGCCCATCCGCGCGAAGACCACCTGGTGCCGCTGATGGTGGTGGCCGGCGCCGCCGGCGACGACCCCGGACGTGCCCTCTTCGTCGACCATGTGATGAAGGTGCCGATGGCGTCCTATGAATTCGGACCGGCTGCCGGCGGCCAGGCGGCCTAGCCGGGCGGCCCGGCATGGGAGACGCGCCGTTTGCGCTCAGCGGCGCGGGAACGCGCCCGGCGGCTCGCCCTTTTTCGCGCAGATGAAAATGAGCAGCGCGACCAGCACCGTGACCAGCAACATGAAGCTGAAGGCGCGCTGCGGCAGCAGCACGGCGGCGCCGGCCGCCAGCAGCACGAAGAAGCCGATGAACACCACCCAGCCCTGCCAGGCCTGCGGCAACCCCCATCCCCACCCGTGTTCCGGCGACCTGGCCGGGAACCAGTATTTCGGTTTCATGTCGTCCCTAATTCGCTTGCGTCAGGATGCAAGGATAGCATCCTGCGCCAGGCCGCCAGGTCGCGGGCCAGCTGGCCCAGGAAGTAGCCGCTCGATGCGCCGAACAGGCCGCAGGCGGTGGTGGCGAAGACCGCGTGCGCCGCGAGAACCGGCCGGATCGCAAGCGCCACCGCCACCGTGTAGTTGACCAGGAAGATGGTCAGCATCAGGACCAGCGGCGCCCAGCTGCCGCGCACCCGCACGCTGCCCGCCACGCTGCCCGCGCTGATCCGTTCGCCGCTGCTGGTCCAGCGCTGCAGCATGAGGGCGCCGGCGCCGAGCAGCCACGCGCTCCAGGCGACCGGGCTGGCGCCGAACTTGGTCGCCATGCCCTGCAGCGACAGCGCCAGCATCGCCAGCGGAATCACCAGCATGCGGGTGGCCGTCATGTCGCGGTCGCGCGCAGCGACCACGCCGCGATAGACCAGGAAGGCGAGGATGGCCCAGACGTAGAGGGGGGTTTTGGCGAGGATTTGCGGCAGCATGCTGGGCTCCGGTGGAGTAGGAATGGGCCCAGCATAGCCAGGCCTGCTGCCGCGCGTGCGCTCTCGCGACCAAGCGCATGCAGGCGGCGCGACTTGCAGCCGCAGGCCGCCAGTTGCCGGTCAGTCGCCGGCCCAGCCCTTGGCGTGCTCCACCGCCCGCGCCCAGCGCGCCATCAGCTCCTGGCGGCGGCCGGCGTCCATCATGGGTTCGTAGCGGCGCTCGGTGCGCCACTGGCGGGCGATGTCGTCCCGTGATTCCCAGTAGCCCACCGCCAGCCCGGCCAGGTAGGCCGCGCCCAGCGCGGTGGTCTCGATGACGTGGGGCCGCGCCACCGGCACGCCGAGCAGGTCGGCCTGGAACTGCATCAAGAGGTCATTGCGGGCGGCGCCGCCGTCGGCGCGGATCTCGGTGACGCTGCAGTCGGCGTCCTTCTGCATCGCCACCAGCAGTTCGGCGCTCTGGTAGGCGATCGCCTCCACCGCGGCGCGCGCGATGTGGGCGGCGGTGGTCCCGCGCGTCATGCCGACGATGGCGCCGCGCGCGTACTGGTCCCAGTGCGGCGCGCCCAGCCCCGTAAACGCCGGCACCAGCATCACGCCGCCGCTGTCCGGCACGCTCAGGGCGAGCGGCTCGACGTCGCTCGATTGCCGGATGATGCCCAGGCCATCGCGCAGCCACTGCACGGTGGCGCCGCCCATGAAGACGCTGCCTTCTAACAGGTAGTCGGTGGCGCCGCCGATGGACCAGCCGACGGTGGAGAGCAGGCGGTTGTGCGAGCGTGGCGGCGTGTCGCCCGCATGCATCAGCATGAAGCATCCGGTGCCATAGGTGTTCTTGACCAGGCCCTTGCGGTGGCAGGCCTGGCCAAACGTGGCGGCCTGCTGGTCGCCGGCGATGCCGGCAATCGGGATGGCGCCGCCGAACCATTCAGGGGCGGCCAGGCCCACCACTTCGGCGCTGGCGACGAGGTCGGGCAACAGGCTGGCCGGGATGTCGAACAGCCCAAGCAGCTCGTCGTCCCAGCCCAGCGTGTGGATGTTGAACAGCATCGTGCGCGAGGCGTTGCTGGCGTCGGTGACGTGGCGCCCGCACAGGCGGTAGACCAGCCAGCTGTCGACGGTGCCGAAGGCCAGTTCGCCGCGTTCCGCGCGTTCGCGCACGCCCGGCACGTGCTCGAGCAGCCATTGCAGCTTGGTGGCGGAAAAATAGGCGTCGACTTCGAGGCCGGTGCGCTGCTGGATGTCCGCCGCCCTGCCCTGTTCGCGCAACTGGTCGCACAGGCCAGCGGTGCGGCGGTCTTGCCAGACGATGGCGCGGGCCACGGGTTCGCCGGTGGCGCGGTCCCACAGCACCGTGGTTTCGCGCTGGTTGGCGATGCCGATGGCGGCGACTTGCGCGGCGTCGATGCCGGCCTGTTTCAATGCGTCGCGGGCACAGGCGAGCTGGCTGTGCCAGATGTCGAGCGCGTCGTGCTCGACCCAGCCCGGCTGGGGAAAATGCTGGGGGTATTCCTGCTGGCTGCTCGCAACCGGCAGGCCGTAGTGGTCGAACACGATCGCGCGCGAGCTGGTGGTGCCCTGGTCGAGGGCAAGGATGTATTTCTGCATCGTTGGCTCCACCGGAGGCGGTGCGGCCTCGATGGACCGCAAAATTCAATGTAAAGCAGGCCGATAGGCCGGATTCTGTGTAGCGGTTCCCCTTGCGGGTCGCCGCCTGGACAGCCATTCCTCTAGGCGCTGGATTACTCCAGCGCTCAAGCTTCCTACCCGCACGCTCCGCGAGCAACATCAACGCGTGCCTATTTGGAATTGCTCCGAGTGGAGGTTACCGCGTTTCACCGTAACTGAATACGCTCGTCTCTGTGGCCCTATTCCTCGCCTTATACCTTGCGGCTTTCAGCGGACGGCCGTTAACCGTCACCCTGCTCTATGGAGTCCGGACCTTCCTCCCGTCCCCGACCTTGCGGCGTGGACCAGCGGCTGCCTGGCCTGCTTCACGGGGGCATTGTAACCGATTGGGGGGGGTGGGGGAGCGGGTGCAAGGGGGCGGTGTGGGTTTTCAGGGAAACTTGGGGGGCCAATGCCAGTGGCATTGTCCCCGCCTGCGCCGGAATGACGGTCTTCAGGTAGCAACTCCGGACTGCATCGCTCGGACACAAAACATGCACGTCATTCCCGCGAAGGCGGGAATCCAAGTTCGTCACATCCCCCACCATTTCTGAAACTTCGTGTCGCCATTTCAAAAGCCCGCGCCCACCGGCTCGCATAAAATCCCTTGTTACCCAACCTGCAAGGATGACCGAACCATGACCCACCCTTCCCGCACCGGCGGCCAGATCCTGGTCGATGCGCTCCACATCCACGGCGTGGACACGGCCTTCGGCGTACCCGGCGAAAGCTACCTCGACGTGCTGGACGCGCTGCATGACTCGAGCATCCGCTTCGTGATCAACCGGCAGGAAGGCGGAGCGGCGTTCATGGCCGAGGCCTACGGCAAGATGACCGGCAAACCCGGCATCTGCTTCGTCACCCGCGGCCCCGGCGCCACCAATGCCTCGATCGGCGTGCATACGGCCTACCAGGACTCGACCCCGATGATCCTGTTCATCGGCCAGGTCGGCAGCGACTTCATCGACCGCGAAGCCTTCCAGGAAATCGACTACCGCCGCATGTTCGGCCAGATGGCGAAATGGGTCACGCAGATCGACCGCGCCGACCGCATCCCCGAATACATCGCGCGCGCGTTCCAGGTCGCCACCAGCGGCCGGCCCGGCCCGGTGGTGCTGGCGCTGCCGGAAGACATGCTGGTGCAGACGGCGCAAGTGGCCGACGCGCGCCGCTACCAGCCGGTGCAGGCCTCGCCTTCGAGCGCACAAATCGACACCCTGCGCGGCATGCTGGCGCAAGCCAAGCGCCCGATCGTGCTGCTGGGCGGCGGCACCTGGAATGATCAAGCGTGTGCGGACCTGCAGCGCTTTGCCGAAGCCAACCACCTGCCGGTGGGCTGCACCTTCCGCTTCCAGGACCTGCTCGACAACGCGCACCCGAACTACGTCGGCGACGTCGGCATCGGCATCAACCCGAAGCTGGCCGCGCGCGTGAAAGAGGCCGACCTGGTCATCGCCATTGGCCCGCGCCTGGGCGAGATGACCACCAGCGGTTACTCGCTGCTGGCCTCCCCGGTGCCGCGCCAGCGCCTGGTGCACTTCCATGCGGACACCGAGGAACTGGGCAGCGTCTACCAGGCCGACCTGATGGTCGCCAGCGGCGCGCCGCAGGCTTGCGCCATGCTGGCCGCGATGGAACCGGTGGATGCGTCGGCGTGGGCGCATACGGTGGAAGAAGCGAAGGCCGACCTGGCCGCTTACCAGCAGCAGCCGCCGATCTTCCGCGACGGCGGCGGCCCGCTCGACCTGTGGCAGGTGGTGCAGGAGCTGATGGCGGCGCTGCCGCGCGACACCATCATCACGAATGGCGCCGGCAACTACGCCTCGTGGGCGCACCGCTTCTACCGCTACGGCGGCATGCGCACCCAGCTCGCGCCGACCAATGGCGCAATGGGCTACGCGGTGCCGGCCGGCGTGGCGGCCAAGATCATCGACCCGCAGCGCACCGTGGTCACCTTTGCCGGCGACGGCGAATACATGATGACCGGCCAGGAACTGGCCACCGCCGTGCAGTACAAGGCGGGCGTGATCATCCTGGTGTTCAACAATAATATGTTCGGCACCATCCGCATGCACCAGGAGCGCGACTACCCGGGCCGCGTGTCGGGCACCGAGCTGGCCAATCCGGATTTTGCCGCGCTGGCGCGCGCTTATGGCGGCCATGGCGAAGTGGTGGAAAAGACGGAAGAATTCGCGCCGGCGCTGCAGCGCGCGGTGGAGCATGCCAACGCCCACCAGCTGCCGGCCGTGATCGAACTGCGCTACGACGGCAACCTGATCACGCCGAACGCCACGCTCGAGACCATCCGCAAGACGGCCGAAGCGGCCAAGGCCGGCCGCTAAGCACCCGTGAAGGCCTGGCGGCTCACTGCCCCAGGCCCAGTTCCGCCGGCAGCGGGATCGGTTTATCGAAGAAGCTGGCCGGCTCGCGAGAAGAAGGCTTGGTCAGGAACAGGGCGACCAGGGCGATGAAGGCCCAGGCGATGACGTTGCGCATGGCCGCGGCACGGCCGTTTGTGGCCTTGTCGCCGTAGATGAGGCGCTTGAGGAAGCTCGAAATTTTCACGGTGTTTCCCGTTGTTTACGTGACGTTTTCTCTCCGTGTTCAATGTAACGTAAGTCGCCATCGATTTCCAGAAGCGCCCTGTTGAGCTGTCTATCGGTTTCATCAATCACGCAACAGTTAGTTCCTCAAGTGCATCTTCCAGGCCGCCAGGCCGCGCACGCCGGTGCCATCTTGCTGCTCTGGTAAAATATTCGCTACTTTTTTCATCGCCGGCGCCCGCCGGCACTGCGCGCAGGAACCCGCTACCACACTATGTTTAGTTTCTTCAAAAGAAAGAAGCCGGAGACCGAGGTCCCCGAGCCAAGCGCGCCCGCGCCCGCGCAGCCTGCACCGGCCTCCGAGCCGATTGCATCCACGCCTATGTTCGTGCCCGGCGCGCTGCCTACGTCGGCACCAGCGCCTATGTTCGTTCCCGGCGCCCTCGACGCCGGCGAGCTGTTCCCGGAAACCGCCGAACGCCCGAGCACCGCGCTTGAAAAAAAACAGTCGTGGATGGCGCGCCTGAAGACCGGCTTGTCCAAGACTTCGAGCAACCTGTCGCTGCTGTTCGTCGGCGCGCGCATCGATGAAGACCTGTACGAGGAACTCGAAGCCGCGCTCTTGATGTCCGACGCCGGCATCGACGCCACCGACTACCTGCTCGACGCCCTGCGCCGCCGCGTGAAGGACGACAAGCTGCTCGACGCCGCCGCCGTCAAGGTGGCGCTCAAGGAGCTGATGATCGAGCTCCTGCTGCCGCTGCAAAAGCCGCTGGAACTGGGCCGCCACGAGCCGCTGGTGATGATGATCGCGGGCGTCAACGGCGCCGGCAAGACCACCACCATCGGCAAGCTCGCCAAGCACATGCAGGGCTTCGGCCAGTCGGTGCTGCTGGCTGCGGGCGACACCTTCCGCGCCGCCGCGCGCGAGCAGCTGATGGTCTGGGGCCAGCGCAACAACGTCACCGTCATCTCGCAGGCCTCGGGCGACCCGGCCGCGGTGGCCTTCGACGCGGTCCAGTCGGGCAAGGCGCGCGGCACCAATGTCGTCATGATCGACACCGCCGGCCGCCTGCCGACCCAGCTGCACCTGATGGAAGAACTCAAGAAGATCAAGCGCGTCATCGGCAAGGGCATGGAAGGCGCCCCGCACGAACTGCTCTTGGTCATCGACGGCAATACCGGCCAGAACGCGCTGGCGCAGGTCAAAGCCTTCGACGACGCGCTGCAGCTCACGGGCCTGGTGATCACCAAGCTCGATGGCACCGCCAAGGGCGGCGTGCTGGCCGCGATCGCGCGCACCCGCCCGGTGCCGGTGTATTTCATCGGCGTGGGCGAAAAGCTGGACGACCTGCAGCCCTTCGATGCCGAAGAATTCGTCGAAGCATTGTTGGGATAAGCCCAGATGATCGAATTCCAGTCCGTCTCCAAACAGTATTCCCCCGACGCCTATGCGCTGCGCGACGTCACCATCAATATCGCCAAGGGCGAGCTGGTCTACCTGGCCGGCCCGTCCGGCGCCGGCAAGTCGACCCTGATGAAGATGGTGGCCGCGGTCGAGCGCCCGACCAGCGGCGTGGTGACCGTCAATGGCCAGGACATCGGCCGCATCCGCAAGGCCGGCATCCCTTTCCTGCGCCGTAACCTGGGCCTGATCTTCCAGCACCAGCGCCTGCTCAACGACCGCAACATCCTGGCCAACGTGATGCTGCCGCTGCTGGTGACCGGCGCGCCGAAGGCGCAAGCCGAAGGCCGCGCCCGCGCCGCGCTCGACAAGGTGGGGCTGGGCGACCGCGCCAGGGCGTTGCCCCTGGAACTGTCCGGCGGCGAGCAGCAGCGCGTGGCGATCGCGCGCGCCATCGTCAACCGGCCGCAGATCATCCTGGCCGACGAACCGACCGCCAACCTCGATCGCGCCGCGGCCGACCGCGTGATCGAGGCGCTGCGCGCCTTCAATGCCGTCGGGGTCACCTGCGTGATCTCGACCCACGACGAGCAGGTGCTCGATGGCGCGGCGCGCGTGATCCACCTGGAACATGGCCAGCTGGTCGGGGGTGGCGCATGAGCCCGTGGTTCCGCCAGCACCGCTTCGCGCTCGGCGCGGCGCTGTCCTCGGTGCGCAAGGCGCCGGGCAGCTTCCTGTTCAACGTGCTCGTGGTCGCGCTCGCGCTCACGTTACCGTTTGCCGGCATTACCCTGCTCGACAATGTGCGGCCGCTGTCCGAACAGCTGTCGGTCGATCCGGAAATCAGCCTGTTCATGAAGGCGGAAGCGAGCCGCGAAGAAGCGGCTGGCCTGGCGCCGCAGATCCGCGCGATCGCTGCCGGCACCGGCAAGGCCAGCGTCGTCTTCATCCCGCGTGAGGAAGCGCTCACATCGCTCAAGGAGAAGAGCGGGCTGAGCGACGTACTCGATACCCTCGGCGAAAACCCGCTGCCGGACAGCTACGTGCTCAAGCTGGAAGGTTTTTCCAGCAGCGCCGCCGCCGGCGGCGTCGATGCGATGGTGGAACGGCTGCGCGCCTTGCCTGGTGTTGAAACCGTGCAGGTCGACTCGGCCTGGGTCAAGCGCCTGGCCGCCCTGCTGGGCATCCTGCGCCTGGCGCTGCTGCTGCTGGCGGTGACGCTGGGCATCGTCGTGATCGCCGTGGTGTTCAATACCATTCGCCTGCAGGTGCTCACGCAGAAGGAAGAGATCGCCGTCTCCAAGCTGCTGGGCGCGACCGACAACTTCATCCACCGCCCGTTCTACTATACGGGCGCCCTGCTGGGCCTGTGTTCCGGCGCGGCCGCCCTGGGCGCGGTGACGCTGGCGCTGGCGCCGCTGAACCGTGCGATCGGCGAATTTGCCCGCCTGTACGCGTCGGAGTTCCAGCTGGCGCCGCTCGGCGGGCCGGAAATTTCCGGGATCCTGGCCATCAGCGCCGGGCTGGGATTGATCGGGGCAATGCTGTCGGTGCAGCGCACCCTGGCGCGCTCGCAATAAGCCGCGGTGGCCGGCCCTGCCGGCCACCCTACGACCAGACGGGCGATATTCCTACATCGCTCGCCGGTCCAAGGTGCGCCATCCAACAGAAGGCCGCTTCCTGCGCCTTTAATCTGTCCCTAATACGATTTCCAGCTGTTTCTGGCTCACTTTTGAGCTGCGTCAACCAATCGACAGTTCCCTGCTCTACAGTTAAATCGACTATTTTTGATTCCCAATGGCAATACTTTAGCCAAGCTTAATCGAGTTTGGCAAACCAATGGGTTGCCTGGCACTCCCACGTGGAGAGTGCTAATATATGCCTCAAGACAGCGAAAATTCAAGGAAGGCATCCGGTAAGGAGCAGGTACGCTGGTGTCGCGCGACATGGGTCGGTGGCACATCCGGATGCAGCAGGACTACTACGAGGGAAATGAACATGTCAGCACAATCCGCATTGGTTCCAGCCGGCACACGTGCCCTGAACCTGGGTTTTACCGGCAATCTCGGCAATATTGACGCCTACATCTCGGCCGTCAACCGCCTGCCGATGCTGACCCACGAAGAAGAACAATCGCTGGCCAAGCGCCTGCGCGACGACAACGACCTCGACGCCGCGCAAAAGCTGGTCTTGTCGCACCTGCGCCTGGTGGTCTCGATCGCGCGCGGCTACCTCGGCTACGGCCTGCCGCACGCCGACCTGATCCAGGAAGGCAATATCGGCCTGATGAAAGCGGTCAAGCGTTTCGACCCGAACCAGGGCGTGCGCCTGGTGTCGTACGCGATGCACTGGATCAAGGCCGAGATGCACGAATACATCCTGAAGAACTGGCGCCTGGTGAAGGTCGCCACGACCAAGGCCCAGCGCAAGCTGTTCTTCAACCTGCGCAGCAACAAGGTGGGCCTGGACGCGATGACCCCGACCCAGGTCGACGACCTGGCGAAGATGCTGGACGTCAAGCGCGAAGAAGTCATCGAGATGGAAACCCGCCTGTCGGGCCGCGACATCGCGCTCGAATCGCCGACCGACGACGACGACGACAAGTTCGCCCCGATCGCCTACCTGTCGTCCGACCAGCAGGAACCGACCAAGGTGCTGGAAGCCGAGGCCGTCACCCGCCTGCAGTCGGAAGGCATCGAGACCGCCCTGGGCAAGCTGGACCCGCGTTCGCGCCGCATCGTCGAAGCACGCTGGCTGGCCAACGACGACGGCTCGGGCGCCACCCTGCATACGCTGGCTGAAGAGTTCGGCGTGTCGGCCGAGCGCATCCGCCAGATCGAATCGGCTGCGCTGAAGAAAATGAAGGGCGCGCTGGCGGCGTTTGTTTAAGTAATCAGTGAGTAGCAGTACGCGCGTCGTTTCCGCCTTGGCGGGAACGACGTTTTTGCGTTAACAAAGGAATCGCTGCAAGAGGCTAGCGCGAGTTCCCGAACAGTCGGACTGTCAAACTCTCCAGTCCGCTCGCCTAGCGCTGCGCCAGCTTGAGCGTGCGCCGCTGCTCTTCCACCAGCTGCTTCTCGAGATCCTGCAACATGCTGGCATTGGTCTCATACAGCGAGCCCATCTGGGTGAGGACGCGGTACAGAGCGCGGGCATCCAGCTCGTCCATCTGGAAATTGCTGAACGTATCGGAGAACTGCGGCAAGTTCAGGAAGCCGTTTCCCTTTCCGGCCAGCACCGCCTGCAGGTCGCGCATGCTGGCATACTGCTTTGCATAGCGTTGCAGCTGGGCGGGCGGCATGTGGCTGAGCGACTGGTTGGCCACGGCGACATCCCAGGCCTCGTGCTGCAGCGACGGTGTGACCATGCTTACGCCGAAATCCTGGCCGGCCATCGTGTGCCGGATCGCCTCCTTGTCGCCGACACCCGCCTTGATGTCCGCCAGCAGGATTTTCTTGAAGCCGTTCACCTTCTGGGCCTGCGCAGTGTTATGCCCGATCGCGCTACGGGTCTCGGCGATGTTGAGGGCGATTTCGGCATCGAGACTGCGCGCCGCTTCCTGCGCCTCGCGCGCCTGCTGGTAACTGCGTACCCCGTTCTCCAGCGCCAGAGCGGTGACGATACTCAAGACGATCATCACGTATTCGCCGGCGAAGGCCTTGATCGACCTGCTGTGGGCTGCGACTACTTGCATGGCGTCTCCGCTGGCTGGGTTGGAGGGCAAATTGTAATCGTGAACGGCGCCCGCAATCGCCATTTGCGTTGTCAATGTGCAAAAAACCCGATGCGGGTAGCTTGTAGCAATCCGACACCGCGCCCGTGATTTCCGCGCGCGCGGCCTGAGGGACGCCCAAGCGCGCCACCCGGCGCGCGGATAGAATGCAGGCTTTCGTCCAGCATCTCCAAGGAGCCCTCGATGACCTACGTCCCACCCAAAGTCTGGACCCCGCCCGCCTCCAATGGCGGCACCTTCGCCAGCATCAACCGCGCGGTCGCCGGCCCCACCCACGAGCTGGAGCTGCCGGTCGGCAAGCACCCGCTGCAGCTGTATTCGCTCGCCACGCCCAACGGCGTCAAGGTGACCATCATGCTCGAAGAGCTGCTGGCCCTGGGCCACACGGGCGCCGAGTATGACGCCTGGCTCATCCGCATCAACGAAGGCGAACAGTTCTCGAGCGGCTTCGTCGACATCAACCCCAATTCCAAGATCCCGGCGCTGGTCGACCGCAGCGGGACAGAGCCGGTGCGCGTGTTCGAATCGGGCGCGATCCTGCTCTACCTGGCGGAAAAATTCGGCGCCTTCCTGGCCAGCGATGGCGTGGCGCGCACGGAGGCCATGAACTGGCTGTTCTGGCAGATGGGCTCGGCGCCTTTCGTGGGCGGCGGCTTCGGTCACTTCTACGCCTACGCGCCCGAGAAGCTGCAATACCCGATCGACCGCTACGCCATGGAAACCAAGCGCCAGCTCGACGTGCTGGAGCGCCAGCTCACCAAGCACCGCTACGTCGCCGGCGACGACTACACAATCGCCGACATGGCCATCTGGCCATGGTACGGCGGCATGGCGCGCGGCGAGCTGTACGAGGCGGGCGACTTTCTGTCCGTGCACGAGTACGGCCACGTGCGGCGCTGGGCCGAAGACATCGCCAGGCGCCCGGCCGTGATGCGCGGCCGCAAGGTCAACCGGGTGCGCGGCAACCCGGCCGAGCAGGTGCCGGAACGCCACAGCGCCGCCGACCTGGATTGATGTTTTTATAGCAAAGAAGCGCCCGCCTGCGCTATGCTGGCCGATGCGACGTCCCCTTGTTTTCCGGTTCCTTCCAACATTGGAGCAATAACATGGTCAGCAAAAACACGGTCTGCCTCTGGTTCGACGGTTCAGCCCTGGAAGCGGCGCAGTTCTACGCCGCCACCTTCCCCGACAGCAAGGTCGGCAGTATCTTCCGCGCGCCCTCCGATTACCCTGCCGGCAAGCAGGGCGACGTGCTGACGGTCGACTTCACGGTTGCCGGCATTCCCTGCATTGGCCTCAATGGCGGGCCGACCTTCAAGCACAGCGAAGCATTCTCCTTCCAGGTCGCGACCGACGACCAGGAAGAAACCGACCGCCTGTGGAACGCCATCGTGAATAACGGCGGCCAGGAAAGCGAGTGCGGCTGGTGCAAGGACAAATGGGGCTTGTCGTGGCAGATCACGCCGCGCGTGCTCACCTCGGCCATCGCCAATCCGGACCAGGGCGTGGCGAAACGCGCATTCGAGGCCATGATGACGATGAAGAAAATCGACGTGGCGGCGATCGAAGCGGCCGTGCGCGGCTGAGCCGGCATGGTTACGCGGCTTGCGGCCTGCAGTTGCGGCCAGCTCTCGGCGCAGGTCACCGGAGAGCCGGTGCGCAACTCGATCTGCCACTGCCTGGCCTGCCAGCGCCGTACCGGCGGCCCCTTCAGCCAGCAAGCCAGGTTCGCGCGCGAGCAGGTCAGCGTCACGGGCGGCTCGACGCCATTCCTGCGCGTCGGCGACGAGGGCCCGGGCGCGCGCTTCCACTTCTGCCCGCACTGCGGTGTGACGGTGTATTACGAACCGCTGGGACTGCCGGGCTTCGTCTCCATTCCCGTCGGCGCCTTCGCCGATCCGGGCTTCCCTGCGCCGACGGTGTCGGTGTACGAGGACCGCATGCACGCGTGGGTGGTGCCGCCGCCCGACGCCGAACACTACCCTTAGGCGTGCGCCGGCGGCGCGCCGCGGATCACCAGTTCCTTGCAACCCGATTCGGCATCCGGTTCGCGGCTGAATTGCACTCCCGGCAGCTCCGCCACCAGGATTTCCGCCGTGGTGCGCACGGTGCAGCCGTAGGCCACATGCCCGCCCGTGACGCGCCCCTGCGCGTCGGCCACCGTGATGTGCAGGTGGGCGCCATCGGGCGACAGCGAGCCTGACAGCGTGAGGATTTCCATGTCGCCGCGCAGCTCAAGGGCCTGATCCATGCCGGCAAAGCGGATCATGGCCACGCCCAGGCTGCCGATCCCCTGCAGCACGAAGCCGGCCTGGATGTTTTCCGCCGAAGCCAAGCCTTCCAGCGCGCGGCGCAGGTTTTGTTGCGGATGCAGGCGGATCGGAAGGGTGCGCATGCGCTCTCCCGGCGTCACGCCGACAGGTGTTCGATCAGGATGGTGGTGCCGACCAGCACCAGCACCACGCCGCCGATGCGCTCCGCGTTGCGGCCCACGGCGGCGCCCAGGCGCTGCCCGAGCAGCACGCCGATGGTGACCATGATGGTGGTGGCCGCGCCGATCGACAGGGCCGCGCGCACGATCGACACGTCGACAAACGCCAGCCCGACGCCGACCGCCATCGCATCGATGCTGGTGGCGACCGCCGTGAGCACCAGCACCAGCAGCTTGGGCGACCCGGTCTGCTCCCCTTCTTCCTCGTCGTCCTCGCCGAAGGAGAGCCAGATCATGCGTCCGCCCAGGCCGAGCAGCAGGAAGAAGGCGATCCAGTGGTCCCACTGGCGGATGGCGTCGGCGGCCAGCGAACCGAGGGCCCAGCCGATGACGGGCGTGACGGTCTCGATGCAGCCGAACAGCAGGCCGATGCGCAGCGCCTGCGGCAAGGTGGGCTTGCGCATGGCGGCGCCCTTGGCGATTGCGGCGGCAAAGGCGTCGGTCGACATGGCAAGGGCGAGGAACATCAGGGCGGTCAAATTCATGCGGGGCTTCCGGTCCGGCCCGGAGACCTGCGCAGGGCGCGAAGGGAGTCCCCGGGGGCGCAGGCATTCTAGGCGCTATTTTCCGCGCTTGCAACTTGCGGCGCGCCGAGCAGGAAGCGCCTTTGCATCATGTCCTGCATGCCGGCGGCCGGCACCGGGCGCGCGATGTAGTAGCCCTGCACCTCGTTGCAATCGAGCCCGCGCAGGATGTCCAGCTGTTCCCCGGTCTCGACGCCTTCGGCCACCACCGACATGCCGAGTGCATGCGCCATCGACACGATGGCCTGGAAGAACACCTTGCCCTCTTTCGAGTTGCCCAGCTCCGAGGTGAAGGCGCGGTCCACCTTCAGCACGTCCATCTTCAGGCGCTGCAGCTGCGACAGCGACGAGTAGCCGGTGCCGAAATCGTCCACGTGCAGCTTCACGCCCAGCGCGCGCAGCGCGGCCAGTTCGGCCAGGATCTCGTCGTGGTCGCCCATCATGGCCGACTCGGTGATCTCGACTTCGATCAGGCTGGCCGGCACCCGGTGGCGGTGCAGGGCCGCGCTCAATTGGCGCTGCACGCCGCCGCGCAGGAACTGCTTGGGCGAGACGTTGATCGACACCGGCACCAGGCGCAGGCCGGCGTCGCGCCAGGCGGCCAGCTGGGCGCAGGCCTGGTCGATCACGACTTCGCCGATGCGCACGATGATGCCGGTGCTTTCGGCCAGCGGGATGAACTCGGCGGGCGAGACGATGCCCAGTTCCGGGTGCTGCCAGCGGATCAGCGCCTCCATGCTGAGCAACTCGCCGCTGTGCACGTCCACGCGCGGCTGGTAGAACAGGGTGAACTGGTCGCGCTCGATCGCTTCAAGCATGCTTTGCTTCAGGCGCGCACGCGAATTGAGGGTGTTCGACAGCGCCGGGTCGAAGAAGCGGTACTGGCCCTTGCCCTCGTTCTTCCCGGCGTACATCGCAATGTCGCTGTGGCGCACCAGGGTTTCGGCGTCCTGGCCGTCGCGCGGGAACATGCTGATGCCGATCGACGCCCCCACCGCGTGCAAATCGTCGCCGATCAGGAAGGGCACGGCGAAGGCCTCGACGATGCGCGCCGCCACCGAGGCGGCCTGGCGCTCGCCCTCGACCGGGTGCAGCAGCGCCAGGAATTCGTCGCCGCCGAAGCGCGCCACCCGGTCGGTGGGGCGCAGCAGCGACAGCAAGCGCTGCGCCGCGTTTTTCAGCAGTGCGTCGCCGACCGCATGGCCGTGGCTGTCGTTGACGTGCTTGAATTCGTCGAGGTCGATGAACAGCAGCGCCAGCCCGGATTCGCCGGCGCGCGCCTGCGCCAGCAGCGCCGGCATCGCATCGAGGAAGGCGTGGCGGGTGGCCAGGCCGGTGAGCACGTCTTCGTTGGCGAGGCGCTCGAGCTGGGATTCGTGGGCCTTGCGCTCGCTGATGTCCTGCAGCGTGACGGCCAACCCGTTCCCGACCCGCACCAGGCGCCGCCGTCCCCAGCTGATATTGAGCCGGTTATCGCTCGGCATCTTGCGGTCGTCTTCATGAAAACCAGTTTCCATCGCCTTGCGGTAGGTCTCCAGCAGCGCGTCGCCGAACAGTCCGCTGTCGATGCGCGACAGGCTGCTGCCCACCAGGGTGGCGCGTGTCAGGCCGTAGAAGAAGGCGCCGCGCTCGTTGCAGTCGACGATGCGGAAGTCCTCGATGGCGCCATCGCGCCCGCGCACGGCGGCGGCCATGTAGAAACCGTCGTTGCCGCTCTCGGTGGCGGTGCGGTAGGCGCGCTGCACTTCGCCCTGCTCGCGTTCGCGCAGCACCGCGCGCCGCGCCAGCATGGCGCCGGCGCCGCCGAGCAGCAGCAGGCAGGTCGAAATCGCGATCGCGCGGTCGCGGCCGTCGACCCAGGAGGCGGCGGCCGCTTCCAGCGCCGCGCCGTGCGACAGCGCCACCAGCGCCACCAGCGGGTAGGCGTCCGAGTGGCGCCAGCCGAGCACGCGCGCCTGGCCATCGGCGAAACCCTCGGGTCCTTCCACCTTGCGCACGCCGCGTTCGCTCAGCCACAGGCTGGCGCGCAGCGGCAGCACGGCGCGCCCGCCCTCGACGAAGGCGGCGCCGTCGCTGCGCTGCTCGGCGCGCAGGCGCCCCTCAGTGCCGGCCAGCGCCACCACGCCGCCGGCGCCCAGCGTGGCCGGACTGACAAACGAGGTGAGGTAGCGCGCGTCCACCGCCATCAGCACGACGCCGTCGAATTCATCGTCGGCGGTGTCGAGCCGGCGCGTGAACAGCACCTGCCCGGCGCCGTCGCCGTCGGGAACCAGGCGCGGTGGCGCGGCGCCGATGCGCAGCGCGGTGGAGATGTGGTTGCGGTGCTGGACGAACCAGGGCCCGGTCGACAGGTCGCTGCCCACCAGCGCCGGGCGGGTCGCGGCGCGCACGATGCCGGCGCGGTCGACGATGGCGACCGCGCTGAAGGCGCTGTCGGTGAACATGCCGTCGCGGCGCAGCTCGTCGAGCAGGCTGGGGTCGCGCCCGTGCTCCCAGCTGAACTTGAGCTGCATGGTGACCTGGTCCATCTGCCCGACCGAGCGCGTGATCACCTGCTCGTAGGCTTCCGCATAGGCGCTGGCGTCCTTGCGCGCCTGGGTTTCGGCGCGCGCGGTCTCGGCATCGGCGCGCAGCACGGTGGCGATCCACAACGCGGCGCACAGGAAGACGGCGAGCAACGGCCAGGTGACGACGAGGTAGCGGTTGGTGCGGGGATCGGTGTGGCCGGGGTGTTTGCTCATGCAGCGGTGTTCTTGTTGTTGTCAGGACGGCGCCAGCATGTAGCCGGCGCCGCGCACGGTCTTGACCAAAGACTTGGCGCGCCCCAGCGCCTTGCGCAGGCGCAGCACGTGGACGTCCACGGTGCGCTGGTCGAGGGACGCGTGGGATTCCCACAGGTGTTCGAGCAGCTGGGCGCGCGAGAACACCTGGCCGGGGTGGCATAGCAGGAAGCGCAGCAAGCGGTATTCGGCGTGGCGCACCTCGACCTTGTGGGCGCCGACCCGCACGCTGCAGCTAAGCGGGTCCAGCACCAGGCGGCCGGAGCGCAGCAGGCGCTCGTCGGGCGCTTCCTCGGGCGGGGGCTGGGGAATGAATTCGGGAACCGAGGGCGGCGCAGCGCGCTCGGCGTCGCTGCATTCGGCGGCCAGCAGGATCACCGGCCGCGCGCGCAGGCCGCCGGCGCCGCGCAGGCGCGCCAGCAGGCGCATGCCGCCTTCCTGGCGCAGCATGGATTCCTGCAGCAGGACGTCGGGACGTTCGCGCCCGATGAAATCCCAGGCCTGGGCCAGGCTCGGCACGCTGTGCCAGATCCACTCGTCTTCGTGCAGCGAATACTTGAGCAGTTCGGCGATGGCCGGCTTGTCGTCGACCACGAGAACGATGGTGTTGGCAGTGGCCATGGAGATTGTCGGGCAGGGGGGGGGGGGGGGAAGCATGGGCGGGAAGGACCCGCCCATGCCGGGACATCAGTAGATCGCTTTGCCCGATGCGTCCTTCATCTGGGCTTTCCAGTTGGCCTGCACCAGCTTGACGACGTTGGCCGGCATCGGCACGTAGTCCAGTTCAGCGGCGGCCGGGGCGCCGTTCTTGTAGGCCCAGTCGAAGAACTTCAGGACTTCCACGCCCTTGGTGGCATCAAGCTGGGTGCGGTGCATCAGGATGTAGGACACGCCGGTGATCGGCCAGCTCTGCTTGCCGGCGGCGTCGGTCAGCACCACGCCGAAGCCTGGGGCACGGGTCCACTCGGCGCCGGCGGCGGCGGCCTTGAAGTTCTCGTCGTCCGGCTGCAGGAACACGCCGTCCTTGTTCTTGAGCTGGGTGTGCGACAGCTTGTTCTTCTTGGCGTAGGCCCACTCGACGTAACCGATCGCGCCCTTGATGCGCTGCACGTTGGCGGCGACGCCTTCGTTGCCCTTGCCGCCCACGCCCACGGCCCACTTGACGGTGGTGCCGGCGCCGACGTTGCTCTTCCAGTCGCTGCTGGTCTTGGACAGGTAGTCGGTGAACAGGAAGGAGGTGCCCGAGGAATCGGCGCGGTGCACGACGGTGATGTCGGCGTCCGGCAGCTTCACGCCCGGGTTCAGGGCGGCGATCGGGGCGGCGTTCCACTTCGTGATTCTGCCCAGGTAGATATCGGCCAGCACCGGGCCGGTCAACTTCAGCTGGCCCGGGGCGATGCCTTCGACGTTGACCACGGTGACCACGCCGCCCATGATGGCCGGGAACTGCATCAGGCCGTCGGCGTCCAGGTCTTCCTGCTTGAGCGGCATGTCGGAGGCGCCGAAGTCCACGGTCTTGGCCTTGATCTGCTTGATGCCGGCGCCGGAACCCACCGACTGGTAGTTCAGGCCGTTGCCGGTGGCAGCCTTGTACGACTCGGCCCACTTGGCGTAGATCGGGTACGGGAAGGTCGCGCCGGCGCCGGTCATGTCAGCGGCGAACGAGGTCGACATCACGAGCGTAGCGGCTGCGCCGGCAAGGATCTTCTTGAACATTGGCTTGTTATTCCTATTCCTGGTTGAGGGAGTTGTCTGGACCACGAAGCAAAGTCTAGTCCGCCAATGTGAC
This sequence comes from Massilia yuzhufengensis, assembly GCF_900112225.1. Classification (GTDB taxonomy): domain Bacteria; phylum Pseudomonadota; class Gammaproteobacteria; order Burkholderiales; family Burkholderiaceae_D; genus Telluria; species Telluria yuzhufengensis. The sequence continues at coordinate 5,211 of NZ_FOLD01000030.1, read as the reverse complement.
GGGTTTATGACCGGACGAATAACATCCGCATGACATGCACGCGCCGCCGGACCGGCGCACGTGCGCGACTGCGCGTCCGGTGTTTGCTATGATGGGCATTCCAGAAAAACAACCGGACGAACGCATGCACACCCTGCTCCGCGTCTTCACCCTGGCCTGCGCCGGCTTCGCGCTGGGCGGCTGCGCCAGCTCCCACGACCGCCTGCCGGAAGCGCGCTACACGCTCGCCCCGCACCAGACCCTGCCGCTGGCCGAGCGCCTCAGCATCACCTACGAAGGCGCCGAAGACAGCCGCTGCCCGGACAATGCGCGCTGCATCTGGGCCGGCCGCCTCGCGCACCGCTTCACGATGCGGGTCGGCGGCGTGGCCCAGGCCTTCTACCTCGTGCGGGGCCAGCCGGGCTACATGTCGCCGGCGCTGCGCGGCTCGCGCATCGAACTCGACCACCTGACGCCACCGCCGCCGCGCGGCATGGCGGGCGCGGCGCCGGTCGCCTATCCGGTGACTTTCAACATGTACGCGCAGTAAGCGCGCGACCAGGACCGACGCCATGAAGGCGACTGCGCTCGCTTGCGGGCTGGCCTTGTCCATCGTGTTGCAGCCCCTCCCGGCGGCGGCCGGGACGCCGGTCGCCACCGGCACCGGCGGCGCGGTGGCCACCATCAGCGCGCAGGCATCCCAGTCGGCCCTCGCCATCCTGGACCAGGGCGGCAACGCGATCGACGCGGCGGTGGCCGCGGCCGCTACGCTGGGCGTGACCGACCCGTTCAGCTGCGGCATCGGCGGTGGCGGCTTCATGGTGATCTACCTGGCCAGGGACAAGCGCGTCATCACCATCGACCACCGCGAAACGGCCCCGGCCAGCTTCACGCCCCACGCCTTCCTGGAAAACGGCAAGCCGCTCGACTTCGACACGGCCGTGGCCAGCGGCGCCGCGGTGGGCGTGCCCGGCACCGTGCGCGGCTGGCATGAAGCGCTGCAGCGCTACGGCACGATGGATTTCAAGCAGGTGCTGGCGCCGGCGATCGAGGTCGCCAACAAGGGCTATCCGGTGACTGAAATATTCAGTCATTTGACGGCCGAAAATGAAAGAAAATTTCAGCTATACGCACCCACCAGCGCGCTCTACCTGCGTAGTGGCAAGGCCGTGCAGCCGGGCGCCGTCATCCGCAACCCCGGCATGGCCAGGGCGTATGCCGAGATCGCCCAGGGCGGCGTCAAGGCGTTTTATGAAGGGCCGATCGCGCGCGCCATCGTCGCCGCCGTCAACACGCCGCCGCTCAACCCCGGCAAGACTGCCCGCGCCGGCCGCATGACGATGGCCGACCTGGCCAACTACGAAGCGCGCATCCGCCAGCCGCTGCGCTCTACCTACCGCGGCTACGAGATCTACGGCATGCCGCTGCCCAGCAGTGGCGGCGCGACCGTCGCCGAAGCACTGAATATCCTTGAAGGCTATGACCTCAAAGCCATGCCGCGCGCCGAGGCCGAGCACCTCTACCTGGAAGCGAGCCGCCTGGCCTTTGCCGACCGCAATGCCTACCTGGCCGACCCCGAATACCTCGATGCGCCGGTGGCCGGCATCGTCTCGAAAGCCTATGCGGCCGAGCGCCGCAAGCTCATCAAGCGGCAGGCCGCGCGCAGCGCCCACGCCGGCGACCCCTACAGCTACCAGGACGACCAGAGCGTGCCCCTCCGCCCGCAATCGAAGGGGTTGCAACTGGAAAACGCCCACACCACCCACCTGACGGTGTCGGACAAGGACGGCAATGTGGTGGCCTACACCTTCACCATCGAATCCTGGGGCGGCAGCGGCATCGTGGTGCCGGGCTATGGCTTCCTGCTCAATAACGAGATGACCGACTTCGACTTCAGCGGTCCCCACCCCAACGTGCCGGAAGCCGGCAAGCGCCCGCGCTCGAGCATGGCGCCGACCATCGCGCTCAAGGACGGCAAGCCGGCCTTCACCATCGGCAGCCCGGGCGGCGCGACCATCATCACCACCGTGCTGCAGACCATCTTCAACTACATCGACCTCGGCATGCCGATGGACCAGGCGCTGAACGCGCCGCGCCTGTCCGAGCGCAATGGCGACGCGACTTCGATCGAGCCGGGCTTCCCCGGCAGCGCGCAGGCGCGTGCATTGCAAGGCTTCGGCCAGCGCTGGGAAGCGGCGCCTGAGGAAATCGGCGCGGCAAATGCGCTGGTGTTCAATCCGGACGGCACTGTGACCGCTGTGAGCGAGGGCAAGCGCCACGGGGTGGGCACGGCCCTGGTGCAGCGGCGCGGCCATTGAGCACGCCCCGGATGTTGGACAATCGGCACAATTGTTCCAAATCTTTCTTAAGTGAAATACAAGTTCTTATAGGAATGATCTTACGGTGGGATAACATATGGTAATCGGTCCTGCCAAACTACCTTATGCCCACGTCCTACGTCGTGCCCGCCCCGCCCCTGCGCCGGAGCGGGATCACACTGGTGTTAGCGCTTGCCCTCATCGCGGCAATGAGCATCTTTTTCGTCCGCGATGTCGTCGCCCTGCGCCAGGCGATGGGCGAACTGCGCACCAATGACACCGCGCGTATCCAGGTCCGCAATGTGCTGCTGAACCTGCTCGACGCCGAGACCGGCCAGCGCGGCTACCTGCTCACCGCTGACCCGGACTACCTGGCGCCCTACCTGGCGGGGCGCACCAGGGTCCGGGAAAGCCTGCGGCTGGCCGAGCAGTCCGGCTACCGCGACCCTCAGTTCCTGGGCAATGTGCGCCGCCTGAGCCAGGTCACGGAAAGCAAACTCGAGGAACTCGAACGTACCATCGCCCTGACCCGGCGCGGCGACGGCGTCCGCGCCGCCAACATCGTGCGCGAAGGATTCGGGCGCGCCAGGATGCTCGAGGCGCGCCAGCTGATCTTCGGCGAAGTGACCCGCCTGCGCCTGGTGCGCGAGCGCACCCTGGAAGCCTTCAACGACCGCCTGCTGCGGGCGGCCGTGACCCTGGTCCTGATCCTGTCCACCGTGATCGCCATGGCCGCGAGCGCCTGGCGCTCGCTGTCCGCGGCCGCGCGCCGCAACAACGAGCTGGCCAAGCACCTGGCGCTGGAAGCCTCGCACGATGTCCTCACCGGCCTGCCGAACCGGCGCTTCTTCGAGCGCTGGGCGCGCCGCCTGGCCGCCGAGAGCCTGCGCAGCGGCAAGTCCTTCACCCTGCTCGCCATCGACCTCGACCGCTTCAAGGGCGTCAACGATACCCATGGCCATGGCGTCGGCGACGAGGTGCTGAAGGAAGTGGCCAACCGTTTCCAGGCACTGCTGCGCAGCGGCGAATTCCTGGCGCGCCTGGGCGGCGACGAATTCGTGGTGCTGATGGAAGGCGCGTTCTCGCATGACGAGATCGCCAGCATCGGCCAGCGCCTGATCGATGTGCTGCCGCCGTCCCTGCATCCGCAGCTGGCCCGGCACGCGGTCGGGGCCAGCGTCGGCGCCGCCTCGTTCCCGCAGGACGGCACCGAACTCGAGTGCCTGATGCAGGCGGCGGACGAGGCGCTGTATGTGTCCAAGCGCGGCGGGCGCGGCATCCTGTCGTTCGCGCGCGGCGCGCCGACCACGCCGTGCGCCGGCGGTTCGGCCCCGCTGGATGATCTGCCCGTGTTTGTTCGATAGTTTCCAGCCCATCAACTGGACTACACTGTCGTGGCGCGCCCCGCATGCGCGCTAAAAAGCCAACAATAACGGAGACCACGCATGAGCAACTTCATCACCCTGTTGCCCACCCTGCTGATCGGCGCGCTCGCGCTGATCATGTTCGGGCTGGGCCTGTCCCTCACCCTCGGCGACTTCCGCCGCCTGCTCGGCCACCCCAAGGCCGTGGTGCTGGCGCTGGTGCTGCAGGCCATGGTGCTGCCGGCGATCTGCTACGGCCTCATCGTGGCCCTGGGCGTGGCGCCCATCTATGCGGTCGGCCTGATGCTGCTGGCGGCGTCCCCGGGCGGCGTGTCGGCCAACCTGTTCAGCCACCTGTTCGGCGGCAACGTCGCCATGAACATCTCGCTCACCGCCATCAACACCGTGCTGTCGATCGTCAGCCTGCCCCTGATCGCCAACTTCGCCATCGACACCTTCGCCAACAGCGGCCAGGTGGTGCCGATGCAGACCGGCAAAGTGGTGGAAGTGATCGGCATCGTGCTCATCCCGGTGGTGATCGGCATGCTCGTGAAAAGCCGCGCGCCCGGGTTCGCCGCGCGCATGGACAAGCCCATGAAACGCTTTTCCATGCTGGTGCTGGCGGCGCTGGCGGTGGTGGCGCTGGCCAAGGAACGCGAGGCGCTGGTGGCCTCGTTCGCCTCGATCGGCCTGGCCGTCATCCTGTTCAACGTCGCCAGCCTGGGCCTGGGCTACTACGTGCCGCGCCTGCTGGGCCTGGACAAGCCGAACGCGGTGGCCATCGGCTACGAGATCGGCATCCACAATTCCACGCTGGCGATCTACGTGGCGGTGACGGTGCTGGGCGACTTCCAGCTGATGCTGCCGGCGGCGATCTACTCGGTCAGCATGTACGTGTTCGCCACCGCCTTCGGCCTGCTGGTGCTCGGCAAGAAACAGCCGGCCGGCGCCGTGGCGCCGACCTCGGCCTGAGTCTGAACGCTTAATCCATCCGGCCGGCCGGGAAGGCAAACGGCGCGGCGGCCATGATGCGCATGCCGCGCTGCACCAGGAGCGCGGCCGAGACCATGCTCAGGACCGCCGCCACCGGCAGTACCGGCAGGCCGGCGCTGCGTGCCGAGAAGCCGAGCAGCAGGTCCATGTCGGCCGACACCAGAGCACAGCGGATGCGTGCATCCTAACTGCCGTACGATTTCCTGCCTGATGTGCCCCTTTTCAGCATTGCAATCCCTTCCAACTTACCGTGAAAGATTGGACGCGACAGCAATAATGCCCCTACCCCTGGCAACGCAGGGGGAATAGTGTGCAGAAGCAAAGCAGCGGCGGCACGCAATTTGTTGTTGAGCGACCAAAAAATGCCTATGGTCCCAGATGGGACCTGGCCTATTTACCGTGCGTGCTCAAAGGCGACAATCTAGGGTACGAAGTTGGTCGCTTGTGTCACATTAGCGTCGGGGTCGAAGCCCCAAAGTTTGGCGCTGTCACCTTTCGCTATGGATGGGTTTGATTGCCAGGCGCAGCAATCGCTCGGCAGACGTGACGCGCCGGCC
>NZ_FOLD01000021.1 GCF_900112225.1 Massilia yuzhufengensis | reverse complement strand
TGCCGCTTTTTTTATGATATCTCGCTCCATACGGGCTTCTGCCAGCTCTTTACGGAGCTTCGTCACTTCCGCCTCCAGCTCCGGCACGGTACGGCTACCAGGTGCCGCTTTGGGCGCTGTGCCACGCTTTGCGGCGGCCACCCAATTGGCCAGCGTTCCCTTGGGTATCGTCAGGCGATGGGAAGCATCGTCCAGCGTCAGCCCCTGCGTCAGAACCAGCTTGACCGCTTCCTCACGAAGCTCCGGCGTGTATGTTTTTTGGCGTTTCATAAATTCTCCAGTTGGTGAAGCTTACCAAACAGGAGTGTCCGAAAAAGTCAGGGTACCTCAGTGGACGCTGGCACCTACGTGCGTGCTCCCGCTGGAAGGGCTGTCCACATTTAACGACGCAGCCGAACTTGGCATGCTGATGCGGACCGGTATCAGATCAACACTGCCCGCTATGCGCTATGCGCTTGTCGCGGTAGACCCAGTCCTCGAGTCGTCCTACGCCGGTTTCGTGATCTTGATGGGTAGGCTGGACGCTTACTAAACTGCGCCGACGATCGGACATTCCAAAGGCAGATCAGCAGCTCATACGAGATAATTTGTGATTATCCAATGCGTGAATGCCGACGAAAGAGGCGCCTGGGCGTCTAATGTTATTACGTACTATGGCAGTATGTATCCTAGTATGAAATTTCGGCGGAGGCTGTATGGCGCGGGCAGGTGTGTATTTTTCCGATGTGAAGCGGGCGCGGGAGAGCCTCATCGCGAAAGGACGTCGACCCTCAATCGACGCCGTGCGTGCAGAGCTGGGCGACACTGGATCGAAGACGACGATTCATAAATATCTTAGGGAACTCGAGGCGGAGGAAGGCGCGCAAGGCCAGCCAGTGAGCGAGGCAATCCTCGCGTTGATCACGCAGTTGGCAGATCAGTTGAAGGCCGATTCAGATGTCGTCGTGCAAGAAATGCGCGATCAGGCAGCCTCTGAGCGCACACAGCACGAACGAGAAATCTCCGCGCAACAATCTCTCCTGGCAGAGGAGCAACAACGCAATGCCGACCTTACTGGCAAGCTCAACGTCGTACAGCAGCAACTAGATGCTGTCCAGAGGCGACTTCAGGAGGAGCAGATAGCCCGGCACACGGCCGAACAGCGCGCCGCGGATCTTGGAGAGCGCCTGGCGGATGCAGAACGACACCAAACGTCCCTGGAAGATAAACATAAGCAGGCCCGAGACGCACTCGATCACTTCCGTACGGCGTCGAAAGAACAGCGTGACCAGGAAGGCCGGCGGCATGAACATCAGATTCAGTCGCTACAATTGCAACTGCGGGAGGCCCAGCAGTCGACAGTCCTCAAGCAGGAGCAACTGACCCAGCTGAACAAGGAGGCCGCGAGCTTGGTTGCGGAGTTAAGCGCGGTAAAACAGGCACTTTACGGCGAGAAGGAATCTAGCCGAAGCCTCGCTCGCAAAGTCGAGCAATTGCATACTGCCGAAGCGCGAGCGGCTGCGGCCGAGGCACAGGCGGGCGCAAGTCGAGCCCGTGCCGTTGAGCTCGAGGATGCTTTGGTTAGAGCAAACGAGCTTTGTAACGAGCTCCGCCAGCAACAGGCTGGAATGCAGGCGCAGCTGGAAAGTGTACGAAGTGCCAGTACACTGGAGCAGCGCATTGCAGAATTGCAGCAGGCCGTGTTCGGTAAAGATGCTGCCAAGCCCACCGACATGGGGAAGCCCGGCCCCAAAGAACCCAGCGAATAAGGGACGCCGGGAACGACAGCCCGGCCGTCCTACCTCAGGGCAAGGATGCGGCGTGCTCCGTTGAGTACGATTGCCGCGATCACCGCCCCCACCACCAGGTCTGGATACGCGGAACCCGTCCAGGTGACCAGCACGCCGGCGACGATCACGCCCAGGTTGGCGATCACGTCATTCGCAGAAAAGATGTAACTGGCCTTCATGTGCGCGCCGCGATCCCGCTTCTTCGCAATCAGGACTAGGCAGGCCACGTTCGCAACCAGTGCGATCGCACCTACGCTCATCATCAAGGACGACTCCGGATCGCTACCGAACAGGAAACGCCGGATCACCTCGGCAAGCGCCCCGATCGCCAGGATCATCTGCAGCCAGCCGGCGAGATGTGCGGCGCGCGTCTTCATCGACACCGCCCGACCCACTGCGTACAAGGCCAGCCCGTAGACTGCTGCATCGGCAAACATGTCCAGCGAATCCGCAACCAGGCCGGCCGACTGCGCGATCAGGCCCCAAGTCATCTCGACGAAGAACATCACGGCATTGATGGCCAACAGCAAGCGCAGGGTGCGTGCCTCAGAGGCGTCGCCTGAGGCGTCGGCGCCTGGCAGCGGCACTGCGGTGATGCGCCTCGATTCCAGGAGCTTCGTGCCCAGGCCCAAGGGGCCGAGCTTCTCCACGATCTGCTGGGCATCGCCGGCGTGCACGACGCGAAGCTGACGCCCCGACAGATCAAAGTCGAGCGACTGGATGCCATCGATGTCCGCCAGGGCCATGCGGATCATGTTCTCCTCCGATGGGCAATCCATTTTCGGGATGCCGAGTGTGCTTTCGAACATGGAGGCGGCATCGTGCGAATCACTAGGCAGCGGGTTGCTTGCACTCAGCTGGGCGCCAAGGTTTAGCGGGGCCAATGCGCTCAGAATGTTTTCCGCAGGACCACGGTGGTCCACCGTGAGGATCCGTGCGCCCAGGTCGAACGACAGCGTTTCAATGCCCGCTACCTTTCCCAAAGCCATGCGGATCAGGTTTTCTTCGGACGGACAGTCCATTTTAGAAACAGACAAGACGCTACGCGCGCGCTCTGCTGCGGCCATATTGGGGTCGTTATTCATAGGGGCACTCCTGATCAATCCCGGCAGCTTAAACCTTGAAGTCACTTGAACGTCAAGCGGGACCGATTTCAACAGCGCGTCGGCCTATTGGCGCGGATGCAGCGCCTCGATGATCCGGCAATCGGCCACAGCGCCGCCCTGGCAGGTAGTCAGCCATGAGGACAGGTGCTCCTTGAGGGCCATGAGATCGGCAATTTTCTGCTCGATAGTTCTGAGGTGCTCTGCAGTCATCGTCATTACTTCGCAACAGTCCGCGTCTTGCTGGCTTGAAAACGCCAACAGGCTACGCACCTGCTCGACCGTAAATCCGATTTCGCGCGCTCGTCGAACAAATGAGAGCCGAGAAAGATCGGCGCTGTCGTACTTCCGATAATTCCCTCCTGTGCGTACGGGTGCGGAAAGCAGTCCAATCTTTTCGTAGTAGCGGATAGTCGCTGCGGGTGTCTCGGCAGCACTGGCCAGTTGGCCGATCGAGAATGAGGAAGACATATGGCTTGACCTTGAAGTGACTTGAAGGTTTATAAAGTCTGCTTGCCCATCCGTCAAGAAGTTCCAATCATGCGTTTCCGACTTCCTATCGCCCTCGCGTTAGTATCGCTTGCCGCGACGTCCATGGTTCCTGCCCAAGCCCAAGCCCAAGGCACAGTGATGACGCTTGCCGACGCGGTAGCCAAGGCCCAGCAGCGAGCGCCTGCGCAGCAGGCAGCTGACGCCGCGCTGCGCGCAGCCGAAGCCAATACCCAGGTGGCGGCGCAGCTGCCAAATCCGTCGCTTTCTTACGAGGCTGAGAACGTAATGGGCTCGGGCCGATATGCCGGTTTTGGCGGCGGAGAGCGAACCCTGTCCTTGTCCGTGCCTCTGGAACTGGGTGGCAAGCGAGAGGCGCGGCGCAAGGTGGCATCGGCCGAGCGCGAAGCCGCAGTATTGACTGTCGCTGCGACGCGCGCGGATGTCACGCAACGCGCTACAGAGGCGTTCATCGCTGCAGTCGGGGCGGCACACCGGGCGGAAGTGGCCCGTAGCGGGTACGATCTCGCTGCAAAAGCCGCACACGCTGCCGGTGAGCGGGTTCGTGCAGGCAAGGCGTCTCCTATTGAAGAGCAGCGGGCCGATGTCGTTCAAATCAATGCCCAGGTCAAGCTGGACAAGGCTGAGCGTGCCCTCGGTGTCGCCCATGCGATTCTGGCACGTATTACCGGTAGCTCGCTTCCGCTTTCCCTTGCTGCCAGCTGGTTCGAATCTTCAGACCTGATGCCCGTGATCCCTGCGGCAGCACAGTCGCCGTTTGTCGCGGCGGCACAGGCGCAGGTTCTGGCAGCAAACGCCCGCGTGGACGCAGCTCGGCGCGACCGCATCCCGGATCTGACGCTGACAGCCGGCACGCGGCGTTATGGCGACTCTCCCGACAGGGCAGCCGTGGTTGGCATCTCGATTCCTCTGCCGCTGTTCAATCCGGGCGCGGCTGCCCTTGGCAAAAGTCGGGCAGATTACGAACGCGCACTAGCCGAGCGGGATGCCGTGGCTGAGGAGGCTAACGACGACCTACTACGTGCCGAAACAGAGGTGGCAGACGCGGCAGCGCTTGCACGTGCGGCCACCGGGCCGGCTCTTGCTGCCTCTCAAGAGGCAGCGCGCATCGCGCGAATTGGCTATGCGGAAGGAAAATTTCCCCAGCTCGAGCTGATCGATGCAGAACGCTCGCTTGCTGAAACGCGCGAAGTTGCAGTCGATGCACTGTCGGCGCTTCATTTGGCACGCGCCCGCCTGGCCCGGCTGCGCGGCAGCACGACTCCCATCTACAAGGACTGATCCATGAATGCAGTAATCCGATTGGGCGTGTACGCCGCGATCTTCGCCGTCAGCGCGTGTTCGCGCGCCCCAGAACCTGGCCCAGCCACGCCAGCACACGCCGAAAAGGGGGAAACAAAACCTCGTGCCGAAAAGGAGGGCGCCGCCGAAGAGGCGAACGCGGCGGGCGAAGAAGCGCATTCCGACCATGTAAAGCTGAGCCCAGACCAGATCAAGGCCGCCGGTATCGATGTCGGCGCCGTGCGGCGTGATTTCGCAGGCGCTGTCGGTGGCCCGGGCGTCATTATCGCCGACCCGCAGCGCTCGGCGTCGGTCAGCAGTTCTGTAAGTGGCAGGGTTTTGGAAATTCGCAAGAATCTCGGCGAGGCGGTAGCGCGCGGCGACATCCTTGCTGTCATCGATAGCAGGGAAATGGCGCAATTTGCAGCCGAGGCCGCTCTGGCGCGTCGCCAGCGCGATCTGGCCGATGCCACCTTCCAGCGGGAAGAACGTCTCTTCAATGAAAAAGTGTCGTCGCGGCAGGAGTACGAGCTTGCCCGCGCGGCCCGTGATGAAGCGCGCACACGTGCGCGCCTTGCCGAACAACAGCTGGCGACCACGGGTGGCGGCAGGGACCAGTCAGGCCGGTTGCTCGTGCGTTCGCCGTTTGCCGGGGTCGTTACCGCCCGGCAAATCGCCCTGGGCGACATTCTTGAGCCAGGTGCAAAGCTCTTCGAAGTGGCAGACCTGCGCACCTTGTCGGTCGAGCTGTCCCTCGCACCCGCCGATGCGTCGCGGGTTGCGGTCGGCGCAGCTGTCGACGTGACCGGAGACAGCCGAACAGCGGCTGCGAGGCTCGGGTACCTGTCGCGTATTTTGGATCCGGAAACCCGTCAGGTGCGCGCCATTGCGTCGATTTCTGATCCGGGCACCCACTGGCGGATCGGTGAAACAGTGACGGTATCGATCGCGTTAGCAAGCGGAGGAGGGGAGAAGGCACTGGCCATCCCTGCCACGGCGGTGCAAACGATCGAGGACAAGCCAAGTGTATTCATCCGGGACAAGGACGGCTTCGCCATCCGCCACGTCACTCTTGGTCCACAGGCGGGTGGGTACCTTCCCGTGAAGTCCGGGCTGGATGGATCTGAAAGCATTGCCACTAGCAACACATATATCTTGAAAGCCGAGCACGGCAAGGGCGAGGCGGGAGAAGACCATGACTAAGCTTGGCAAGGCGGCTGGTCGACCGGAGCGCACGGCATGATCGCAAGCATCGTCAACTTTTCGGTGTCACGCCCGTGGCAAGTGCTGCTTGCAACGCTTTTCTTTTCTATTCTGGGAGCATTGTCCCTGGTTCGGCTGCCGATCGATGCGGTACCGGACATCACCAACACGCAGGTTCAGATCAACGTAGTTGCGCCGGCGCTCGCGCCTGCCGATGTGGAACGCCAGGTCACCTACCCCATCGAAACAGCGTTCTCCGGCATTCCAGGGCTTGAATCCACCAGGTCGCTGACCCGGCATGGTTTCGCCCAGGTCACGACCGTGTTTAAGGACGGCACCAATATCTATTTTGCGCGGCAACAGATTGCCGAGCGGCTGCGTTCAGTTGAAGCTTCGCTGCCGCCAGGCGCGAGCGTCAGCGTTGGTCCGATTGCAACTGGATTGGGCGACGTGTACATGTGGACCGTCGAGTTCGCCAATACCCACACCGGAAAAGGCGGGGCCGGTATGGCTTCGGACGGTACTTACATAACCCCCGAGGGCGAGACCTTAAGGACGGCGACCGAGAAGGCCACCTACCTGCGCACGGTACAGGACTGGATCGTGGCCCCGCAGCTGAAGAATACTCCCGGCTTGGCCGGCGTCGATGTCATTGGCGGTTATGTCAAGCAGTACGTGGTCACGCCCGACGCCCGCCGACTCGCCGCCTTCGGTATCAGTTTGACGGCACTTGCCGAGGCGCTCGAACGCAACAATACGAGCGCCGGTGCCGGCGTCGTCCTCCAGAACGGTGAAGCGCTGACGGTGCAGGCCGATGCGCGTTTCAGCACCTCGGCCGAGCTTGCCAAGGCAGTGATCGCTACCAGGAGCGGCGTGCCGGTGCTGTTGTCGCAGGTGGCCACCGTCGGTATCGGCCAGGAAATGCGATTTGGATCGGCATCCGAAGCGGGCGTCGAGGTCGTGGTCGGTACTGCGGTCATGCGCATCGGCGAGAATAGTCGGGCCGTCGCGGCCGGCGTCGACGCGCGGCTCAAGGAGATCGCGCGCTCCCTGCCGCCTGGATTGGTTATCAAGCCGGTGCTCGATCGTACCCGGCTCGTTGATGCCACCATCCGCACGGTCGCCACCAACCTGACGGAAGGTGCGTTGTTGGTGATCGCGGTCTTGTTTGCCTTACTCGGCAACCTTCGTGCGGCGCTGATCGCTGCAGCCGTTATTCCGATCACGATGCTGCTTACTTCGGCAGGCATGTTGCAGGCGGGCGTGTCGGCCAACCTGATGAGCCTGGGTGCGCTCGACTTTGGACTGATCGTCGATGGGGCCGTGATCATTGTCGAGAACGCGTTACGGCGGATCGGGGAGCAGCAACAGGCAAGCGGCAAGCTGCTCGGCAAAAAAGAGCGCCGGGACGTGGTCGCTGCGGCTGCGCGGGAGATGATCAGGCCGAGCGTATATGGCCAAGCCATTATCATGCTTGTCTACTTGCCCCTACTGACGTTCCAGGGTGTAGAAGGGCGCATGTTCGCCCCGATGGCGGTGACGGTGATTCTTGCACTCGCGTTCGCTTTCGTCCTTTCGCTGACCTTCGTGCCGGCGGCGATCGGACTCTGGTTGTCGCGCCACGTGCGCCACGAGGAGAACCGCGTGGTTGCCGCCGCTGCCCGGTCGTACGCCCCCTGGCTCGACCGTGCGATGGCAAAACCCAAGCTCACCGCGGGGCTTGCCATCGGTGGGTTCGCGGGCGCCCTGGTCCTGTTCCAGACCCTGGGCCAGGAATTCCTGCCTACACTCGATGAACAGGATGTCCTCCTGCAGGTGGCCCGCATCCCTGGCACTTCGCTCGACCAAAGCCAGCAAATGCAGTTTGCGGTCGAGAAGGCAGTTGCGAAACTGCCCGAGGTGAAGCTCGTATTTTCGCGCACCGGCACTGCTGAACTCGCCGCCGATCCCATGCCGCCGAACATTACCGATACCTTCGTGATCGTAAAGGATCGTTCGCAGTGGCCCGAACCTTCGATGAGCAAGGCGGAGCTGGTCGAGAAGATCGAGCACGCGGTTGCGGATATTCCGGGACAGAACTATGAGCTCACTCAGCCAATCCAAATGCGCTTCAATGAGTTGTTAGCCGGCGTGCGCGGCGATATTGCTGTGAAAGTTTATGGCGACGACTTCGCGAGCATGTTGAGCACTGCTGAACAGGTCGCGGCGCAGCTCCGCACGGTAGAAGGGGCTGTCGACGTCCGCGTCGAACAGGTCGAAGGCTTGCCTTTGCTGGCGGCCCGGCCGAACCGCGATGCCATGGCACGCGTCGGACTGACTGCGCAGGACGTGTTCGACACCCTGGCTGCTGCAGTCGCCGGCCGCGAGGCTGGGATGGTGTATGAAGGCGATCGCCGGTTCGATGTGGTTGTCAGACTAAATGATGCAGCCCGGAATGACGTCGAGGCCCTGCGGCAAGTTCCGGTCCTGACCCCATCCGGTGCGTTCGTTCCCCTGGGCAGCGTGTCAACGCTGGAGATCGGAAAAGGACCGAATCAAATCAGCCGCGAAGATGGCAAGCGCCGGGTTGTCGTTCAGGCCAATGTCCGCGGCCGTGACATCGCTGGCGTCGTCGAGGATGCACGCGCCGCGATCGACGCGAAGGTCAAGCGGCCGGCGGGTGTATGGCTCACTTGGGGCGGCCAGTTCGAGAACCTCGAGCGAGCTCGCATGCGTCTTGCGGTCGTGGTGCCCGCCTGTTTTGCCCTCATCGCCGTGCTGCTGTACTCCGCGGTCGGATCGTGGCGAGGCGCCGCAGTCGTATTCACCGGGGTGCCGCTCGCCCTGATCGGCGGAATTGCCGCGTTATGGATGCGGGGAATGCCATTCTCGATTTCGGCAGCGGTAGGCTTTATTGCCCTATCTGGTGTTGCGGTACTGAATGGGCTGGTCATGATTGGTGCGATTGACGATCTGGCAAAAACTCGGCCTTGGAATGAAGCGGTGAGGGCTGGAGCGCTGCGCCGGCTGCGCCCTGTCCTGATGACGGCGCTAGTTGCTTCGCTCGGCTTCGTTCCGATGGCGGTGGCCAACGGCGCCGGAGCTGAGGTGCAGCGGCCCTTGGCCACCGTCGTCATTGGAGGATTGTTCTCGGCCACTCTGCTGACCCTGTTTGTGCTCCCGTCGCTCTATGCGTGGCTGGGACGCCCGAAGCACGACGATCAGGCATAGTGAAAATGGCGTGATCGGGATAGAATTAGAGTGTAAGCAAGGGCGCCATGGATTTCGGCGACTCATCGAATCTGGTCTGGACGATAAAAAGGAACGCAAAGTGAAGAAGAAACTTGCCAAAATCGCTGCGGTAGCGGGTCTTGCAGTTGTTTCGACGGCCGCCTTCGCCGCCACGAAGGGTTGCTGCGGCAGCATCGAATGCTGCCTCAGGATGCTGGGCTGCTGCTAAGCATACAAGAGCGGGAAGGGCGGCGAAGGCCGCCCTTTTCTATTTGGGGTTCAACGAACCGATTGTTTCTTGGGCTGAGCATCACTTATGACCTTTCCATTCGAACCTGTTGCCTTGACGCCAACGCAGTACGAACTGGCAGTCAAGGGGATCCTGGATGGAAGCGGTGTGCTGCTGGAAGAGTTCACGTCGAACCACCTTGACGCTGTGAAAGGCGTGGATGGCAGCTATGTGATCGACGTTACGGCGCGGTTTACAGCGCTCGGCGCCAGTTTCCTCGTACTGATCGAGTGTAAGCACGAACGACGCAAAGTCGAGCGGCAGGCTGTGCAGGTGTTGCACGCGAAAATGAGGTCAACCGGGGCACAAAAGGGAATGCTGTTTTCCGTCGCTGGATTTCAGTCAGGTGCAGTCGAGTACGCGACAGTGCATGGCATCGCACTGATTCAAATGGCCGATGAAAGCTCCACGTGGTTCACCAGAAGTTTCGGACCTTCGACGCCACCACCAGGAGCGGTCGACAATGCTCAATATGTCGGGTGGTGGTGCCGCGGTAACGAATTCAGTGTCGTGTCCGCTGATGAAGGAAAGTACACGCGTCGCGCGCTCGGAATCGATACACCAGAAGCGCATTGATGTCTGCCTCCTGATGGCTTGGTCGCACCAGGACGAATTCGCCGGCGAGGATTGCGAAGTAAGCTGCCGCACCGACAACAGGCCGCCGGTGGCACATAGGCTTGGCGACGTTGGAAGTAAAAGTCTCAGACAGATGTGGAATGGGGCATCTGAGAACTTTACTTCCAAAGATCTGAGAGTTTTACTTCCGAGAGCTGCAGCCCTCCGAACTAATTCAAGCCCCGGGTGAGTTATTGAAATTCTCTTTAACTTCATAGCACTAGCGTCGGTTCGGCTGAACTTGCCTCCCCCTCAAGAATACGAATTTAGTTCCGAATGCCAGAACTAATTTCTTGACAAAGATGCGGTTTGAACTAAATTTAGTACATGTGTGCGGTGCCTTCTTGTCCAGGGTGCTGCATTGGCCTCACGAATGTCGTAAAGGCAGACGAAGATGTCACTCAGTTCAAAGCAGCGCCTTAGGGTACTTGCCTCCTACCGCGGGAGGGGAAGAGCTAATTCCAATCTTTGGCTCGTCTACAGCGTGAAAACTAGCCGAGACTGGATGCTTCATAGTGACCGTGAGCTCGTGTACTGGCTGAGCTATCTTGAGACGAACCCCGCTGTCGCATGGTTTTCCTTCGATGATGAGAATTCCGCAGGCGGTGACGAAGCCCGCCAAATAACTGTTAATTTCACCGGCGCCCGAGCTAGCGTTCTGCTACGCAACCGTCCCAGCGTAACGTCGCCCGAAGAGCTCGTCGGCCCTACTTCTGAGTTCACGCCGACGGCGGACGTTGTGTTGCCTGGTATGTCGGAGCTTAGCAGCGACCAACTTAAACAACGGGTTCCTAGTGCGATGCGATGGTTAAAAGCGATTTCGTTCGCTGCCGCCATCCGTGACATGGAACTCACCAATGAAAGCGCAGCCCTCGTTTCGGCGCTCCGCGCACGCGGGGCCGGGGTGCTCGCAGATATAGAGGCCGACTTGGCGGCGTTCGACCCACCGACGGTTTACGGGCTGGTTGTAAGGATGAGCATCGCGGGCTCACTAACACTTGACCTTAGTCATCATCCGTTTTGCGAAGCAACTAAGTGGACTACTCCGGATAGGGAACTCCATGTGGTCACGTAAACGAGCAATCTGCACCTATCCCGATATAACACTTTGGCCCAAAGTTTTGGACACCGAAGTTGACGCGTCTCGACGGGAGACCTTCCTTCTAAAAGTGAAGGCCATGGAAATGTATTTTGCCCAGTTTCCAGTCAAGGAAATTGAGCGGGTAACAGGACTTGCGCGGCAGGTCCAGGTGCAGCTTGCTAAGAAGTGCGTGCGACTATCTGATGACGGTCAAGTCTTTGGGTTTCGGGCTTTGCTTCCGTTCTACAGAACAAAAAAATACGAACGGAGCGCTCCAGTATCTCCTAAAAGGCCGCAACAAAGAGGTGGGAGTTCGGGTGTGCTCGGGAATATGCTTTCGCGCTTTCCAGACCTCGAACCTCTTCTCGTTCGATATATCCGTCAAGAAGCCAAGCGACGCCATATCCATGAGTTTTGCATTAGACCGAAGGACCTGCATACCATTTTCATTGCTGTTCTAAAAAGCAAGGGTATCGCCGCGCCCGAATGGCCATTTTGCACTCAGCATCTCGGCGCACGCTCAATTGCGAAGTTTATGAAGCATGTCCTCGACGCGAATTTCTCGAAAGCGGTGAATGAACGTGAGGGCCAAGTTGCCCGCGCTCATCTCAATGTTGGAACTGGTAGCGATGTCCTACTCTATGTCGAAGCACCATACGAAGTTGTCGAGATAGACTCGTATCGCATTGAGGGATTCTTTTCAGTTGCGATACAGACCCCAGAAGGGACAGAAACAGAAGTTCCGCTAGATAGGCTTTGGCTAATTGCTGCCGTAGACCGGTTTTCGTCAGCTGTGCTAGCGTATTCCATAGTTTACAGCAGCGAGGTAAATTCGAATGACGTTCTCGATGTAATTCGGCGCGCCGGGACTGAACGTTGGGAACCCAAGACCATCAGCTTTCCTGGACTGCATTACCCAAGCGGCGGAGGTCTCCCGAGCGGGGTCATCCCGGCGGCGCACGGGGCGCTCTGGACATCTACCTTTTTTGACGGTGCACTAGCACATCTTGCAGAACGGATACATGATACCGGACGAAAGATGCTTGGTTTCGCTATCAATTGGGGCCCGGTTGCTCACTTCGAAAGAAGACCAAATGTCGAACGGCTTTTCCGACAAATTGGCAGCGACGTATTTCGACGATTGCCATCGACAACGGGAAGTAGTCCCCAAAAAGGGAGGGCCGAAGATGCGCAAGAAAAGGCAGTGCGGTACCGGATTCGCGCATGCGAAGTTGAGGAACTACTAGATGTAAAAATGGCGCAGCATAACGCTACCCCGAGTGAGGGAATTTCTTATCTGACGCCGCTTGATGCCATTAGGTATTTCGTTGAGAATCCCGCGAAAGAATTTCTTATCCGGCGGCTGCCGGAGTCTAGCCGGACTGCAGCGAAGATTATGGGGACGAGGGAGGAGGCGACAGTGCGCGGCGGAAGGTCGACTGGACGCCGTCCGTACGTTCAAGTGGACCGCGCAAAATACACCAATCCTGTTTTGGCAAATAGCGGGCACTTACTCGGCTCGCGGCTAATATTAGAAATAGACGAGAGCGATATGCGGCAGTTTCGCGCTTTTTTGAAAAACGGCGCTGAAATAGGTGTATTGAAAGCACAAGGCAAGTGGGGTATAACTAAGCATTCCAGGGCCACCCGTAAAAACATCAACCGACTGATATCATCAAGAATACTTGTTATTAGTGAGTTCGAAGACCCGATACAAGCGTACCTTGCGTATCTTTCTACAAGCAGGGACGCTCGAAAAGCAAAACCTAACGTAAGGCAAGCACCGTCGCCACCGACACCAAGGGCTATTACCGAATTAACAAAAGTGTCTGCTGAAGCTGGTAAGCGGCCAACTTTCGTTCGAGCAAACAAAGTGCCTATAGTCACCCCGACTCCTCCACCGCGAATGGGACTTATGCCTGATATGCCGGACGATTTTTTCACAAAGATAAAGAACCGGCGATAGACTATGACTAGAGCTCAGACTCCTGTGCTGGACTGTAGAACCTTTAGCACCGAAGATGGTGGCAGTGACTGGGCACCGAGCGCTCGGGCTGCCCATCCGGTTCTTGAACGCGACTACACAGTTCCTACGCCGATGATGAAGCGCGCGTATGACATAGTACGGGACTATGTGTGGGCACGCAGAACCGGAGTCGTATTTTACGCTTCGCCGCGGACTGGTAAAACGTGGTGTGCGCGAGCTATTCGCGAAAAATTAAACGAGGAGTTCCCTAGCGTCTATACGTTAATGGTAAGTGTTCGCTCTTCACTGCGTTATTCTGATGCCCACCTACCGCGATTAATCCTTGAGGCATCTGCTCATGCGCTCGCATCTGGAAATAAACCTGCCAAGCTTTTCATAAACGCGGTCAACGATATCCGGGTTAACGTAAAAGCCCGCGGCGGTACGCAGTTTGTAATGTTAATCGATGAATTGCAGCTACTTAATGAAGGTGACTTGCAACAATTGGTTTGCTTACAGAACACGCTCGAGCTTAACAAGGTCAAGATGACCGCTGTATCCTTCGCACAACCGTCTATAATTCATCGCCGTACTGCCCTAATGGAATCGAGCGACCAGCAGATTATTGCGCGATTACTAACTAGACCCGTTCTCTTCGAAGGTTGCACTTCCTCCAAAGACCTAGCGGTCTTGCTCCAAGCATATGATGAACATTCCGAATGGCCGGAAGGCTCAGGCTGTAGCTACACATGCTTCTTTTTTCCACTAGCGTTCGAGCATGGATTCCGGCTCTTGCACTCGAAAGACAGACTTTGGGATGCGCTCACGCGCGCGTCCGGAAACTCTGGTTCGGCGGTTTCGATGGAGCTACTTTCTCTGACGATTGAGCATCTGCTGTTAGCTTTGCGCCGGGAAGACGGGATAAATTTTACTATTAGCACTGATGAGATTGAGACGGCAGTCTTCAATTGCAGCTTTAATTCTTTTTCTGAAGTCCCGTCAGATTGCGCAACATGACTACTGATATTTCAGGGTTAGAACGGCTGACGTGGGACCCGACGTTTCCTGCTCCATACGAGAGCTCCTGGTCTATATACAATAAGATATTGGCCTATAACAATATTTCTTTTGGATTCCTTGTAAAGCTCATTAGCAACGACCTTGACGGAAATTGCGCCGGTCGTCCCAACCGATTTTACAATAGCGAATGGATTGATTTTAAAAGGTTTTCAAGTTTATTGGGGGTTTCCCCTAAAAGGCTAAAGCAGGGATTCTTGGACCAGTTGGGAATGCCTCAAGTCAACACGACTGCGGCTCCGCTAATGCGCCATTGTCCTGAGTGCTTCAAGAAGGGTTACCACTCATCCCTTTACAATCTTCAGATTTTTACAACATGCCCATTGCACAATCTGGATTTTCTTTCGCCCTGTAAATCATGTGCTCAGCAAGAGACGTTTAAATTGCGGCTTGGTAGAAGGGGGCCTGGCAACCTGTCGAGATTTTGCACTTGGTGTGATGATGAGTTGTTAGGGGCGGACGAGCTTATCGCTGGCGTCCGGTTGCCGCACTCAGATGCGAAACTGTTGCAGCGTGAGTGTGAAAACTTCGTGCGGTGGTGGAAGAGGCTTAAAGAAGTAGTCCCTCAGAGGGACAAGGTATTAGCTGAGCTTACGTACGCGTTATCGCTGCACGCTGGACCTGCCTCAACAGCCGATTCGGCCCAGCTTTCTTACGCGGTTTCTAAAGCAGGATTTTTCGGTGAAAACTGGAAAACCAACCTACGAGTCCATCCGGTACGTAGTTTTTATTGGGAAGGAACTAACGTAATAAGGTCGTTTTCCGGTGACGATTGCTATTCCGAAGTGCTGCTAGCGGGCGACGTCGGTCGCTGCTATAAAAGCTTGCGTCGATGGATAAAAAAGAGTTTCCTGCGGAAGCATAAGACCTGTTGTAACAGGTTGAAAAAACTCACTGACGATGAGACGCATCGCATTGACGGAGGAAAGGTTTGCTCGGCATCTCTCTCTTATTTAATTTGGAGAATGTCACAAGAGACAAATATTCACCGGAATTTTCTTGACACTAGGAGGTCACATTACGTTCGCCTTAAGGAACCAGGGGGGCACAAGCTTCCGTATTGGCTGGCTCTAAAGTTTGCGTACTGCGAATTTTTTGCTATTTGGGATAAGATAGAGGAAGACCGGCAAAAAACCAATATTTGCATCTCGTTAGCTGGTGCTACTTCCGCCCAAGGGAATGTAGTTTGGAAAAAACTAACTTTGGAAGATTTCACGTCAAACAAGTTGATGCCAATCGACGCGGTTTTTGCAATCTACCGAGACCCTTATGACCTGTCCGTATCGTCAGATTGCTCTGGGTCGGCGACGAAAAATTACGACATTGTCTTAAAAGCCTCAGGCCCTGATAGTACGTTGCCCTACACCAGTGCTGAATGGAGAGCGCTGTGGATTTTTGAGCTTTACCCGTCCGCCGCACCCAAAGAACCTGCACTATACATCCGAGTATAACCGGGTCTGGATTATTCATTAAGACGGGGCTCCGTGCCCCAGTCAATACGATGCCTGGCCTCGGTTTCGGCATGACGTACATCGTCGGGCGAATGTAAATATATGTTTGTCGTCGCAATTGATTCATGGCCGAGATTGTCGCGTACATGTCGTATGTCTAAGGCATTATTACTCATATGTGAACCTGCAGTGTGCCGCAACCAGTGAGCGGAAGCCTGCATTATCATGTTTGCCTGAGATTCGAAGTTGGGCCCACGCAGCCGGTAGCGCTCCGCAGTAAGCTCAAACACAGATTTTACAATTGTGTGTAATCCTCCTCTTGAAAGAAAACGGTGCTTTCCGCCAATCGGCAGCACTAATGGAGTGGATTCCATCTGTTTGGGAACCCGTACCAAGCCCATCTCGTCGCGATAACGTCCAAGCTCTGCCATCAACTCACTAGTCGCTGGGATTATTCTTGGCTTCGCGCCTTTGCCAACAACTTCGAGCCACCAGCGGTCGGTGCCGTCCGCAGCCCGCCGCGAAAAAAACGCCCCCATTCGAGTTCCGGAAACTTCAGAAATCCGCAATCCGCAGATGTATAGCAGCGAAAAAATCCAGCGTAGGCGGGCGTGATGTTGCCGCTCCCTCGTTGTCGCATTTGGCAGCATCTCGATGGTAAGTTTGACCTCCGCCCATACATCGTCGTCAAGATAGCGAGTGACGCGAGCAGGTGTGCTTCGCTTTCGTTCCCGTGAAAGCGCGAGGGGATTTGCCGCCAAATAGCCGGCATTTACAAGCCATGAAAACATCGCGTTAAGGATTGTGCCTGCCTGTCGTTGGCTGGAAGCTGATAATGGTCCAGCAAACGGCTTCCAGTCGGCGTGTGACCGGGGCAGTTTTCTTCCATCCTCCGAAACCCAGCGCCGGGTCGGACACGGAGCTGCAAGGAAGTTTTTATATAGGAGCCAATCCTCATGCCTCATCGACGAGAGAGGTTTCCTCAATTCAACCGCACACCAGAGTAGCAGCCGTTCGGCTTCCTTGCGATATGTCGCTAACGTTGTCATCGTGTCCATGAATCGCGAAAGCCAGGCATGAACGGCCTCAACGTCGGTCTCTGCACTAATTTGGGCTCGGTCAGGATTCGCGCGGTTACTTCCATTGCGACCATCTAAGACGAAGGGAAGCTCTATGAACTCAAGAGGCGTGACCCTGACAGTCAACTGCAGCGCAGCATCCGGCAGGGATAGGTTCGTTTGGCTCTGACTGTCCATGACCGTGAATTATACGAGAGCTTAGGCTTAAGCGGGTTTCAGGCTATTGCACTTCGCACCGAGCTGAACTGAGCCATGGTACAGGCCGTTGGGATTCGTCCGATTGGAGTGCGCCTTTTGCAGGGTTCCGTATACTGCAGAGCCAGTAAAGGCGTCGAAGCGAACGAATTTTCGTGAGCCATAGCTCGGGCGGACCGGGCGTGAAGTGCAGTACACTTCAGTCTGACGGGTGTAACCATGATGTCCAGACCGTATTCAGGTTTCACCTGGCACACCGGCCGTTGCGGGCTTAGCTACCACCGACATGTGTACCGCGCCTAGAAGAGCGCTCTCTAAAAGCCTCAAGCTATCGATGGACAAGTTCTTCTGTTGCCGCTCAACTTGGCTGACGAAAGTGCGGCTTCACTCCGGCTAGCCGCAGCGAGTGCTCCTCCTTCCATGAAAAGCCCAGACTACTTCCAACCGGAGAGTTTCCTTGGCCCCACATACATAGCGCGGTAGCAGACTACCAAGCCAAGCTTCCTCCTGTTGCATCTGGCGGACGCTTCTACCGCCCTGGGTGTACGCGACGCGAGCCATACGTCCGATGGGATATTTGCGAAGATTTGGCCTTAGAGCTTGTCGCAAAGTCTAGGGAATGCAAGGTGGGAATGCGTGCTGATATCTCAGTGGATGCAATTTTGCGCTAGTACTGTCTACGTGCAATGAAGACTAGTTGGGGCTCAGACGAGGAGGTGAAGTGGGTTATCCGCCGCGCCGCGGCTATTTTAGGGTGGGCAGTTCCAGCATCTGCTGTCGAAGCGAGCATGCCATGTCGCGATGATGGCGGCTAATCTGCATAGCAATTCTCCTGCTGAGTAATTCTCTAGTATAGGACGCTAAAGCCAGCGTCTGTGCCGGAAGCCGATAATGCTCAATCGTGCAACAGGCTGTTGCACAATTGCTAAAGAGTTCGAAGCGTGCGTTTCGTGGGAATCGCCCATGGCCCGCCGGCGTCGTTAACAGTGTCTTTAACGCTTTCCTCAGGCGCACCGTACGTCAGTTGAGCGGCTTGCAAGATGGCACGTCAGTAAGCTTGAGTGGACCGCTTGTGGCCCGCAGATGCAGGCAACGGCAGAGCAGTTATCCTGTGCACGGGACTGAGAGGCGACCCATCGCAAGCATCAGGCGCGATGACGCTGCGCCGGCGACTCCGTTCAGGGTTCTCCCTCTGTCACGCAACAGAGCACGAGTGCTCCTGGTACTGTTGGAAAGGATACGGAAAAGGCTAAAACTAAGCTCTATATGTCTTTCACACCGAGTTTGACATCCCGTCTAACCCTCTCGGTGACCTGACATTAGGAACTCAATGGAAGACGTTTTGGATATCAACCAACTCGCCCTGCTACTAGGCGAGAGCGTGGAATCGATTGAAAGAACTTGAAGCGCAATTCGACACAAGTGCCGCCACTAATGTACGTTCGCGGGAATGCGGCGCTGTTGAGATGGCGGCTCGAGACCGTAGAGGCCTGGGTTCGAGGAAGAGAAGCTGGGCGCAGTTCACCCAGGCGGCGGCAAAAACAGTGAAGCCGGCCATAGTCAGGAGTCATTTAGCTCGACCATACATATGCACAGACTCCATACTGGGAATATTTTGGTCGGGCGTCAGCCGGCAAACGCAGGCCAAAATTACTGACCCCAATTCACTTCACGAATCACGAAGCCTAGAGCATGAAGAGCATACTCAGCATCAAGCTCGTCGATGTTGCGCAGTGAGTGCTTGTATGACTCGTTGTCCTTTCCTCGCGGGTGTAGTCGGTTGATAGTCTCAAGTGCGCTTCGCAGCGCAAACCGCTTACCGTCACCGAACTGGCTTCTTACTGCGTTTATCCAATGGCCAAGGTCTTGCTCAACGGGCTTAGGAGAATGAGTTACCTTCTGCATCCACCGCGAGGTAATCATGACCGCAGCATTTCGGCAGTGGTCGACCACGGACTGAGGTAGCTCTCGGTAGGCCGACTTGACGACTCGGTCCAGCGCGGCCTGCACCCCTGGTAAGGCGTCGGTTGCAATCTGATTGGCATCTAGTTGTGGAATTACGCCAAATGCCGACTCTGCCCGAAGCGTGACCAGCACGTCGCCTGAAGCGATTCGTTCGGTTTGAAGTATGCGCCACAACGAATGACCGTCTTTGCGACCTAGAGCCAGCTGGAGCCCTTCGCCACGATTGGGTTTTTGAAGAAGTTCGGTGCACTCGTAGTAGACGCTGAGCTCTTTGCTCACGTGGCCGCCATTGATAGTTGCCTTCTGCAGGTCGGAATTGATAGCAGGATGAGCTTCGACTTGAGTCCGCTCCCAGCTGACTGCGCCAAACTTCTGGAATAGTCGCCCTCGGCGTACACGACTTCCAGGGTCAAAGCTGCCGTCGATGAAGGTCCAGCCTAAGCCGTCGAAATCACCTGGAATACGTTCCAAGTCTTCTGGCTTCTCAATCAATGTTGCTTGAGACAAAGCTGGAGTAGGCCACACAGGATGGGTTGGGCCCTCCATGCCTTCATAGATGAGCCCTGTACGCCTATCGAAACCTAGTCTCGCCATAAAATTTCCAAGTGTGAGTTCTTATAAATCGATTTTAAATATAATGCTGCGCCCCGTGCCAGGCCCTCTGCAACGGACGAGGCCAGCTTTGAGCCTTCAGCGAGAGTTCTGCCTGCTTCGGATGTACACACGCAACCGAAGGTCGCAGAGCCACTAAGAAAATGCAGAATCCGCCTTCAACTGTCGCTCAGGAACTAAGAATTTTCAGCAAATGTCGCCCAATCACTAAGAAAGTTTAGCGCGCACTTTCGTATGCGCACTGCAATGTCGCCATTTCTAGTTTGTGCGCGGTGTTTGGACTGATGTAGGCACGCTCCGCAAAGTCGTTTCGTAGGAAATTCGATACACGTACGTTTTCACTAGGGCTTGTAGAAGCGTTACTCCGTCGCAGGTGGGGACGCTACAGGTGCAACTGAACTAGGTTATCAAGGCTGCAGTCTTCTGGCACCGACGTAACCGCAGCTAGAGCGGTTTCCTTCCCCGCGTTAGGCAGGCTAGGCAAGTCAACTAGGTGGCCTTCTGCGGAGAAGTTTTGTTTAGTCGAGGTGACGAACTGATTCTTGCCTAGCTTTTTTGCCCTGTACATCAATTGGTCCGCAGCCTTGCACGCAAATCGGGACGTTATCGCGGAGGCCGGCTCGAGATAGTAGACACCGATACTGGCGCCAAGTGGACTCTCGAAAAGCTCGCCTACAGCTTCTGCGCGCTTAAGGAATCGTGTAAGGGCTGCCTCCAAATCCTCGCGAACGAATCGCGTCCCCACGATGACAGCAAATTCATCGCCACCGAACCGTGCAGGAGTACCTAAGGGCCCTAGCTCCACGGTCAGCCAATGCGCTACGTGTTTGAGTACGAGGTCGCCACCGTCGTGCCCCTGCACGTCATTAATCTTTTTAAAGCCATCCAAATCGATGAAGACAACAGCACGTTCGTGCTCTGCAGAGATGGCACTCTCACAGACCTCATTGAGGAGTTCGTCGAAGCCAATTCGGTTTCGTAACTGCGTCAGCGAGTCAGTACGCATTTCGAAAGCAAACGCGTCTGTTAAGCGGAAGAGATACAGCGGAAGCACAATGGCCGCAACAGCCAACCCCAGGCGGATGGTCGGATATTGTTCCCAGTAAGGGGAATACATCAGTGCAGCGCACGTCAACACTGAGCTAATTGTTGAGGATAAAACAGCATAGGTTCTGCCATATCGGAGCCCGCTTCCAAACGTCAGCAATACGGGCATCAGAACGAACGGCGCTGCTATCTCGCCCGTGAGGTAGAGCGTAGTTGCAAACAGCGCTTGGTCTACTGTCATAGTAAGAAAGCGCAGGGGAGTACCCCCAACCTTTGTTCTTATGAGAAGCCAAGCCGAGACAGCGAAGACAAAGTGGATTACCGCAAGCGTACACGCTGCTGAATACTGCGGAGTTCCTCTAAATTGCTGACTGAAGTATAGGTAGGCTGCGAAGACTAAAGTCCAGCACATGCGTGCAATAGCTTGGCCGAGTTCTGTAGCCAAGCCAGGTATCACGAAAAATGGCGCGGGCTTCAGCCTCCGTAAGTGGTTGGACGAAATCATAGCAAGGGAGGAAGTTTCTCTGAGGATATTGTCTCACGGCGATGGTTGTCGTTGTTGTGAATTCAAACAAAGCATTGTTCGCCGTGTTGTTGCATGACTCGGCGTCCGATTTTCAGGACCGATGAAAGCGAGAAGGCCGACCACTAAGACAAAGAGCAGCGCGTGAGAGCATTTCGGTATCGGAGTGTCATGCTGCACTGCGCTCGACCTAGCGCCGGTAGGACGGCGCATCAGCAGGCATATGAACGTCACAAGAACAAAGCCCCTTAGGCGGCTGCGTAAGGGGCTTAAATCATTTCTCTAATAGTTCACTGTCGCACTTGAGCCTCGGTTTGGCGACGTTCGTACGATGCTCTCCGTTCGTGGCGGAGCATCGTTTCGTTCGCTCGTCTACGCAACTCGAGTTCGTCCGGGGGCAAAGAAGGTTTGCTAACTCTTGAGAAGTCCCCTTTGTAAATGCCGAATGCGATGACTGCGACCATAGGCGAGCAGATGATGATGACGGCCGCTAAGTCGATTAAGAAGTCTTGCATGTCTGTCCCTGTATTGTTGACCTGACATGTATAGCGACACATGATAAATTCGCTGGCCAGCGAGCACAGTTTCTTGCCTGGGCCGGGAACGGGCAAGGAATGCGTTGGCTTCTGATGTCCCGTTGCCCGGGCGACGGGGACCTGCGTCCAAGGCCTAGAGGTCACCGGTTGCCGCTGATTTGTCGCTAGCTGTTGGGCGAGAACGGTGGAAGCCAGAACTGGACGTAAAAATGCTGGCTATTCGGATTAGTTGGCTGAATCAAAAGTATAAACGCAGGTGCTAGACAGGTTTTGCTCATGACCCGTCTACTCCGTGCCCACTACCGTTTCGCTCAAGTCCGTACATCGCAGCTATGCTCTTAAGGTAGCGCGCGAGCTCAACCAGACCAAACGTAATGTCTTGGAAGGTGTTGCTGCGGAATGGAAACGGACGCTGCGCCCGGCGTTCAATTGGTACTGGTTACCGTTCTGGCGCACTGGCGTTTTCAACCCGAAATTACGATGCTCCGGCCAGACTTCAACTTTCCCTCAGACGAGGCTTGTCACCTCTCAAAAGGACTTGATGCTGCGCGCTCTAGCCGGCCAAGCGCAGGGCTGGGCTTCGAATTTGTCGAATCGAGGACGCCGGCTATCGCGCAGCATTTCGGACTCCGTGTTGCGCCACGAAGTGATGTGGATTAATGCATGCCAGTTGTGGAACGCCACCAACGCCAACCAAAATGCCACACTCAGAACTGGCACGGGGCCGACTTCCATCAGTCAAGCTGCAACTAGGATTACACGTCGCTGGTTCGACAACTACGTTAAAAGGTACGACCTTCCTGACCCAGACGGGCTTCCTCTTCAGTTCAACCAGCTCAGTGCAAAGTTCGAGGCGGTCAAAGACACGAAGCATCGTCACTTTGGTTATTGGGTCACGTTGTCAACGCTTGAGCGAGGCAAACGCATACGTGTGCCAGTTGAGCCACATGCCTACTTTGCGGCCGCCGGGGGTATAGTGGCAAAAACGCTCACGCTGCGAACCAAAGACGGAGCTCTATATCTTGACATAGTCCGCGACGTGCCAACTGAGCGCTGGCACCGTCCTGGCGTCCCACTGCTTGCGCTAGACCTTGGCTTGCGAAACTTCCTTGCCTCATCGGAAGGGGATATCCGCGGCGAAAATTTCATTGATACTCTAGGTCGATATGACCGCCAGCTTCAGGCCACAACCAAAGGTCTGCAGAACGCTGGCATTGTTCGCCTGACTGACTGTGCACGCTATCGGCGCCTTGCAGTTCGTATCCGCCGCTACATCAAGAATAACGTCCAGCGCTGGGTGCGCTCGCTGTTGCAAGCCCATAGTCCTGAAGAAGTTATCCTCGAAAAGCTTAATTTCGTCGCTGAGAATAGTGGTTTGGGTCGTCGCATGAATCGTCTGCTGCGTGGCTTCGGCCAAGCAGTGTTCAAGCAGTGCATCAAGAGCTGGAGCGAGCTCAAAGAATTCAAGGTCACCGAAGTCGAGGCGGCCTATACCAGTCAGATGTGTTCCTCTTGCGGTTTTGTGCATCGTGCAAATCGCAAGGGAAACAGCTTTGGCTGTCTATCATGTGGCTACCTAGCACATGCTGACGTGAATGCGGCAAAGAACCAGCGCGGACGTTCCGCGGCGGGAGCACCCACGTCGACAGGTAGCCGTCATGAGCGGTGGGTCTCGGCCCTTCGGGAATGGCTAGTACGCTTGCGCACTGGCCTTCTCGAGGCTTCGCCAGGCTCAACATTGCATTCGCGCCTCGTTTGGAGGGCGTGTACGGGCATTGCCGTACTCATGAACGAAAAGCGCAGCGCTGGTAAGTGCGGCGCTGCACGTAAAGTTCTACAGGAGTTCACACTTACCCTCGACAGGGTTAGCGACGCATGTCTGTACGAGAAGATTACTTGGTTAGTGACTACCGAAGCAGGCTCGCCTGCATTAGCAGTATCAACCGACTAATCCGAATACCCAAAATGCTTTGTCGCCAGGCTGCTCCTCCTGTCGGACATGTCTAGGCAGTTGAATGGTAGGGGACCAGCAAAAGGTTCGAAGGCGGGGACTACCTTTCAGCCATGCCGCTCAGCAGGCGCCATACATACGCGAGGCTCATGCCTTCCGTTCCTCTTTCACGAACTGCACAAACGCCTCTGAACCCTGCAGATTAAAGCCCATAGATGCAGCTTCCTCAAGTGTGCGCTCGGCAGTCCAACCCTGTTGTTTGGCTCGACTAAGGGCAAGCAAAAGAGCGCCTCTTGCGCCGGTAGCGCAGTGAACCAGGTGTGGTCTATTTGTCTGAGCAATGGCTCGCTCAAGAGAAGCAATTTGGCTTGTAGACAGAGCTGCTTTGTCGACTGGTACGTTCACATAATTGAGCTCGTGCATTCGCACTAGGTTCGCATTCGGCGTTGCCGTCTCAGATGGCAAGCGTAGGTCAATCACTGTCGCGATTCCTTGTCGCTTAGCCTCTGCCAAGTCACCTTCGCTCGGCTGAGGGCCTAAGAATATACCGTCTTCAATTTGCTTGAAATTTTCCATGTCGTTCTCCGCGGTTGTAGTTCGCTTAGCCTTGAGGGCTAGCTGACATCTGCTGGCAATACTGGGCGAGGTTCTCGGGTAAGTTGGGTGGGCAAACACCGCATTGACGGTTGCCTGGCACGGCATAGTCAATGAACTTGGGGTAAGGTAGGTTCAAGCTCGCCATGATGGTCTTGAATTCATCAAGAGTCCTGTCTCCTCCCAGCCTTGGGTTGCGCGCCTTTTCTTGAGCGATGGATGAAACAAAACGCTCTTTGTAGTCATGAGCTGGATAGACCAGGGTTTCGTCCGGAAGGGAGAACAATTTCTCACGCACGCTCTTGTACAGAGCGTCGGCGCTACCGTTCTGGAAATCTGTTCTGCCGCAGCCGTCGATGAGCAGGGCGTCACCTGTGAAGACCCTGCCTGCGGAGAGAAATGCAAAGTGGCCATCAGTATGACCTGGGGTGTGAAGAGGTCGCAGGCTGATGCCGTCAACTTGAAAAGTTGTTCCCTCTTCGATGCCAAAGTCGACGCAAGGCAACCTGTCCCAAGCGGGAGCAGCGATTTTGCTGCCGACGGTTCGTTTCATTTCAAGCGCCGCGGTAACGTGGTCAGCATGTATGTGGGTGTCGACGGTGTAGGCCAGTGTCAGGCCGAGCCGGTGCACTTCTGCCAAATCACGATGCATCGTTGCTATGACCGGGTCGATGAGGATGGCTTGGCCAGTGTCTTCGTCACCAAGAAGATAAGTGTAGGTGCTCGACAGCGGCTCATAGAGTTGCCTGAATATCATGATGGCTCCTTGGGTGGATGTTGAACTAAAGGACAGTCAACTTCAATATATCACACAATATATTATATTGTGATATAGTTTGGTCTGAAGCTTATCTCTCGAATGGATTCAAACATGGCGACACCAACGATTGACTTGGTCCAACTCCGCGCTGCAGCTGGGGCGGCGTGCAACCTGCTTAAGGTTCTGTCCAACCCAGACCGCCTGCTCTTGCTGTGCCAGATGACACAGGGCGAGTTTGCTGTAAGCGAACTAGAAGCCATGACTGGCATACGCCAGCCAACGCTTTCGCAGCAATTAACAGTTCTGCGTGCTGAGGAGTTGGTGTGTACCCGCCGCGAAGGAAAGCAAATCTTCTACAGCATCGCGAGTGCTGAGGCTCTAGCTGTGCTGCAGGTGCTGTATCAACTGTACTGCCCCAAGACGGGAGACGAAAAATGACTATCGACTGGACTCACTTTACGCCCTGGACGTCGCTCGGTGGAGGCATCGTAATCGGACTTGCGAGCGCGTTATTGTTGATGCTCAACGGACGAATTGCCGGTATCAGCGGCATCGTTGGGGGACTCTTGCGTCCACAGCGAGGCGATGTTTCTTGGCGCTTTGCCTTCGTTGCAGGGTTGGTGATTTCGCCGCTCGTGTTCGCTCTCGTAGCGAGGCTGCCAGCGGTGCAAATCGATGCAGGCTACTGGACTCTTATCATTGCCGGCCTGCTCGTCGGCTTGGGTACCCGGTATGGCTCAGGTTGCACAAGTGGACACGGTATTTGCGGCCTTTCTCGACGGTCGCCGCGGTCATTAGCGGCAACTGTCGCGTTCATGTTCGCTGGTTTCGTCACCGTTTATGTCGTTCGCCATTTGCTTGGATGAGGAGCCTAAAATGAAATCAGTAAGCGCGTTGTTGGCCGGTTTGCTGTTTGGATTAGGCCTAATTGCATCAGGCATGACGGACCCGTCTAAGGTCCTCGGTTTTTTAGACCTGGCGGGAGCATGGGACCCCTCACTCGCTTTCGTTATGGGCGGGGCGTTGCTGGTCGGTGCGCTGGCCTTCCCCTTCATACTGAAGCGACCGAAGTCAGTCCTGGGCAATACCATTTCGCTCCCAACCTCTACCAAGATTGACCGCCGGCTAGTAGTCGGCGGCCTAACCTTCGGTGTGGGCTGGGGCCTGGCGGGATTTTGTCCGGGGCCTGCCTTGGTTTCGCTTGCGTATGGAGGAGCCAAGCCTGTTGTGTTCTGCATCGCAATGCTTGCTGGCATGGCCGCATTTGAAATCCTAGAGCGAGCTAAATCCAAGGTTGCAGTGCAGGCCGGGCTGGAGCGCGGCTGATGCTACTAACGGTCGCACTGGGGCTTCTCGTTGGCATCATCATGGGGCTAACCGGCGCTGGGGGAGGCATTCTGGCTGTCCCGATGCTGGTATTCGGTCTTCATCTAACAGTGAGCCAAGCAGGGCCTGTTGGGTTGCTTGCTGTGGGAACCGCGGCGGCCGTTGGCGCCATCGTTGGGCTGCGGGCGAAGATTGTTCGCTACAGGGCCGCCATGCTGATTGCCGTTAGCGGCATCGTGCTGACGCCCCTTGGGGTATGGTTAGCGCACCGGCTAGATACAAAAGTGCTGAGCATCATATTTGCTGGGGTTCTGGTGTGGGTTGCCTATAACAGCCTCAAAGGCCTTGGACAAAATTCTTCCCGAGTGGATGTAGAGAACACACAGCGTCCTTGCATCCGGAGCACCGAGAGCGGCCGATTCATCTGGACTTCTAAATGTGCCCGTGCGCTTGTACTGTTCGGTGGTATCGCTGGGGTTCTCTCCGGACTGCTTGGAGTAGGAGGCGGTTTTGTGATGGTGCCGGCATTGCAGCGCTACACCGACCTTGAGGCCCGGTCTGTTGTTGCTACTACTCTGGCAGTGATTGCTCTCATCTCCCTTGCAGGCGTGGCCACCAGTGTATCGGCCGGGAAGTTCAACTTGGGTGTGGGTCTGCCTTTTACTGGGGGAGCCGTGCTGGGAATGGGGATGGGCACGCTACTTTCATCACGATTGGCGCCGTCTCACCTGAGAGTTGCTTTTGCTTTTGTCTGCCTTGCCGTCGCCATGGGTATGGTTGCAAAGTCAATATAGACGTTCAAGTGAACCAATTGCTCCCGAGTCCCCGCCGGGCGCATTGGTTTCAGTTCACCACAACCTCAGTACAACCACAAACGTCCGTTCACTTAGCAGTGCGATGGGCACCGAGGCTCGCCAGGTCACTCTTCATCGACTTGCGTTGGCCCACCGAGGAGATGATATACCTCACACTGAAGAGCGTTGGCTAAACGCCTTAAGCTATCGATTGAGACGTTCTTCTGTTGCCTCTCGATTTGACTTACAAAAGTGCGATTCACGCCGGCGACGGTTGCGAGGTCTTCCTGCGACAGTTTTCTAAGCGCCCTGTGCCGCTTGAGAGACTCTGAAAGTGTCGCGCGTACTTCCGCTTCGGTTTTAGGAATGAACATATGGGCGTGAGGTTCTCTCAACAGTTCGCAGATGTCCACGCCCTATGAGGTCACAGCTTTTGAGGTCACATACTTTACGGTCACATGATTTGAGTCTATACTCAGGACTGTGCCGTCAGCAGGGCGCTTCCAACTTGGTCGTCAGCATCAAGTATTACCGATAGCTGCGGTTTGTATAGCACCTGCTTCCAGGTCTTTCTAGCCTTCCGCTTTTAGGGACAGACGTATGTCATCGCCGCTCTTTTTGTCCTCGTACGTTCTGTATAAGTCGGCCCTGACTGCCTTCCTCGATACTCCTGAAAGCGAGCGTTCAGAGCTGTCTGAGCGCGACGTCATGCGGGCCTACACTCGGGCTACCGCTGAGTTGACGAAGAGGGACGAAAACGAATTTATTGAGTTTGCCCAGCGGGTGCTTCTCCTTCCAAGAAAGGCTCGCACCGCGGCGGCTGAGCGTGCACATCATCAGTGGAAGCTTGACCGTGCGATTGTCACTGCTGGGGGGCGGCTCATCGACAGTGGGACTCTTATCCGTGACGACGAGTTCCTCAGGAGGACCGGCATGAGCAAAGAAGCTCTGGTCGAAAAGCTGGCTAGTCGTGAAATTTTCGAGATGCCCCAAGAGGTTCATTACCTGGGCGGAGACTCATACATACCTTCCTTCTTTGCCGACCCTCGATTCGATACTAAGACCCTGTACGCAGTGTCAGGTTCTCTTGGCGCATGCAATGGTGTGCAAAAGTTCAGGTTCTTTACGACAGCGGCCGAGACGCTCGGCAATCGAACCCCTCTTGAGCTAATTGAGCAGCACGATTTGGAACCGCTTCCGCATGCGGTGAAAGCGTTCCGCTCGAGTCTACGGAAGCGCTAGTTCGTTAGGCTGCCGGTATCGAAGGCGACAATACGAATCTTATTCATCAATTGCCAAGTGCAAACATCAACCCCTTGAAGGTGCGTCATTGACCAGTCCAGACTACTCGATACCCGACGACTTCCCTCGGCCGCAGATACATAGCTCAGTAGCGGGATACCAGGCGAAGCTGCCTCTAGTTGCCTCAGGAGGTCGTTTCTATCTTCCCGGGTGTACGCCGCAGGAGTTGTACCGGAGATGGGATATTTGCGAAGACCTGGCCCAGCAATTTGTGGTCAAGTCGAGAGAATGTAAGCTGGGCAAGAGGTCAAACATGTCGGAAGAAGCAATCCTTGACCAGTACTGCGTTCGCGCGATGAAGACTGGATGGGGCTCAGATGACGAGATGAAATGGGTTATTCGCCGAGCCGCAGCAATTTTGGGCTGGCCGGTGCCTGCCTCGGCAGCCCAGGACAGCAATGCATGTAATTGGAACGAAGATAGCCCGACATGACCAAAATTTGCTACCTAGATTTCGATGGTGTTCTGCACTCCGACCAGGTCTACCTTAGCCGCGACTTTGGAATCCATATGCAAGCGGAGGGGCGTGGGCTCTTCGAGTGGATTTCAATCCTCGACGAATTGCTGGCTCCCCATCGCGATGTCTCTATTGTCCTGAGCACGACATGGGTGGCAGAATTCGGATTGGACGTCACCCGACAGGTGCTTCCTGAAGCCCTCCAGGAGCGCGTCATTGGTGCGACCTACAATCCTGAGAACTTGGGCTACTTCGACGCCTGGCCTCGTGGAAAACAAGTTGCATCGGACGTCAAAATTCGAAAGCCTGACCGTTGGTTCGCGTTGGACGATGACCCCTCTGGCTGGGCAGATTCGTCCCGCGGTCACGTTATCCAAACTAACGGCGCCACCGGTATCAGTACATCAGAAGTACAGGAGGAGATTCGCCGCCTCCTGAACTCCTGGTGACCTCACGCGGTCTGCCTTGGGCGTCGTGCCTATAGCGGTACTGTACAAGCTGATGCGCCGTCAACGCGACCACACTCTACCGGTCAGTAGTCGCCTGGGGTGACCGATATCACAGCTGGGGCGGTCAAGCGTCGCAATGACTCTCCCCGAATGACTCCTGACGGGCATCGCAGGCACTCAGACCATTATCTAACCTTGTCGCGGCAACTTCCATCCGAATCATCGATGCTCGACATTTCGGGCGCAGGGTGCTTAACAGCTCCATCTGCTTCCAGCCTCATGTTGTCAGTGGCGTGTCCATGCTTGGCCTGCACGAATCGCTGTGAATGGTAGATGCTGGTTTGGCCTGAGAACAGATAGCTTACAACGCAGGCGACGCCTGCATACACGCCGGCTTCGGCACCAAAGAGTTCCATCGCCATCAGTGTCGAGGCCACGGGAGTATTGGTCGCGCCCGCAAACACGGCAACGAAGCCTATCCCCGCAAGTAAGGGGTAGGGCATGTGGAGTACGGGAGCTAGAGCGTTTCCCAAAGTCGCACCGATGTAGAAAAGTGGAGTGACTTCCCCGCCTTTGAAGCCGCTACCAACAGAAGCGATTGTAAAAAGCATCTTGGCTGCAAAATCGTATGAGGGTAACGGCTTCTCGAAGGCTTCGACAATGGTGGGAACTCCCAGGCCAATGTATCGGTCAGCTCCAAAAAACATCACCGTTCCCGCAACAAAAAGTCCGCCGATGAAAGGGCGAAGGGGCGCGTATGGGATGGACTTTTTCATCTGCCTACTTACGGCATGGGTGGCCTCAGCGAACAGCTTACCGGTCAGGCCGAAGACGCCGCCGGCAAGTATCATCGCGACCGTTCCCCAAATGGAAAGTTGAGGTATGGTTGGGATGAGATAGACAGTGTGATGAGCGCCTAGCATAGTGCCAACTTGGTCAGCAACAGTTGCCGACACCATGCAGGGAAGGAGAGCGTTATAGCGCAGACGCCCGATGGCTAATACTTCAAGACTCCAGATGGCGCCAGCTAGTGGAGTGCCAAATACAGAAGCGAACCCCGCACTTATGCCGACCATCAGGACAATGCGGCGGCTTTCCTGTCCTAGCCTGAGCAACTTAGTGACCTGGTCAGCTAGTGCCCCACCAATCTGGACCGCCGTTCCCTCACGTCCCACTGAGGCGCCGAACAAATGTGACACAACAGTGCTGCCCAAGGCCAGTGGAGCCATACGTAATGGGACGAACGTCTTCGGGTCATAAATTTCGTCGATGAGAAGATTGATACCGGAGTCGACGTGTCTCCCGAACTGCAGGTAGAGCCAACCGACCAAGAATCCGGCCCCAGGAAGCATCCAGATAAGCCAGCGATAACTGTCACGTGAATTCGTCGCCCAGTCCAGGGCGAACAAGAAGAAGGTCGTAGTAGCGCCTACTATCACCGCGACTACAGTCGACAACAATGTCCACTTCCCTACGTAGAGAAGCAATTCAGTTTGCTCGAAGAGCTTTATGGATTTCATGCCTGCCCAGAAAGATTGTCAGTCAAATCTGAACACGCAAGAGGCTAAAGGACATGCCTACATCTTCCCGCGCGTTCAAGGAATATGTAGGCATCATCAGCCCTAAGGGCGGTTAAAGGAGGTATGCCATCTCCATGCGAATGATTCTAGCAGCATAGGGCTTTATTGCTGAGAAAATTATCCTCCTGTAGAAGTGCGGCGTGGAATTGCAAGCAGGGCAAGTGTGAGCAGGCTAAACAATGCACCTAAGTAAAATGTTGCAGGGGCACCGAGTCTTTCCCATATCACGCCTGCGACAGTACTGGCGGTCAACATCGCGACGCCGCTCACAAGGTAGAAGAAACCGAATGCAGTCCCCCTCAACTCGACCGGAGCCGTATCAGCCACCATGGTCGCAAGCAAGCCCTGTGTTAGCCCCATATGCAGTCCCCATAAAGTCGCCCCGGCCAGCACTGTCGTCCAGTGGTCTCCATACGCCAATATCAAGTCGGCCGCAATCAGGACGGCCACACCAATCATGAGAAGTGTCCGATGTTCCATCCTGTCGGCGAGCTTCCCGGCCGGGTAAGCAGAAACTGCATAGACGAGGTTCATAGCAACCATGACCAGCGGAATAAGAGCAACCGACAGCCCCCCCTGCATCGCTCGAAGAACGAGGAACGCTTCACTAAAGCGCGCCAATGTGAAGACTGCACCGATGCCTACTACCGCCAATACGGAGATGTAAGTTTTCGCAGATTTTCCGCAGAAATCGGGTTTTTCCGCCGGCCGGAAGAGGGCTTGATAGGCTCGGTTACCCCAATCGCAAGGAGCAACACAGCCATCACTCCTGGAATCACCGCAATCCAGAACACGCGCCGAAAATCGTTTGCCCATAGCAGCATCAGACCGACGGCAAGTAGGGGACCGGCGAAGGCCCCAATCGTGTCTAGTGACTGGCGTGGCCCGAATGCTGCGCCGCGTAGGTGAGGGGGCGCAATGTCGGCTACCAGGGCGTCCCGTGGCGCCCCCCGAATGCCTTTCCCAACCCGGTCCGCAAACCGAGCGGCTATGACCACCCCAACCGATGGTGCAAGAGCAAAAAACGGCTTGCTGAGCGCCCCGACGGCATATTCGGTAAAGGCAAACCATTTTCGATTTCTGAAATAGTCGCTAAGAACTCCGGAAAAAATCTTCACTATCAACGCGGTGGCCTCAGCAATCCCTTCGATTAGCCCAACAGTTGCCACGCTTGCGCCAAGCGACAGGACCAGGAACATTGGCAGGAAACTATGAATCAACTCCGAGGAGATGTCCATGAGCATACTGACGAACCCCAGTACCCAAACAGATGGAGGAATCTGTCGCAGGACACTAAAACGTTTATTTTTCATCGTTGCTCCCGCCAAGCAGATACGTCACACGAATTTAGTTGGAAAGGCGAAAAACGGGTACTACACGTCGTTGACTCCGAGCTCGACAGCCTGTCTCACTCTTCGGAGCATTAAACGCGAGAACATAATGGAAGACATCTTAGACATTGACCAGCTCGCTGTGCTCATGGGCGACAGTGTGGACATCATCGAACGCAACATGAAGCAGAATCCGATACAGGTGCCACCGCTGATATATGTGCGTGGAAATCCAGCTTTGAAAAGATGGCGCCTCGACACCGTGGAAGCTTGGGTACGCGGGAGGGAGGCCGGGCGCAGTTCAACAAAGCGGTGACGTCGAGGCGTTGAGTTCTGACCTAGGCTTGACGCGGTATAGCTGGCAAAACAGGTGCCGGGACGAGCACGTTCTGCACAAGTAGGTTTGTGTACACCGCGGCGGAGGAAGGGACTGAGCGTTAGCCGCGATGGTAGTCACTTCATGTCAATTACGGGAGGGTCGAAACTGCCATTGAGGGACTAATCTGAGATGACGATAAAGAGCATCGCCACTACGAATACGACGACAATACCTCCGAGAAGAACGAGGAGTTTGGCAAATTTTGATTCGTCACCCGAGACCTCCAGCATCCAACGCAACATTTCCATGCCCTTTTGATAGTGAGGTCCTAGTCTAGCACCTGCGCCTGGTGGCGGGACGACTTGCGCACCTTGTTTGCGTACTTGACTAGGACGCTGAGTCGAGGAACATGCTTCAATCAGGTCTGCACCAGACTTTTCAGCCACACAAAAAGTGTGAAAGCTCCCTTAATCTGCGTGCAGGAAGGCCGGTCAGCCATGCCCCTTGGCGGCCACAAGATGTTGCTGAGCCGCGAATGGGCTGAGTCAACCCCGGGCTTGACTAAATGTCATAGTACTTCCAACCACCATACGACCACTAATCTGCTACGCAGTAAGCACGTTGCAAAATCCTCGAGCTCTACACAGGGACCGCATACGGTCGCCTTCCAAGGACGCTTGCCACATCTCCCTAAATCTGCGTGTACAACGCATGCTATTGGACTCGCATCCGGCAAGTAGCGGCGCCGGCAACCAGGTATTTGCCAAAGTCATACTCTACTAAGCTCCCTAAATCTGCGTGCTCGCGTGAAGTCCTTCAGGTACCCTGCAGCAAGCCACTCGAGCGACCGCCTAATCCAAACCCTTGGGAATCAGGTCCTACCTTGCCCCTAAGGCCGAACACACTGCGTATCGGCCACACGTCGCGAAATCGCAGCAAAAAATGTGGCGCAAACCTCTTGCACTAACACTAGACCTATCTTGGTAAACATGCCCTAGCCAGCTAGCTGGAGGGCGTGGACGCCTAGCATCCCGCTGCCATCTCGCACTGTCAGGGTAGGTTGCCACTGTCAAAGTGTGTCCATCAAGCAAATTTACACATTGACGTTGTGGTGAGTGAAGCGCTCATCTAGTATCCTCCCGCGGAGCGACCGATATTTGTGTGTCGCTAGTGCTAGCGACGAGCCACCACGAGGCGCCCTAGATGAACGCCATATCTTAGGACACACCGTACCAATGACGTATACAAAGCTCGCACGAATACGAAACATGATTGCATCGCATCACAGTAAGTATGTGAAAGCGGCAGTCAGGTGGGCATGTATGCAATGAGCGTGTTGGTCATCAGCTTCTGACGTCATTAGCGTAATTGCATGTGCAGAAAATTTGAGTAGTCTAATTCGCAACAAGGAATATCGATGTTAAACGAATCACGAGCAGATGCCCTAATCAGTGGACGCCAAGCAGTTACGGTCGCAAGGCTGACACGCTGGATGGGACCATATGCCACCCTCTTACAGTTGTTAGTACTAGGGCTGCTTGCGCTTTCGATTTCCCGTATCGGATTACTTCTTTGGCAGTGGGACCGGGTAGAGGCTACAGGGATACTTGGTCGCATCATTGTTCAGGGTGTTCGAGCAGACTTAATTCTGCTCGGATATTTGCTCGTCATCCCCCTCGTTCTCGCTCCCCTGTTCGCACATCAAAAAACCGCCACGTTTTGGAAGCTGTTTACAACCGTTTGGGCAACAATCTCCTTGGTTTTTATTGTTTTCATGGAGCTCTCTACGCCCCAATTCGTCATGCAATTCGACGTGAGGCCTAACCGGCTGTTTGTGGAATACTTGTCATATCCGGCAGAAGTCATAGCAACCTTGTGGAATGGCTTCCGAGTCGCAGTGATACTGGGCCTATGCGGCACGACCCTGATTAGCATTGTTCTTTTCAAGGTTTTGTATTCGGCTTCTAAACTTACAGTGATGTGGCCGTCGACCAGGATGCTGTTGGTATGGCCTTTGTTAGTCCTTATAGTGTTCGTTCAAATCAGGTCGACTACTGCCCATAGGCCTGCAAACACGGCTCTCTTCGCCATTACTGGCGACTCAATGGTCAACTCATTGGTCATAAATTCTCCGTGGTCCGTCATTGAAGCTATTCACTCAATGGGCAAAGAAGCCAACTCTTCCGAAATCTACGGCGCGCTTCCCAGAGAAACCGTACTCGCATCAGTGAAATCGGCCCCATGGCTAAAAGACCTTAAGTTCACCTCAACAGACTTGCCGACGTTGCATCATCAGCAAGCCTCTACAATGCGTAGCCGGCCATACAACCTAGTCATCGTCCTCGAAGAAAGCTTAGGGGCGACTTTTGTCGAGTCGTTGGGAGGCCTGCCTGTGACCCCGGAGCTCGAAAAACTGAAGCACGAGGGCTGGTGGTTCGAACAGCTATATGCTACGGGTACCAGGTCAGTACGCGGAATTGAAGCGGTCGTTGCAGGCTTCCCGCCTACCCCAGCGCGAAGCGTCGTCAAGCTATCCTTAGCTCAACAGAACTTCTATACACTTGCCTTGGGACTTGGTAAGCAAGGATTTCATACTGAATTCGTCTACGGCGGAGAGGCGCACTTCGACAATATGCGCGGCTTCTTTACCGGTAACGGTTTCCAAAAAGTAGTGGACCGTCGGGATATGAAGCCGGTTTTTGAAGGAAGCTGGGGTGCGTCGGACGAAGACTTATTCAACAAATCTTTAGAGCGCTTAAGTACCCTTCATGCAGAAGGCAAACCATTCTTCAGCCTGATATTTAGTTCGTCTAATCACGAGCCATTCGAATTTCCAGACGGTCGAATTAAGCTGCATGACCCGACAAAGCAAACAGTTAATAATGCAGTAAAGTACGCAGATTTTGCGCTAGGAAAATTTATAGCGGAAGCCAAAAAGCAGCCGTATTGGAAGGATACGATATTTCTTATTGTGGCAGACCACGACAATAGGGTCTACGGGAACAGTCTCGTACCAATCAAAAAATTTCATATACCAGGTTTAATCATCGGCGCCGATATAACGCCGAAGCGTATCAAGTCAATTGCAAGTCAGGTTGACCTGGGACCAACGCTGCTTTCACTGCTTGGAGTCTCGAGTGAACATCCTATGATAGGGCGAGACTTCGCGAAGGACAGTATTACACCTGGAC
The DNA here is from genome assembly GCF_900112225.1 of Massilia yuzhufengensis. Classification (GTDB taxonomy): domain Bacteria; phylum Pseudomonadota; class Gammaproteobacteria; order Burkholderiales; family Burkholderiaceae_D; genus Telluria; species Telluria yuzhufengensis. The sequence goes on along the minus strand of NZ_FOLD01000021.1, from coordinate 61,900 downwards.
GAGCGCTCATCCAGTTCGACAACTACTTCGCATGGCTAGAGGGCAGCTCGGCAACCATTTTACGTCCCGGTGGCGTCCCATTACTAGGAGAGTATGATGCCGCGACTGGCGGTTTAGCTATTGGTACTCAACAACCTAGCCCGGAGCAAGCCCAAACCGCAATGGCACATGTCATTTTACCTTCGCTTCTATACCGCGAGCAGCGCTATCGCTTGCAGAAATAGATAAGCTAGATGCGTGTCAACTCGACGAAGGTAGCACTGTTGACTCATTTCGTCACCTAGCGCGTTAGGGGCCTTCAAAGTAATCTTTCTAGTTTGATGCGCCGCTAGAAGCATAAAATGAAACGTCTTTAGACGGGTTGACACGTAACCCAGTCAATGGGTTCGGGGCAATTTACATCTGGCTTTTTTGTTTCCCACAGCGGCGTATTTTCGACTCGACACTGCACTCCTGGCGCATTTTTAGTTGAGCGCTCCTCGCTAATTCTCGTTACGATAGCGCGCTGCATCGAGTGAAGTATATTGATTGCCGAGCTCCGGCCGTCAAACGTGCTCATTCGACTTATATCGTTAAATTCACCATGCGCAAGCAGAGTCTCGCCTTGTCCTCCACCATTTAAAATTTTGACCGCCCAGTTCGATTTTTTAAAGCGCCATAGAGGCTCACAGTTGCCGCCTTGATTCAATGTTCTGTTTTCATCCGCTTGAGTTTCAACCTCGACAAACAGCGTACTCTCCTCTTTGCCGTCGCCAGCTTCCGCGAAGCCTATAAAAGCATAAACTGAACAGCGTTTTGTCTCGTTGCATACCGTGAACAGATGAAGATTTACAATTGAATTTTCAATTTTTTGCGTTTCAATAAAATTTTTGATGTCAAAAGGCGACACTGTCTTTTTTATTGAATCCAAGAGCTGTTTATCCATCGCATCTGAGCTCATTTCAATTGGGCGAGTAAAATATAGGATGCTTGCGATTGCCACAAGAACCACGAAGACAAAGGTGGCTAATATAAATTCGGGGCGCTTAAAGTTCATCCAACTCATTGCCAAGTCCCTAAATACGTTCGATATAATTAACAGTATCGATACGCCGTCGAGTTATCGGCTGGCAATGTATCGATTCAACTCCATGTGATTTCGAAATGCGATTGTCATCAGCGCAATCCACACTGTAGACAAAGCCCATCCGGCAATTACGTCTGACGGGTAATGTACGCCCAAGTACATTCTCGAAAGGCCAATGAGAACGACGTAGAAGAACAATGCAACAGCAATTTTAGTCCGGGCCTTGGATTGCCAAGTAAGAGCTAATAGTGCACCAGCAGCCGCCAGTGAATTCATGGCATGTCCACTAGGAAAGCTGAAACTGAATTCTGGCGTAATTGATAACCATAGGTCAGGCCTGGTACGAGCAAATAAATGTTTTGCCACATAGTTGCAAAGACTTGCGCCACCGACACTCGCAGTCCAGAAAGTCGCACTACCAAAGTGTCGTCGACTCACAAGATAACCCAGTACTACCAGGTCAAATATAACAAGAAGCTGGCCGCCGCCTCCTTTTGTCAGAAGCACAGCAATAGTATCAAACACTGGTGTTGAGTACGAGTGAATAGCTCGAAGAATTATGATGTCTTCTGGAATGAACTTATAGCTCGAAATCTCGAACGCAAGAAAAGCAAACACTATTACCGATAAGCACGATAACAATATTAATGCTCTCTCTCGCTCGATTAAGGCCGCTGACCATCGTAAAGAATTTCTCACGGCCCCTCCTATTTAATGCGGCGTAGCGGCCGACCGTTGCTTGAAAACCAAAATAGCGCCGATAACGAAAACTAACAGTGCAGCAGACGCGCTATACCGACTAAGCGCAAGTCCACCGGCACTCACCGGCTTGTCTAGGAAATCTCCAACAACTGCACCCAACGGACGCGTAAGAATAAAAGCAGCCCAGAACAAGCCAGTGCGCGAAACATTGCTCCACAGGTACAGCGCAAGAATGACTAGCAGCGCCGCGCCAAAAATCATCGCTCCTCCGGCGTATCCGAGCCCAGCTGTATCAGCGGTCCAATCGCCCAGGGCTGTACCCAACGTCTGGGAAAACATAATCGTGACCCAGTAGAATGTCTCAGCTCTTGGATTACTGACGGAGTCGATTGAAATCGTCCCCATTTTACGGTACCAAATATAGATTGAGGCGCCGAGGAGAGTGCTCAATAACACCACTCCACCTGGGTATCCAATACCAAGCGAGCGGTCAACGAAGTCCGCGAGGGTTGTTCCCACGGTTGTCGTAGCGATTATTGTCGCCCAGTATACGAAAGGGTGAAACCGTTTAGTACTGATTTGAGCGCTAACCGCAATTGCAAAGACTACAGAAAAGATTATTGTGCCGGTAAGGTAGCCTAGATTCATAGACATCGACACCGCATCGCCTCCTGTTTCTCCAAGCGTGGTGGCTGCGATTTTGATAAGCCAGAAAACTAAGGTCGCTTCCGGAACTTTGCTTAAAGAGGGGGCTGCTGTGGACATGCTTGCTCCTGTTCTGTCAGACCACGATAGGTTTGTGCAACTGCCAGGTCAATGCAGACCCTGGCAGCTATCAACGCTTACTTGTCTTCGTCTTCATCTTCTTCGGCGTCACTGACATCTTCCGCGACTTTGCCGACCTTACCGGTCATTCCGTCGACTTCGATATCGAACACCTTGGAACCCGCAACCACTTCTACGTCATAAAACTGTTTCGTTCCGCTTTTTTCAAACTCAGCACTGGCGGCTCGGCCTTTTACATGTTGTTCGGCTATGGAAATCGCTTGAGTCAAAGAAAGCTTCGCTCCCAATACTGCCTTAGCGTCATTCTCTATTTTGTTTGTAGCAAGCGCGGTGCCGGCGATGGCGGCGACAACAATAATCGCACACGAGATAATTCGGTTTCTGTTCATGATTTTGCCTAATATTTAGTTTCGGTAGATACCAGCTATGCAGAAAATATCCAATGACATAAATTAGAGGTTCTCCTTTCCTTTGTTGTGAAAAAACAGTCGGTAGAAGTATGCAATCACAATGACAGCCACGATGGCTTTTGCAGCGGGGTCGACGTACCCAGCCACCTCAGAATAATTTTTCTGTAGCATGAACCCGGCCCCAACAAGAACACCTGACCAGATAAGCGAACCAGCGGTGGTAAAACCGAGGAACGTCAGCAGCGGCATCTCAGCTATGCCCGCAGGAACCGAGATTAGTGTCCTTATGGCTGGGATGAGCCGTCCCAACAGGACAGTGGTCTTCCCATGCTTTTCAAATGTGCTAATCGACTTGTCGACTTCTTGCGGGCTGATTGTCAGCCAGCGGCCGTACTTCTCAGCAGCGCGCTTCAGTCGCTCGCGGCCCAACAATTTCCCAGCGTAGTACCAGGGTAGCGCCCCGGCGACGGAACCTGCTGTGCCAGCAAGCAACACTCCAATAACATTCAACTCGCCTTTCGAAGCTACGAAGCCAGCAAATGGCATTATCATTTCTGATGGAATAGGCGGGAATATGTTCTCAAGCGCCATTAGCAAGAAGACGCCGATATATCCTGTGCTCGAGAGGAACTCAACGATAAAGTCAACCATGTTGTCCTTTTGTTAGATTTGCTTGATTCACTGCGGGTTGACGTTCCGGCCATCTATCCAGTGCCAATACAATAATCGTCAATGTCACAAGGGATATCCACATTGACCACAATGTGTGGGTCATGAAGTGAGCTCCACGCAGCTGCTGCATCCAGCCGACAACTAACCCAAGCGTCATAAAGATGACCAGACTACTAACTGCCGATTTGACGCGATAGGGCACGAAGAAAATAGAGAGCGAGATTAACCATAGTGCGCTCGAGGCATGACCCGCCGGCATGCACTGACCAGCTGATACTTCAGCGGGTAGGCTCTCAAAAAGCCGTACATACGGTTCTGTTCCTCCATAACGCTGGAGGTCCCACGGGCAATGCGAGTCACTTTGCAGCTTAATGAGGCTGATTGCCGCAGGGATGGAAATGGCGGACAATGCAACGACTCGAAATTGAAACCTGCGAATCCATGACCACTTTCGCGGCGAGATGAAGTCCCAAATCACCAGTAGCAAAAATCCAACCGCGGCTACGGTAAGTACTCGCTTCAAAATGACGTGGTTGAATTCTTCTGTAAGCCAAGCGTGACGCAGAGGAAAGGTATTAGTCGTGAAGTTAAATGCACTGTCAGCAAGTTGCAGGTCCCAGTCGGTCACCAATGCGATTAGACTCAGCAAAAACGGGGTGATTAACAACGTTAAAGCGATGCCAGTACACGTTTGACGCCATTGTTCCTGGGCAGCTAGGGATAAGCCTGCCTTCGAGGACAACTTAGACGACCATCTGTGCTTACTGCTCATGTTTGCACGCATTGAAAATATCCAACTTCGGGTTGTACACAGCAGTATTTATGGCTAGCATCCCCAACGCCGAATGAAATACGTTGTCATGCGAAAATTCTTGGTCTCTACGTGCAGCAAGGCAGCGTGTATCGATACGGAATCTGGTTTGGAAACTGTCAGAGAGCCACAGCATGAGAGGAACATGTCGTTGTTCGTCCGGCGATATAACGTACGGCGCACCATGCAGATACATATTTTTTTCGCCAAGTGACTCTCCGTGGTCCGAAAAATACATGAGCGCCGTATCTACACCATCCTCAGTATTACTTTGCTCGAGAATGGAAATCGCCTTGCTAATGATGAAGTCGGTGTAGAGGATGGTGTTGTCATATGCCGCTACAATTGATTCGGTAGAGCATTTGGCGAGCTCGCTCGTTTCGCACACGGGCGCGAATTTCGCAAATTCTTTGGGATATCGCTTCGAGTAAGCCGGCCCATGGCTACCCTTCTGATGGAGCACAATGACCAAGTCTTTAGTGGCGCTCCGTATGAGTTCCGGTAAATCTCTCAATAGCTTTTCGTCATAGCACTCCTCAGTGTTACAGAGAGGGTCTCCTGGAGCAGGCTTGGAAAGGTCCTCGAACTGGATACGGTCACATACGCCCTTGCATCCGGAGTTGTTATCGCGCCACCGAACATCGAAGCCCGCATGTTTGAACACATCGAGTAAGCCTTCCTGGCCTTGGGCTTTCGCACTGGAGTACTGATGACGTCCCAATGCGGAAAAGACACAAGGGACCGATACGGCGGTCGCAGTTCCGCAGGACTGCACCTGGGTAAAGTTGAGCAACCCTTGCTGATTTGCGAGCAGTGGATTGGTTTGGCGAGAATATCCGTTGAGTGAGAAATTCATCGAACGGGCGGTTTCGCCAACGATGATGACGGTTACTGTTCTCCGGGAGCTCTTAGCCCATAGAACTCCTTTATTAGCATCGGTTCCTAACGGGGAGACGACAACTGGAGACGCCCACTTCCGTTTGAAATATCCATTAACCGCTTGTATATAATTTGTTGGCGTAAGGAGAAATCGCAGTTCGCGATGCTCACGCAACGGCGAGGCCAGTCCTTTGTATAGCAGGAAGAGAAGTACTCCTGCTAAAACGAGTGAAGCGAGGACGCTACCGAGAATCTGAGCTAGATGACCTTTAATAGGCGGATACTGGACCTTGCTGTAACCCAAAACAACTGAGGGTAGAATCCCAAGTAAGGTAACCGTGAATGTCATTTTCCATGTAAGGAGCTCCATCCCTTCACGAGCATCTGTTTCGGCAACGTTTTGAATCATTGACCAGTCAATGGCAGTGCCGTACTGGTTCATAAAGTAGCTCGCAGCCGAGGTGGCAACGAACAGGAATATCAGAACAGGCTTGAAGACGTATTTGAAGTTTACGAGAGCTAGGCAGGCAGTAAAGACGAACGCGATAAGAAGAAACATTCCTATCTGCAGCGGGAGCTGCGACCACCCGAGGCCTCCGGTGGCACGGACGAATGAATCCCAGAACGCGGAATTGTAGGCGATTAGGAGGAAAAGCGCCGCTAGGGGCGGCAATATAACGCTCGGGAGGTTACGGCTTAAACTTAACTTCACTTTGTAGTCCGAAAGTAGTCCTGTGCAGGAGCTCTGCACTGCTGCTACAGAATGTGCAGCAAGCTAAGACTACGTTTCGGTCAGTGAAGACTGTGTTACTGAGATGTTAGGATTTTGTGAGGCCGGTGCTCTGCGCGGTTGAGCAGTCGATTTCGATGACCGAGCCCTGGTCTGACTTTGAGACAACGCGAAGTGTGGCCCCTATGTATTCGCAAATGCGTTTGACGAGCGCAAGTCCTAGCCCGGTACCTTCCGAGCCTACGTAGCTACCAGTTTGCTCCTCAAGCAGCATTGCCATAACGGCATCTGGGAGACCGGCGCCTGTGTCGTGGACTTGAATCTTATATCCAGTGATTTCGACAGCTACTGTGCCGCGGTCGGTGTACAAGCACGCGTTTCGGATGAGGTTGCCCAAGGCCGACTCGAGGAGCTTAGGCGGAACTTTGAATCTAAAGTCGCCTCCGGCAAACGTCAGCTTGACAGGTTTGTCACGCACCAAAAATTGGTACTGTTCGACTTGAGCTTGTGCCAGAGCACCTACAGAAATCTCAGACGATTCGATAAGATTCGGAGCGCGTGCAAGCATCAGCAAAACGTTGACACTCTGCGACGCGTCCTCAATCGCTCGATTAATTCTTTCGACTGGCGCCCGCATTGCCGGGTGTTTTATCGTTTCTGACGAGAGAATTTCTACAGCGCCGCGAATAATCGTAAGCGGTGTTCGAAGTTCGTGGCTGACATCGCCAGTAAAGAATCGCTCGCGGTCCAGGTAGTGCTTCATCTCCTTGGCATAGTCATCGAACGCTCTCGCGAGCGCCCCAAGCTCGTTATTTTCTTGTAGAAGAGGAAGATTAGGCTGCTTTTCGGCAACTGCGAGAGACAGGCTAGTAATTGGCGAAACAAATCGACGTGCCATATAGCGGCCTAATAGCAGCGACAATCCAAGGAAGCCGATGAAGGAGGTCAGGATTAACGAGTAGACGGCTTTCTCGACATTTTCATAGTCTGATGCATGGTCGATTACGACGAATGGTCCAGCCGATGTGTGCCCTCCGAATACGTGCAGCTCAATGCCGTCGACAATAGCTTCTTGAATGCCCTCTGGAAGAGCTCGCAGTGAAGTGGGGATGCCTTCGCCATGATGGAAGCTTAATCCCGATGGCATTTCGACAGGCAAGCCACCAGCATACCTAGGGGCAGCCCATGCGGCGACTTCTTTCAAACGGTCGTCAACAAGCCTGACTTCAATGCCCTCAATGACAAATGCTCCAATAGTAATGAAAAGCAAACAACAGGCTGCAGTAAAAAGAAGGTACGCGCCGATAATTTGCCGGCCAATAGACTTAAAGGGTTTCATTATTTACTATTAATTTAAAGCCGATACCAGATACCGTCTGCAACATCGGTGCTGTTTCCGATTTATCGAGAGTCTGCCGCAATGCATGAATATGGGTGCGCAACGCGTCACTCTGCGGCCGATTGTCGCCCCAGATTGCGTACTCAAGCTCTTCGCGTGAGACCACGGCGGGAGAAGCGCGCATCAAACACCCTAGTATGATGAATCCGGTTTTTGTCAGGCTAAGTGGTCTACCTGCCCTAGTAGCATGAAAACTCTTACAATCAAAGTGAAGGTCCCCAACTACCAAGGTCGACGTTTCAGTGAGACCCTTAGCGCGCCGTACCAGAGCCTGAAGGCGTACCTCTAGTTCTACAAGGGAGAACGGCTTTACCAAATAATCATCGGCGCCGCTTGTGAAACCGTTGACCTTGTCTTCAAGCGTATCACGTGCTGTCAACATCAGCACAGGCGTCGCGTTGTTCATTTCGGTTCGCAATCGACGACATAGGTCGACGCCGTTCAGGCCAGGCAGCATGACGTCTAAAACGATGGCGTCGTACGTACCCTCTGCCGCGAATGACAGGCCGGCAAAACCATTGGTTGCGCAGTCGAGCGTATGGCCTCTAGGCTCGAGGAACCCGAACAGGTTAGCAAGGATGTCCGGGTTGTCTTCAATGATGAGAATTCTCATGCTTTCCTTGATTTTCTGAGTCTACAGCAACGTTCTAAGGTTACCTTTGTGGGTGCGCGAGTTGAGCATCTCAGCTGTTTGACAGTCGCTTAAGGCACGGCGAAAGCACGGCATTCTACAGTCTGAGCTACTACGTAGAGGGAAACCGGGTGCCGCAGCTCAGTGCAGCAGCCCCGGCTGTGGTGCGATTACTGTGCAGTCACCTCAGTAGTCAGTGTCGTTTTGTCAGCAAAAGTGACTTGCACTTGGGCGCGATTTCCCTTTGCGAGTTTCTTCAATCCATCTGACGTCATTGTATTGTTTGAGGCAGGGACAAGCGGATATGACGCTTTGCTCTTCGTACCCAACAACGTTAGGGTGCCTGAGGCGCCCGCTGTCGACACGGGTTCGGTCCCTTTAGTGAAGTGGACCTTCGTATTTTTCCCGCTGCCAGAGACTCCAGCCTTCACTTCAGCGTGCTGGACCTTTGGAGTAGGTTCGTCGTGCTCAGGATGAGCCATCGACAATCCATGCACAGCTGCGGACGAAGCAATTGCCAACGAAATGACTAACTTGTTAAATTTCTTCACAATTTACCTTTGAAATTTGGATGCCAGTTAGCGGGCCTGGCGTCCGGTGCCCGGTTGCTGCTATTTCTTGTAGATGTCAGAGTAAAACCCGCTTGCGCGAAGTACCACTGTCACAGGCGCTGCACTCTTGTTTTTCCAGTACCAACCATGCACTCCAGTGAACGGTGCGATGAGCGTGCCACGTGACTCACTAACCGCTTTCTCAAGGATGAAGCTTTCGAATTCGTTTTCCTTGGCGTTGACGGGCTCCCCGTGGAAGTCGTGATTCACCTTCTCCGAATTCTTCGTTTTCCACGTGTAGATTAGGGTGCTTCCCTTCGCCAAGTGCGTCTTCACCTCGACACCTTTGCCTGGAGCAAGCGTAACCTCCATGTCGTCGGCGCGATACGGTAGGGAAGGGCTAGACGAAATCGTCAGCGCGCGCTCCTCTCCAGGAGCGGAAACTGTTGAGCCTGGCACTGCCGCAATCGTTGCTGCTGAAACGCCCTGGCTTGTAGTCTGGACAACCGGCGCCTCTGGAGCTGCATGCAATTTCGTGAGGCCCATGGCCTTACCCAAGCCTGTTACGTCAATGCCGTACTCGGCCGGCAGCACGGCAACTGTGAGAAGAACTGCAGCGACTACGGCGGCGATGAGCGTTGCCCGCAGTAGTTCTCGTTTTGGCACCACGTGGGTGTCGGTCAAAGCTGAATGCATCATGAGAAATGTCCTTACGTACGAAGAAAACCTGTGAATTGAAATCCTGCCAGCATGAAGCCAGCGGTCATGAGGACGAAATTGCTCAGTGACGCGTGGCGAGCGAAGCTGACGGTTGAGCGCCAGTAGCGCATACCAATCAAAATTAGACTCAGCGCTAGCAGCTGCCCTATCTCGACGCCGATATTGAATGCAACCATATTCGGAATCAGTCCATCGGGTGACAGTGCGAAGTCCTGTAGCTTGGTTGCGAGGCCGAGGCCATGGAAAAATCCGAAAATTAGGACCGCCGCTTTTTTGTTAGGTTGAACTCCAAAAACCGTCTGGAACCCTCCGAGGTTGTCAAATGCTCGATATACGATTGAGAGTCCGATTATCGCGTCGACGAAGTAAGCATTGATATGCCATCCGTTCAAGACGCCCATCAGCAATGTGGTGCTGTGCCCAACGGCGAACAAGGTCACATACAAGCCGATATCCTTCATCCTGTACAGGAAGAAAATAACCCCACAAAGGAACAAAAGATGGTCGTACCCGGTCACCATGTGCTTAGCGCCCAAGTACATGAACGGCAGGAATTGGACACCGGTGCTCCCTTGCAGGAAGCTCTTATCCGACTCCGATACCCCGTGAGCGAAAGCGCTCGCACTCAGCAGCATCATCAAGGTGCCTACTACCCACCACCGACTGTTGCCATATAAATGTCTGCGAATGAATGTCATTGTGAGTCCCTATTAATCATGGTCCATATCCCATACCAGGTGAGCGTCGACAAGCAGGGAATAGTACGCACGGGCCGCCGCTACCTTCGTTGTCAGAGCGCTTTGCGCCGCGGTTGCCGCTTGCCGACGCGAGGTCAGGAGCGCCTGCAAGTCCGCCTCACCAAGCGTGTAAGCGCGCTGCAGGAGTTGACTGTTTTCGCGCATGGCTTCGGCACTGCTTTCAGCGATTTGCCAGCTTTCGTAGGCACCGTTCGCTGACGCCAGAGTCGCACTGATGATGGCGTCGAGCTCTCGTTTCTTCAGCTCGTGCTCTTGGTACGATACTTCCGCTGCGTGTACCGACCGGTCTGCGCGGCCTCTGCGGATAGTTCCAGGAATAGGGATGCTCAACATTACGCCAGTCAATCGCTCCCGTCCCCCAACTTCAGAAGCAGTGAACACCCCTACTGTTGGGTCGGGAATTCTGTCAGCGCGAGCGCGAGCGGTATTGGCCTTGGCCTTGGATAGCAAAGCCTCGCTAATTTTTAGCTCATCGCTCTGGTCGATAATTCGTGCGCGAAGTTGTCCAGGTTCAGTGTCAAGCGGCACTGCCTCAGGTACTGCTGAGAAGCGCCGTGGCATGTCAGGAAAGCGGGAATTTAGGCGTGCCCAAGCGACGTTCGCAGCAGTCTTTGCGTCGCTCGCAGCTCGCTGTTGCTCGCCAAGTTCGGCGCGTGCAATTCCCGCATCGAGCTTTGCCGCATCACCTGCTTTGACCCGTTTTTCGACAGCGTTGAAGTTGTCCGTCGCCGCTTTGACCTGGCTTGTTGCAAGCAACGCGTTTTGCTCAGCCTCGGTCCAGTTCAACCACAGGTCGAGCAGTGTGCGTGCTGTTTCGTGCAGGGCTTCGCCATATCTCGCTTCGCCCTCGTCGAGGGTGGCAGCAGCGATGTCACGGTCGGCCCGCGCTTTTTGAGGTAGGCGAAGTGTGCGTTCAAGCCCGACGTTCCATTCGTTGTAGCGAACACTAGGTTCGACGCGACGCCGCTGCGTAGTCGCTTTCGCAGTCCATTCATACGGCGAAGCACGCGTAAGCAGGGCGTCTTGTTGTGCGACCTGGCGGGTACCACGGGCAGCAGCAACTTCTGGGTCCCGGTCAATCAACGGTCTGACGATTTCAGTGGGCAATAAGCCTGGCGTAGGCGGCTGGGCTGCGTTGACGCTGCCGGCGACCAACGCTAGAAATAACCAATATTTCATCGAAATTCTCCTGCTTCGGTCACTGGCGACATCCAATATTTCAAACCGGTTCCGGCAAGTGCGCTGTTCAACTGAGCGACTACTTCGGCGCGCGTTGCGTGCAAGAGCAGTGCCTCGATTCGAGTCATTCGCGCCATGCCAAGAACTTGTTCGGTCGCGTTCAGCGCCGAGTGCTCAAGTCCGTGCGCGGAAGCTGCACTGCTCGTAAAGAATAAAATTTCAGGCATCGTCAGTAAGGTGTCGAGCACCTGCTCTGCGAGTGGGGGAGGGCAAAGTATCGTCAGGCAAAGTTCAGCCATGAGTAGTCTCCGGCTTCGCAACTGCAAAGCGCAAGTAAAGGATTGGTAGCAACATGAGCGTTAGAGCTGTAGCTGTAATCAGGCCTCCGATAACAACGATGGCCAAGGGGCGTTGAATTTCAGAGCCTGGACCCGTTGCGAACAGAAGCGGAATAAGACCGAACGCAGTGATGGAGGCAGTCATCATGACCGGGCGCAGACGTCGACGAGCCCCTTGGACAACGACATCCGCAAGTGCCATTCCGGTGCTCTGTAGCTGGTTGAAATAGCTCACCAGGACAATTCCGTTCAGGACGGTAATGCCCAACAGCGCAATGAATCCTACTGACGCAGGCACAGACAGGTACTCTCCAGTCACCCAAAGGGCGATGATTCCGCCCACGAGCGCGAACGGGATGATGCTCAGGATGAGAAGGGCTTGTCTAACTGAGCGGAAGGTTGAAAACAGCACGATGAAAATCAGCCCTAATGCGACTGGAATCACAATCGCGAGTCGGCTAGCGGCGCGCTGTTGGTTCTCGAACTGGCCACCCCAGGTAATCCTGTAGCCCGTTGGGAGGGTCAGCTTTTTAGCGACGCCAGCTTTGGCTTCCTCTACAAAGCCAACTAGGTCACGTCCACTAACGTTCGCAATCACGACGCTATATCTGCTTCCCATCTCGCGGTCGATTTTCACTGGGCCAGCAGCGCGTTCGAGTGTGGCTATGGCGGAGAGCGGGACTGTACTTCCGTCTTTGCCTGTGATGCGGATGGCGCCGAACTGAGTCGGTGACAGACGTACCGATTCGTCAGCACGGACGATAATTGGAGTGCGCCTGTTGCCTTCGATTGCACTGCCGGCTTGCTGCCCCTCGATTTGTACTCGGAGGCTGTCCTGGATTTCCTCAACGGACAAGCCCAGGCGGCCGGCCTGTAATCGGTCGACGACGACGCGCAAATATTGCACGCCATCGTTCTGAACGGTGTAGACGTCCTGGTTGCCGCGCACTGTCTTAAGCACCTCTTCGACTTGGCTTGCGTAGCGATTCAGTTGGTTGAGGTCAGGGCCGAAAACCTTCACAGCGATATCGCCGCGAACGCCAATAATCATCTCTGACACACGCATTTCGATGGGTTGTGTGAAGCTGTACTTGACACCCGGCAGCTCATCCAACACCTTGCGTACTTCATCCATCAGCGCTTCCTTACTCTTCATCCGCCACTGGTCGCGAGGTTTGAGTAGTAAGTACGTATCGGTCTGATTTAGCCCCATCGGGTCCAGTCCAATCTCGTCAGAACCCGCGCGGGCGTTGATACCGATAATTTCCGGTATGGCTTTCATCAAGGCCTGATGGATTTTCAAGTCGAGCGCTGCACTTTGCTCGAGGCTCACTGAGGGAAGCTTCTCGATGCCGACGATGAGGTCACCTTCGTCCATGGTAGGCATGAAGGTTTTGCCTACCTGTGTGTAGACCCCTGCTGCCACGAGCAACATCACTACTGCACCTATCGCAACGATGCGCTGACGGCGCATCGTCCACTCAAGTACTGGACCGTAAGCTGCAAGGAGCTTGCGTGGGAGCCAAGGTTCGTTATGAGCGACGTTTTTCAGAAGGTACGAAGCAAGCACCGGGATGATGGTGAACGACAGGAGCAACGAGCCGGCGAGGGCAAACACAATGGCCAGTGCAACCGGAGAGAAGAACTTTCCTTCCAGGTCCTGGAGAGTCAGCAGAGGTAAGAACACAGTGATGATGATGAGGATGCCAGACGTTACTGGCACAGCGACTTCGCTCACTGCTCGGTAGATGATGTGTAAGCGTGGGAGCTTACCTTTGGATGGGTCATCAGCCATGCGCTGAACAATATTCTCGACGACGACAACAGCAGCATCGACCAACATACCAATGGCAATCGCGAGTCCGCCCAAGCTCATCAAGTTCGCGGACATGTTAAACATGCGCATCAAGATAAATGTGACCAACGCAGCCATTGGCAGAACCATGGCGACGGTAAATGCGGCCCTTGCGTTCCCTAAAAATAAGACTAACAAAACGATGACGATGATGGTCGCTTCCAAAAGCGCGGATGAGACTGCACCGACTGCGTTGGACACCAGGTTGGCTCGGTCATAGAACACGTTGATTGCCACACCTTTTGGTAACGTCGGCTTGAGTTCCTCTAGCTTTTTACGTACACCTTCGACAACCTGCTGCGCGTTAGCGCCCGCTAACCCTAAAACGAGGCCTTGGACCGCTTCGCTCTTGCCACTTTGTGTGACAACGCCGTAGCGGGTCATGGTGCCAATCCGTACCTCCGCCACAGCGCCAATCCTTACTGGAACTCCGTCCTTCACAGTCACCACGACCGAGCGCAAGTCATCAAGGCTTGTGATGCTGCCTTCGCTGCGCACCAGGAGGACTTCATCTCCCTCACCGAGACGCCCGGCACCATCATTGCGATTGTTCGAGGATATGGCTTCCTTCAGCTGCGTGAGAGTGATGCCGCTAGCAGCCATCGCTGGCTCATTGGGCACTACTTCGAAGGCGCGAACTACACCACCCAAGGAGTTGACATCCGCAACCCCGGGAACCGTGCGTAACGCAGGGCGTATCACCCAGTCGAGTAAGCTGCGGCGCTCAGCCAGCGACATGCTCTCGCTCTCAACTGTGAACATGTACATCTCGCCCAGTGGCGTCGTGATAGGCGCCATGCCGCCGCTGATACCTGCGGGTAGACTTTCCGAAATGCCCGCAAGGCGCTCGCTTACCTGCTGCCGTGCCCAGTAGCGGTCGGTCCCATCCTGGAAATCGATAGTCACATCGGCTAAACCGTACTTGGTCACCGAGCGCAAAATCTTGGTGTTTGGTATGCCGAGCATTTCTACTTCAATAGGCACGGCAATGCGATTTTCGACCTCTTCCGGTGTCATACCGGGTGCCTTCATAATGACCTTGACCTGTGTGCTCGAAACGTCCGGGAACGCGTCAATAGGCAGCTGCGTGAAGGCATACCAGCCGGCACCGGCGACCATCAAAGTGGCCAGAAGCACGAACAGGCGCTGCGAGAGGCAGGCCTGAATCAGACGGGATAGCATCAATCGCCTCCCTTTTCGCCAAGCCAGGAGCCTTTGAGCGCGATGACTCCGGACACTGCAATTTTTTCGCCCGCGCGAAGGCTCCCGCTAACGCGCACCCGCTGACCGGCGCTGCTGAGTACTTTTACCGGACGGGCCTCGAAAGCTGCTCCATTACGAACAAACACATAGGCGTCTTGGTTGTCATGGGCTACAGCGGAGAGAGGGATATCCCAAGAGCCACTCGTTGCTGGCAAAGGAAATTGGACGGTAACCAGCTCACCCGGACGAAGACCGCTCGTACCCGCGTCGATAGAAGCCCGGATAACGACCGTCTGGCTGCCCGTCGCCACGATTGGGCTGATGCTTGTCACAGTAGCAGTGCCCGGGCGGCCTTGGAGTGTCAATTTGCTGCCAGTTCGCCATGCGGCGGCTTGGGCTGTCGGCGCCTGGATTTCCAACGCCAAGCGGTCTACTTGGGCTACGTGAATTAGGGCGACAGACGGTTCAACTCGCTGGCCTGGCTTGACATCAACACTCACCACGGTACCCGCACTCTGAGCCGACAGCGTGATGGCATCTTCCAGTTTGCCAGTAGCAATGACGCGCTCAATTTGTGGGCCTGCCATACCGCTAAAGCGAAGCGCCGCTTTGGCCTGGCGCAGCGCCGCTTCATTTTCCGAGAAGCTCGCCTGTGCTTCTTCGAGACGCCGGCGCGCAATAATGCCTTCATCAAACAGCGCTTTCTCGCGCAGGGAAGCTTTTCGAGCGAGATTTGTGCGGCTTGCGGCCTGGAGCAGTTGCAACTGAAGAGGCCCAAGTTCTGGACTGCTAATGCGAACCAAAGCGGTTCCTTGGCGGACCGTCTGGTTCGGCTGTACGAGTACTTGAGTCGCCAATCCCGATAGTGGCGTGCTGACTATCTGCTCTCGGTTGGGAGGTACGCTCACTTGCGCAGGAAGCGACAACATGACTGGTTGAGCCCCCGATTGAAGAGGAGCAGTTTCAATACTCAAGGCCTTCATCTGCTGGTCAGTAACCGTAAACTTGGCCTGTCGCTCTGCCGCGTAAGAGTTAGCGTGAAACGCCAATGCAACTGGCAACAACCGCAGTAGGAGCGTGACTTTTGGTCTCATAAATTTCTCGATATGACGAATTGGACATGCGGACGCAACGCGGCGTCAGCCGTCAAGGTAGATGCTAGAAAAGGGAAGGGCGCAACCAAGCGATGGGACGATGTAATCGTCCACAAACGCCTTATTCAGACTGTTCTACAGAGAGGACTACTTAAGAGCTCTCGGAAAAACGGACGGATTTAGGCTGCAAGTACGGTGAGGCGAGGTGGCTTAAACGGCTGGTCTAACGCTGGACGCGGAAGCGCCTGCGGAGGGAAGTGCAGGGAGATAGAGCTAACTTCAATTTCAACGCGAAGCGCGTTGCCTGGAACGCCTGTAATGAACTGAATGTGTTCCGCGGCGTGAAGTGCGTTGTGTTGAACCGACGTCAGACTGTCATCGTCGGTGGTGTCGTTAGACACCAGTTCATGATGGTCGTGGTCCGCAGCTAACTGGACAACATCGTCATGCATCAAGCCATGAGTCACTGACTTGTTAGTGAGGCTCCATAGGCCCATGTTCGCCAGAAATATGACGAGCAAGATGAGCGCGAGCGGATTGCGGAACTTCAACATGGTGCGACTCTACCACGAAGGTTCGCGTTCGGGAAGATGATGCAAAGTGCTCTTGTGGTTTCGGTGCTTAGGCACATCGCCCACGTCCTAGAGCCCAAGGTAAGTGACGATTTCAGCCCACCTGCAGCTAAGCGTGTGGAGTCCCGTGCCATCCTGCCGCGCGTATGCGCGAAGCTACTTGCTTTGTGGCTGGGTCGCATGGTCGTGCCGATGATGGATGTCCGGATAGTGCTCATGAGAGTGCGTAAGGGGCTCGTGAACATGGTGATGCGAGTGCGGCGCATTTATGTCGACGTCTGCATCGTGTTCGTGCTCATGATGGGTGTCGTGGTCATGAACGTGCTCGTGTTCGAACATCGTATGTTCATGTGCATGCCCATGCGACTCTGTCAGATGCAGCCAGAGGCCAATACCCATGAGCACAGCTGCAGTCCAAAAAGCGATGCCTGGACGTTCCCCAAACATGACCAAGGAAATCAAGGCGCCAGCAAAAGGTGCTGCGGAAAAATATGCGCCGGCTCGCGCGGTGCCAAGATGGCGAAGGGCCAAGACGAAGAGCACCAGGCTAATCCCATAGCCACATAATCCGACCGTTGCTGCGGTTAAAACAGTTGTCAGCTCAGGCAGTTGCTGGCCAAGCGAGAACGCAATGACCAGGTTGACGGTACCCGCAGTTAGTCCTTTAAGGCATGCAATTTGGACGGGGTCGCTAGCGGAAACTTTACGAGTCAAGTTGTTATCAATCGCCCAGCACAGGCAGGCCGCTACGATAGCTAGTGGCCCCCATGGAATACCGAATTCTGGTCGCTCGCTCCAAGAGAGCAGTGCCCCGGCCGCGACTATGAACACCATGCCGACGAAAATTCGCCGGTCAAAATTTTCTTTGAATACGAACCACGCTAGCATCGCTGTCAACACGCCTTCAAGGTTGAGGAGGAGTGAAGCTGATGATGCTGGTGTATTGACCAGCCCGACCATTAGGAGAACCGGTCCCGCTATGCCGCCGGACAAAATTGCGCCTGCGAGCCAGGGAATGTCACCTTTTGGGACGAGAGCCGGAGTGCTGTCGCGCACCAACACAGGTCTTAGTGCGAACCAGGTCGCCAAGCCTAGACCGCTACCCAAGTAAAGCAATCCGGCGAGCATTACCGGGTCGACTCTCCCAGTTAGCTGCTTGGAAAACGGGGTGCTTGCACCAAAAAGCGCTGCAGCAAGCAGAGCATAAAGCACTCCTTTGTGCATAGTTTCCTTGTTAGATAGACATCTTCGTGATGGGCTCTCATCTCGGCACCATTCGTCTCTCAGATGGTACTCAATACCCTACCCCCCTATAGTATATCGAATCTGAGGAAGTAGCTCGCACTATCCAAAATGTGAGGAAGTTGCGTATAGGCACCCACAGCAGTCTAAGTTAAGTGAGTTGTTAACAAAGTCTTGACACTGAAAATGGTGTAATGAAATTGCGCTCCACATGCTTGCTACTTACTGTGTCATCCACGTCGCCATGTCGGAGCTTACTTATGCCTCTGGTCAAAAGGTGACTTTGTTGAAATACTGCGTTTGATGAGCACCCACGGCGCATTCGCGGTCCGGTGCAAGGCGTATGGACTCCAAGCGAGGGCAGTGCTAGCTAACCTTGTGTACGAATCGCCGCGTCTAAAGTCATCGGCCTATCAGCAGCGAAGAGCAGTAACTCAGAAAGGTGTTTTATGACGTCTCAAGATACAACAAGCGAGAATTCGGACAGGTACGGTAGTCCAGCCATCTTTTTTCATTGGACACTTGCAGTTTTAATTGTCGGGCTTATCGGTTTGGGCTGGTATATGATGTCGGTCGAAGAAGAGCCAGGTAGTGAATGGCTTTTCGGCCTTCATATATCGCTCGGTCTTACAGCGGCAGCGCTCATTGTAATGCGACTCTTCTGGCGTCTAAGACATGTGCCCGCTGCTTTACCGTCATCGCTGCCAGTCTGGCAAATCAAAGCTTCACGTTACACTCATAAACTGCTGTATCTTTTATTGATATTGATGCCAACCACCGGCTATCTTGGTGCTTCGTTCAGTGGGGATGGCGTAGCGTATTTCGGCGTCCCAACACTGGGTTGGGCCTCCAAGAACGAAATTCTGAAAGAGCAGCTTTTCACTATTCATTCTTGGATTGCTTGGATTCTAGTGGCAGCTATTGTGCTACATGTGCTGGCAGCACTGAAGCATCTGCTTCTTGACCGAGATGGAGTCTTCGAGCGGATGTGGCCACGCTTATAAAAGCCAAACATTTCTTTAGCCACTGTACAGGCCTCAAAGCGAAAGCAGCATGCCTGCAAGATAAATATTTTCATATATTTTATATCTATGGACCAGCCACCAATAAGTCACTTTAAAAGCAAGGCTGGCTATCGCCGCATTTTCGCCGCCTTTGTCAACTCGATGGAGGGTTTTCGAGATGCTTGGCGATACGAGCACGCTTTCCGACAAGAACTCATGGGTGCTTCAATTGCCACCGTTGTCGCCATGATGCTTCCGGTCCCAATGCTTCAGAAAGCATTTCTTGTCGCTGTCTTGCTGCTGGTTCTGCTGGTGGAAATCATCAATTCTGCAATCGAAGCAGTAGTAGACCGCATTGGACTTGAGCGCCATCCATTGTCTAAGCGGGCTAAGGATTTAGGCAGTGCTGCTGTAACCTTATCCCTAGCTATTGCTGCCTTAGCATGGATTTCGGTGTTGTCAAGCCATTACCTATAGCAGTTTCAGCTGACAGTTGCTCGATATTGATGTGCTCACTCATTACGGCACTTAGCACTGCGGCGCCAACTTTTGGAACGGAATAAATGAGAATACCCCATACCGAAGGGCACCGGATTGACGCAATTGGATGGCTACGCGCCGCGGTGCTTGGAGCCAATGATGGAATTGTGTCGACTGCAAGTCTTATCTTAGGTGTCGCTTCAGCAAGTGCGGCGCACGAGAATATCCTGACCGCCGGTGTCGCAGGTCTTGTTGCTGGCGCCATGTCTATGGCCACAGGTGAATACGTATCGGTGTCGTCCCAAGCCGATACGGAGAGGGCTGCCATGGCAGAAGAAAGAACAGAACTTCACGAGAACTACTCTGGAGAACACGCGGAGCTGACGGCAATATACGTACGACGAGGGCTCGACCATTCCCTTGCAACACAGGTGGCCCAAAAGTTGATGGACCATGATGCAATCGGTGCTCATGCCAGGGATGAGCTAGGCATTTCTGAAACAACCACGGCGCGGCCTTTGCAGGCTGCTGTCTATTCAGCTGCAAGTTTCGCCGTCGGTGCCGCGTTACCTCTTGGGGTTGCTGTGGTCACACCCACAGCGATTTTGATTCCATCCGTAGCGGTAGCTGCGCTTGTATCGCTGGCAATCCTTGGCGGACTCGCGTCGAAGACAGGAGGCGCACGTATCTTACCCGGCGTCGTGCGGGTTACATTCTGGAGCGCCCTTGCCATGGGTGTGACCGCAGGCATTGGTGCGCTCTTCGGCGCCGTCGGTTAATACGCGTGCTGCGAATGCGGCAGACTGTCACAACTGTCACTCCCTTGCGGCGAGGGCGTCACTAGATTGTAGGCAAGGCAGCGCCCGGTCTCGTGCGGGGGCGCCTAAGCAAAGGACAACGCGCCGCTTCCTAGGAGGAGCGGACCATTTCTAAAGGAAAAATGGTGTGAACATTGGACAAGCTGCTGACGCCTCAGGAGTGACCGCAAAAATGGTCCGGTACTATGAAAGTATAGGCTTGATTACTGCTGCAAATCGCACTGATTCAGGCTATCGTCAATACAACGAGGGTGATGTCCAAACGTTGCGCTTCATTAAACGCTCTCGTGACCTGGGCTTCTCGCTCGAGCGTATTAAGACCTTACTGAGCCTATGGCAGGACCGTAGCCGACAAAGTGCCGACGTGAAGGAACTAGCTCAGCGATATATCGCCGAGCTCGATGATGACATCGCGAAGCTGCAGTCAATTCGTGACCAGCTGCAGCACGTGGCTAAGAACTGCCATGGCGACTCCCACCCTGACTGTCCGATTCTTGATGAGCTGGCACAACCGCGTGTGCGAGCTGAGCCCAGGGCCTAGATAGAGCGCATCTGTCAGGTGTTTTACCGTGGGAAGACAGTTGCGATGCATGTTCTTCCCAGAAAGGTAGCAAGCGGATGAACAGAAAAGAATAAAACCATTGCGTATACCACTTCGTCGGAGGAGAGGGCTCGAAACCCCGCGGTCGACGAGGAACAAGAGCGTCAAGCGGGATACCATGGGCGCACACTGGGCAGCAGCTAGAGGTGAGGTAGGAGCGAGCAAATTCGCTTGAAGTCTGGCTGGAGTACCGGCGCATTTGCGCGAACCGGTATGCCCGGGCGATTCACGCACCGCCGGGCAGAGATGCGAGCTTGCTGTCGTTAGCAAGCAGGGGGCATCTTTGCCCGGGATGTAACTTCTATAAGAAGTAAACAGACAGTATCAAGGCCTGCCGCGTGTTTACAATTACTTGCTACGGTAGTGTCCGCGAACGTACGTTCCATCACGACGTGTGTACCCGCTAACGTGTGTCGTCTTGGGCCTTAGTGTTGCTGAGCTGATGTCGCCATAGCAGGACCCATTCTCAGCGCAAGACGGCCCGGCTGCGACTGGTAACACGACTGTTTCGACTGCGTCAGGGCCCAGGGCAGTTGGCGCCTTAGGTTTAGTTGGCGCGCTCTTCGCCGTTTCAAAAGAAGCCTGTTGGCCATCTGTAATGTAGGTGTCGCGAGTGCGGGCGTGGGGCGAGCTTGAACTACGTCCTGGCGCAGACGATAGTGACTCCGAAGTCCTGACTGTATGGATACAGCTGCTGTACCCCTTCTGGCAGTTGTACGCATTTCGGCGTGATGCGGATTCCGTGACGGGCGTACGTTGGACGTCAGTGAGGATGCTCGCATCGCATCCAGAGTATCCGCTGTTGCAGCTGTGGAAATTGCGGGTACGACCTGACGCATCGACTTGTGCGCGCTGTGCTGCAGTCAAAAGCGCCGTATCGCACCCTGAGTACCCCCTATCGCAGTTGGCGAAATTTCGAGCCAGGGCTGAGAGTTTAACTTTGTCATGCTGCTGCTGTGTGAGCAATGTTAGGTCGCAGGATGAATATCCGTTATCGCAGCTCCGAAAGTTTCGGCTGTGCTGGGATTTGAGGACTTGTGCCTGCTGTGCTGTCGTTAGTAAGGATTCGTCACAGCTGCTGTAACCGCTATCGCAGCTGCGAAAGTTCCTTACCAAGGCAGAGCTGTGAACCTGTGTTCGCTGAGGTTCAGTCAGCAGAGCCAAGTCACAGCTTGAGTATCCACTGTCGCAAGAACGGAAGTTTCGTGCGAGGGTTGATTGACGAACCCGTTCAAGTTGAGACGCGTTCAATAAAGATATGTCGCAGCTTGAATACCCGGCCTCGCATGAGCGAAGGTTCTGGCTGACTTGTGACTCTTGAGCACCAGCTTGCGTCGATACAAGCAGAAGCAGGGAAAACCAGAGTCGGATGAGGGTCATCATGTAAATACCGTAATGTTGTGGTAGCGCAAAATCATCTATTTTCGTAGCGTATTGATATTGCCTCTTTTTTGTAAATCTGACAATGCCACGGAGCCGGGGCGCGGCAGACGCAACTATTTGTTAAGTTCAGCGCGATTTCGCTTGACCTTCCTGTTGTGGGAAGGTGTATCTTGGATTTGTGTCACCCTGACGGTGAAAGAGCTCGTGCTACACTTTCGACCAATGAATCGAACCCTGAAAACCTACGTACTATGGCTGCTAATCGCCGTGATGCCTTTCCAGGCATTCGCAGCGAATGTGCTGCGGGCGTGCGGTTCAAGTCATCAGAGTATGAGCATGGTCGCCAGCGCAATGGACCACGGTAACGTATCAGATATTTCTGACGGTGCAGGCATGGACCAACCGTCCGGCCAGGATGACCATTGCCCAGAGATGGCGTCGTCTAGCAAACAGAGCAGCGAGACGTCCACAAGCATCAAGCATGGGTCGTGCAGTGCTTGTGCTGCTTGCTCTGTTGGGGCCTTCGCTCCCCCTCAGCTGTTGACCTTCAAACCTTCCTTCAGTAACGCTGAGGTCTATGAGACCTTCGGCTCTACATTTGTCGGCGGATTCATCCCCGACAGTCTCGAACGTCCCCCCCGGCCCTTCGCCGTTTAATCGTTTTCGGTAGCAACGACGCGCGTACTCGCTCGTATTTCGTTGTGCTTTTGTCGCGCAATACTACTGCGCGCCTACTTTCGATTTTGGGAAAACTATGTTTTCAAAGCGTTTTGTTGCCGCTACCGCGGCAGCCGTAACTTCGCTCGTGTCCTTTGCGAGCGAGCCTCCAGTTTCTCTTAAGGTCGCTGACCCAGCTGCCCAAGTTCCGCAAACGTCGTACACCTCGGTTTTGTCGACATACACCCCAGTGAGGGAAAGTAACGTCTCACCTGACAAAGTTTGGCGAGAGGCTAACGCTACAGTTGCAAGCGAGGGCATGCATGGGGAAGCTCATGGGGCCGAATCTCCGGCGCCGCAAGATGCTAGCGGCCACGCTGGGCACACGATGCCGGCCCAAGGTGCAAATCCAAGCGCTAGCCCGAGCCGCGCAACACCAGCTGCACCCGCTGGCCAGGCGTCCCATGCCGGTCATCAAATGCCAGCTCCAACAGCCTCTCCAGCGACGTCTAATGGCCAACCTGCCGCTGCAGTGCATACCGGTCATCAAATGGCGCCAACTCCAAAGCCAGACCCACACGCAGGTCATCAGATGGCACCAGCTCCAAAGCCCGACCCGCATGCGGGTCATCAGATGGCACCAGCTCCAAAGCCCGGCTCGCATGCTGGGCACCAGATGGGCCAGCCGAAGAAGCCAGCCAATGCGGCTAGCGCAGCACCTGCGAGTGGAGCAATGAATGACGCTGCGCATGGGCAGCATCAGCAACCTCAAGAAAAAGGAACCAGGAAATGAGGCCTCTGAATATCACACCTGCTTTGAAGACTTCTGGCCTCCTTCTAGCGATATCAGTTTTGGCCGGGTGCTCGACGCTATCTAGCGACGGCGGAGCAACTGACGTCTCAAAGTTGACGAAACCGCGGACCGGCTTCGGAGTCTCGGCAGAGCGCAACGACAAAGATGCGCAGACTAGCACTACTGAAGTCTCGAAGTTGTTGTCGTCGCCGCTGACACCGGACAGCGCTGTACAGATTGCCCTGCTCAACAATCGCGGCTTCCAGGCGTCACTGGCGGAGCTGGGCGTATCGGAAGCCGACTTCGTTCAAGCCGGCCGGCTGCGTAACCCTGGTTTCTCGTTTAGCAAGATGCGGGGCGTCGACACTACTGAAATCGGACGTAGCGTCATGTTCGATTTGATTGGCCTCCTGACTCTTCCAGTTCGAAGCACTATCGAACGCGGTCGGTTTGAACAAGCGAAGCTGGTTGCAGCGTCAGAAGCCGTCCGCTTAGCTAGCGAAACTCGCCGGGCTTACTTCAACGCTGTAGCGGCTGCTCAGGCAGAGAAATTCATGAGCCAAGTAGTAATTTCAGCCGAGGCTGGAGCTCAACTGGCGCAAGAGCAGGCGAAGGTTGGTAACTCTAGCAAACTGGACAGGGCACGCCAGCAGGCGTTTTATGCCGAAGCAACGACGCAGTACGCCCGTACCCGCCATGCTGCGACGGCTGCACGTGAACAACTGGTGCGGTTACTCGGCCTCTGGGGTTCGAACATCAACTTCAAAATTCCTGACCGCTTGCCGGACCTGCCGCAAAAGCCGAATGAGCCTGGTGCGCTTGAGGCAATGGCGATGGAGCAGAGGCTCGACATCCAGTTTGCCAAACGAGATGTCGACGCTACTGCTCGGTCGTTGGGCCTGACCAACGCGACGGGCTTCATCAATGTCCTTGACGCTGGATATGCCAATAAAAGTACAACGGGCGCACCTCGCGAAAATGGCTACGACATATCACTGGAGTTGCCCATTTTTGACTGGGGCGGGGCACGACGGGCTCGTGCCAAGGCTACCTACATGATGTCTCTTAACCGTACCGCTGACACTGCCATTAGAGCGCGCTCGGAAGTGCGCGAAGCGTATTCGGCGTACCGGACTACTTACGACGTCGCCAAGCACTACCGCGATGAAGTCGTCCCTTTAAGAAAGCAAATTTCGGACGAAGTCCTTCTTCGTTACAACGGCATGCTTGCCAGCGTGTTCGAGCTTCTGGCCGATGCGCGCGACCAGGTGATGAGCGTGAACGGCGCCATTGAAGCGCAGCGCGATTTTTGGATTGCAGAGACCGACATGCAAGCAGCTATCAATGGCGGCGGCGGGGCTGTTTCGCAAGCAGTGACGGCAAGTTCAAGTTCTGCGCCAGCAGCACAACATTAATTGGGAGAGTTGAAATGGTTTCACGTAGAGATTTATTCACCGGTGCAGCAGCCTTGGTCGGGGCCGGGGTAGTTAGCCGCGTTGGCGCAGCATCCCTCCCAGAAGCAGTAATCATGCAGAGTGCTTCAACACAGGTGCCACCGCCACCACCGAATGGGCGTCCATACAACCCAGTGGTGACGCTCAACGGTTGGTCGCTCCCTTGGCGTATGAACAACGGGGTTAAGGAATTTCACTTGGTTGCTGAGCCCGTCGTACGTGAATTTGCGCCGGGCATGAAAGCGAATCTCTGGGGTTACAACGGTGCTTCACCGGGGCCAACCATTGAAGTTGTTGAAGGCGACCGTGTTCGGATTTTTGTGACGAATAGGCTCCCGGAGCATACCAGTGTGCACTGGCACGGTCAGCGTTTGCCCAACGGCATGGATGGCGTAGCTGGCCTAACGCAAAAACCTATCCAGCCCGGTAAGACGATGGTCTATGAATTTGAGGCAAAGCGCCCGGGCACCTTCATGTATCACCCGCATGCGGACGAAATGGTCCAGATGGCCATGGGAATGATGGGGTTCTGGGTGACCCACCCGAAGAATCCCAACTTCATGAAAGTCGACCGCGACTACGTATTCCTCCTCGGTAGCTATGACATCGAGCCTGGTAGCTTTGTGCCAAAGACATCGACGATGTTGAACTTCAATTTATTTACGTTTAACAGCCGAGTGTTTCCAGGAATTGATTCAATGGTCGCGCGCCAGGGCGAGCGCGTACGCATTCGTTTTGGCAACTTGACGATGACCAATCACCCGATTCACCTGCACGGCCACGAATTCGAAGTAACTGGCACGGACGGCGGCTGGACTCGACCGGAATCGCGTTGGCCAGAAGTGACTGTCGACGTCGGCGTGGGTCAGATGCGCGCTATCGAGTTTGTCGCAAGTGACCTAGGCGACTGGGCATTCCACTGCCATAAATCTCACCACACCATGAATGCAATGGGACATGACGTTCCCAACATGATTGGCGTATCTCAGAGCGACGTCGCGAAGAAGATTAGCTCAATTATTCCGGACTACATGGCCATGGGCTCGACAGGTGGAGCGATGGGTGAGATGGAAATGCCACTGCCAGAGAACACTTTGCCGATGATGGGTGGACAAGGGCCATTCGGTGGGGTTGAGATGGGCGGGATGTTCACCGTGATGAAGGTTCGTAAGGAACAGAAGCGCGGCGATTACAGCGACCCGGGTTGGTACAAGCACCCTGCTGGAACTCTGGCGTATGAATGGAATGGTGCCCCGCCGGAAGCCACCAGGAACACCTCAGCCGGCGGGCAGTCTATGCCTGCAGGTAAGCCTGCTCAGAATGTGGAATTTAACGTCCGTAAGCCATCGGGCCATTCTGGGCATTGACCTCGAGCGAAGTGGCTGAGTTTGAGCGCAGTGAATAGCGTTGTAACTGGCAGTTCGAAATGGGGCTGCTAAACCTAAATTAAAGAAGAGATATCGAATGAAAATCGCAAAAATCATTGCTAATGTCGCCGCCATAGTTGCTCTCCTCGCTTTCAATAATGCGATGGCGCAGTCTCACGACCGTGAAAATCACGCTCCCGCACCCGCGGCAGTCGCAGGTCAAGAACTGGCACTGTCGGAAGGCGAAGTCAAGAAAGTCGATAAAGATACCGGGCGTTTGACTATCAAACACGGTCCACTAGAGAACCTTGGTATGTCCGGCATGACCATGGTATTCGGTGTAAAGGACGTTTCAGCACTCGATACGCTCAAGGCCGGCGACAAGATTAAGTTCGTCGCTGAAAGGCTTGATGGGCGCTTGGTGGTGACCCAGTTGGTGCTTCAAAAATAAGTAAGGGAGGTAGGAGGCGTCTGTGTCTGAATCAGCATCGGCGCTAGGTGTATGTAATCGGATGAGTACTTTTGCAACCAACCAAGGAGTAAATATGAAAATCTCGAAAATCGCACTAGCCGCAATCGCCGTGATTGCGCTGTCTGCTAACGCGGCACCTCAGCATCAAAGCGGCGCACACGGTGCCGCTGGGCATGACATGACAAACATGCAGTCGATGCACAAGAGCTCGCCGAACGCGGCTAAGGCGCCGTATGAACTGCAGTTCCTGGACACCATGGCGATGCACCATCAGATGGCTATGCACATGGCCAGCCTGGTCGAAACTCGTTCTGCCAGCGAACACCTCAAGGGTATGGCCAAGAAGATGATGGCCGAGCAGGAGAAAGAGATTGCGCAGCTCAAGGGTTGGAAAGAGCAGTGGTATGCCGGCAAACCAGATGCAGTAAACATGAAGATGCCAGGCATGTCCGAGTCGATGAAGGGAATGACAGGCGACAAGCTAACGTCGGCGAAGGGCGAGCAGTTTGACCGCATGTTTGTGGACATGATGAGTCAGCACCACAAAGGCGCAATCAAGATGGCGCAGACCGCGGCACCAAAGCTCGAGCACGCCGAAGTTAAAGAGTTCGCAAACAAGCTCGTCGAGATGCAGAAGAAAGAAGTGGCACACATGGCAGAAATGAAGAAATCTTCGGCGAAGAAATAAGACGCTGCAGCTGAGCGAAGAGCCGACAAGCCTGTCAGCGATGAATAGCTTGTCGGGTCGTCCCCTACAACTACCAACCTATAAATCTATGCGTAAAACACTGTTTGCCATTGCTATCTCGGCCGCATCGCTTCAGGCATTCGCAGCAACGCCGCTTGAAACGTTAACTGCGTTTCATGCGGCACTGTCCGCCGGAAAGGCTGACGCAGCAACCGTTTTCCTCTCCCCAACCATCAACATTTTCGAGTCCGGTTACGTCGAGCGCTCCCGCGATGAGTACGCTGGTCACCATCTTCCTGGCGACATCGCGTTTGCCAAGGCCACAAGTCAAACGGTCGTGCGACAGAACGAAAGAGTTGAGGGAAATATCGCCATCGTCACACGTGAAACGGAAACAAAAGGCAAGTTCAAAGGGACCGATGTTCACTCGTTTGGCACCGAGACTGCCGTATTGGAAAAGCAGGGTGACAAGTGGGTCATCACGCACGTTCACTGGTCTTCCCGTAAAGCCAAGTAACCAATCACCTACATAGAGGCAATATGAAAACCCTTCAAAAAATCGTAGCAGCCTGCGTTTTTACAGCAGCCACCATTGCGGCCCCATTTGTCATGGCGCACGCGAAACTCAGTACCTCGAACCCGACGCCAGGGGCGGTCTTAGAGACAGCTCCTGCCGAAATCACCCTGACCTTCAACGAAAAGGTCGAGCAGGCGTTTAGCACCGTGACGTTGACTTATACGGACGGTAAGGTCATCGCAACCGACAAGGCCAAGGTCGACGTCGGTAACCCGAAAATCGTGCGCCTCCAAACCAAGGGACTGTCCACCGGCACTTACACCGTTAAGTGGGCCGTCGCCGGCAACGATGGTCACCGCCGTACGGGAACCTTCTCATTCTCGGTGAAATAAATGGATAGTGTCCTGGGTCTGCAGGTTGGGTCAGCCATTTTCTTGAACGTTGCGTTTGCTTGGCTTGTAGGTTCATGGTTGGCGCGCCGCTGGATGTCCGCTGTGGGCGCCTCGAAAACGGACACCGAACACCTGTTAGGTTCAGCTGACATCTTTGCTGGAGCACTAGGAGTGTTGGCAGGCTGCGCGGGCCTATGGGCTTCCGCTGCAGTCATGGGTGGTGTAAGCCTGGCCGAAGCTAAGGACCTCGTGTGGCAGATGTTGACCATGACGAGTATTGGACGAGCTGGCTATATTTCGCTTGGTGCTCTAGCGCTCGCACTCGCGATTCGCGCCTATCGTTCAACGGCCGCATGGCGTGAGTGGGCAGTGCTTGCGGCATTAGGCGTCTTTGCGTTTGTACGCGCATCGATGGGCCACGCAGGAGAGAACGGTTACTGGACTATTCCTTTTGCAGCTGAGGTTGTTCATCTAACTGCTATGGGAGCATGGACCGGCCTGGTGTTTGTCTCAGCTTGGAAGGCGATGGGAGCCGACGCGCTCCAAGACGATTCGAATCGGATGGGTGGATATCTCGAGGCGATGTCGGTAGCGGCCACTGTTGCAGTCATCGCGATTTTTGCCACGGGATTATTTAACTCATGGCACAGGGTTGGCACCGTAGACAACCTTCTTGGCGGCACCCTCTACACGACGGCGCTTTTGGTAAAGGTCGCTCTAGTTGCAGTGGCGTTGCTACTGGGCGGGTACAACAAATTTTTCGGACTAGCCCTTGCGCGGAACTCAGCGCAAGGTATCGCGCGCGTGAAGTTTGCGCTAAAGGTAGAAAGCATTGTCTTACTTGCTGTGTTGTTTGCAGCGGCTGTTCTGACTGCGCAACAGCCGCCAGCTGCCATGTGAGTGTGTTAACTGTCCGGATACCGCAAATTTCTGCGATATCCGGCAGCGTAAACGTGCTTGACCTTCCTATTATTGGAAGGCCTAAAGTGAACTGTGAATGAGCTTTCACGCGTAGATACGCAACTCTGCCGCACATTTTGTAAGTAGTGCTGCAGCTTCGGACGACATCACGAACATTGAGAGGCGACCATGGCTGAGAGTAAAGCTACACACGACCGTATGGCGGGACACGGCCATCATCATTCGCACGGCGAAGAATCCACGCGCCTTCCCGACCAACCGGCAGACCCGAAGCCGTTCACTGACCCAGTGTGTGGCATGAAAGTTGGTTCTAACCCTGAGCGCGAGATTTCGTTTAAGGGCGAGGTATATCACTTCTGCAGCGCAAAATGCATGGTTAAGTTCAGGGCCGCTCCAGAGAGCTATTTAGCCCCAGATAACTCAGCCGAGGTGCGCCTACAGGAAGCACCGGCAGGGACAATTTTTATCTGTCCGATGCATCCTGAGATTCGACAGCCTGCGCCGGGAAATTGCCCGATTTGCGGTATGGCGTTAGAGCCTGAGCTCCCGTCGTTGGAAGATGAAGAAAATCCAGAGCTGGTCGACTTTCGCCGGCGCTTCTGGTGGACGCTACCACTGACAGCAGTTGTCTTTGCACTGGCAATGTTCGGCCATATGCTTTTCCCGGCAGGCGTAGCGGGACAGAACTGGATTGAGTTAGCGCTAAGCACACCGGTCGTTCTCTGGGCAGGCTGGCCATTCTTTGTGCGATGGTTCCAATCCCTCATACGCATGAGCCCGAATATGTGGACGCTCATTGGCTCAGGGGTCATGGCTGCGTATGGCTACAGCGTCGTTGCTACTTTGGCGCCAAGCGCTTTCCCAATTAGTTTCGCGAGCCACGGTCGCATTGGTGTGTACTTCGAGGCGGCGGCAGTAATCGTTTCGCTGACGCTGCTCGGCCAAATCCTCGAACTGCGCGCGCGCTCGCAGACGTCTGCTGCCATCAAATCATTGCTGGGCTTGGCTCCCAAGACTGCAAGGCGAATCGCTTCGGACGGAAGCGAGAAAGATGTACCACTCACTCATGTGCACGTTGGGGATTCCCTTAGGGTTCGTCCAGGCGAGAAGGTGCCGGTAGACGGAGTCGTGTTGGAAGGGGAGAGCGCGGTTGACGAGTCGATGCTGACAGGCGAACCCGTGCCCGTAACGAAAAGACCTGGCGACCGGCTGATAGGCGCAACTATCAACACAAGCGGAAGCCTTGTTATGACCGCGGAGAAGGTCGGGTCAGAAACGATGCTGTCGCAGATTGTCCAGATGGTTTCGCAGGCTCAGCGTTCACGCGCACCAATGCAGCGCCTGGCTGACTCGGTAGCTGGATATTTCGTTGTCGTCGTGGCCGCAATCGCGGTTTTGACCTTTGTGGTCTGGGGGCTGTTTGGTCCCGAACCAAGCTGGGTTTTTGGATTCGTCAATGCGGTAGCAGTGCTCATTATTGCCTGCCCATGCGCGCTCGGCTTGGCCACCCCGATGTCCATCATGGCTGCGACCGGCCGTGCGGCAACGCAGGGAGTTCTCTTCCGCGATGCTGCGGCTATCGAAGACCTTCGAAAAGTGGATACCCTCATTGTAGACAAGACGGGAACGCTAACGGAAGGGAAGCCGACGTTTAACACCGTTGTCGCAGCCCCAGGAAATGACGATGAGTACGTCCTGCAGCTTGCCGCCAGCCTCGACCAAGGCAGCGAACATCCGCTAGCCCACGCTATCGTAGCTGAGGCGAAGAGCAGAGGGATTTCGCTCTCGAAGCCTGAGTCCTTTGAGTCTGCAAGTGGTATCGGGGTGACAGGTGTCGTAGACGGAAAACGTGTTGCTCTCGGAAATACGGCACTGATGGAGTCTTTGGGCGTAGCTTGGGCCGGCCTCACAGGACATGCCGAGAGTTTAAGAGCCGAGGGCGCCAGCGTAATGTATTTGGCCGAGGGCGGCACGCTCGTGGGAATCCTGGCGGTATCCGACCCTATCAAGGCAACAACGATGGAGGCACTGACAAGTCTTCGTAACGATGGGATTACTGTCGTGATGGCTACTGGCGATGGAATCACGACGGCGCGCTCGGTTGCCGCAAAACTCGGGATAGACGAGTTCCATGGCGAAGTAAAGCCTCAAGACAAGCTAGCTTTGGTAGATAAGTTGCAGAAGGCGGGGCGGGTTGTCGCAATGGCTGGCGACGGCATCAATGATGCGCCGGCGCTCGCCAAAGCAAATGTCGGTGTAGCCATGGGTACGGGGACGGATGTGGCTATCAACAGTGCCCACATCACCCTCGTGAAGGGAGACCTACGCGGCATTGCAGTGGCTCGCTCCATCTCTGTACAGGCAGTGCGAAACATGTGGCAAAACCTCGGCTTTGCCTTTGTCTACAACGCGCTCGGAGTTCCACTGGCAGCTGGGGTGCTCTATCCCTTCACTGGACAGCTGCTGTCGCCCATGATTGCCGCTCTCGCCATGAGTCTTAGCTCGGTCTCAGTAATCACCAATGCACTGCGTCTTCGAGGACGCACAGCGCCGCCGAACACCCGAGCCATAAGCTCGCACCAAGGATAGAGACTGTATGCGAAATTCTGACATCGTTACTGGCAACCCGGCAAGCAACCATGACTCGACCAGGTTGCCAGCAGAGCAGCTCAACAGTTCCTGCTTTTGCAGCAGCTTGGATAAGTCTGCCTTGAAGTCGGCGCTGTCCTGCGAGGTGCACGACGATAAGCTATTTGAACTTATAGAGGAACGATGCCCGTACCTTTTCTCGGCACGGCCCGTTTTCATTTCCAGTACCCAGGCGGACAGAATCGAGGAGGTAGTGGGGGCCCTTGAGTCTGTCATTGAGCTGCCCGCATACCAGGAGCTTGTACTGGTCGATGCGCCCGACATTGCCAAGCGAGGGGCCATCGGCGCACGAGGAGTGTTTTTCGGATACGACTTCCATCCGGACGGCGCGAACCTCGGCCTCATCGAAATAAACACAAACGCTGGAGGCGCGATGCTCAACGTTGCCATGGCAAGGGCGCATCGAACCTGCTGTCTGGACGATACGCAGCTGGCACAAGCTGTCCTTTCCGGCGCTAAGTTTGAGAACGAGATAATTCAGATGTTCCAGTCAGAATGGGCTTCTGCACGGCAAACAGCGCCTCTGCGAACCATTGCGATTGTCGATATTCAGCCTCAGCAACAATACCTCTACCCAGAATTCCTTCTGTTTCAACGCCTCTTCGCCACGCACGACATCAATGCCGTCATAGCAGACCCGGGAGAACTTTTTTTCAGAGACGGTGCGCTGTGGTTCGGTGAGCTTCAGATTGACTTGGTTTACAACCGGCTCACCGACTTCATGCTTGAGGCGCCTGAGTCGCGCGCTCTACATGACGCGTACTGCGAGGATGCGGTTGTACTGACTCCGCACCCGCGCGCTCACGCTATCTACGCAAACAAGCGAAATCTCACGATATTGAGTGATGCCACGGCACTCGCAGCACTTGGGGTACCCCAGGCTACTATCGACATCTTGGTTGCCAACGTGCCTTTCACCGAGAGCGTCACGACCAATAATGCAGAACGATTGTGGAACGAGCGACGCAATCTGTTCTTCAAGCCTGTCGCTGGATACGGAGGGAGAGCGGCCTACCGGGGCGATAAGGTAACCAAGCGGGTTTGGCAGGAAATCTTGTCGGGCGAATACATCGCTCAGCGAGTTGTCGCTCCAGGCGTTCGGGTTTCCGGTACGGCTGACAGTCCCGAGACTTTGAAGTTCGACTTGCGCAGCTACGTGTACAACAGCCGAGTCCAGTGGACAGCCGCGCGTGTCTATCAGGGCCAGACCACGAACTTCAGGACTCCAGGGGGCGGATTCGCACCCGTGTACAGCCTGGGCGATGAAGAAGTGACTGCGGAGCTGAAGGCCATCAGTGATGCAGCAGGCAGCAGGAGCTGCTGCGCAAATGACTGCAAATGACTGAGTGTACCGCCGTTAAACCGACAACCATCTCGCTTTATCAGGACGCAAGTACCTATTATTTGATGAGGAATTTTTCTTTGTCTCGACCGTTGAGCCAACGTGGTGCCCGGCCGCGGCCCGTCCAAGTTGCTCCGGAGTCCGGGTCGCGATACTTAGCCTGAACCGTGCCTTTTTTCTCTGACTGCTTTGCCTTCTTGTTTGGCTCAGCAAAGTCGGATGGCGATAGCTTGTGCGCATCCATGAGCTCACGAACTTTTCGGCGGGCATCATTAAGCTCATCTTGGCGTGCTTGCTCGGCAAGAATCTGCAACTTTGCAATTTGTTCCTGATATTCCTGATAGGTTGGCATAACTAATCTTTAGTGATATGAAGAAGTCAGCAATCTATCACGCCAACGCTTGAGTCAAGCAAACACATGGGTCTTCTGATGCGCGCAGTTCTCGAGTATGGTTACGCCCAGTGACGGCAAGACGCTCGTCTTTGATAATGGTGTGCGATTCCATCCGGCCTAGCTAGTTCCGATGCCTGCTAAACGTTAGGCACGATAGTTCAACTCAATCGTCGAGTGAACAATCTCCTCATGTACCGAAAGCTGGGCGCGAACTTTCTCCGCTGTGAGCGTCGCGTCCCGCGTGACCAGGCTTAACGCGCAAGAATAACTTTGCCGGCCAACTCTCCATACATGAAGGTCAACAATCCTGGTATCGCCCTGGTGTGTGCCGGACTCGACGACCTCACGGATTTCCTCCACTACAGGAGCGTCCATTTCACGGTCCAGCAGTACCTTACCGGTCTGAACAATAAGGTTCTTGGCCCAAATTGCGACCAGTACGGCGCCAACGATACCCATTGCCGGGTCTAGCCAGGCCCAGCCAAACATCCAGCCGCCAGCAAGAGCTGCAATCGCGAGTACTGACGTTGCGGCGTCAGCCACGACATGCATGTAGGCTGCCTTCAGATTGAGGTCATGATGGTGTTGCCCGCCTTCCTCGTGCGCGTAATGATGCTCGTGTCCATGATGATGTTCATGCTCTCCATGATGGTGATGAGCATCTCCCAAGATGAAAGCACACACCACGTTCACGACGAGTCCGATGACGGCAATGATGATTGCGTCGCGATAGTGGATAGGCGCCGGCGAGAAAATTCGCTCGACTGAGCTGACCGCCATTAAGGCGGCAATGCCAATGAGAGACACTGCGCTTGTGTAGCCCGCGAGGATTTCAATCTTCCAGGTGCCGAACGCGAAGCGGGGGTCCTTGGCATACTTTCGTGCTGCTGAGTAGGCAAACGCGCTTAGTCCAATTGCGAGCGCGTGTGAGCTCATGTGCCAACCGTCGGCGAGCAGAGCCATTGAGTTCAGCCACCAGCCAGCGAAGATTTCGACAACCATCATCACTGCAGTAATCCACATGACCAATCGCGTTCCGCGCTCGCCGGCCTGGCTACCCGCATCGAAGGAGTGCTCATGTACCCAAGGGGAAAGGTCGTCGTGCTGCTGTGTGATTTTCATAGTGCTTGTATGCTGACAGGTCATTTCCCCGTCAGCTTCCTTTCGCGCCGCGCGCGCTCGTTGAAAATTTGATGACGTTTGTGGTCAGTCATTCTTTTCCACTCTCGTGCTTCGGGTTGGGTCCGCAGGCATCCGGTGCAGAAGCCGGTACGGCCATCGAACTTACATTGCTCGATGCATGGTGATTTGACAGCCATTGCTCACCTACTTCAGGTATGACCGGATGACGTCGACCAGTTCATCGATGCCCTTAGTGCGCTCCTCATCACTTTGAATAGCTGGGCTCGCTACATGCTCACGGATATGGTCTTCGATGACCTCGGCCATCAGCCCGTTCATGGCACCTCGAGCGCCTGCCAAGAGATGCAGAACGTCAGAGCAGCTGGTCTCGGTTTCCAGCGCTCGCTCCACGGCTTCGAGTTGGCCACGTATGCGGCGAACCCTATTGATTAGTTTTTCTTTTTGGCGGCTGGTATGGGCCATTGTTCCTCCTATGAGCTCAATCATAGCATAGGGGGGTAGGGTATGTGGGCGGGTCTGCTGTGCTTGGGGCATGCAGGCTAACAGCTTTGCTAGCCTGGGTCTTGTCGGTATTGAGGCTTATAGTTGGGAACGGACGCGAGGCTGGTGCTTCTCGCGAGTTCGAAAAGCGAAAGGCGCGACCGAACCCAACGGCCGGATAGTCGCCGTGATGAAGCTAGCCGGCCAAATTTACATTTTTCGTGGAGGTCGACTTAACTGACATGCGCGTCACTCAGATTTTTTCAATTTGGCGGTCGATGGCTTGAATCGCCCTTTCGCTTCGCTCGCTATACCGGTCAGTGAGATAGTCAACTCGACCACGCATGAGCAGCGTAATTTTGAACAGCTCTTCCATCACGTCGACAACACGGTCGTAGTAGCTCGAGGGACGCATACGTCCTTCTTCATCAAACTCCTTATAAGCCATCGGTACAGAAGATTGGTTAGGGATTGTGAACATTCGCATCCACCGTCCGAGCAGTCTGAGCGTATTGACCACGTTGAAGGACTGAGACCCACCGCAAACCTGCATGACTGCAAGCGTGCGACCTTGGCTGGGCCGCAACGCCCCTTGTTCTAGCGGAACCCAGTCGATTTGGTTCTTCATCACAGAGGTAACGGTGCCATGACGCTCGGGGCTACACCAAACCTGGCCCTCTGACCACAGGAAAAGGCCTCGCAACTCCACTACCTTGGGATGCGTCTCTGGAACGCTTCCGACCATCGGAAGTTCGGTTGGGTCGAAAATTCTCACGTCGGCGCCAAAATGCTCGAGAATTCGCGCAGCCTCGTAGGTAAGAAATCGACTGAACGAGCGTTCCCGGAGGGAACCATAGAGCATCAAAATTCGAGGCGGATGGGCTAGCTCGCCGACTGGCTCCAACTTGCTCACGCTTGGGACGTCCAATTGGCCGGGGCTAATGTTAGGTAATTCCGGAATTTTATCCATTGATACGATTCCCTTTTTCATCAATGACAACCTCGCCGTCTTCCTTGGAAAACGGTCCTTGTTGAGGCGCGTCTAAGATGTCCAGCACTACTTCAGAAGGACGGCAAAGTCTCACGCCGACCGGTGTCACTACAAACGGACGATTGATAAGAATAGGGTGTGCCAACATCGCGCCGATGAGCTCGTCATCCCCGACGTCCGTCTTGTCGAGGCCGAGTTCCAGGTACGGCGTCCCCTTCTGACGAATCGCGTCCCGAACGCTTAAGCCTGCATCCTTAATCAGACCGGTTAAGGTCGCGCGGTCCGGAGGCGTCTTCAGATACTCGATGACGGCTGGCTCAATGCCAGCGTTGCGGATGAGACCCAAGGTGTTGCGAGATGTCCCGCAAGCTGGGTTGTGATAAATGGTGACGGTCATGGGCTCTCCTAGCTCAAGCGAATTGCGAGGGCTGACAGGGTGACGAGAAGAATCGGGAGCGTCAGGGCAGCCCCGACGCGGAAGTAATATCCCCACGAGATTTTGATGTCCTTACTCGACAGGACATGCAACCAAAGCAGCGTTGCCAGGCTGCCAATTGGCGTGATTTTGGGTCCTAGGTCGCTGCCGATAACGTTGGCATAGACCATCGCCTCACGTACGGCACCCTGCGCAGAAGACGCGTCAATAGACAGGGCTCCTATCAAAACGGTGGGCATGTTGTTCATGATGGACGACAGAAGGGCCGTTAGAAATCCTGTGCCCAGCGTGGCTCCCCAGATACCGTAAGCTGCGAATTGGTTAAGAACCGAGGTAAGGTAGTCGGTCAGGCCGGCGTTGCGCAAGCCGTAGACAACGAGGTACATCCCAAGCGAGAAAATAACGACCTGCCATGGCGCGTCAGCAAGCACCTGGCGGGTCGCAATCTTGTGACCTTTTGCAGCCACAATGAAGAGAAGTAGCGCCCCAACTGCCGCTACTGCACTGATGGGTACACCGAGGCTCCCGAGCCAAAAAAAGCCTACAAGGAGGAGCACCAGAACCCACCAGCCAGTAATAAAGGTCGCTCGGTCATGAATTGCTTCCTCCGGACGCTTCAGCTGATGGAAATCATACGATGCCGGTATGTCACGGCCAAAACAGAGCAGAAGAGCAAGTAACGTAGCCAGGACAGAGACAATGTTTACAGGTGCCATAACGGCGGCATACCGAGCGAAACTAATATCGAAATAGTCGGCAGAGACGATGTTGACCAGGTTGGACACTACCAAGGGCAAGCTTGCTGTATCGGCGATGAAGCCGGCTGCCATCACGTACGCTAACGTCGCTTTCGCAGAGAATCGTAGCTCGCGAAGCATTGCAATGACGATAGGTGTGAGGATGAGTGCTGCACCATCATTAGCGAACAGTGCAGCCACTGCGGCTCCTAGGAGGACAAGTAGCACGAACAAACGTTTACCACTGCCTCCGCCCCATCTTGCGACATGAAGCGCTGCCCATTCGAAGAAGCCAGCCTTATCTAGCAGCAGGCTGATAATGATGACAGCTACAAACGTGCCGGTCGCGTTCCACACGATATTCCACACGACAGGAATATCGTTGACGCCAATGACGCCGGCAAGAAGGGCGGCCACCGCGCCAGCAGACGCACTCCATCCGATTCCGAGCCCACGTGGCTGCCAGATGACGAGGACTAGGGTTGCGAAAAAAATTAAAGATGCGATGAGCACAAATCTTCCTTGTTGATATGCAAGACCTACGCTGGACGCGGCCTGATGTACAGCCGCTTAGTGAGATTGAGCAGTAATCTCGCCGATTGGGTCGAGAGCCGCTTTCAGTTTTGCCTTATCGCGCATAAGTTCGTCCAGAGGCAAGGCTAGAAACGCTTCGATGCGCGCGCGAATAATGGCGTAGGTCTCCTCAAAGGCAGTCTCGATTTCCTCTTCAGTTCCGACCACATGGCTCGGGTCCTCGACACCCCAGTGAGTGCGTACGACTGGCCCGAGGTAAGCTGGACAGGTCTCTCCGGCTGCGCTACTGCAGACGGTGACGACAATGTCTGGCGTCACCGGAAGGCCATCCCACGACTTGCTGAAGTAGCCTTCAGTGGAGATTCCTTTACGGTGCAATAGCGCGACTGCACGCGGATGTAACTGTCCAGCAGGTTGACTGCCTGCGCTTATGGCGCTTAGGTCCTCGGGGGCGAGATGGTTGAACGTGGCCTCGCTCAGGACAGAGCGGCAGGAGTTACCAGTGCACAAAAAAAGTACGTTAACGGTCATTTGAAAATCCTAGAGTTAGATAGGCTGTTCGTCGAAGCATCGACTTCACGCTGGATACCGTTCTTCTCCAGCATGTGGATAGGAAGGCTTAGAAAGATGCTTACACGAGCCATTACTTTGTGAAAGGCCACTCGTCGCAGGTCTTCGTCCCCGCTAGAAGCCGCAGAGTCCTGCGAGCAGAATTGCCACTACGGACGAAAAGGACGTTGTAAATTCTCTCATTCATCTTCGACGCTGGTTGCTTAATTTCTTAACACTGAGTGCTGACGGCCAGGCTCGACGTATCACAGGGAATGCCGGCACAGCAGTTCTTAGTCAGGAAACCCACCAGGTCGCTTATGGCCTTGGTGTCGGCGGAGTAGATGATGAAGCGCCCATGTTGACGCGACGTGACTAGCCCGCTATGGCTTAGTTCCTTCAGATGGAATGAAAGCGACGACGGCGCGATATCGAGGTGTTCCGCTATTTTTGTTGCTGCCAGACCCTCAGGGCCGCACTGGATTAACAAGCGAAAGACTGCTAAGCGGCTTTCTTGTGCTAGTGCGGATAAGGCTAGCAATGCTTGCGGCGTATCCATGGTCACCCCCTTAAAACACTTCAATAGTTGTTGAATCATTGTACCGATATCGATACGATACTTCAAACAATATCGAAGTATTGTTACAAAGCTGTGACAGTACTGGACTCGGAAATGGCAATCAAGTCGTAACTTGGTCACCCAGGTGTGGACTAGGAGACCATTTCTTGCCTCGGCTAGGCTGAAGCGGCGCCGTCGGTCATCAAAAACTGTTCGCGGACGTGTCAGCGCTCCGTCATGAATATCGTCAAGAGGTGGCCTTGCGTTTTCCTGAAGGAGCTTGATGAATCAGACCATCACGAGTCTGTTCAGCACCGCTAGACCTGATAGCACAATGGAGTCCACAGCCGCTGAGATTGAGCGCCGAATCCACAGAGCCACAGTGCCAGCCCTCCAACGGTAAGCGTAATGGAATCCTGGAAAACATAATCAACCATCTCGAAGGTTACCGAGCATCCCAAAAATGACGAAGAAACAAGGCTGTAAACAAAACAATGCTCACTATGGTTCCGCCCACCAAGGTAAATGTACTGATGACCTTAACGATTCGTTCGCGCCCAGCTGGTGTCTCGATATATCGAAGCAATTTTTCCATGAAAGTCTAAAAGTAGTGAGGCCCTTTTAAGGCTGAGCCGCCTCCGTCAGCACGGTTTTAAAGCGCGGTCAAAGCTCCGGGAGGGGCCAGGCTAACGCCTCGGCTACTTTCGTGAATGTCCACTTGAGTTGCTCTTCGGTCCCGTACCGGCCGCCGGCGGCAACGGCGCGTTGGTAGTACTGCGAGATGATTTCGGTTTCAGAAAGGTGCGAGCGCTTTCCTGCTTTCGATTCGAGGCACTTGTTGACCATTGCAGAGACGAGCGTTGCACTGTACTGCCAGTCGTGACAACGTTCTTCCGGCGCGTTGCCTGGGCTGTAGAACTTCCCGTCTGGCGAAGAGGTCAACAGCAATTTCGGCTGATATCCGGAGACCGCACCATACGCCATACGGTGAGGATAGTCGGTCGGAACCTCGGCAAAGTTAGGCGTCTTAGGCATGGTCATGACAGGGAATGAAATAAAACCCAACGCCGGCACGTGGCTTAGACAGAGCGTATGAACGCCGCTTACGCGGCATGCTCGATGCCGGTAAACGCTTCGAGGAACAATACTTTTATGTTGGCGTGGGTCAGAGGGTAGCCAATTTGTCGAGATAGCAGCTCCTGGCGTATCCAGTGCTCGAGTTCGTCTGTCAGTTGCGGAAGCAAAATTTTCCAATGCGTCCGAAACGTCTGCAAGCGCACCAGCCCCTGCGCAATGAGCAAGCGTTGAATCCAGCAGTACATCAGTTCGCGCACGCCTTTCATCTCACCAGCGTAGAGCGCGTCGCTTTTGTACATTGCCAACACTTTTGCAAGAAAAATCAAGGTTTCGACGGGTAGCCGGTGAGGAAGCAATTCACTGTTTTCTACTCGCTGAATCAGGCGCATCCAGTGCTGCGTCGTGGCTAACGTTTGCGAAGCCGAGTTTTGGAGTGGCATGATGGATACCAGTGCTATAGAAATAGCAGTTAAAAAGAGAGCGGGTCGGCGAGGTGAGCTGACAAGCAAGACGCGAGATACGTCACGCAAACAGTGTAATACCAAACAGTGGAATTGCAAAGAGTGTCATGTCTCAGATTGTAGACGTATGCCGTGCAGTACCGGATGCTAAGTAAATGTCAAAAATTAACAGCAAAATGCCTTTGCGGACCCGTTTTGCCCGTAACCTTCGGGCTTGTCGAGTCCGTCAAGGTATCTCACAGGAGCAACTGGCGGCACTTGCAGGCTTCAGCAGGACCTTTGTTAGCGATGTGGAACGGGAGGTTAGGAACTGCTCAATTGACAACATTGAGCGCTTGGCAAAGGCGTTAAAATTAGATGTTTCCGTGCTCTTCAGGCCAGTTGCGGAAGACGCGGACCTGCCCGAGGTCTTACCTAAAGGCCCCCGTCGCAACCGAATCGCCGGTTAGCCCGCCTGTTCATGTGGAAATTGCATTCAGGGTTGACTGGCCGATGGGATACGCAGACCGAGAGC
The DNA here is from genome assembly GCF_900112225.1 of Massilia yuzhufengensis. GTDB lineage: Bacteria > Pseudomonadota > Gammaproteobacteria > Burkholderiales > Burkholderiaceae_D > Telluria > Telluria yuzhufengensis. The sequence continues at coordinate 20,889 of NZ_FOLD01000021.1, read as the reverse complement.
GTGCCACCGACCGCCGGAGTGCTGCATTCTGCCTAGCTAGCTGTTCTGGCCTCTAGTCGCTGCACTTACCTGAGCCTTAGCTCCGTCTCCGTAATTGCTAACGCACTGCTGGGGGTACCACGCCGCTGAGCACTTATCCCCTATAGATTGCGCTAACGATAGACTCCGTCCAAAGTTCCACCATTGTTGCAGGCAAGCAGGCAGCTCCAGCGCTTCTTGGTTGTCAGTAAAGCAGCTCAACTGTTCCTGGTTCTACAGCGGTCTGGATAGGGCATTGCTGGCGGTCATTGACTTCGCCGGCAGATGTAGCACCCTTCAGGCTACTAATAATTACCCGCTTGTGGCACAATGATTTATAAATGACAACATCTTCTTTAGGGAATCTGCCGGTCTGTTAAGAACTAGCCGCAATGCGATTGCGGATTCCTGACCGTCGCAAACCTTAATATCGACACTATCGAATACATGACTACGGCGCCAACTGAAGCTCCTCTCCAACAAGTCGCTTCGGACCTATTCCGAGACTTCAAAGGAGATGAAATCGGCGGCCGGCACGCCATCCGAGGGTTTAGTTTTCAGGTTTGGCATGCAGTTATGGAAGCGCTCCGGGCGCACCGCACCGGCAACGATTACGCAGTCGTGCTTGAGTGGCAGCAGGATGTCGCTGTTTTGGATTCGTCCGTGGCACCGACCGGCGTCCGCTTCGTGCAGCTCAAGAAGCATGAGGCGTCGACCCATTGGAAACTCAATCACCTTATAGCATCGCCTAAAGGCAAGGACGAGGATGCGCCGCCAGCGGCAGATGCATCTGACGCCGCCGAACCTGGCGCGACGGTGACGAAGCTAATCTCTGAACCAGTCACCACTGGGAAGGCTGCGAAGTCAAAGCCGCTTAAGAAGCCAAAACAGTCAATCCTTGCCAAGCTCTATGCCCACCGACGTCGTTTCCAGACGCTTGGGAAGTCGCGCCTCGAATTCTCGTCCGACGCTCAATTCGAGATGCCGGATGATACGGGAGCCAGCTCGCTGCAGAGTAGTGTTGAGTTAGCTACTGCCGACCTCTCAGTTCGACAGGCCATTGAGGCCAGACTGCGTGAGCAGTTAGGCCTCGACCCAGCCGAGGCAATCGACTTCTCTGATTTTGCACTCGTGGTTAGCGATTGCCCAGTCAATGAACCACACAAGTACCTGGCTGGTGAGCTCGCAGAGATGCAGCTGGAGTCAGAACTGAACCTTAGCGGTTCGGCTACCATTCTCGCGGTACTAATAATTGCTTCTTATGTGAACCTCAGAGCCGGCAGCACTCGACACGCTAAGAACTATTCCGAGTTGTTGGGCCGCGCGGTCACGCGAAGCGACATTGACCGCTATCTAGCGGCGGCCGACGAAGAAACGGTGTCCGCGCGCGAACTCGTAGAAGAAATAATAGAGCGGTTGAACATCGAAACGGCGCCGTTTACGCTGGTGAAAAACATGAAGAGACAAGTCGTGCGGGCATGTATGGAAATCACGAACCGTGCTGGTCCGGTGCCGGTCGTAACCGCGCACCTAAAAGCGCTATACGAAGCGAGGTCTGAGTACGACTCGCTACCTCGAGTGACCGATATCTTCTCCGCTTGGTTCGAGGACTTTCAGCAGCTGCAGTTAAGCGAAGCTCGCCCTTACAGCCGCGAGTACATTTACTGTCTAATGTCCATGATTACCCAAAATGCAAATCCCACAAAACAACTACCATCTGTTCCGGCTAGTCCGCAACCTGAGGACTCGCAATGAGGCAAACCGTCACCTATCACGAACTTTGGCTAGTATCCGAAAGGGACGAGAGCGCCCGAATCCTGAAGTTCAATCCGCGCAAGAACCTCCTGGCGGGAACGAATGAAACAGGTAAGTCACGCATCCTAAAGCACCTTGTTTGGGCGCTCGGCGGCGAGCCGTCAACACGCATTGCCGGGAATTGGGATGTCAACATCGCAGCCAGCGTAGTCCTTAGTATCGGGCAGAAGTGGTTCACATTTGTGCGAATGGGGCGCGACCAGCGTGCGGCCTTTAACGCTGAAGGAAAGCTTCTGCTGGCGACCGAAAGCGCACAAACATGGGCGAAATTTTTTGCTGACACGTTCGAGTTCCCGCTGAAGTTGCAGCGCCATCAGGAAGGCGCGTTCGCGTTGGCAGGGCCTGAGTACGCCCTGCTGCCGTTCTACATCGACCAAGAAGGTGGCTGGGGGCGAAAATGGGGGAACTTTCTCCGATTGTCCCAGTTTGCTCGATGGGAGCCGGTCGTCTTTGAGTCCTTCCTAGGCCTGCGACCGCAGCGGTACTTTGATGCTCAACTCACGCGGGACGAACTGGTCTTCAAGCTGCGCGAACTGCGACTGCAAGCGAAGGTGCAGGCGAGCGCGTACCAGCACGTCAAAGCGATGCTACCTGCGTCCGATGCCGCGATTGATGAAAGCGCGTTCGCCAGAGAGTTGCAGCAGGTCGCTAGTCAGGTTGAGGCCTTGGTTGATGACGAAAACCAAGTCCGCAACGATTTGTTCGCAATCGCTCAGGAACGGCAGGAACTGACTGGCCAACTGCAGCTTGCGGCCCGGGCAGAGAATGACTTGGTTGAAGACTTGGCGTACCTGTCCAAGTATCGCGATGACGAGCAGTTAAACTGCCCAACATGCGGTCAAACGCACGGCCTGTCCTTCCGCGCTAAAGTGGAACTTGCTTCAGATGCAAACGATGCCCATCAACTGTTTCTGAGCGTACGTACCCAGCTGGACAAGTTGAGTAAGCGCGAAGAAGGCTTGCGGGGCATGCTCGCCAGTGTCACCAAACAAATGGAAGCGCTGCGCGTTTCGATTGAAAGACGGCCGGGGCAGGGTGGTATTGCCGAAATCGTCGCCGCAAAAAGCCTGGCCACTATTGAAGATGCATATGGGCAGACACGCCAGCAACTGTCTGAGTCTATCGATGAACTTGATGAAAGCCGAAGCGAGCTCCAGGCCGAACTAGATGCGTTGACGGATGCTGAGCGGGTGAAAGAAGTACGAGCCTTTTACAAGGCCGCAGTAAAATCGTGTGCTGACCGTCTCGGCATCGACAAAGCGGAAATTGCTTCTGTCAAAATTGGAGCCCGGCCAGCGATGGGCGCCGGTAGCTCGGGCCCACGCGTCTACCTGGCTATGCACATGGCAATGCTGGAGACCAACGCGAAATATGGCAGCGGGCCGCAATTTCCCTTCATTGTCGACACGCCTCGTCAACAAGGCTTAGACGACCCCAATACGGGCCGGCTCCTCAGCGCGGTCTACAACCATGCTGTAGCCGAGCAAATCTTCATCGCGAATGAATCGGTGCCCGTTGATTGGACCCCACCGCAGGATTGTTCCGTTCAAACCTTCACAGAGAAGCGGAATTTCTTGCGCAAGGATGAGTACCGAGCCGGCGTTCAACAGTTAGCACCCTTTGTGGAAGCAATGCGTGAGTCTATCGCGGCCGACCGCGAACGGGCTGCCGAGATAGCTGCAGAGAGCGAACCGGCGGAAAACGGAAACGTGGACGACGCTGTCGACGCTGACGAGGATGAGGACGAGGAGTAAGAAATCCTTTGGAATGGGATGGTCCAATGCCCCCATCCCTCAGCACACCTCTACCTTGGCCCACGTCCGTGGACGCTGGTACCTGAATGGCGGCCGTGTAACTGCTACCAAGCGGCCGGAATACAGAAATCGTAGTTCTCGATTTGACTACATCCTGACCGTCCATCCGGCGCACACCTCATATTAGACGGTGCTGCTCTAGGGTCGGGCGCCCAGAGCGGTTACCTTGACTCTGGGCGAACGTTTTCCTTGGAACACCTCGCCAGAATCTAGGCCCCCGAAGACGAGTTCGCAATGCAGTTCATCATCAACTCGACTTAAGCAACCTACCTATCGCGCGGAGAGGTCAGTGACGTACTCGTTCGCAGCAGTTTGGATTTTGTCGCTGCGCACTCCGTTCGGATTGGCGCCGCGCCACCGATACTAGTTCATTGCACGCGACCGAATAAGCGTTTAGCTTGAGCGGTATGGCCCTTGCTATGGTTCGCCTCTGTAATTCTGGACAATACAGCTGGCGGACAAACGTGCTCCGGCATGCCTTCGCAGCCGCACATGGCGTTCTGTGATGAGTGGCAACGGCTATAGACATCCGACTTGTCGGTATCGCAAGGTCTACCACGGCTGGCTCTAACCGCGGAATTTTTACTAGACAACGGGTGAACATCCGGGCCCCTAGCAAGGGCGCCAATCTTCATATTCATAGGAGAGTCCCGTCCATTCGGCCGTATTAGAAAATACGGTGACGACTTGGCCGAATTTAAAGTCCTGGCTGACTTAGTTCGAGAGTTAGGTGTGCCGCAAAGAAGAAAAGCAGGCACGGTGACTTAGCGTAGCCGGGCAGGACAGCACCCACTTTGCCGACTCGGTGCTCTTCGGTTCCTTTGCTTTACTCTCGCAGACCGACCGAGATGCTGGCAGCTCAATAGCTGTTCCTGTCACCGTAGACCTCATCATTGCCCGTTGCAGTCGTGCCGCCACTGGCGATGATGAATTTTGCAGCAGGGGAGGAGCACCCAGCAGAGTCTTGGAGAGAGGCCGCCCCAGGAGCACAACCCAAGGATAAATTCGACATTATAAGAATAATGTCATATTTTCCTGCGATGGTTCAAGGTACCCTACATAATACGTTGTATTATTTCTTGAAGCGCGGGCACTTGGGAGGTGGTTATGGACGAAAAGCAATTACGCGAAGATATCGAGCACTTGAAAGCGATGGGCCTGAAGACGGCGGACCTTTATCGTGAAGCGTGCGTGATTATTTTTTTCCGGTATGGGAAGACTCCAACCGCAAACGGTTTGTATCAGCTCGTTAGGAAGGGCAGCATGTCTGCGCCGGCTGAAGCGCTTGCGAAATTCTGGCAGGACCTGCGAGCGAACAGTCGCGGGACCATCTCGCATCCGGATTTGCCTGAGGCACTGCAAGAAATTGCGGGGGAACTTGTGGCCGAGCTTTGGAGGCAAGCAAGGCAGCGCTCTGACGAAGCGGTGGAATTAATCAAAGCCGGCGCCGCAGCATCTGTTGAGCTTGCAGAGAATACTGCTAATTTGCTACGCGAGGCGAACGAGAAGCTGCAAGCTCAGCTTTCCGAATCAGCAGTTAACTTCCGCCATCTGAGTAAAGAGCTCGCTGACACAGAAAAGCGCCTGACGGTTGCGTCCTCCACCAACTTAGCGATGACGGAGGAAGTCCGCCGCCTGGGACTTCAGGCGGACGAGCACGAGAAACGAGTAAAGGAGACCCGACAAGAGTTTTCACGTGAGCTCCAACTTCAGCGCGATGAGAAAGAGCGCGAAGTGCAACGGCTGAACGAAGCGGAAAAGAGAGTTAACCTAGAGCTGGACCGAGGACGCGTTGCACTCAAGCGGGCAGAAAAGATAGCTGAAGGGGCTGCTGAAAATGAGCGTAAGACGGCTATCCTGTGTGAGCAACGTATATCTGAGCTGAGCGTCACAGTAGAGCTTTTGAAAAACCAGCTCAGCAGTGCCGTCAGCGCTACGCAACTCGCGACTGAGCAGCGCGAAGCACTTGTGAGGGATTTATCTGCCGCAGACATGCGCTTGGCCGAGCTACTAGGCAGAGGCCGCCAAACTCAACAGCCAACATCTCACTTGAGTTCAAAAGCCGGTAAACGGTCGAATACGGTCAAACGCAAAAGCCTAAGGAAGAACTGGCGCTGACCCACGACTTTTTCCGGCGAGTCAGCATCGAGCGCTTGCTAGAGGAAAAGGCACTCTAATCTTGCGGAAACGTTCTCCGTCGCGTTTCAAGACCGGACAAAATATTGGAACTAAAAACGTGACATATGTGCGGATAGTAGTTGGCAGCTAATTACTTCCGTAGATGTATATCAATTTAGTTCGGAGCGCTAGAGCTTCAGGCAGCTAACGTTCATGTTCGCAATTACGCATAATCTATATTATGTTAAATGTCTTGCTTGTTAAAGAGCCGGGCGCGGGAGGAATACCCTACGGCGAACTGAAAGTGTGCATTGAGACGAACTAGATGTGAGACCACCCGAACGCTGCGAACTAATTTTGAGACACCTACCGTGCGCAGCTTACCTCCTCAGTTCATTGCAGTACACCGACAGAATATCCCCCCTCCCAGCGACAGAATCTTGTGAATCCTTTGCATGTTTGGAAAGAGATCGCACTTGTTCACAGTATTCTGTCGCGGCTTTGAGGCTCGCGGCATCGTAATCACACCAAGCGGCGCGCAATCATCGCTAGTCATGTGTCCCTGGGTCAGACTACGGCGATTAGCTGGCGTTTCAGAAGATGGCAAAGATCTGCGCTCGGTTAGGACAATGCGCATCCCGGTGCTTCGAAGGCCAGGTTCTCTGTACGGGTTTTGACGCCACCGCTGCTTGAGGCCAGCCTTCGACTGCATCCTTGGGTCAAGGGGGTGCATTCCTCTACGGACCTTGCCAGGAATGGCGAACGAAAACGCAGTCATTCCCTGAGGGATTTCTTAGGTTCTGGTTGGGTGGGAATCATTCCGAAAAAGCAGTTCGGGCGCTTTCGGATTCGTATTTCGGGTGGGAAAAGTCAAAATGTTGACCTGGGCAACGTACTTTCGAATTAGCCAGTGAACTCCGACGCATTCAACGCTTCAGGTGAAACCGCTGCCGTTCTCGGCGGCCGCGGTTACATATATGGATATGTCTCGAGGATAATGCTTGAATTTTGGTAAAAACGAACTCGACATTACGTTAAATAATGTCGAGTTAAGCTAAGAAGCTGGATGAAGGGCGAAGTTTGACCTTATGCGGTGTTTGGTTGGTGAGCGTGGATGCGCTCGTGGTTTCCGGCGCGAGCACTCTGGTGGCCCATCACAGAGCGTCATGGTTAGATGGGCCATTCAGTTGTCAGGTTCGCCCATGTCTTACTTCTCCGTTTTGCGTACAGTGCTGGAGTCTACGTTTTGCCGCGCACGGGCGGTGGCGTCGTTTCGCTGCCGTTCCAACTCATTGTGTAGTCCGCCTGCCCTAGCGCTTTCGGCAGCGGCGCTGCGAACGGCGTCCTGCAGCTGTGCTCGAATTGACTGTAGCTCTTCCCTCTCTCGATCTCGCTCATTACCCAGCGTTAGCATTGCGCTTTGCAGAACTAAGCTGCTCGCGCAACTGCCCGATGTTCGCCTGAGCCGCGCTGTAGTCAGTACGTAGTCGGTTGGCCTCTGCCGCAGCTGCCTCTTGTTCCGATTCAAACCTCTTCTGAATTTGCGCTGACGCTGTTCGTCCCCTGTCAATTTCCAACAAGGCCCGCCTCTCCATGTCGGCGAATCGCTGCTCCGCCAGGCTCGTACGTTCCGCTAGCTTCTCCCTCTCGGCAAGATGTGCAGCGTTCTGCTGACCGGCCCGTGCCTGCGTGTCGCTGAACTGGCGCCGAAGATCCTCGAATCGCGCTTCCAGACCTGCATTTGTCGCGGCTGCAGCCGCGAGCTCTTGGCGCAACTGATCGAGGACGTGGCGTGTGCCGGCATGGAGCAGCCACAAGGATTGGACATCGGCGCCATGTGCACGGTACACCGCGGGTTGCGCAATGCGCCGGAGGGACAGTGCCGAGAGTTGCTTGACCAGCACATGAAAGCAATGTCGCCCGAGATGCGCCAGCGGCAAACGGAAATGATGCGCCAGCACTGCAATCGACAAACGGGGAAGTGCCGGCATCGGCATGAAGCGAGCCGGGAAAGCGCCGCCCACGTGCCGGCGGCCGCCGCCGTAGCTGCTAACGGGAAGACTGGGCAGGTCCCGGTCTCCGGACGCGAGGACCAGCCGCCGTCGCGGTCAATCCTTCAAGCTGAACCCACCTTGCCTGACCAAGGTCCGGTGCGGGTTCGAGGATGATTGCAGCACCGTTTCGTTTGCCATTGCGTCATTGTCGTAGTCCACAACCTCGGCGCCATTGGGTTCCACATGCGTGACGCGTAGCCGTAGCCGGTCGCCCCCGGTCATGCCCAACCGGTCGCCATCGCTGGCCTCGACCAGGAAGCGGTATCCCGCGCGACCGTTGTAGCGTCCCGTTCCTTCCATTCGTACCAGGTTCCCCTCGCGGGACAGCGCACCGACGCGATCGCTCACGAACTGGAAAGGGCCTGCCAAGGTAACCAGCGCACGGTCTGCCGCAGAAGCACCTGCCGCCGCCGGGCCGGGAAGCGGCGCCCACAACATGAAACGAAGGGCCTGCGTGCCCTGCCCCGCGCGCCCAGCGTAGTCGGACGCCCGGGCCAACGCGCCCTGGCCGCTGATCGCCGGCAGCGCTGGGTCGTCGACGATGTAATAGCGGGCCACGTCGGTATGCCGACCTCCGGAGTCGCTCACCTGAACCCTCACACGATAAACTCCAGCGGCACAGAAGCGGTGCTGGAACGTGACCTGGCCGACGCCACCCGTTTCACGCACCGCCGGATGGGGCGAGGTGCAGTTGTCGTCCCAGGCCACGGCCGCGCTGTGGGTCTGGCTGGGCGAATTGTCGACGAAGCCGACGGTGGCCCGGACCTCCTGGCCGACCTCGGTCCTGTCGGGCACGCCTGTGATGGGGCCGAGCACCGGCGCGTCCGTCCCGCGGACGCCTGGGCGCAGCAAAACCAGGCCGGCAGAGGAGTAGGCCAGAATCGCTCCCCCCGTCGTTGATCGCCCTTCCCGAATACAGCACCAGTCCGGCCGGGGGGCGGTACAGCTGCGTATGCAGGTCGACGGGATTCGCGCCGCCGTCCTTCGGAATACAGGAAGTTGTGCGACTCGCCCAGGTCCGTGGTCGACATCCCCACCGCCTCGTCGACGTCGTTGATGGCGCGGATCTGGGTGGCGTAGCCGCCCAGGCCGCCGACCGATTCCCCCATGGACGGGCGGTCGATCGAGGCGCCCTGGTAAGGGGTTTCCGGTCCGAAGCTGTGGACCGCAAAATGGCCGAGGTTGTTGAGCGCAAGCGCACGCGCACGCGCGTACTTGCTGCCTGCCGGCGATGTCGAGTAGTATTTCGGAGCCGCGCCGGCAAGCGCTGGAAGCATGGCCAGTAACGCCGCCAGGCAGGTGCAGCGGCATTGTTTTGCCATCATCTCGACCTCCCCGCGGCAGTCCCGGGCCGCGCTTCGAACCCATTCTGACATGGGGAGCTTGTGATCTTGGTAGGATTCCGCTGCTAAAGCATTAGGAATTTGAGAAGTGGCGTCCTGCCGAGGAATGCCCGCTCGCGCACTAATCGCGCCGCAGCTTGTCGAACGGCGGCTGGCCCGACTGCTGGCCATTTTCGAAGGAGAGCGCCATGTACAAGACCATCCTCGTCCATGTCGACGGCAGCTCCCGCCAGGATAGCCGCCTGCGCGCCGCGGTACGGCTCGCCACCGAAGACGACGCCCACCTGATCGGGAGCGCGGCGACCGGCATCTCCTGGATGGACTTCGCCGTGCTGGCCGGCTCCGCCGGGGCACCGGTGCAGGCCGTCGATCTCGGCGCACTGCGCGACGCGGCGCTGCTGCGGCTCCAGGCGTTTTCGGAGCAGGCCGGGCGCCTGGGCGTGGCATCGCACGAGGCCCGCCTGATCGAGGACGCGGCCGGCTACGGCCTGCTCCTGCAGTCGCGCTACGCGGATCTGGTCGTCCTGAGCCAGGACAGCGATGACGACCCGGGTCCGCCGCCCCCTGTGCGGCGCCTGCCCGAAATGCTGGCCCTGAACGGCACCCGGCCGGTGCTTGTGGTCCCCGCCTCCTACGCCGACGAGCCGATTCCCGGCACGGTCGTGGCGGGCTGGGACGGCAGGGTTCCCGCGCTGCGGGCCCTTGATGCGGCGCTACCCCTGCTGCAGCGCGCCACTACCGTCAAGCTGGTCACGATCAATCCCTACCCGCAATCCGGACTGCATGGCGAAGAGCCCGGGGCCGACATGGGGCTCTACCTGGCGCGACATGGGGTGGCGGTCGAGGTGGTGGCCGAGCGCACCAGCGCCACCGTCGGCAGTACCCTGGCGGGCATGGCACGCGACTGCGGCGCGGGACTGATGGTATGCGGCGCCTATGGCCACAGCCGCTTCCATGAATGGATGCTGGGCGGCGCCACCCGCGAACTGCTGGAGCGCGCCCCGGTCCCGCTCCTGATCGCCCATTGACTGAAGCCTGCCATGAACATCCGCGACGACATCCCGCCCTCGGAACAGCGACGCGAAGCCAGCACCTGGCAGGGGGGCGCGCGCGCAGGCTACCCGGAATCCCGGGTCGAGCACGCCCACATCGACCTGGCCCTGAACGCCTGGCTGGGACGCCTGACAGGCTACATCTCGCCCGCCGCACTCGCGGCCGCCTGGCAGGACTGGGCCGCGCACCTGCTGCTCTCGCCGGCCAAGCAGACGGAACTCGCCGTCCAGGCCGCCGCCGACTGGAGCGAGTGGCTGCGCTACAGCGCCGCAGCCATGCTCGGCAATGCCGACGAACCGGTGCGTCCGCTTGCCCAGGACAAGCGTTTCAGCGACCCGCTCTGGCATGCCTGGCCCTGGAACGGGATCAGTCAGGGTTTCCTGCTTAGCCAGAAATGGTGGCACCGCGCCACCAGTGGTGTGCGCGGGGTCTCGCCCCACCATACCGACGTGGTCACCTTCGTGGCGCGCCAGCTGCTCGATGGCATGGCGCCCTCCAACTTCATCGCCACCAATCCGGTGGCGCAGCAGGTCACGCTGCAGCGCGGGGGCGAGAACCTGGTGCGCGGCGCGGTGCGGGCCGTGGGCGACCTGCGCCGGGCCTTGGCCGGCACCCACGCCCCGGTCGCGTTCAAGCCGGGCCGCGACGTCGCCATCACGCCTGGCAAGGTGGTGATGTCAAACCGTCTCGTCGAGCTGATCCGCTACGAACCGGCTGCACCCCAGGTGCATGCGGTGCCGCTCCTGATCGTGCCGGCCTGGATCATGAAGTACTACATCCTCGACCTGTCGTCGCATAATTCGCTGGTGCGCTACCTGGTCGAGCATGGTCATACGGTCTACATCATTTCCTGGAAGAACCCGGATGCCGACGACCGCGACCTGTCGCTCGACGATTACCGCCGCCTGGGGGTGATGGCCGCGCTCGACACCATCGAGGCCCAGACCGGCGCCCCGCGGGTCAATGCCTGCGGCTACTGCCTTGGCGGCACCCTGCTGGCGATCGCGGCCGCAGCGATGGCGCGCGGCGGCGACCATCGCCTGGCCAGCATAACCTTGCTCGCGGCCCAGGTCGATTTCACCGAACCGGGTGAGCTGTCGCTGTTCATCGACGACAGCCAGGTTGCCTTCCTGGAGGCCGTCATGTGGCAGCAGGGCTACCTCGACACGCGCCAGATGGCCGGCGCCTTCCAGCTGCTGCGCTCGAACGACCTGATCTGGTCACGGCGCTTGCGCCAATACCTGCTCGACATCCCGGACAAGGACAACGACCTGGCCTCGTGGAATGCCGACGCCACCCGCATGCCTTGCCGCATGCATTCGGAATACCTGCATACGCTTTTCCTGAAGAACCGCCTGGCCAGCCAGCGCTACATCGTGGACGGCCATCCGGTGGCGCTGACCGACATCAAGGCGCCAGTGTTCGCGGTGGGCGCCATGACCGACCATGTCGCGCCCTGGCGCTCGGTGTACAAGATCATTCCGCTGACCGATACCGAGGTCACCTTCCTGCTCACCACCGGCGGCCACAACGCGGGCGTGGTCTCGCCGCCGGGCACGCCCGGGCGCAGCTATCAAGTATCAGTCCACCCGCACGAAGCGCCCTACATCGGTCCCGACGCCTGGCAGGCGATCAATCGCCGACAGGACGGCAGCTGGTGGCCGGCCTGGGAATCCTGGTTGGCACGCCACGCCGGTTCCCTGGTGGCGCCGCCAGACCCGGTGACCGGACCTGCCGCCCCGGGCAGCTACGTCCTGCAGCCTTGACGAATGCCCGGCAAGCGCAGCGGCTGCAATCTCCTCCCGACACGCGCCGCCTCAGCGCGGACGCAGGGCCGTGCCGAAGCGCGCCAGGCCCAGCGCGAACAGCACCGTACCGATCGCCAGCACGGCCAGCATGGGTCGCCACACGACGTCGATACCGGCGCCACGGAACAGGATCGCCTGGCTGATGTCCACGAAATGGGTGGTGGGCGCCAGCAGCATCAGTTCGCGCAGCACCAGGGGAATGCTCTCGCGCGGCGTGGTGGCGCCGGACAGCATCTGGAGCGGCAGCAGGGCCAGGATCACCAGCAGGCCGAACTGCGGCATGCCGCGCGCGGTTGCCGCCATCAGGATGCCCAGCGAGGTGGTGGCGAACAGGTGCAGCGCGAGCCCGAGCAGGAACATCGGCAGCGATCCCTGCAGGCCGACCTGCAGCAACCCGCGCAGCACCACCAGCAGCGCCACCACGGTCGCCAGCATCACCACCGCGGCCATCGACCACAGCTTGGCCAGCAGGATTTCCACCCGGCGCACCGGCATCGCCAGCAAGTGCTCGACGGTGCCGTGCTCACGCTCGCGGATCAATGCGGCGCCGCTGAGGATCACCGACAGCATGGTCACATTGTTGATCAGTTCCATCAGCCCGCCGAACCAGCTTGGCGTGAGCGCCGGGTTGAAGCGCGCCCGCACCGTCAACCCGACCGGCGGCGCTTCCTGCATCCGCACGCCGCGCGCGAAGGCCGCCACTTCGCCCAGCGCGATCTGCTCGACGTAGCCGCTGCCGGAGAACGCCTGGCTCATGCGGGTGGCGTCGACGTTCAGTTGCAGCGCAGCCGGGCGCCCCGCCAGCACCCGGCGCTGGAAGCCGGCCGGGATCACCAGCACGAAGGTGGCGCTGCCGCGATCCAGGCGCGCATCCAGTTCGTCCAGGCCGATGACCTCGGGCGGGATGAACTGCGGCGCCAGGAAGGCCTGGCGGATCCGCAGCGACAGCGCCGACACGTCCTCGTCGACGATGGCGAGCGAGGTCCGACTCAGTGTATCGGGCTGGGCGGTCGCGGCGACGTACACGGCCGCGGTGAAGCTGTACACGATCAGGCCCAGCATCACCGGGTCGCGCAACAGGCTCCACCACTCCTTGACGCCCAGGCGCCAGATCTTGTGCCAGGACAGGCCCACGGCTAGCGCTCCTGCCGCGGCAGGGCCACGATCGCCAGGCCCAGGATCACGGGGATCGCCGCCAGCAGGGCCAGGAACTCGGCCCGCAGGTCGCTCCAGCCAAGCGCCTTCGAAAAGACACCGCGCGCGACGGTCAGCATGTGCGAGGCCGGATAAGCTTCGCCGATCATCCTGCCGACGCCCTCCAGCGTCTCCACCGGGTTGATCAGGCCGCCGAACTGGATCGCCGGCAGCATGGTGCCGATCATGGTCAGGAAGATGGCCGCGATCTGGCTGCGAGTGAAGGCCGAGGCCAGCAGGCCGATGCCGGTCGAGCAGATGCAGAACAGGAAAGCTGCCGCCGCCAGCACCGCCACGCTGCCCTTGAGCGGGACGCCGAGCGCCGTCACGGCCAGCAGCGTCATCAGGGCGAAGTTCAGCATGGCGAGCAGCACGTAGGGCGCCGCCTTTCCGAGCAGGAACTCGCTGCGCCGCAGCGGCGTCACATACAGGTTGACGATCGGACCCATCTCCTTCTCGCGCACCACCGCCAGCGCCGCCTGCATGGCCGGCAGGTTCAGCAGCAGCAGGGCGATGATCGCCGGCACCATGGCGGGCATGCTGCGCACGTCGGGGTTGTAGCGAAATCGCGTCTCGACGCTGGCGATGGTCGTCCCTGCCCCCGCCCCGGCGGCGCCCGCCATGGCGGCCCGGGTGCGCAGCCAGTGCGCGTGCATGCCCTGCACATAGCCTTCTGCCGTCTCGGCGCGCGGCGGGTTGGCGCCGTCGATCCAGGCGCCGATCTCCACTGGCCGGCCGCGCTGCAGCGCGCGTGCAAAGCCGGGCGGGATCTCGATCGCCAGCGCAAGCTCGCCCGAGCGCATGCGGCGGTCGAGGTCGGCGTAGTCCGCCAGCGGCGGCCGCTCGCTGAAGTAGCGCGAGCCGGACAGGTTCAGTGCATAGTCGCGGCTGAGCGCCGTGCCGTCGCGGTCGAGCACGGCATATGGCAGGTCTTCGACGTCCATGTTCAGGCCATAGCCGATCACGATCATCAGGAGCAGCGAGCCGAGCGTCGCCAGCAGGGCCCGGACCGGGTCGCGCCGCAGCTCCAGGCTTTCGCGCCGGCTGCAGGCCGCGGCTCGGCGCAGCCAGGCGAAGCGCGCGACAGCCTGGGGTTGGTGCGGCGGCAGCGCGGGCGCCGGCTGCGCCGCCTCGGGGTCGGCTTCGCGCAGCCAGGCCACGAAGGCCTGTTCCAGGCTGTCCACGCCCCGCTCGCGCCGCAGATCCCCGGGCGCGCCACAGGCCAGCACCCGGCCGGCATGCATCAGCGCCACCCGGTCGCAGCGCTCGGCCTCGTTCATGAAATGGGTCGAGATGAAGATCGTCACGCCTTCCTGGCGCGACAGGGCCAGCATCTCGCCCCAGAAACCGTCGCGCGCCACCGGGTCGACGCCGGAGGTGGGCTCGTCCAGGATCAGGAGCTCGGGCCCATGTACCAGCGCGACCGCGAGCGACAGGCGCTGGCGCATCCCCAGTGGCAACGCGTCCGGCATGGCGTCGAGCACCGGCTCCAGCCCGAAGCGCTGGGCCAGGTCGGCGCAGCGGCGGTGTCCGGCATCCTCGGGCAGGTCGAACAGGCGCGCATGGAGCAGCAGGTTCTGGCGTACGCTCAGTTCGTGATACAGGGAAAAGCCCTGCGACATATACCCGACCCGGCGCCGGCTGGCGAGGTCGTGGCGCTCTACCTGCTGGCCCAGGACCCAGGCCTCGCCGCTGCTCGGCGCCAGCAGTCCGGTGAGCATCTTCATGGTGGTGCTCTTGCCGCAGCCGTTGGAGCCGATGAAGCCGAAGATCTCGCCACGCGCGATGCGGAAACTTACGTCACGCACCGCGACGAAGTCGCCGAAACGCCGTGACAGCCCGCGCGCCTCGACCACGGCGTCCGCCAATGGCGCCTCTCCTGTGGGCACTGTTTGCAGGGGTGGGGCGGCCGCGGGCCGCTGTCCGGCCCGGCGCCCAGGCGGCAGCAGCGCCACGAAGGCCTGTTCCAGGTCGGTGCAGCCGGTGCGCGCCAGTAACGCGGCGGGGCTGCCGGCGGCCAGCACCCGGCCGGCGTCGAGCGCCACCAGCCAGTCCATCTGGCCGGCCTCGTCCATGTAGGCGGTCGCCACCACCACGCTCAGGGCCGGCCGCGCGCGCCGGATCGCGGCGATCAGTTCCCAGAACTGCACCCGGGCCAGCGGGTCGACGCCGGTGGTGGGCTCATCCAGGATTAATAAGTCAGGCTCATGAATGAGAGCGCAGCATAAGGCCAGCTTCTGCTTCATCCCGCCCGACAGCAGGCCCGCCGGACGCCCGAGGAAGGGATGCAGCCCGGTGCTGCGGCTCAGGAGGTCGATACGTGCCTGGGCGGCCGGCGCGTCGAGGCCGAACAGGCGGGCAAAGAACTGCAGGTTTTCCTCGACCGTGAGCGAGGGATACAGGTTGCGGCCCAGCCCCTGGGGCATGTAGGCGATGCGCGGGCTGGCCTGGGCACGGAAGCCTGCGTGGCCAATGTCGCCGCCCAGCACCTCGACCCGGCCATGGCGAAAGCGGCGCGCGCCGGCCAGCACTGCGAGCAGGCTCGACTTGCCGACCCCGTCCGGCCCGATCAGTCCCGTCATGGCGCCCGCCGGCAGGTCCAGGCTGATGTCGTCCAGCGCCGTCACGCGCCGGTAGCGCAGGCGCAGGCCCTCGACGCGAGCGACCGGGGGCGCCGGGGCCGCGCCCTCCCTCATTGGCCGCCTCGCAGCGCCAGCGCAGGCGGCCAGTTCGCGCGGCGGTCGAGCCGTACCCAGGCGACGCCCGGTACCCCGGCCTTGACATGGTCGGCGTAGCGCAGCAGCACCTGGCGATCGACCTGGGCCTTGACGCGGAACATCAGCTTCTGCCGCTCGCTGGCCGTTTCCACCGACTTCGGCGTGAACTGGGCGCTACTGGCGACATAGGTGACCCTGGCCGGCACGATGAAGCCGGGTGCGGCGTCCAGCCGCAGGCGCACCTCGGCGCCGAGCGCGACGCGGCCGGCGGCGGCCTCGGGCACGAAAAAGCTCATGAAGACGTCGCTCAGGTCGATCAGGTTGAGTACGGTCCCGCCGCCGGGAAGCACTTCGCCCGGCTGCGCCACGCGGTACTGGACGCGCCCGGCGCGCGGCGCGCGCAATTCGAGCTCGCGCAGGTCGGCGTCGATGCGGGCGGTCGCGGCCAGCGCCACGGCGACGCTCGAGCGCGCCTCCACCACCTGGGCGCGGGCTGCCTCGATGGCAGCGGCGGCCGCTTCGCGCTGGGCCCGCGCCGCCGTGACCGCGGCCTCGGCGCCCCGTACCCGCGCCTCGTCGTCGTCCAGCTCCTGGGACGGCACCGCGCCGGCTGCCGCCAGGGTGGTGGAGCGGCGCAGGCGCCGCTGCGCCGCTTCCAGCTCGCTCAGACGCTGGACCACGTTCGCGGCGGCAGCCGCCTCGTCACCGCGGCGCATCGCCAGTCCGGCCGCGGCCTGCGCCACCGCGTCGCGCGCCTGGCGCTCGCGCGCCGCGCTTTCCGCGCGCTGCGCCAGCAGGGTGTGCGGGTCCATGCGCGCCAGTACCTGCCCTGCCTTCACCATGTCGCCCTCTTGCACCAGCACCTCGGCAACCCGTCCCGGCAGCCTGGTGGCGATGTCGATCTCGGTGGCCTCGATGCGGCCATTGCCGCCGACGAAGCCCGGACCGGGGTCCTGGCCCTGCCCGCGCCCTTGCCACCAGAGCCCGGCCGTGGCCCCGAGGGCCAGCAGCGCGGCCAGCAGCAGGAGCGCGCCGAGGCGCCAACCGCGCCAGGCGATCATGGTGCCTCGCGCCCGCGGATCCTGCCCCGCGGTGGCTGGGAGCGCGCCAAGCTTCTGTGGAATTTGATGTGCATCAAAGCGCTCGCGATGGGAAACCTTAATGCTGTTGGCACTTCGACAAAGGGTGGCCCATCATGTTCCTCGAACGCATCTGCATTGCCACCGACGGTTCCGACCTGGCCGTCCGTGCCGCCGAGATGGCGGTCCAGCTGGCCCGTTCAGGCGCCGGGCGCGTGGTCGCGGTATCGGTCGCACAACCGCATTTCCGCATACCCGACAGCGGCGAGGCCGCGCCGGACGCGCAGGCGGCGCAGGCAGAATTCGAGCGCGCCCGCCGGGCCGCGCACACCCATGCCGACACGGTGGGCCGCATCGCCCAACTGAGCGGGGTCAGCTGCGACCCCGCCATCCCGCTGGCTTCCAGCCCGGGCCCCGAGATCATCCGGGTGGCCGAAGAACACGGCTGCGACCTCATCGTGATGGGAGCGCACGGGCCCAACGACGCCAACCGCCTGTTTACGGGAAGCGTGGCGCAGTACGTGCTGGCCAACTCGCCCATCCCCGTCCTGCTGCTGCGCGATCCACGCGAGGCCACGCGCCCCGATTTTACCGAAGATGGCATGGCTTGAAGCGTGTCAGGGAACGATCGCCACTTTGAGCACGCCGTCGCGCTGGTTGGCGAACAGCTCGTAGGCTTCCTCGATCCGGTCGAGCGGGAAGCGGTGCGTTACCAGTGGCCGCAAGTCGACGCGGCCCGACGACACAATGTCCATCAGCCGCCGCATGCGGTGCTTGCCGCCCGGGCACAAGGTCGTGATCAGCTTGTGGTCGCCCAGGCCGGCGGCGAAGGCATCGACCGGGAGGCTGAGCTTGCCCGAGTAGACACCCAGGCTCGACAAGGTGCCGCCGGGACGCAGGGCCCGCAGGCAGCTCTCGAAGGTTTGCTGGGTACCGAGCGCCTCGATGGCGACGTCGGCGCCCTGCCCGCCGGTCAGTTCGAGGATTGCCTCGACGGGATCGGTGTGCCTGAAATCGATGACGTGGTCCGCGCCCAGCCGTTTTGCCATCTCGAGCCGTGCCGGCACCGTGTCGACCGCGATGATGCGGCTGGCGCCGCGCAGCCGCGCCCCGGCGGTGGCGCACAGGCCGATCGGACCCTGGGCAAACACCGCCACGGTGTCGCCGATGCGGATCGCGCCGTTCTCGGCGCCGCCGAAGCCGGTGCTCATGATGTCGGGGCACATCAGCACCTGCTCGTCGCTCAGGCCGCTAGGTACCGGGGCCAGGTTCGCCATCGCGAACGGCACCCGCACGTATTCGGCCTGGCAGCCGTCGATGGTATTGCCGAAGCGCCAGCCGCCGATCGCATGTCCCCCGCACTGCGCCTGGTGACCCTCCAGGCAGGGATGGCACTGGCCGCAGGGCGTGATCGCCCCCACCACGACCCGCTGGCCGAGCGTGTAGCCATCTACCCCGGCGCCCAGTTCGGCGATCACGCCGACCGGTTCGTGCCCGACGGTCAGGCCGGGCGCAACGGGGTATTCGCCTTTCAGTATATGCACGTCCGTCCCGCAAATGGTCGTCATCGTCACCTTGACGATGGCTTCGCCGGGCCCTGCATGGGGTACCGGCTTGCGCCCGAGCGCGATCCGGCCCGGCCCCTCGAAAACTGCCGCCTTCATCATTTCCATCGGATCCTCCCGTCGGTGATGGATCCCGGACTTGTTACACCGTTCAGCGCGCCATCAGGACGGACATCGTCGCGTTCTGCAGCACGTGCCGGGTGACACCCCCGAGAAAGAGTTCGCGGAACTGCGAATGGCCATAACAGCCCATGACCAGCAGGTCGTAGGCTTCCTGGGCCGCCAGCGTGAGCAGCGCCCGACCGCCATCGATGTGGCGGTCGATCGCCAGGATCTCGGCCTGGACGTCGTGCCGCGCCAGGAAGGCGGCGAGATCGGCCTGTTGCTGTGGATCGGCCAGCTCGGTATCGCCCGGCGGCCGGAACGCGACGATGGTCGCACGCACGGCGCGCCGCATCAGGGGCAAGGCCGCCAACAGCGCCGCCGACGCTTCCTTGCTGCCGTTCCAGGCGACCAGCACATGCCGCCCGAGGCCGTGTGTCACCGGCGCGCAGGGCACCACCAGCACAGGGCGTGCGCAGGTGAAGGCCACGTATTCGGGGATGCGCCCGATGGTGTCGGTCAGGGCTTCGCTCAGGTCGTCCTGGTTCACGATCACCAGGTCGGCAAAGCGCCCGAGCCGCGCCAACGCCTCGCTGGCCAGGTCGCACACCAGCCGTTTTTCGAATGCGACGCCGGCTTCGCCCGCCAGCTCGCCGAAGCGATCGAGCGCCTGCGTCGCAGTTTCATGCAGGGGATCGAAATAGCTGGCCTCCAGGCTGCCGGGCACTGCGTGATAGCCACGAGGGAATACCTCGCGCGACACACCGATGGCGGCGACGCCGACCAGGTGTGCCTCGTGCTCGGCAGCCAGCCTGGCGGCGATGCCGATGCGTTGCGGCGCGTGGCGCGAGGCGTCGGCGTGCACGATGATGGTTCGGTAGCTCATGGCATGCTTCTCCTGGTTGATGCGTCCGGATGTCCCTTGCTAGGCGTGATGTCGGCGGGCCGGCCTGGTCGCCCGGGAATACCCCGCAAGCGGGCCGGGTGGGCGGCGGCGCAGGGCCAGCACCGCGCCGCGCGCGCTCGCCAGCACGCGCAGGCCGCAGAAGCGGTGCAGCGAGAGCAGGCCCGGCAAGGCGGCGACCACCTCGCGGCCGATCCCGAGCTCACCGTCTTCCACCCGCGGCGCCGCATGGTGCAGTGCGTTGAGCAGCAGCGCATTGTCGCGGCGCTGCTCGCGTACGCCGGGAAAGCCGATCGTTTCCATCAGTGTCTCCTCGTGGCGGAAGGCGGCTTCGATGGCTGCCAGCAAGCGCGCGAAAGCTGAGGGAAAGCGTTCGTCCGGCTCACCTGCCGCAGCGTGGACTTGGGTTAGCAGGCCCTTGCGTGCATGAGTCAGCGCGCGAAGGACGGTGTGCGCGCTTTGTGGGGGATGTGATGCGGGAATCATGATGCAGACCTGTTCCGGATGGCGGCGGCGAGGATGAAGTAGCAGTCTCCCCGTTCCACTACGGCCCTGTCTTTGATCCACATCAAATGTCTCGGGTTCGCGTTAAAGGCACATGGACGCAGCGCCGCTGAAGCCAGCTAATCAGGTGTCAGCGCACCACAGTCCAGAGCCTTCGGCAGGTCTCAAAATGCGTTCGCGCCTTCGCCAAGTTTCAAAGCTAGTTCGCGACAAAGTGAACTAATGTTGAGAGAGCAGAGTGAAGCAATCGCGTAGAATCAGATAGTTACATGCGAACGGTACAGGTCGAATTTGGTCCGCCGGACGATTATCCTGTCACGAGCCAGGATCGTCCGGATACGACGCCGACTTCACAACCTCAAGCTGTACCGGCTGGGCCAGGATGACGCGGGCTTCGATCACCGTCACCCGCCGCGCGCGGTGGGCCTGTTGCTTGGCGCTGTCACCTTTTGCTATGGATGGGTTTGATTGCCAGGCGCAGCAATCCCTCGGCAGACGTGACGCGCCCGCCATCAAGCGCCCTGCGCCAGCCCAGGTAGTTCGTCAGGTAGCGGGACGCGACGCCGTGGAAGCGCGCCAGCCAGTCGCGCAGGCGGCGGTGATAGGCATTCACGTTCTGTACATGGATGGCGCCTTCGCTGCTGCGACGCACCCGCTCGCCGGCGCGCAGGTTGACGTACTGGTGGGCGATGCCGTGGCGCCGGCTGAACGCCCGGTAGGCCGCGTTGGCGTCGGTTACCAGCAGCACTTGGGGATCGAGCATCGGTAACAGGTGCCGTTCCAGCTGGAGCGCGCTCACGG
>NZ_FOLD01000060.1 GCF_900112225.1 Massilia yuzhufengensis | reverse complement strand
ACAGCTTAAACCACCGTCTCAAACTTGGGGTCCACTATATGCAGCCAAGGCTTGAACCCGTCGAATGCGCGGGTGAAAGCCAGGTCAAACTTGATCACATCAGGGTGTTGGCGCACTGCTGCAGCAAGGTCATCCGCTTTCGGCTGGGCGTACGGTGTGCCGTCCAAAGTGAACAAGGGCGCTCGCAGGTTAGGAAAGGCTTTCCAGAAGTCGGCCAGCGCATCCAGTTCGCTTAGCGGGATGCCGCCGAACATCGAGGCGTACAGGTCCCAGCTCTCGAGCGGCTCGGACGAGTCCACATACCGTGGAATGTTGAGGTTGTAGTCGTTGGCCTCGCCTTGCAGTTCGGTCTTGGGCACCAGGCGGCTGAAGCCGGGCACGGTGGCGCGGGCGATCACCACATCGGTGATCTTCTTGATGTCGCAAGCGCGGAGCTTGTTGTTCTTGCCTTCTTTAGCGAAACCTTTAGAGCCGTCCACAAACAACACATCGCTGCCTTTACGCTTTTGCCTGAGCACAAGGATGACGGTTGGGATGCCGGTGCCGAAGAAGATATTGGACGGCAGGCCGATGATCGTTTCAAGGTGATCGTTCTCGATCAGCTGCTTGCGGATGACTCCTTCCTCACCGCCGCGGAACAGCACGCCGTGGGGTAGGACGATGGCCATGATGCCGTTGGGCTTCAGGTGATACAGGTCGTGCAGCAGGAACGCGTAATCGGCCTTCGACTTTGGGGCGACGCCGAAGCGTGCGTAGCGCGGGTCAGCGTCCTTGTGCTGCGGGTCCCATTTCTGTGAGTAAGGCGGGTTCGACACCACCGCATCTAGGTACAGCGGATTGTAGCTGTTGACCGGGTCTTGGTCGTCGAAGTACGGCCAGTCGTCTTCCAGCGTATCGGCGTTTCGAGTAACGATGTTGTTCGGGAGAATGCCGCGCATGACCAAGTTCATGCGCGTAAGGTTGTAGGTGTTTTCCTTGAGCTCTTGGGCGTAGTACTTGATGCTGTCTTTGTCGCCCATTCGCTTAGCGATGGCCTGGCCGATGTTGAGCAGCAGCGAACCCGAGCCGCTGGTTGAGTCGTAGATCTGGATGGTCTCGCGATCTGTCAGGTGGTGCGCTATGACTTCGGACATCAGCACGGATACTTCGTGTGGGGTGTAGAACTCTCCAGCCTTCTTGCCCGCATTGGCGGCAAACATGCCAATGAGGTATTCGTAGATGAAGCCGAGCACGTCGTAGCCCTGCTTGCCATCCATAGGGATGTCTTTGATCAGCTGGAGAAGCTCGCTGATCGCCTTGGTCTGCTTTGGCGCAGTGTCACCCAGCTTGCTCAGGCCCGTTTCCAGCGTCTTAAAGATGCCCTCGAACAGACGCTTGTGGTTCGGGTGGATCAGGCGGCTAAAGGCCGAAAGGGCTTCGCGCACGTCAGCGACATCGAAGTCGCTAGTTTGGTCTAGCCAGGTCGAGAACAGGTGCTTGCGGGCGATGAAGTAGCCCAGGTTGGACTTAAAGTGGTCGACCGTTTCAGCGTCGTCCTCAATCAATGCACTGAAGTCCTTGTTTGTGAAGCCCTCGGCCGTGGCAAATTCCATCAGCTTGTCAGAGAGGTACTTGTAGAAAATGAAGCCTAAGATGTAGTCCTTGTATTCGTTGGCCTCGATCTTCGAGCGCATCTGGTTAGCGGATTCCCAGATCTTGGATGCGAGCTGTTGTTTGTTCACGGCTAATGTTTCTAATCTTTGTTCACGTAGGCGGAACGAAATTTTCCTCTAATAGAGTGTATCCAGCAAGGAAATTTACACAATACAGGACCAAGCCGATAACCGCGTGCTAAGCTCGACCCTGTCGAGCATTCTCTCAAACACAATCCGGATCGGTATCGAACGGACGTAAGCTAGCGTTCAGACGACTGCGAGAGGAGTGAGGTGTACTGTCAATAGCGGACACTCTTGTTTCAAGCTGCCTGCTGTTGCCTGCTGAATTGTTCAGCAAATAAAGCCGGCGGAATATAGCC
>NZ_FOLD01000006.1 GCF_900112225.1 Massilia yuzhufengensis | reverse complement strand
CGACCAGGCACACGCCGGTTGTGATAAGTCGCGGCTCCGTTACACTTCCCCCACCTGGCTCGATGATCATGCCCTGGACCTCCCTACCCTAAGACAGGAAAAAACCGCAGGCGTTCTCCGCCGGCGAGCCGTTCGGGTCGTATTCAAGACATTCTTGTTGTGGCTCGACCTGGGAGCAGGAAACTTGCTCATTTTGGGCAGAAATGAGCAAAATTTGATAAGTTCTATGAGAACTGTAAAAACCCGTTCGGCATTAGGAAGAAACGGGCGCAGGCTCTCCGCACTTACCTTGCCACGCCTACCAGCTTGTGTACCAGCTCCGACGAGGTCGATGCCGAGAACTTGCGCATCAGGCTGGCCCGGTGCATCTCCACCGTGCGCGGGCTGAGGTCGGTCTGGCGCGCGATGATCTTGCTGGTCTTGCCTTCCACCAGCAGCGCCGCGATCTCGCGCTCGCGCGGCGTCAGTTCCGCCGTCACCGGCCGCTTCTCGCTCACGTCCTCGAAGGTCCACACGCCCGCGCCGAGCGGCTGGCTCGGGTCGAGCGCGCGCCCGGTCACGTGGCACCAGAACAGCTCGCCGTTGGCGCGGCGCATGATGCGCTCGTCGGAATAGCGTCCTTTGGCGTTCATGATCGGCACGATGCGGTCGCCCGTGCGCAGGAATTCGTCCATGGTCGGGTAGAGCACGCTGAAGGACTGGCCGTGCAGCCTGCCCTCGTCATACCCGAACATGATGGCCAGCGCGTGGTTGCACGACTGGATCACCCGGTCGGCCGATACGCACATCCCAACCGGGGCGTGCTGAAAGATCATTTCGTAGTTGATGGGGGAAGGTGAGGTCATGTGCGTTGAATCAAGGTGCCCGGATGATCGGAGCTTGCCCGTATTTCTACGGTATTGTGCTTCGGTGCCGCGTATTTTATGCTGAGAATCTACTCTGGAGTACAGAAGAGCTTAGTGGCTTAACCTATAAAAGGGACGGGTATGAACAAAGTGTATCCTGATGCGAAGTCGGCGCTGGCCGGCGTCGTGGCAGATGGCCAGACCATCGCAGTGGGCGGCTTCGGCCTGTGCGGCATTCCCGAGGCGCTGATCGCGGCGCTGCGCGATTCCGGCGCCAAGGAACTGACAGCCATTTCGAACAACGCGGGCGTGGATGGCTTCGGCCTGGGCCAGCTGCTCGAAACGCGCCAGATCAAGAAAATGATCTCGTCCTATGTTGGCGAAAACAAGGAGTTCGCACGCCAGTTCCTGGCGGGCGAACTCGAGCTCGAATTCACCCCGCAAGGCACGCTGGCCGAAAAGCTGCGCTGCGGCGGCGCCGGCATCCCGGCCTTCTTCACCAAGACCGGCTACGGCACCATCGTCGCCGACGGCAAGGAAACCCGCGAGTTCGACGGCGAGCACTATGTGATGGAACGCTCGCTGGTGCCGGACGTCTCGCTGGTCAAGGCATGGAAGGCGGACAAGGCCGGCAACCTGGTGTTCCGCAAGACCGCGCGCAACTTCAACCCGAACGTCGCCACCGCAGGCAAGGTCTGCATCGTGGAAGTCGAGGAGCTGGTCGAGATCGGCGAGATCGATCCGGACCAGGTGCACACCCCGAGCATCTTCGTGCACCGCATCGTCCACAACCCGACGCCGGAAAAGCGCATCGAGCAGCGCACCGTGCGCGCCGCTACCTAAGCAGATTGAGACACCTGGAGACAGAACATGGCATGGACTCGTGATGAAATGGCCGCGCGCGCGGCGAAGGAACTGCAAGACGGTTTCTATGTGAACCTGGGCATCGGCCTGCCGACCCTGGTGGCGAACTACGTCCCCAACGATATCGAAGTCTTCCTGCAGTCCGAAAACGGCCTGCTGGGCATCGGCCCGTTCCCGACGGAACAGGAGGTAGACGCCGACCTGATCAACGCCGGCAAGCAGACCGTGACGGCGCTGCCAGGCTCGGCCTACTTCAGCTCGGCCGATTCCTTCGGCATGATCCGCGGCGGCAAGATCAACCTGGCGATCCTGGGCGCGATGCAGGTGTCGCAGGGTGGCGACCTGGCCAACTGGATGATTCCGGGCAAAATGGTCAAGGGCATGGGCGGCGCGATGGACCTGGTGGCCGGCGTCAAGCGCGTGGTCGTCGTGATGGAACACGTTGCCACCGCCAAGGACGGCTCGACCAGCCACAAGATCCTGCCGAAGTGCGACCTGCCGCTGACCGGCGTGGGCGTGGTCGACCGCATCATCACCGACCTCGGCGTGCTCGACATTACCGATAGCGGCCTGAAACTGGTGGAACTGGCCCCGGGCGTGACGAAAGAGGCCGTGCTGGCGGCCACCGGCTGCGAGCTGGATGTGTCGGCGGTATAAACATCAAAGGGCGGCTGGCGCCGCCCATCAGCGACATCAGCCCGGCGTGCAATTCGGCCGGGCTTTTTCTTGTCTTAATTCCAGACGTACTGGACGGCGGTCCATGCCTGCGCCGCCTGGCCATCGAGCATGGCCGGCTTGAAGCGGCACTTGACCAGCGCCGCTCGGGCCGCTTCGTCCAGGGGGCGATAGCCGCTCGACTTCTGCAGCTTGGCGTCGATCACCTTGCCATCGGCGCCCACCAGGAATTGCCAGGTCGAGGTGCCGTTGTGCTTTTGTCCCATCTCGTCGGCCGGGCGCTCGGGCCGCGCGCAGGTGCTGGTGTCGACGCCCTGACGCGCATCGGCCGCCGGCGTGGCAGGCGCCGCATGCAGGCAGGCGCTGGCGCCCATGGCTGCGAGGCCCAGGGCGGCAATGAACGGCTTCCAGAACGGCGACGACGGAACAGCGTCAAACGTGGATGGGGTGCGTGACATGCGATCTCCTCTGTTTCAGTGAACCGGCCCGGCCGGGCGGGCGTCCCTGCCCATGGCCGAGCTTAGCACAGGCGCCTGCGCTTATTCCAGCGTCCAGACGTACTGGACGGCGGTCCAGGATTCGACCGGTTTGCCCTTGGTGCGCGCCGGCTTGAAGCGGCACTTCTCCAGCGCGATGCGGGCAGCGTCGTCGAGCAGGACGTGGCCGGACGATTTGGCGAGCTTGGCCTCTTTGACCTTGCCGTTCTTGGCGACCAGGAAGCCGAGGGTCACCGT
Source organism: Massilia yuzhufengensis (assembly GCF_900112225.1). Taxonomy (GTDB): domain Bacteria; phylum Pseudomonadota; class Gammaproteobacteria; order Burkholderiales; family Burkholderiaceae_D; genus Telluria; species Telluria yuzhufengensis. The sequence goes on along the minus strand of NZ_FOLD01000006.1, from coordinate 201,762 downwards.
GCCGGTATGGTTTTGCTTGATCGATTCGGCCGGATAGTGGGGGCGCTTGCAGCTGTTAAAATCGGCAACCGCGGCGAGGTCCGGTTCCGCCGATTTCGGCGTAGGCGCCGCATGGGCGAACACCGCGCTGCACAGGGCCGCCAGCCCCAGGACGGGAATGGCCGCCTTCCAGTTCAGTGCCTGCGTATCAGGACGAATCAAGCGTTTGATGCGTGACATAAGGTCTCCTCCGTTGGCCGCCTGGGCCAGGTGGTGGGTTGAGAACTGGAGTCGCTCCAGTTCGGAAAGGGCCAGGGCCAGGCGCCGCGGTTCGCCCAGTTGCCGTGCCGCGAAATCGTCGGCGATCTGTTCCCGTTCGACGCGGATGCGTCCCGAGATCCACCAGACCGCCGGGTGATAGAACAGGATGGTCTCGACCACGTTCTGGCCCAGGTTCACCAGGTAGTCGTGACGCTTGATGTGGGCCATTTCGTGGGCCAGCAGGGCTTCGAGAAGGTGGGCCGGCATGCCGGACACCAGCGCTGCCGGCACCAGCACGACGGGCCGCCACCAGCCGGCCGTGATCGGGCTGCCCAGGCGCTCGACCACGCGCAGGCGCACCGCGCGATCGATGCCGAACTGCCCCGCCATGCGCTCGATGCGCGCCTGCCAGGCCGGCTCGATGCGTTCGTGCGCCGCGGCGCGGCCGATCCACAGCAGGCCGAGCACCATGCGCAGGGCCATCGCCAGCGTGCACACGGCCCAGGTGCCGACCACCCAGCTCAGTTGTTCGCCCAGCAGGACGCTCCAGCTGTCGTCGAGCGGCGAGCCGGCCACCAGGCCGGCGGCGAACAGCACCATGGCGTCGCCGCCGGCGCCGGCGCTGCCCTGCAGGCGCAGCACCAGTTCGGTGGCGGGCCAGGCCAGGCACAGGAACAGGCCGGTGCAGGCCGCCAGGTAGCGCGATTCGGGCCGGGCATTGCGCAGCGCGGTCAGCAGCACCGCAGTGGCGCAGCCGATCAGCGCGCCCTGCCACAGGAAGTGGACCAGCGTCCAGCCGACGCCGGCGACGAGGTCGGCGGCGTTCATGGGCGCTCTCCAGGCTTGTCCTCGGACCTGTCTTCCTTGAGCAGCTTCTCGATCTCGTCGCGTTCCTTCTTCGAGATGCCGCTTTTCAGCGCCGCCAGCACCAGCGCCTTGGCCGAACCGGCGAAGGCGCGCTGCACCAGGTCCTGCAGCAGGTTGGTCTGCATCGAGTCGCGGGCGTGCACCGGCGCATAGACGTGCGAGCGTTCGCTCTCGTCGCGGATCAGGAGGCCCTTGCCGTGCATGATCTGCATCAGGCGCAGCACGGTGGCGTAGGTCACGTCGGGCTTGTGCTTCTGCATTTCCTGGTGCACCTGCTTGGCGGTGCCCGAGCCCAGCGGCCACAGGTATTGGAGAAGGTCCAGTTCGGCCGGGGTCGGCTTCGGGGTATCGGGTTTGCGTGGCATGAGCGTCCTCATAGGTTGATGAGGTCTAGAATAGTGTGTCTAGACACGCCTGTCTACCGATTTTTGATGTGCGGTGCGCTTCATGCGGCGCGGGTAGGGACGAAAAAAAACCGCATCCGGGGATGCGGTTTCTTGTGGCTGCGGGACGCGTTACGCGGCTTCGCGCACCGGCTGCAGGTCCTTGTCGCCGTCCAGCGGCACGCGGCCATGCAGGACCGCGTCCATGCGCTCGACGTCCAGTTCCTTTTCCCACTTCGACACCACCACCGTGGCCACGCCGTTGCCGATGAAGTTGGTCAGGGCGCGGGCTTCGCTCATGAAGCGGTCGATGCCCAGGATCAGCGCCATGCCGGCCACCGGGATGGTCGGGACCACTGCCAGCGTCGCCGCCAGGGTGATGAAGCCGGCGCCGGTGATACCGGATGCGCCTTTCGAGGTCAGCATCGCCACCGCCAGGATGGTCAGTTCCTGCATCAGGGTCAGGTCGGTGTTGGTGGCCTGGGCCACGAACAGCGCCGCCATCGTCATGTAGATGTTGGTGCCGTCCAGGTTGAACGAGTAGCCGGTCGGGACCACCAGGCCCACCACCGGCTTGGAGCAGCCGAGGCGTTCGAGCTTGCGCATCAGGGCCGGCAGGGCGCTTTCCGACGAGCTGGTGCCGAGCACGATCAGCAGTTCTTCCTTGATGTACTTGATGAAACGGAAGACCGAGAAGCCGGTGTATTTGGCGATGGAGCCGAGCACCACGGCAATGAACAGGAAGCAGGTCAGGTAGAACGAACCCATCAGCTTGGCCAGCGGCAGCAGGGAATCGAGGCCGTATTTGCCGATGGTGAAGGCCATCGCGCCAAAGGCGCCGATCGGGGCGACTTTCATGATGATGTTCACCACGCCGAAAATCACGTGCGAGAAGTCGTCGATCATCCTGGTGACCGGGCGGCCACGCTCGCCCAGCATCGACAGCGCGAAGCCGAACAGCAGCGCGATCAGCAGCACCTGCAGGATGTCGCCCTTGGCGAAGGCATCCACGAAGGTGTTCGGGATGATGTTCATCAGGAAGTCCGTCGTGGTCTGCGACTTGGCCTTGTCGGTGTACTGGGCGATGGACGAGGCGTCGAGGTGGGCCGCATCGACATTGAAGCCGGCGCCCGGCTTGACCACGTTGGCGACCACCAGGCCGATGGCCAGCGCGAAGGTCGAGACGACTTCAAAGTAGAGCAGGGCCTTGCCGCCGACGCGGCCGATCTTCTTCATGTCCTGCATGCCGGCGATCCCGGCGACCACGGTACAGAAGATCACCGGAGCGATGATCATCTTGATCAGTTTGATGAAGCCGTCTCCCAAAGGCTTCATCTTGGCGCCCAGTTCCGGGTAGAACACCCCGAGCGCCACGCCCAGCGCGATGGCGAACAGCACCTGGACGTACAGGATTTTATAGAAAGGCTTTTTCATGGCAACTCTTTTAAGAGAAGTGTGTGAGCTGCCATCTTGTCGGAATCCGATTCCGCCATCTATTGTGGATATCCGCAGGCCTTATAACCAGTTATGCGCAGCAACACGATATGCTCCCGCCTTATCGCGAGTTATACCGAAATGCATGCAGGATGAGTTGGCCAGGAGACCGTCGTACCGGCGAAGGCCGGTACCTAATTCCGTCGCCACCCGCTAACGCGTGACCGAGGCGGGCTTTCTGAAAACCTCCCCACCCTTCATCACAAACCCCACCTTGTCCACCGCCGCAATATCCACCGTCGGATCCCCCTCCATCGCCACCACATCCGCCAGCATCCCCGCCTTGAGCTGCCCCAGCTCCTTCTCCTTACCTAAAATCGTCGCCGCCACCACGGTGGCCGCCCGCAGTGCCTCCACCGGCGTCATCCCGAGCCTGACCATCCACGCCAGCTCGCGCGCATTGCTTCCATGCGCGAACACCCCCACGTCGCTGCCGTTGCCGATCACCACACCGAGCTTCCTCGCCAGCCGGAACGCCCGGTGCGCCTGCTCCATCGACGGTGTCGGCGCACCCCCGCGCACATGCTTCTGGAAATATTCGCCGATCGCCTCCGGCGCCGTCAGCGTCGGGATATACGCAGTGCCCTGCTCCGCCATCAGCCTGAAGGTCGCCTCCGATGCCCCATACCCATGCTCGATGGTGTCGGCCCCCGCCAGCACCGCCATCCGGATCGCGTCGTCGGTACTCGCATGCACCGCCACCTTGCGCCCGGTGACGTGGCTGGCCGCGACCATCGCCTTCATCTCTTCCACGGTGAAAGTCGGGCGCGAGCTGCCGTCGATGCCGGTGCGGTAGTCCGCATAAATCTTGATCCAGTCCGCGCCGCGCGCCGACTGCTCGCGCACCGCCCGGGTCACTTCGACGACGCCGGTGGCCGGCTGCGCGCCGTAGGGTATCTCCATGTCGGGACGGTAGCTGCGCTCGGCCGGTCCATAGCTGTAGCTGGCGACGATCGCCCTGGTGGCGACCAGCAGGCGCGGTCCCGGCGCCACGCCCTCGTCGATGGCGCGCTTGATGCCCACGTCGGCATAGTCCGCGCCTTCGGTGCCCAGGTCGCGCAGGGTGGTGAAGCCGGCCTGCAGGGTCGCGGCGGCGTGGCGGCCGGCCAGCATGACGCGGTAGGCGACCGGCTCCTTGATCACCTGGTCGTCCCAGGTGGTTTCGTTGTAGGGGTGGAGCAGGACGTGCGAGTGCAGGTCGATCAGGCCCGGAACCAGTGTGGCGCCGGGCAGGTCGATGCGCTCGGCGCCCGGTGGAACAGCGAGCTTGTCCAGCGGGCCGACCGCGTCGATACGTCCCCTGGACACCAGCACCGCCCAGCCTTGCCGGGGCGGGCCGTCGCCGGTCCAGACCCGGTCGGCGGTGAGCAGGATGGGCTGCTGGCCGGCGGCGTGTGCGCTTGCCGCCAGCAGGGTGAGGGTGACAGCAAGGGTCTTGGCCCAGGTCCGCATGGTCGTCTCGCGATGGTGATCGAAGACGCCATCATAGCGGCTTGCCGTCGTTTATTGCGCGGCCCAGCCCCCATCCATGTTCCAGGCCACGCCGCGCACCTGGTTGCCGGCGGGGCTGCAGAAGAACACCGCCAGCGCGCCCAGTTCTTCCGGCGTCACGAATTCGCCCGACGGCTGCTTTTCGGCCAGCAGGGCCTTGCGCGCGGCGTCGTTGTCCAGGCCTTCGCGGGCGGCGCGGTCGTCGACCTGCTTCTGCACCAGCGGCGTGAGCACCCAGCCCGGGCAGATCGCGTTGCAGGTGACGCCCGTGTGCGCGTTCTCGAGCGCGGTCACCTTGGTCAAGCCCACCAGGCCGTGCTTGGCGGCGACGTAGGCCGACTTGCCGGCGGAGCCTACCAGGCCATGCACCGAGGCCAGGTTGATGATGCGGCCCCAGTTCTTCTGCTGCATGCCGGGCAGGGCCAGGCGCGTGGTGTGGAAGGCCGAGGTGAGGTTGATCGCCAGGATCGCGTCCCATTTCTCGGGCGGGAACTGTTCTACCGTCGCCACGTGCTGGATGCCGGCGTTATTGACGAGGATGTCGACGCCGCCGAATTTGTCGGCCGCGAAGCGCATCATGGCCTCGATCTCGGCCGGCTTGGACATGTCGGCGTTGTGGTAGGCCGTCTGCACGCCGAATTCGGCGCCTACTTCGGTGTAGAGCTTCTCGATCTGCTGGGCGTCGCCGAAGCCGTTGAACACGATATTGGCGCCTTGCTCGGCCAGCGAGCGGGCGATGCCCAGGCCGATGCCCGAGGTGGAGCCGGTAACCAGGGCCGTTTTACCGCTTAGCAAACGGGATGCGAAATTCGAATTCATTGTGTCTCCAGGTGAAGGTACGTCGGTGCTTCCTCAGAATTGGTAGAATTCTAATCGCAACGCCAAGTAAAATGGCAACTTGCGATGGTGGTAAGGACAATATTGTCATGACGGAGCGGGTGATGATCGAAGCCAGGTTAAGAAGCGTGCAGTGCAGTTCTCCCGCCGGGCTGCACCGGATGGCGTACAAGGAGTGGGGCGACCCGCTCAACCCGAAGGTGCTGGTGTGCGTGCACGGCGTCACCCGCGTGGCCGACGACTTCGACCACCTGGCGCGCGCGCTGTGCGACGAGTACCGCGTGGTGTGCCCGGACGTGGTCGGGCGCGGGCGCTCCGGCCGCCTGCGCAATCCCGAGTCGTACACGGTGCCGCAGTACGTGGCCGACATGGTCACGCTGGTGGCCCGCGTGACCGCCAACGCCGCCGCCGACGACGAGGCCGGCGTGCACTGGTTCGGCACCTCGATGGGTGGCCTGATCGGCATGGTGCTCGCTTCGCTGGACGACACCCCGATCCGCAAGCTGGTGCTCAACGATATCGGCCCGGTGCTCGACCGCGGCGCGCTGGCGCGCATCGGCGAGTACATCGGCCAGGACATCCGCTTCCCCGACTTCGACACCGGCGCGGCCTATGTGCGCGCGGTGTCGACCTCGTTCGGCCCGCACACCGACGACGAATGGTTCAAGCTCGCCAATGACGTGCTGCGCCAGGACCCCGACGGCCAGTGGGTGCGCCACTACGACCTGAACCTGGCCCAGCCCTTCCGCGGCATGACGCCCGAGCGCGCCGATGTCGACCAGGCCAACTTGTGGGCGGCCTGGGACGCGATCCGCTGTCCCACGCTGCTGGTGCGCGGCGAACTGTCCGACCTGCTCTCGCACGACACCGCATTGCAGATGGCCCAGCGCGGGCCGCGTCCCAAGCTGGTCGAGATCGCGGGCGTCGGCCATGCACCCACCTTCGTGCGCGCCGACCAGATCGCGATCGCCCGAGATTTTTTAATCGGCCCAGTGTAAGCACTGGCGCCCCATTCCAGAAGAAAGCAGCCATGGAAATCCAACGACTCCACGTGGGCAAACGCCTGTCCGAAACCGCCATCCACAACGGCACCGTCTACCTCGCCGGCCAGATCGCCGAAGACACCAGCCAGGGCATCGAGGGCCAGATGTGCGAAGTGCTCGGCCACGTCGACCGCCTGCTGTCGGAAGCCGGCAGCGACAAGTCCTGCATCCTGATGTGCCAGATCTTCATCGCCGACATGGCGCAGTTCCCGGGCATGAACACGGTCTGGGACGAGTGGGTCCCGCAAGGCCACACCCCGCCGCGCGCCACCGTCGAGGCCAAGCTGGCCAATCCCGCATGCCTGGTCGAGGTCTGCGTCACCGCCGCCCTGCGCTAAGCCCGCCGGATGGTATCAACAGTCTTGCTGGGCGACGCCACGACCCAGCTGGTGCAGGGCCTGAGCGTGGAAGACTGCGCCCGCGTCCAGGGTGCGCTCGACTACGCGAACGCCGCCTATGGCGAGCGCAGCGCCGCGTCGGGCCAGAACGCCTTCGAATTCTCGCTCGGGGTGGCAAGCACGCTGTCGGTGCTGCGCACCGACGCCGAAACCCGCATCGCCGGCCTGCTGTTCGAGCTGGCGATGATGGACCCGGCGGTGGCCGGTTCGCTCGATGAGCGCTTCGGCAAGGAAGTGTCGGACCTGGTGCAGGGCGTGTACCAGCTGGTGCGCCTGCGCGACCTCACGGCGGGCAAGGAGCAAATCGGCAGTGGCAAGAACGCCGCCCAGCAGGCCGCGGCCCAGGTCGAGACCTTGCGCAAGATGCTGCTGGCGATGGCCTCGGACATGCGCGTGGTGCTGATGCGCCTGGCCTCCTGCGCCACCAGCCTGCGCTACTTCGCCGACCAGAAGCGCTTCGACGAGGTCACCCGCGCCTACGGCCGCGAAGTATTGGACTTCTATGCGCCGCTGGCCAACCGGCTCGGCATCTGGCAGCTCAAGTGGGAGCTGGAAGACTTATCGTTCCGCTTCATCGAGCCCGACACCTACAAGCAGATCGCGAAAATGCTCGAAGAAAAGCGCATGCAGCGCGAAGGCTTCGTGCAGTCCTCGATCGACCGGCTGGAGTCGGAACTCAAGGCAGCCGGCATCAAGGCCGAAGTCTCGGGCCGGCCCAAGCACATCTACAGCATCTGGAGCAAGATGCGCGGCAAGGAGCTGGATTTTTCCTCGCTTTACGACGTGCGCGCCTTCCGCGTGATCGTGCCGGACGTGAAGTCCTGCTACACGGTGCTGGGCATCGTGCACAACATCTGGACCCCGATCCCGAAGGAATTCGACGACTACATCTCGCGCCCGAAACCGAACGGCTACCAGTCGCTGCACACGGTGGTCACGGCCGACGACGGCCGTCCGCTGGAAGTGCAGATCCGGACCCAGGAGATGCACAACTTTGCCGAGTACGGCATCGCCGCGCACTGGCGCTACAAGGAAGAGGGCGGGTCGAACTTCAAGAGCCAGAAGTATGACGAGAAGATCGCCTGGCTGCGCCAGCTGCTGGCCTGGAAGAGCGACGTGGCCGACGTCGTCACCGGCCAGGAAGACCTGCAGAAGGAATGGGTCGAGAAGCTCAAGGCCGCCACGCTCGACGACCGCATCTTCGTGCTCACGCCGCAGGCGCGGGTGCTTGAACTGCCGCAGGGCGCCACGCCGATCGACTTCGCCTACCACCTGCACAGCGAAGTGGGCCACCGCTGCCGCGGCGCGCGCATCGACGGCGTCATGGTGCCGCTCAATACCCCCTTAAGGAATGGCCAGACCTGCGAGGTGATTACCGCCAAGGGCCCGGCCGGCAGCCAGGGGCCGTCGCGCGACTGGCTCAGCCCCGGCTACACCGTCAGCAGCCGCACGCGCTCGAAGATCCGCGCCTGGTTCCACGCGCTGGAGCAGGCCGAGACGCTGGCGCAGGGACGCGCGCTGGTCGAGAAGTCGCTCCAGCGCGAAGGCAAGACCGCGGTCAACCTGGAAGCGCTGGCGCACAAGCTGGGGTTCGCCAAGGTGGACGAGCTGTTCATCCAGGTCGGCAAGGAGAAGTTCAGCCTGCGCCACGTGGAAGCGGCCCTGCACGATGCGGTCGAACCGGCGCCGGCGGTGGACGAAGCGGTGGTCAACAAGAGCCTGTCCTCGAGCGTGGAGAAGGGCGCCAAGTCGGGCGTGCTGGTGGTGGGCACCGAGGGCCTGATGACGATGCTGGCCAAGTGCTGTAAACCTGCGCCGCCCGACCCGATCGTCGGTTTCGTCACCCGCGGCAAGGGCGTCTCGATCCACCGCCTCAGCTGCAAGAACTTCGCCGAGATGCGCACCAAGGCGCCCGAGCGCGTGATCCAGACCGCGTGGGGCTCGGCGCAGATGGAAACCGTGTACCCGGTCGACCTGTTCATCCTGGCCAACGACAGGCAGGGCCTGCTGCGCGATATCTCCGAGGTGTTCTCGCGCGAGAAAATCAACGTGACCGGGGTGAACACCCAGAGCGCCAAGGGGCAGGCGCGGATGGTGTTCACGGCGGAGATCGGGTCGACCGGGCAGCTGCAGAAGGCGCTGTCGGCGATCATGGAGGTGGGGGGAGTGATGGAGGCGAGGAGGCAGTAGGCTATCGGTGTGCTTGCAAAATTGGGTCCCGGCCTGCGCCGGGACGACGGTTTTTAGGCCAACGCAAATAAGCACGTCATTCCCGCGCAGGCCGGAACCCAAGTTCGCCGACCATCCAACCCGTTTCAATTCGATACAAAAACCGAGCCTACCCACCCAAATCTGTATCATATCGACACCATGCCCCGCACCCTGAACCTCTACGCCAACCCGCGCCTGTGGGGCCTTGCCCTCGCGCGCTACCTGCGCAGCTGGTGGTACATGGTGCACCTGGGTGCGATCGCCGTCGTGATGGCGCTGTCCCCCTCGACCTACAACCGCGAAAACCGCCACGCCGCAGCGCGCCACATCCATGCCAGCACCTGGCAGGTGCTGCCCTGGTTCACCCTGGCCTCGGCCCTGATCAGCCTCGTCATCATCCGCATCGTGCTGGTCACGGCCAAGAGCTACGGCCTGTCGCACTTCGCGCTCGAGATGGTGGTGCGGGTGCTGGTGCTGGAGCTCATTCCGCTGGCCGCGGCGCTGTTCGTGGCCCTGCGCGCCAGCATGGCCTTCGATGCCTCGGCGCTGGGACTGGCGCGCGCCGGCATGTCGCCGCAGGCCGCCAACGACGAGGCGCTGCGCCGCATGCGGCGCGACATGGTGCCGCAGCTGCTGGCCAATGCGGTCGCGGTCCTGAGCCTGGCCATGGTCACCTCCACCCTGGTGCTGCTGATGGCCTACCTGAACGTGTATGGCGTGTCCCCATGGGGCATCGCCGACTACACCCGCACCGTCGGCCGCGTGTTCGCGCCGGCGGTGACGATCGGCTTCGTGCTCAAGACCGTGCTGTTCGGCCTGGCCGTGGCCCTGATCCCGACCGCCGCCATCCTCGAGCTGCAGCGCTACCCGCGCCGCGTCGCCTTCACCGTGCAGCCGGGCGCGCTGCGCCTGCTGTTCGTGCTGCTGGTAATCGAGGCCGCATCGCTTGCGCTGAAGTACATGTAAGAACAAGAAAAGGACGCCCATGACCGAACCCATACCGGACGAACCGAAACACGTTGAACTCAAGGCCCTGATCCTGCTGGTGGCGATCGGTATCCTGGTCGCCGCCTTCATCGGCTACGTGATGCACGCGCGCGGCGTGTTCGAGCCGACCCAGCGCCTGGTGCTCGAGACCGACGATTCGTCCGGCGTCATTCCCGGCATGGACATGACGTTTGCCGGCTTCCCGATCGGGCGCGTCAGCCAGGTCGAGCTGGGAGACGACGGCAAGGTGCGCATCCTGGTGGACGTGCAGAGCAAGGACGCCAAGTGGCTGCGCACCTCGAGCGTGTTCACGCTGGAGTCCAGCATCGTCGGCGAGACCCGCCTGCGCGCCTTTACCGGCCTGCTGAACGACCCGCCGCTGCCGGCCAATGCGGTGCGCTCGGTGCTGCGCGGCGACGCCACCGCCGAGATCCCGCGCATCGTCGCCACCGCGCGTTCGCTGCTGGAGAACCTCGAGACGATGACGGCAAACGATTCCGACATCAACGCCAGCCTGGCCAACATCAATGCGGTCACCGGCCGCATGTCGGGACCGGCCGGGGTGCTGGGCGGCGTGCTGGGCGGCGACGCGGAGGCCCGCAAGCTGCGCGAGGCGCTCGACCGCATCAATTCCCTGCTCGGCAAGACCGAACAGCGCGTGTATGGCAAGAACGGCGTGATGGACGACACCCAGGCCGCGGTCCAGCAGCTCAATATCGTGCTGAAGGACGCCAGCGCCACGCTCAAGAAGGTCGATGCCGTGCTGGTCGAGGCCCAGGCCGTGGGCGCCAACGCGCGCGTGGCCACGCAAGACCTGGGCGCGCTGCGCGGCGAAGTCGACGCCAGCCTGCGCAAGGTGAACCGCCTGGTCGACGACATCAACCGCAAGTGGCCGTTCGCCCGCAGCAACCAGGAGATCAAGCTGCCATGAGAATCCTTATTGCGCTCGCCGCGCTGGGCTTGTGCGCCTGCGCCGGCAAGCCCTTGCCCCCCGACTGGCAATCCGACGCCAAGGGCGCGCTCGACGCCTCGGTCGACGACTACCTGAAGGGCCACACGGGCGCGGCAAGTGCCGAATTCCGCTCCGCGCGCCTGGCCACCACCAGCACCGGCCGCCCCGACTACGTCGCCCAGGTCGAACTGGTGCGCTGCGCCGCCCAGGTAGCCAGCCTCGATTTCGACGACTGTCCCGGCTACGCCGCTCTCGCGCCCGAAGCCACGCCAGAGCAGCGCGCCTACGCCGACTATCTCTACGGCCGCTGGCAGGGCATCAATTCCGCTTTGCTGCCCGAACAGCACCGCGCGGTGCCCGCCAGCGCCCAGGTCGCGCCCATCGCCGATCCCCTGGCTCGCCTGGTCGCCGCCGGCGCCGCCTTCAAGGCCGGCCGCATCACGCCCGAAGGCATCACCCTGGCCATCGACACCGCCTCCACCCAGGGCTGGCGCCGCCCGCTGCTGGCGTGGCTGGGCATACAGGCCCAGCGCGCCGAAGCCGCGGGCGACGCCCAGGAAGTCCAGCGCATCCGGCGCCGGATCGCCCTGGTTTCCGATACCTTTAAATAATCAACGTCGGGGTCAGGTCTGACATTTGGACACAAGCTCAGCCTTGCGTTGGTCGATGACGCTCTCTACTGTTGAGGCCGTGTCTGAATGACAGACCTGACCCCGAAGTTGGGCGGTTGATTAGGGTGGTACTATCAATGCCGCTTCAGGTGAAGTGGCCGATGCGGTCACTGCGCGTTATCAATCTGCCGTACGTCAAACCACTGGAGTCAAGCAATGAGCAAAAGTCAGGACGCGAAGAAAACCGTCAAGAAGGAACCGGCGAAGTCGATGAAGGAAAAGAAGGAAGCCAAGAAGGTGAAAAAGGAAGAAAAGAAGCGGGCGCAGTAAGCGTCCCACCCAAGACCGCCTGTTCGCAGGCGGTTTTTTTTCGCCTTCAGGCGGCAGGATCGTGCGCCGGGCGCAGCGCCCAGGGCAGGGTGTTGTGGATGGTGGTGGCGGCCAGTGCGGCCTGGCCAGTGGCGACCGCGATCTGGTTCAGGCCGCGCGTGACGTCGCCCACCGCGAACAGGCCGGGCACCGAGGTGCGGCAGTGCTCGTCCACCAGCAGCTTCTCGCATTCGACGGTCTCGGCGCCCAGCTTGCTTGCCAGGCTTGAGCGGGCGGATTCGCCCAGCATCGGGTAGAACACGTCGCAGTGGTAGTCTTCGCCGTCCTTGGTGTGCAGGATGGGCGTCATGTCCTCGCTCATGCTCACGCCCACCAGCGGCGAGCCGACCAGGCGCACCTGGGCGGCGGCCAGCTGGCGGCGTTCTTCTTCGTTGAGGGTCGATTCGGGGCCGCGTTCGAACAGCAGCACGTCGGCGCTGAAGGTGCGCATGAAGAGGGCGTGGCCGACCGGGTTGACTTCCGAGGTGACCACGCCGATGCGCTTGTCGATCACGTCCCAGCCGTCGCACACGGGGCACAGGCGCACGGCGCCGCAGCGCACGGCCTCGTCCCAGCGCTCGACAGGCATGCCGGCGTCGGCCACGCCGGTGGCCAGCAGCACCGTCATCGCATGGATCTGGCAGGGCTCGCCGCCATCGGGCGCGGCGTAGTCGGCCACGAACACGCCGTCTTCCAGCCGCAGGTCGAGGATCTCGCCCTGCATCACGCTGCCGCCGTAGTTGGCCAGCTGGGCGCGCAGCTTTTCCAGCAGCAGCTGGCCGTTGACGCCTTCCGGGAAGCCGGGGTAGTTGTGCGAGACGGGAATCCAGCCGAGCCGGCTGTTGCCCTTGTCGACCAGGGCCACGTGGCGCGTGAAACGGCGCAAGTAGATGGCGGCCGTGAGTCCGGCCGGGCCGCCGCCGATGATGAGGGTATCGAATACAGTGCGTTCGCAGTCCATCCGCCGATTATGCACCGGACGCGCGCCCGCACGTATAGTCGTGCAGGCCAAGGCCGGGTAAGAGCCGGCTTACAGCGACTTGCCGCCCGCTGCCTCCGGCTGCAGGGTCACGTGGTCGATGCCGTGCTTTTCGCGCAGCATGGCGCGCACCGCGTCCAGCACCGCCGGCCACTGCTCGAGGCTGGCGATTTCCAGGTGGCCGATCAGGGCAGGGTGGCCGGGCGACATGTCCCACACATGCAGGTCGTGCACGTCGAGCACGCCCTTGACGGCCTTCAGGTTGGCGCCCACCAGCAGGTAGTCGATCTGGCTTGGTACGCCCTCCATCAGGAAGTGGTAGGACTCGCGCAGGATGCCGCTGGTCGAACGCAGGATCAGCAGGGCCACGAAGATCGACAGGATCGGGTCGACCCGCACCCAGCCCGGAGCGACATAGATGATGGCGCCCGCCGCGATCGCGGCCAGCGAGCCGAGCAGGTCGCCCATCACGTTCACCAGCGCGGCGCGCGTGTTGATGCTCTGGTTGTCGCGCGACAGCACCCAGGCCACGATCAGGTTGATGCAGGCGCCGATGCCCGCCACCACCAGCACGATGCCGCCCTGGACCGCGACCGGTTCCAGCAACCGCTGTACCGCCTGCCACACGATCCAGGCCACCAGCGCCAGCATGGCCAGGCTGTTGACGAAGGCGGCCAGGGCCTCGGCGCGCACGAAACCGAAGGAGTGCCGGGCCGAGGGCGGGCGGCGCGCGATGGCCTGGGCCAGCAGCGCCAGGCCGAGGGCGGCGGCGTCGGTCACCATGTGCCCGGCGTCGGCGATCAGGGCCAGCGAGTTGGACATGAAGCCGGTGACCACTTCGATGACGGCGAACAGCAGGGTTAGGCCGAGCGCCACGGAGAGGGCGGTCTGGCTGCGGCCCTCGATGGTGTGGGCGTGGCGGGCGTCGCCGTCGAGGTGGGCGTGGAGGTGTTCGGAAGAAGGCTGGGCTTGGTGGACGCGCATGGTGGATGTGGCGATTTGATCAAGCCCTAGTGTAAATCAAAGGCCGCCCGCCGGCCCAGACTGGCCCTCCCGGAAACTTTTCCCGCGCCAAGCCTTGCAGATTGGGGGCGCACGCCTTACAATGCAGGGATTGGGCGGTTAGTTCAGCTGGTTAGAATACTTGGTCGACATCCAAGGGGTCGCAGATTCGAATTCTGCACCGCCCACCAGAACATAGGTAAGAGCGAGAAAGGCATCAACGGTTATGACACCGCGAACTACAACCTGGTTGTGGGGGAATCGCTAGGCGCGAAGGGGTGTTCTTTTGCTCGACACAACGGAAAAAACGCGGCTAGTGCCGCGTTTTTTTTCGTCCGTACTTTTTCAGACTATTTTTCAGTATTTCGACCTTACCCGGCGCCTTGCGCCTCGATTGGAGAACAGCATGCTCAACGTTCGACTTCCAGATGGTTCCAGCCGTCAGTTCGACGGTCCCGTCACGGTTGCCCAGGTGGCGACCAGCATCGCCACCAGCCTCGGCAAGGCCGCGCTGGCAGGCAAGGTGAACGGCAAGGTCGTCGACACCTCCTTCCTGATCGAGTCGGACGCCGACCTGGCGATTGTCACCGAGAAGGACCCGGAAGGCCTGGACGTGATCCGCCACTCGACCGCCCACCTGCTGGCCCACGCCGTCAAGGAGCTGTATCCGGACGCCCAGGTCACCATCGGTCCGGTGATCGAAAACGGTTTCTACTACGACTTCTCGTACAAGCGCCCGTTCACTCCGGACGACCTGAAGGCGATCGAAAAGAAAATGGTGGAACTGGCCAAGAAGGACGAGCCGGTCACCCGCAAGGTGCTGCCGCGCGACGAAGCGGTGGATTACTTCAAGTCGATCGGCGAGCACTACAAGGCGGAAATCATCGCCTCGATTCCTGCGGGCGAAGACGTGTCGCTGTACTCCGAAGGCAGCTTCACCGACCTGTGCCGTGGCCCGCACGTGCCGTCGTCCGGTAAATTGAAAGTCTTCAAGCTGATGAAGCTGGCCGGCGCCTACTGGCGCGGCGACTCCAGGAACGAGATGCTGCAGCGCGTCTACGGCACCGCCTGGACCAGGAAGGAAGACCAGGAACAGTACCTGCACATGCTGGAAGAAGCGGAAAAGCGCGACCACCGCAAGATCGGCAAGCAACTGGACCTGTTCCACTTCCAGGAAGAAGCACCGGGCCTGATCTTCTGGCACCCGAAGGGCTGGACCGTGTGGCAGCAGGTGGAGCAGTACATGCGCCACAAATACCAGGTCAATGGCTACGATGAAGTGAAAGCGCCGCAAATCCTGGACGTGACCCTGTGGCAGAAAACCGGCCACTGGGATAATTACCGCGAAAACATGTTCACGACTGAGTCGGAGAACCGTTCGTATGCCCTGAAGCCGATGAACTGCCCGGGCCACGTGCAGATCTACAACTCCGGCATGAAGAGCTACCGCGACCTGCCGCTGCGCTTCGGCGAGTTCGGCCAGTGCCACCGCAACGAGTCCTCGGGCGCGCTGCACGGCATCATGCGCGTGCGCGGCTTCACCCAGGACGACGGCCACATCTTCTGCACCGAAGAGCAGATCGAAGCCGAAGTGACGGCCTTCCACGCCCAGGCGATGGAAGTCTATGACGATTTCGGTTTCACCAACATCGACGTCAAGCTGGCCCTGCGGCCAAGCAGCCGCATCGGCAGCGACGAGGTGTGGGACGAGGCGGAAGCAGCGCTGCGTTCGGCCCTGCGCGCCTGCGGCGTGGAATGGACCGAGCTGCCGGGCGAGGGCGCCTTCTACGGCCCGAAGATCGAGTACCACCTGAAAGACAGCCTGGGTCGTCCGTGGCAGGTCGGCACGATGCAGGTCGATTTCTCGATGCCGGGCCGCCTCGGCGCTGAATATGTGGCAGAAGACAACACCCGCAAGGTCCCGGTGATGCTGCACCGTGCTATCGTGGGCTCGATGGAACGCTTTATTGGTATCCTGATCGAGAACTACGCTGGCGCACTGCCGCTGTGGCTGGCGCCGGTGCAGGTGGCGGTGCTGAACATCTCCGATGCGCAGGCCGATTACGTCAAGCAAGTCGAAGCAAAGCTGAAGAAGGCGGGCATCCGCGTTCACGCTGATTTGCGGAACGAGAAGATTACTTATAAAATTCGTGAGCATTCTGTCCAAAAACTGCCGTACATTCTGGTAGTTGGCGACAAGGAACGAGAAGCGAATACGGTGGCTGTGCGTGCACGTGGTAATGTCGATCTGGGCGTCATGCCTGTCGACGAGCTCGTGGAGCGCCTGGTAAGCGAAGTTGCTGCCAAGGTGAAATAACTCACAGCCAAATAAAATACTTTCAAAGGAATAAACATAGCTACTGACAAACAGAATCGCATCAACGGCGAGATCACCCATCCCGAAATGCGCCTGAACGGTGTCGACAACGAACCACTGGGCATCGTGAGCCTGGCGGACGCGTTCCGCATGGCCGAGGAATTGAACGTCGACCTGGTGGAGATCGCGCCAACCGCGGTCCCACCGGTCTGCCGCCTGATGGATTACGGCAAGTTCAAGTACTCCGAGCAGAAGAAGGCCCACGAAGCCAAGCTGAAACAGAAGATCATCCAGGTCAAGGAAGTCAAATTCCGTCCGGGTACCGATGAAGGCGACTACAGCATCAAGCTGCGCAACCTCATCAAGTTCCTGGAAGAGGGCGACAAGACCAAGATCACGCTGCGTTTCCGTGGCCGTGAAATGGCCCACCAGGATATCGGCATGCGCATGCTCGAACGCCTGCGCGGCGACCTGGAAGAAGTCGGCCAGGTCGAGCAGTTCCCGAAGCTCGAGGGACGCCAGATGATCATGATCGTTGCGCCGAAAAAGAAGAAGTAATTCTTCGACGTCAGCTAGGCGGGCCGGGCCCGGGTGCGAGCGCAAGCTGCACCCGGGTCCGGCCTGTGTGCGTTGGTGGGGTTTGAATCAGTGCATCCGGGCTCGGCGACCTTTGGACGCTATCCCCTGATTCGTCGTGCCGGCGCAGGCCGGCACCCAAGTTGCGTGAGTAGTGGCAAACGCACGCGCCAGCAACACGCGACGATATTGGGCCCCGGCCTGCGCCGGGGCGACGGTGCGAGGGGTGGGGAAAATGGGTACGTTGGCGCCACGCCTCATCCCCATCAAAACTCTCCCCGTCCCAACTATTCCCCCGCAACCTGTGCTATGATCTGCGGTTCCTGTTTTTCGAAGCAGGTTGTAGTCGGCTCGCTCCGACTGCAAGACAAGTGAAAGTAGGCTTTAAGAGCAGCGTCGCTGCCACCTGCAATCCTGTCGTATAGAGGCTGTCCCAAAAAGGACAGAAGACTATGCCAAAAATGAAAACCAAAAGCAGCGCGAAGAAGCGTTTCCGCGTGCGTCCAGGTGGTACCGTCAAGTCGGGTATGGCGTTCAAGCGTCACATCCTGACCAAGAAGACCACCAAGAACAAGCGTCAGCTGCGCGGCACCCGTAACATCAATGCGTCGGACGTGACTAGCGTCCTGCGTATGATGCCATCTGCTTAATCTCACTAACCTAATACAAGGGAGCTAATATGCCTCGAGTAAAACGTGGGGTTACTGCACGTGCCCGTCACAAGAAAGTTCTTGCCCTTGCTAAAGGCTACCGTGGTCGCCGCAGCAAAGTATTCCGTGTTGCCAAGCAAGCAGTCATGCGCGCTGGCCAGTACGCATACCGCGATCGCCGTAACAAGAAGCGCGTCTTCCGCGCACTGTGGATCACCCGTATCAACGCGGCTTCGCGTTCGCACGGCATGACCTACAGCGCCTTCATGAACGGCCTGAAAAAGTCCGGAATTGAACTGGACCGTAAAGTCCTGGCTGACATGGCAGTGCACGACAAGCCGGCATTCGCCGCGATTGTCACCGCCGCCAAGGCCACGCTGGCTGCTTAATCGGCAGTTCGCTAGCACGACCAGCGCCATGGCAGCATGGCGCGAAAAGAGCGGGGCACAGTTAATACCTGTGCCCCGTTTTTGATTGTGGCGCCCGCCACGCTGAAACAGGAAAACAACAAGCATGCATACGCTGGAAGAACTCGTCGTCTCCGCACAGGCTGACTTCGGCGCCGCCGTCGACGCCGCCGCGCTCGAAAATGCAAAAGCCAAATACCTGGGCAAGACCGGGCAGGTGACCGACCTCATGAAGGGCCTCGGCAAGCTCGACCCTGAACAGCGCAAGGCGCAGGGCGCGCTGATCAATGCGGCAAAAGAAAAAATCGAACACGCACTGACCGCCCGCCGCGACGCCCTCGCCAACGCCTTGCTCGAAGCCCGCCTTAATCTGGAGTCCATCGACGTCACCCTGCCGGGTCGCGGCCGCGCCAAGGGTGGCATCCATCCGGTGATGCGCACCTGGGAGCGGGTGGAGCAGATCTTCCGCTCGATCGGCTTCGACGTGGCCGACGGCCCCGAGATCGAAACCGACTGGACCAATTTCACAGCCCTGAACAGCCCGGAAAACCACCCGGCCCGTTCGATGCAGGACACCTTCTATGTGGAAGGCAATGACAGCACCGGCAAGCCGCTGCTGCTGCGCACCCACACCAGCCCGATGCAGGTGCGCTACGCGCGCACCCACACGCCGCCGATCAAGGTGATCGCGCCGGGCCGAACCTATCGCGTCGACAGCGACGCCACCCACTCGCCGATGTTCCACCAGGTCGAAGGCCTGTGGATCGGCGAAGACATCTCCTTCGCCGACTTGAAAGGCGTGTACCTGAACTTCGTCAAGGCCTTCTTCGAGACCGACGACCTGCAGGTGCGTTTCCGCCCGTCCTACTTTCCGTTCACGGAACCGTCGGCCGAGATCGACATCGCCTTCGGCTCCGGTCCGCTCAAGGGCCGCTGGCTGGAAGTGTCGGGCGCCGGCCAGGTCCATCCGACCGTGGTGCGCAATTTCGGCCTGGATCCGGAAAAATTCATCGGTTTCGCGTTCGGCTCCGGCCTCGAGCGCCTGACGATGCTGCGTTATGGAATCAACGACTTGCGCCTCTTCTACGAAGGCGACTTACGATTCCTGAAACAGTTTAATTAATACGCTAGCTGATTCAGTACGCCCAATAATAAAACGCGCGCTTACAAGGCAAACATTATGCAATTCTCCGAAAACTGGCTCCGTTCCCTGGTCAACCCGTCGCTGACGTCGAACGAGCTGTCGCACCTGCTGACCATGTCCGGCCTCGAAGTCGAGGACGTCGAAGCGGTCGCGCCGCCCTTCACCAACGTGGTGGTGGCCGAAGTCAAGGAAGTGGCCAAGCACCCGAACGCCGACCGCCTCAATGTCTGCCAGGTGGATGTGGGTACCGGCACCTTGCTCAATATCGTCTGCGGCGCCCCGAACGTGCGCGCCGGCATGAAGGCGATCTGCGCCATGTCCGGCGCCGTGCTGCCGCCTGGCGCCGACGGCAAGCCTTTCGAGATCAAGACCGGCAAGCTGCGCGGTGTCGAATCGCAGGGCATGATGTGCTCGGCCAAGGAACTCAAGATCTCGGAAGAGAGCAGCGGCCTGATGGAATTGCCGCAGGACGCACCGGTCGGCGCCAGCATCCGCGACTACCTCGGGCTGGACGACCTGAAGTTCACCATCAAGCTCACCCCGAACAAGGCCGACTGCCTGTCGGTGCTGGGCGTGGCGCGTGAAGTGTCGGCCCTGACCGGCACGCCGCTGCACGTGCCGACCACCAAGCTGGTTCCGGTCACGCTGGACGAAACCCTGCCCGTGACCATCTCGGCGCCGGACCTGTGCGGCCGCTTCTCGGGCCGCGTGATCCGCGGCCTGGACGCGCGCGCCGCGACGCCGGACTGGATGAAGCAGCGCCTCGAGCGCAGCGGCCAGCGTTCGGTATCGGCCCTGGTGGACATTTCCAACTACGTCATGCTCGAAGTCGGCCGTCCGTCGCATGTGTTTGACATGAACAAGATCCACGGCAGCCTCGACGTGCGCTGGGGCCGCAAGGGCGAGACCCTCAAGCTCCTCAACGGCAATACCATCGCCATCGACGAGTGGGTCGGCGTGATCGCCGACGACAGGGAAATCGAATCGCTGGCCGGCATCATGGGCGGCGACGCCACCGCCGTCACCCTGGACACCACCGACATCTACCTGGAAGCGGCGTTCTGGTGGCCGAACGCCATCCAGGGCCGCGCCCGCAAGTACAATTTCTCGACCGACGCGGCGCACCGCTTCGAGCGCGGCGTCGATTACGCGACCACGGTCGAGCATATCGAGCGCATCACCGCCTTGATCGTGGAAATCTGCGGCACCCCGGATACCAAAGTGGGCCCGGTCGACGACCAGTCCGTGAACCTGCCGCAGCCGAAACCGGTCGCGATGCGCACCGCGCGCGCCGCGAAAGTCATCGGCGTGCCGCTGACCGACGACGTCGTGGCCGACATCTTCACCCGCCTGCAGTTGCCGTTCACGTTTGACGCCCGTAGCGACGGACCGGGCGTGTTTTACGTGACCTCGCCTTCGTATCGTTTCGACATCGAGATCGAGGAAGACCTGATCGAGGAAGTGGCGCGCGTCTACGGTTTCGAGAATATCCCGACCCGCCCGCCGGTCGCCCCGAGCGCCATGCTGCTCGAGCCGGAAAACACCCGCTCGCTGTTCGCGATCCGCCACCAGCTGGCCGACCTGGGTTACCAGGAAGTGGTCAACATGAGCTTCGTGGAAGCGCAGTGGGAGCAGGATTTCGCCGCCAACCCGGAGCCGATCCGCCTGCAGAACCCGATCGCCAGCCAGATGAGCGTGATGCGCTCGAACCTGGTGGGCAGCCTGGTCGCCAATGTGCGCTACAACGTCAACCGCAAGGCCGGCCGCGTGCGCGTGTTCGAAGTCGGTGGCGTGTTCTGGCGCAATCCACAGACCGAAGACGGCCCGCTGTCGGTGGCCGGTTTCGACCAGCCCAAGCGCGTCGCCGCCATGGCCTATGGCCCGGCCCAGGACGAGCAGTGGGGCGAGAAGAGCCGCGCGGTGGATTACTTCGACGTCAAGGCCGACCTCGAGGCGCTGTTTGCGCCGCGCACCGTGCGTTTCGTGAAGGGCGAACATCCGGCCCTGCACCCGGGCCGCAGCGCGATTGTCGAACTCGATGGCAAGAATATCGGCTTCATCGGCGAGCTGCACCCGCGCTGGCTGCAAAAATATGACCTGCCGCTGGCGCCGGTGCTGTTCGAAGTCGACGCCGACGCGCTGCGCCAGCGCAGCGTGCCGGCCTATGCCGAGATCTCGAAGTTCCCGGGCGCCACGCGCGACCTGGCGCTGGTGGTCAAACAGGGTGTTTCGGCCCAGGAAGTGCTTGACACATTCCATGCCGAAATCGCAATAAATCCAGCAGGAAAGATCGTGCAAGCCGTTGTTTTGTTTGATGAATACCGCGGCAAGGGGCTCGACACGGATGAAAAAAGCCTTGCTTTCCGCTTTGCCTTGCAAGATACTCAATCGACGCTGCAAGACGAGGCGGTGGATGCCATCATGGCTGCAATCGCCCAGGCTGCCGAAAGCAAAGTCGGCGCAAAGCTGCGTGCATAAAGCAGGTTCTCCAAAACGGTTCACTTGAAGGCAGGGCTTCAAAATTAATAACAACGACGTTGACTCGGTCGTCTTCCAGGAAGCCCTGGCGGCCGACCTGCATCGCGCGATGCAAGTTGCGCGGGTGCGGCAGGAAGCGGAAAAGGATCTCCCGACCCTCACCAAGGCCGAGCTGGCCGAGCTGCTGTTCGAGCAGGTCGGCCTGAACAAGCGCGAAGCCAAGGACATGGTCGAAACCTTTTTCGATGAAATCCGCAACGCGCTCGAGCGCGGCGAAGCGGTCAAGCTGTCCGGCTTCGGCAACTTCCAGTTGCGCGACAAGCCGCAGCGGCCCGGCCGCAATCCGAAAACCGGGGAAGAGATCCCCATCACGGCGCGTCGCGTCGTGACTTTCCACGCCAGCCAGAAACTCAAGGGAATGGTCGAAGAGACCAATCCCCCCGGAAGTTCCCTGGCTCGCGCCGCCTGAGTGCTAGATGACTGACCGACCGACCAAGCCTGATCCCATTGTGCTGCCGCCGATCCCGGCCAAACGCTACTTCACCATCGGCGAAGTAAGCGAGCTGTGCGGCGTGAAGCCGCACGTGCTGCGCTATTGGGAGCAGGAATTTACCCAACTCAAGCCGGTCAAGCGCCGCGGCAATCGCCGCTATTACCAGCACCATGAAGTGCTGCTGATCCGGCGCATCCGCGAGCTGCTCTACGAACAGGGCTTCACCATCAGCGGCGCCCGCAACCGGCTCGATGGCCGCGCCCACGAGCTCGCCTCCGCACCCGAAGCCGAGCCGGCGCCGAGCGCGCCCGCCATCGACAGCGCGCAGGTGCGCGCCGAATTGCTGGAAATCCTCGCGCTGCTGCGGCACGGCAGCACTGTCGCCTGAGGGCGCTGCGGGCGGCGCGGTGGATTGGCGCAAGGCGCATTGTGCGCCCATCCGGCGCCGCGCGCCCCGCTCGTACTCAGTAATTGATAACTCAGCAAGCGCGCGCTGTTGATGCTCTGCGTGGGAGTGATAGAATGTCACCTGCGGGCATGCTGATCCAGTGCATGCAAGCCGGGGCGTGGAGCACGGACCTGGCACTTTCCTGAGCAGGGAAAATTTAAGGGAAGACAATGATACGCGTTGCCATTTGTGACGATCACCAAATAGTTCGAGCAGGTTTCAAACAGATTTTTTCGTCGTCGGGCGATTTCGAAGTCGTCGCCGAAGGCGCAACCGGCCGCGAGGCCCTGGATATCGCACGCCGTGAAATCTGCGACGTGCTGTTGCTCGATATCGCGATGCCCGACCAGAGCGGCATCGACATCCTGCGCACCATCCGCCAGGGCCAGCCGAACCTGCCGGTGCTGATTCTTTCGGGTTACCCGGCGCAGCAGTACGCGCTGAACCTGTTCAAGATGGGCGCCAACGGCTACCTGAACAAGGAATGCGAAGCCGACGAGCTCAAGACCGCGGTGCGTACCGTGTTCCAGGGCCGCCGCTATGTAAGCTCCACCGTGGGCGAACTGCTGGCCCAGAGTTTCGACCGCGACCCGAACACCGCGCTGCACACCGAGCTGTCCGACCGCGAGTTCCAGGTCTTCCTGCGCCTGGCCAAGGGGGCCACCGTGTCCGACATCGGCAATGCACTGTCGCTGTCGATCAAGACGGTGTCGACCTACCGCACCCGCATCATGGAAAAAATGGGCCTGCAGTCCAATAGCGACCTGACCTATTACGCCATGAAGAACAACCTGCTCGACTAAGTTCCCACCTCAGGGCACGCCGGCCCAGCCCGGCGTGCTTTCGCGTTTCCCCCTTCCGGCAAGATCTTTTTGTGCAGCGTTGCATATTGCATCGCGGCGCGGATGGGCGCACACTTGCAGCGGTCTGCTGACGTGTTGTCGTTTCCCGCATTGCGGTAGCACCGCGCGCGCCTGCGCCCGACCCGTTTTGTCTGGCGCTGCAACGTCGCGCTAACGCGACTATAATCGCCCCCGATGGCATAAGTTGCGCGAAAGGAAGCTCATGTACTTTTCCACTGCCTTCGACGGCAAGCGGTTGCGCGGCCTGCCGCTCTCCAAGACCCTGTTATGCGTGGCCTGCGTGGTCATCCTCGTGATCAATGCGGTGTTCCTGGTCCGTAACCTGGACGACCTGCGTTCCGCCAACGCCCTGCAAGCCCAGACCGCGCGCGTCTCCGACGAACTGCAAGTGTTGAACTTGCTCGTCACCGATGCCGAAAGCGGCTTGCGCGGCTATTTCCTCTCCGGTGCCGAAAACAACCTGGGCGCGCTGAATGCGGCGCCGCAGGAAATCGACAGCCAGTTGCGCGCACTGAGCGTGCTGCTCGCCGACAATCCCTCGCAATCGAAAAACCTGGCCCAGCTGCGCACCCTGGTGCAGCGTAAGCTCGGCCTGATGAACCAGGCGGTCGAAGTGTACCGCCGCGGCGGCCTGGTCGATATCGTCGCCATCGCCGCGGCGGCCGACGCGCGCGGCGAGATGGACGAGATCCGCCTGCAGGTGGTGATCATGACGCGCGAGCAGAACGAGCTCCTGACCACCCGCACCGCGGCCTTCTATGAGCAGTCGCGCCGCACGGTGCTCTCCGGGGTCGGCATCAATGCGGTGGCGATCCTCGTCATCCTGCTGTTCTACAACCTGGTGCAGCGCAGTTTCGGCCTGCGCCTGGAAGCCGAGCAGGCCCTGCAGAATACCAACGACACCCTGGAAGCCATCGTGGCCGAGCGTACGGAGCAGTTGTCGGTGCTGTCGCGCCACCTGATCCGGGTGTCGGAAGAAGAAAAGTCGCGCCTGGCGCGCGAGCTGCACGACGAGATGGGCGCCAACCTGACCGCGATCGGCATGGATATCGCCAATGTCAGCGAGCAGCTGCGCGGCAGCCATCCGGAACTGGTGGCCATGCTGGGCCGGGCCCGCAAGACCCTGGTCGATACCGTGCAGCTCAAGCGCCGCATCATCGAGAACCTGCGCCCGAGCTTGCTGGACAATATGGGGCTGTCGGCCGCGTTGCAGAGTTACTGCGCCGATTATGCGCGCGTGACGGCGCTCGATTGCGACGCCCTGATCGACGCCGAGGCCGATTGCGCCGGCCCGATGCAGGCGATCGCCTTGTTCCGCATCACCCAGGAAGCCCTGAACAATATCGCCAAGTACGCCAAGGCGCGCAGCGTGATCGTCAATCTCACGCGCGAGCCGGGCGGCTGGGAGCTGGAAATCACCGACGACGGCATCGGTATTCCCGCCGACGCCATGGCCAAGTCGAAATCGCACGGGCTGCTGGGCATGCGCGAGCGCGCCCTGTTGCTGGGCGGCGCCCTGAGCGTGGCGCGCGGCGTGAATGGCGTCGGCACCTGTGTCCAGGCCTGGATTCCCGCGTCCGCACCGGGCGGCGATGGACCGACCCTCGCCGCGCCGGTGCTCGAATCGGCGCAAACGACGACGCCGTTTGCGGCAGGACCGGAGACGGCGTCGAATGCGGAATCAGTGAAGGCGCCGGTGCAGGCGCCCGTCAGTCTTAACGCGCCACATCCATGAGCAGACGGTCGTATTCCGACTTGGCGACCTTGTAGCATTCGCCGGCGTAGTCTTCCAGGCCTGCACGGTCGAGCACGGTGATATTGCCGCGGCGGTACTGGATCAGGCCTTCGTCCTGCAGCTTGCCGGCGGCGGCGGTGATGCTCTCGCGACGCACGCCCAGCATGATGGAGATCAGTTCCTGGGTCACTTTCAGCTCATTGCTGGCCGAGCGGTCCAGGCGGTCGAGCAGCCAGCGGCACAGCTTCTGTTCGATCGAGCTGTGGCGGCCGCCGACGGCGTTCTGGGCCATCTGGGCGAACAGGGCGTTGGTGTAGCGCATCAGGAGCTGGGGCAGGGCGCCGCCGCGGTTGAAGGCGTCGCGCAGGAACTGGGCCTTGAGGCGATAGCCGTAGCCGGCGCTCTGGACCACGGCGCTGCAGGTAGCGCGCTCACCCATGAACAGCGACACGCCGACCGCGCCTTCGTGGCCGACCACCGCGATTTCGGTGGTGGCGCCATCTTCCATCACATACAGCAGCGACACGATTGCAGTGGTCGGGAAATACACGTATTCCAGTTTGCTGCCATACTCGAACAGTTCTTTGCCGAATGGCAGCGGGACGAGTTCCAGTTGTTCAAACAGGCTTTCCAGGTCTGGACGAGGCAGGGCGCCGAGCAGTTCGTTCTGCTGGGTGCCGCTGTAGCTGACAACGGGGCGGGACGCGGCTTTCACAGCCTCACTCGGGGCTGCCATCTTGTGTTGCGCCTTCTGCGTACCACCAAGTTGAGTGTTGTTCATTTTATGTCCTCTTTTATCTCTAACGTGCTTCAGGGAGCGACTGGTTGAGGTCTTCTTTTGTTTCCTCATCGCGATGTGTGAACATTAAAGCTATAGTCTGTTGGCGAACATAAGACTGGCAGTCGCCCCTGTGTAGGCTTGTCGCAGGGAGTTGTGTCAGTCCAGTCCTACTAGGCGTTTTGCCGTTCTGCCATTTGTTTTTTTGCGGTCGGGAAATGAATTCGCGCATAATGTGATCTCCCCACCTCATTGAACCAACGATGCCTTTGCCCTTGCTGCTCGTCGAAGACGATACCGTGCTGGCCGACGGGCTGGTGCGCACCTTGCATGCCCAGGACATGCAGGTCGAACTGGTGCGCGACGGGGTGGCCGCCGACGCCCGCCTGCAGGGCGCCCAGCCGGCCGTGCTCATCCTCGACATCGGCCTGCCCGGCATCGACGGCTTCGAAGTGCTGCGCCGCCTGCGCGCCCGCGGCGCCGCCACCCCGGTCCTGCTGCTCACTGCCCGCGACGCCGTCGAAGACCGGGTGCGCGGGCTGGAGACGGGCGCCGACGACTACCTGGTCAAGCCCTTCGCCAGCGCCGAACTGGTCGCGCGCATCCGCGCGCTGGCCCGGCGCTTCGCCCCGCCGCCGGCCCACCTGGGCCTGGCGCACCTCAGCCTCGACAGTGCAACGCGCCGTGCGCGCGTAGGCGAACGGGTCCTGGACCTGTCGGCGCGCGAGTGGGGCGTGCTCGAATACCTGCTGCAGCAGGCCGGCCGGGTGGTATCGAAACAGCAGATCATCGACGCCATCGCGCCCTGGGGCGACGACCTCACGCTCAATGCGGTCGAGGTCTACGTGTCGCGCCTGCGCCTCAAGCTCGACGGCGCCGGGGTGGCGATCCGCACCATCCGCGGCTTCGGCTACCTGTTAGAGGCGGCGTGACGAGTATCCGGCTGCGCCTGCTCAAGTGGCTGGTCGCGCCCATCCTGGTATTCAACCTGCTGGCCGCCAGCCTCACCTACCTGCTGGCCTGGACGCCCGCCCAGCTCGCCTTCGACCAGGGATTGCTGGATGCCGCCACCGGCCTGGCGGCGCGCCTGCGCCCGGACGGGGGCGTGGTCCAGGCCGATGTGCCGGGCGCCGCCGCCCGCGTGCTCGGCGCGGGCTCGCCCGACGCCAGCTGGTTTGTGGTGCGCGACACCGGCGGGCGGGTGCTGGCCGGCGACGCCGCCTTTCCCCGCCGCGAGGACGGCGCGCAAGTGCGCGACGCCAGCATGCACGGGCAGCCGGTGCGCGTGGCCAGCCTGCTGGTGACCACCAGCGGCGGGCCGGTCGAGGTCGGCGTCGCCCGTACCCTGAGCCAGCGCCAGCAGGTGCGCGCCGCCATCGTGCGCGCGCTGGTGCTGCTCGAAGTGCTGTTCAGCCTGGCACTGGTGGGCCTGGTCTGGTTCTCGGTCGGCAACGGCCTGGCCCCGCTGGCCCGCCTGCGCGCGCGCCTCGATGCGCGCGGCAGCAGCGACCTGGCGCCGCTGGACGACGCCGGCATGCCGCGCGAGCTGGCGCCGCTGGTCACCGCCTTCAACGCGCTGCTCGGACGGATCGCCGCCGGGGCCAGGGCGCAGGACGACTTCCGCGCCAACGTCGCCCACCAGCTGCGCACCCCCCTGGCCGGCCTGCGCCTGCAGCTCGAATGGCTGGCCACGCGCCACCGCGACGACCCCGACACCCAGCGCACCGTCGAGCTGCTGCTGCGCGCCAACGAGCGCATGATCCGCCAGGCCAACCAGCTGCTCTCGCTCGAGCGCGCCGGGCCCGACCGCTTCGAGCGCGCCCAGCTGGCGCCGCTCGACCTGGCCGCCATCGTGACCGAGGCGGTGCAATCCTTCGTCGAGCAGGCGGCCAGCAAGGACATCGACCTCGGCTTCGAACTTGCCTCCGCCAGGGTGGTGGGCGAGCGCTACATGCTGCGCGACCTGGTCGACAACCTGGTCGACAACGCGCTGCGCTACACGCCGGAGCACGGCACCGTCACCGTGCACTGCCGCCCGACGCCAGACGGGGCCCTGTTCGCGGTCGAGGATTCCGGGCCCGGAATCCCGCCGGAACAGCGCGGCCAGGTGTTCCAGCGCTTCGTGCGGCTGGACCAGCACAGCACCGGGAGCGGGCTGGGCCTGGCGATCGTGCGCGATATCGCCGACGCGCACGGGGCCGAAGTGGCCTTGTCGAGCGGTCCGGACGGGACCGGCTCCACTTTTACCGTGCGCTTCCCGTAGGGTGGTCGGCTCCGCCGACCGCGCGTTCGACTCCGGCACGCGTCGCGGCTGCGCATCCGGGAGCTGAACGCGCGGTCGTGAAACCGGACCACCCACCTGTGCGTTTGTCAGGATTTTGTCAGGATTTCCTCAGGGAAATGCAAGCTTCGTAGGTTATGATTCCACATGGAAACATTCCGGCAGTCCGCCGGATCCTTCGGAGAACAGTCCATGATCAAGCGCCAGGCAGGTTTTACCCTCATTGAAATCATGATTACGGTGGTCGTCATCGGCATCCTGACTGCCGTGGCCCTGCCGTCGTACAACGGCTACATGATGCGTGCGCGCCTGACCGAGGCCTTCACCGGCCTGGCCGGCCTGCAGCCGCGCATGGAGCAGCACTGGTCGAATACCCGCAGCTACGCCGGTTTCGACGCCGCTGCGCTCAAGCTGATGCCGAAGGACTCCGACAACTTCGCCTACGAGCTCACCGAGTCCAGCGCCAGCGCCTACCTGGTGACGGCGACCGGGCAGGGCACGGCCGACGGTTTCGTCTTCACGATCGACCAGAACGGCAGGCGCGCCACTACCGGCGTGCCGGACGGCTGGACCGGCAGCGACGACTGCTGGGTCGACCGCAAGGAGGGCACGTGCACCCAGTAAGCCCACGCCTGGCGCGCGGCTTCACCTTGGTGGAGGCGCTGATCGCGCTGGCCGTGTTCGCCGTGCTGCTGGCGGTGGGCGTGCCGCGCATGGCAGACTGGGTCGCCGCCACCAAGGCCGCCGCCGCCACCCAGTTCTACGCCGAAGGCCTCGGCACGGCGCGCGCCAAGGCGCTGGCCCTGAACAGCGCCAGCCGCCTGGTCTTGACGCGCAACGCGGCCAGCGGCCAATACGACTGGCAGGTCGACGTCTGCTTCCCGACCCCGGAAACGCCCTGCAATGAAGACGCCGGCGACTGGTCGACCCTGGCCGACGCCGTCAAGCCCGAGGGCGCCGCCGGCGACGGCTTCACCTCGATCGGGCGCAGCGCCGAGTCGCTCCCCGGCACCAACCGGCTGGCCGTGAGTACCGGCCCCGATGGCGCGCTGGAAGTCTATTTCACCCCGCTGGGCTGGGTCGACACCCAGGCCGACACGCGCATGATGCGCATCGACCTGGACCCGGTCGACGTTGAGGAAGCCCCGTTCCGCCCCGCCAGCGTGGTATTGACCCTGGCCGGCGTTGCCGCCACATGCGACCCGAACGTGGCCGCCGACGATTCGCGCAGGTGCCCCGAATGAGCCGACCACGCCCACCCATCCCATTCCGGCTGCGCCGCCAGCGCGGCATCGCACTGCTCGAGTCGCTCCTGGCCGCTGTGATCCTGGCGATCGGCCTGCTCGGCACCATCGGCCTGCAGGCGCGCTCGTACGCGGCGCTGGCCGACGCCGGCATGCGCGCCGAAGCCACCATCGCCGCCAACAAGCTGCTCGGCATCATGAACACCGACCTCGAGCACCTGCCTGCATATGCGGTGGCGGCCGGGGCCGAGCCGCCGGAGCGGCTGGCCGAGTGGCACGACGAGACCACGGCGCTGATTCCCGGCGCCACCATCGCGATCGCCGTCGCGCCGGGCGCCAGCGCCGCGCCGACCGAGGTGCGCATCGCGATCAGCTGGCAGCGCAAGGCCGACACGCCGGTCAACACCCACCGCATCACCTCCTATTTCGCGGGGTCGATATGACCGCCGTGCGCATCCCGCTTCGCTTCCCGCGCGCCGGCGGCTTCTCGCTGGTCGAGCTGATGGTGAGCGTCGTCATCGGCCTGCTGGCGGTGCTGTTCGCCACCCGCCTGATGACCGACTCCGAACGCAACAAGCGGGCCGCGCTGGGCGGCTCGGATTCGATGCAGAACGGGATGCTGGCGATGTTCTCGATCAGCGGCGACGCCGAGCATGCCGGCTTCGGCCTGAACGACCCGCTCATCGTCGGCTGCGACACCGTGATGGAAGACAGCGGCGGCTACGAAATGGCGCAAGCCGCGCGCGGCGCCGCCACCGTGCGCCCGCTGGCCGCCGCGATCATCGAGCCCGGCGGCGAAGGCCCGGACGGCATCAGCCTGTATGCCGGCAGCTCGTTCAGCGGCACCGGCACCCTGCGCATCACCAGCGACTACATCGGCGGCACCCGCATCGACGTCGACCGCATTCCCTACGGCTTCGGCAAGGGCGACGTGATCCTGGTCGCGCCGGAGACCATGGGCGAGCAGTGCTCGCTGGCCCAGGTGTCGAACGACGCCGGCAGCCTGCCGCCGCCGCCGTCGCAGCAGTACGTGATGATCGCCGGCTCCGGCAACCGCTACAACAGCGGCTCGCTGGGCGCCCAGTACAAGGGCGGCGCGGCGCGCCTGTACAACCTGGGGCCGGCCGCCAGCCTGGGTTTCCGCACCTGGTCGGTCGAAGGCGGCTTCCTGCGCCTGCGCTCCACCGACATGAAGGGCGCCGGCGCGGATTCGCAGCCGGTGGCCGACAACATCGTCTCGCTCAAGGCGCAATACGCCTTCGACACCCGGGTGGGCGAGGACTTCAAGCCGGAAGACGGCATGCGCCTGTCGTCCTGGTCGGGCGAGATGATCGACGCCGACGGCGACGGCACCATCGGCAGCGCCGGCGACTACCAGCGCATCTCGGCACTGCGCATTGCCGTGGTGGCGCGCGCCAGGAACCCGGACCGGCCCGACACCGCCGCCGGCCAGTGCAGCATTCCGGCCTCGCGCGCCGAACGCCCGCGCATCTTCGCAGACGCCGACAACCCGGAAGGCGACCCGGTCACGGTCGCGGTCGAGGGCGATCCGGCGCACTGGAGCTGCTACCGCTACCGCGTCTTCGAAACCATCGTCCCGCTGCGCAACGCGGGCTGGAGGCCGACCGCATCATGACATCATCCTTGAAGGCACAAGGCGGCGTCGCGCTGCCGGTCATGCTGATCATGCTGCTGGTGATGCTGGTGTCGAGCATCTACCTGCTGCGCTCCAGCAATTCGACCACCCTGACGGCCTCCAACCTGGCCTATGACGCCACGCTGGCGCGCGCCGCCGACTTCGGCCTGCACACGGGGTTCCGCTGGCTCAGCCAGACCGCCAGGACCAGCCGCATCCAGCTCAACAGCCATGCGCCGGCCCAGGGCTACCGCGCCACGCTCGACACCAGCCAGACCGTGCGCTCGGCCGGCTTCTGGGACGGCGCGCGCGAGGTGGTCGACGGCGACGGCAACCGGGTGCGCTACGTCATCCACCGCATGTGCAAGCTCGACGTCGCCTTCAGCGACCCGCTCAATGCCTGCGTCCAGACGGCCACCAACACCTCGACCCTCGGCAATACGGTGCGGATGGGCGACAGCTTGAGCTCGGACACGCAGCTGTATGCCAGCGTGCCGCAGCTGCACTATGTGATCACCGCGCGCATCGACGGCCCGCGCGGCGGCAACGTGATCACCCAGATGGTGGTCCTGATCGGCGCCTGAGGGCTTTTCCCCGCACGCCGCAATTTTGTGAACGGAACGCGTATGAACCGGCTTATTTCCCGCAACCTGCATCGTGTACGTCGTGTGCTGCTTCCGCTGCTGGCGCTGGCCTGCCTGGTCCTGCCGGCGCGCGCCGAGCCCACCGCGATTGCCAACCTGCCGCTGTTGAACATGACCGGCAGCGGCACGGTCAAGCCGAACCTGATGCTCCTGTACGACAACTCGGGCTCGATGAGCAGCACCTTCACGCCCGACTACGTCGACGACACCAGCACCTGCCGCGGACGCGCCACCATGGCCGGCGGCAGCACGCGCGGCTGCCGCGCCGGCGACCCGCCCTTCGCCAGCCCCGACTTCAACCGGCAGTACTACGACCCGCGCGTGCGCTACAGCCCGCCCGTGAAGGCGGACGGCAGCAGCTACGCCAGCCAGGACCGCACCACCACCACCAACTGGACCTCGGTCACCACCGACGGCTTCGGCGTCAACGCCGTCGACCTGCAGGGCCAGTCCAGTACCAGGACCAACCTGGTCACCGGCTTCCCCGACCTGAAGTGGTGCGACACCGACGGCAACAACTGCAACCAGAACCGCAGCGGCTACCTGTTCCCGAGCGACGAGCGGTATACGGCCGCCAGCTTCACCGCCAACCCCTACTATTACCTGATCAACGTCGCCGAGTACTGCACCGACGCCAGCCTGACCAACTGCCGCGTCACCGCGGTGAACGCGGCCGCGCCAAGCGGCTATCCGTTCGCGGCCCGGGTGCGCTGGTGCGATTCGCGCGCGCTGACCAACTGCCAGGCCAAGTACGTGGGCAACTTCAAGTACCCGCGCTATTCCGACCCGAACCGTCCCGCTGAATGGTACGGCACCGTCACCATCGGCGCCTCCAGCGGCAGCGCGTCGATGACGCTCAACAGCGTCACGGCGACCTATGCCGACAACAGCGTGGCGACGATCACCAACGTGGGCGTGACCGCTGCCAGCGGCACCAACACCGCCGCCAAGCAGCAGGCGGTGGCCAATGCGGTGGCGGCCTCGATCATCGCCAAGACCGGCCTGGCCCAGCCCTACACCGCCTGCGTCAAGACGCCGACCGGCGGCGGCGTGCCGGCCTGCTCGAGCTTCGGCATCATCCTCGACACCACCAACGTGGTGGCGGTGGTGCCGATCAGCTGCCCGGCGGGCGCCACCAGCAAGGCGGTCCCCAATTGCACCCTGCTGTCGGACGGCAGCCGCGCCGGCGTCGAACTGAAAGTGTCGTCGGGCACTTCGTCCACCGCGCTGCTGGCCATCACCGGCAGCACCAACCCCAGCAAGACCCAGGTGCTGTCCCAGCTGACCTTCGGCGGCGTGAACATGTTCAGCGCCAGCCTGAGCCTGGGCCGGGGCGTCAACGCCGCCGCGGTGGCGCTGGCGATCCGCAACCAGATCGGCACCCGCGGCACCGTGCGCGCCTACGTCGGCGGCGCCAGCGGCAGCGGCACGATCTGCTCGGCCGCGCCCAACACCACGGTCTGCCTGGTCGATACCGGCCCGGATGCCGAGGGCAAGAACATCGGCGTCAGCCTGCCGACCAATAACAGCAGCAAGCCGGGCTACCTCGGCTTCAGCATCACGGCGGCGGTGAGCGACGGCATCCCGGCCAGCGCGACCGACCTGGGCGCCTCGGTCTTCGTGCGCACCGACATCGTCTCGACCCGCACCAGCTACCCGAAGGGCAGCAACCGGATCGACTGCAGCGCCGCCACCGCCTGCAGCTACGACGAAGAAATGACCAACTTCGCCAACTGGTACGCCTACTACAAGACGCGCAACCAGATGATGAAGACCACGGTGGGCCACGCCTTCCAGCCGATCAGCGACAACTACAACGTCGGCCTGACCTCGCTGTCGAGCGCCGCGGCGGAAGGGGCGATGACGCGCCCGGATAAATTCTCGGGCACCCACCGCACCACCTGGTACAAGAACCTGTACGAGATGAACGGCAACCAGTCGACCCCGATCCGCCAGGCCCTGCACGCGATCGGCAAGCTGTACGCCAACCAGTATCCCTACAATTACACGGGCGACAACCAGGTGGTCAAGTTCCCCTGCCAGCAGAACTTCACCATCGTCACCACCGACGGCTACTGGAACGGCAATGCCGCGGCGGACGTCGTCAGCAACGACAATACGGAAAACCTGGCGCGCTTCTGCCAGCGCTCCAAGGGCTGCGTCGACCCGTCGACCCAGAGCGCCAATTCGCTGGCCGACGTCGCGCTGTACTGGTACAACGGCGGCTCCAGCACCACCTCCACCTCGCTGCGCCCGACGATGGAAGACTGGACCAAGCCGGGCCTGGTGCCGGCCGCGCCGGGCGAGAACACCCGCCTGCACATGAAGACCTATACGCTGGGCCTGGGCGTGGACGGCATCATGAACTACGAACCGAACTACGACACCGCGGCCCAAGTGGGCGGCGACTTCTACAAGCTGATCACCGGCGTGACCAGCGGCTGCCCGTGGAACGGCGGCGGCGCCTACGTCTGGCCCGACCCGAAGACCGGCGACAACGGCGGCTCGGCCGCCTACCAGTCGCGGGTGGACGACCTGTGGCATGCGGCCATCAACGGCCACGGCAAGTACTTCTCGGCCTCCGACCCGCTGCAGGTGGTGGCCGGCCTGCGCTCGGCGCTGTCGAATATCGAAGTCAAGGCCGGCGCCGCCGCCGCATCGGCGACCTCGACGCCGAACGTGTCGCAGTATGACAATGACATCTTCTCGGCCACCTTCACCACCGTGAAATGGTATGGCCAGCTCACCAAGCGCAAGATCAACATCGTCACCGGCATCGTCGAGCCGGCCGAGGCATGGAATTCGTCGACCATCGTCGGCCGCAAGGTTGGCCGCAGCAGCGACACGCGCCGCATCCTGATGCTCGATACCGACACCACCGGGTCGCTCAAGGACTTCGACTACGCCGACATGAATGCCCAGGAACGCGGCTGGTTCGACAACAAGTGCAACCTGCTGTCGCAGTGCGCCAACCTGTCCGGCGCCAACCAGGCGATCGTCAACAGCGGCGCCACCATCGTCAACTGGCTGCGCGGGCAGCAGCAGTACGCGGACAATACGGTGCTGCGTTCCTACGCGGTCTCGGACACCATTCCCCAGGGCTTGACGGCGGCGGTGCCGCTGGTGCTGGGCGACATCGCGTCGGCCAAGCCGGCCTTCGTGCGCGATCCGCGCAAGATGTACACCCGCGCCGGCTACAACGACTTCAAGGTGACCCACGCCTCGCGCGCCGGCGCCGTGTACGTGGCGGCCAACGACGGCATGCTGCACGCGTTCGCCTCGGACGACGGCGAAGAACTGTGGGCCTACGTGCCGCGCATCACGATGAAGAAGCTGCCGGTCCAGGCCAGCATCAACTACGGCGTGAACCACCAGTACACGGTGGATGGCTCGCCGGAAGTGGCCGACGTGCAGATCGGCGGCGAATGGCGCACGGTGCTGGTGGGGGGGCTGAATGCGGGCGGGCGCGGCTACTACGCGCTCGACGTCACCAATCCGGAACAGCCGCGCGCCCTGTGGGAACTGTGCGCCGACGCCACCGTGTGCGCCGGCATCAACCATGAACCCGAAATCGGCCTGTCCTTCGGCAACGCGCAGTTCGGCCTGTGGAAGAACGCCAGCGGCGCCGAACGCTGGGTGGTGTTCCTGACCTCGGCCTACAACAACATCCCGGGCGTGGAAGGCGTCAATAGCGGCAGCGGCAAGGGCTACCTGTTCGTGGTGGACGTCGCCACCGGCCAGGTCCTGGACCGCATCACCACCAATACCGGCAGCACGACCACGCCGTCGGGCTTTGCCAAGATCACGGCGATCACCACCAACCCGTCCACCGACCCGCTGGTGACCTACGTCTACGGCGGCGACAACCTGGGCCAGATGTGGCGTTTCGACTTCACCAGCCCGGGCACGGTGCGCATGATCAAGATGGGCGACGCCGGCGCCGCCCAGCCGATCACGACCCGTCCCGACGTGGCCCTGTGCCGGGTCGAGACCACCAATACCGACGGCGTCGTCACCGCGGCGGCCGAGCGCGTGGTGGCCTTCGGCACCGGGCGCCTGCTCGACATCGGCGACGTCGCCAACACGGCGGTCCAGTCGGCCTATGTGCTGCGCGACAGCGGCACCGCGATCAGCGCGGCCAGCTGGCGCACGGCGGCGGCGATGCCGAAGCAGACGCTGACCAAGGTGTCCGGCTCGGCGGGCGACACCTACACCATCGCCGGCCCCGAGGTGGACCTGGGCACCCAGGCGGGCTGGTATGTCGACTTCGACCGCAATACGGGCGAGCGCATCAACCTCGACCCGAAGATCGTGCTGGGCACGCTGACCATGGTCACCAACATCCCAAGCTCGTCTTCGTCGTGCTCGGTGGGCGGCACCGCCAACATCTATGGCCTGGACCTGTGCACCGGGCGCGCGGTGGGCGAATACGCCGGCAAGACCCTGTCGAACAATGCGGGCGTGGTCGGCTTCATCAACATCACCCTGTCCAACGGCGCCTCCAAGACCATCGCCACCACCGCCACCGGCGAAACCAAGGTCGAGGACCACAAGCCGGCGGCGGTGATCCCGACCCGCCGCGCCGGCTGGCGCCGGGTGCGCGAATAGCCCGGGCCTGCGCGGCCCGGTCCCGGGCCGCGCGATTCTCTTCACACGACAGGAGCCAGAATCGGTAAAATCGAGGGTTTTCGCCCAAGGGCCACTTTGCAAGGCTCGACTATGTCCAACGATACCGATTTCCCTACCGACGACAGCGCCGCTGGCGCCGATACCGCCGCCAGCCGCCAGGCCGGACAGATCCCGCGCGAAGTCGCGCGCCGCCGCACCTTCGGCATCATTTCCCACCCTGACGCGGGCAAGACCACGCTGACCGAGAAGCTGCTGCTGTTCTCGGGCGCGATCCAGCTCGCCGGCACCGTCAAGGGCCGCAAGAGCGGCCGCCACGCCACCTCCGACTGGATGGACATCGAGAAGCAGCGCGGCATTTCGGTCGCGTCCTCGGTGATGCAGTTCGAGTTTCGCGACCACGTGGTCAACCTGCTCGACACCCCGGGCCACCAGGACTTCTCGGAAGACACCTACCGCGTGCTGACCGCGGTCGACTCGGCACTGATGGTGATCGACGCCGCCAAGGGCGTGGAAGAACAGACCATCAAGCTGCTCGACGTCTGCCGCATGCGCGCCACCCCGATCGTCACCTTCATGAACAAGATGGACCGCGAAACCCGCGATCCGCTCGAACTGCTCGACGAAGTCGAATCGGTGCTCAAGATCGAATGCGCGCCGGTGACCTGGCCGATCGGCATGGGCAAGAACTTCCGCGGTGTGTACCACCTGCTGAAGGACGAGATCATGCTGTTCAAGGCCGGCGAAGAAAAGGCCGACGGCGCCTTCGAGATCGTCAAGGGCATCGACAACCCGAAGCTGGCCGCCATGTTCCCGCTCGAGATCGAGCAGCTCAAGATGGAAGTGGAACTGGTACACGGCGCCTCGCACGTGTTCGACCTGGAACGCTTCCTGGCCGGCGTGCAGACCCCGGTGTTCTTCGGTTCGGCGATCAACAACTTCGGCGTGCGCGAGATCCTGTCGGCCCTGGTCGACTGGGCCCCGGCGCCGCGCGAGCGCGACGCCACCGTGCGCGACGTCAAGCCGGAAGAGCCGAAGTTCTCCGGCTTCGTCTTCAAGATCCAGGCCAACATGGACCCGGCCCACCGCGACCGCATCGCTTTCCTGCGGGTGTGCTCGGGCCGTTTCGAAAAAGGCATGAAGGTCAAGCACCTGCGCCTTGGCCGCGACGTCAAGCTGTCGTCGGTGGTGACCTTCATGGCCTCGAGCCGCGAACAGGTCGAGGAAGCCTACGCCGGCGACATCATCGGCCTGCCGAACCACGGCAACATGCAGATCGGCGACAGCTTCTCCGAAGGCGAGATGCTGACCTTCACCGGCATCCCGTACTTCGCGCCGGACCTGTTCCGCACCGTGCGCATCCGCAATCCGCTGAAAGTGAAGCAGCTCCACAAGGGCCTGCAGCAATTGGGCGAAGAGGGCGCGGTGCAGGTGTTCAAGCCGGTGCTGGGCAGCGACCTGATCCTGGGCGCGGTCGGCGTGCTGCAGTTCGAAGTGGTGGCGAGCCGCCTGTTGAATGAATACGGCGTGGACGCGGTGTTCGAGAGCAGCAGCATCAGCAGCGCGCGCTGGGTGTCGAGCGACGACAAGAAGGCCCTGGGGGACTTCGAGAACCAGCTCGGCCACCAGGTCGCCTATGACGCGGCCGGCAACATGGCCTTCCTCGCCACCTCGGGCGTCAACCTGCGCCTGACGCAGGAACGCTGGCCGAAGCTGACCTTCCACGCAACGCGCGAGCACGCGGCCAAGCTGGCGTAAACGACGCTATCGTGGCCGTAGGGCGGTCGGCGGAGCCGACCGCCCTACGGTGTTCGCCTGATTTGCTTGATGGTCTGGGTGCGCAAGCTGCCGTCCTGCGCCGTCGTGCGCAGCTGCACCGGCAGCCAGCCCTGGCCTGGCGCCAGCCAGATCTCCGTCCGCACGCTGCCTGTTCGCGCCAGGTGCAGCGTTTCCATGCCGCCCAGCGGCGTCTCCAATTGTTCGCGGCCCAGTACCTGGTAGCGCTCCACCGCCGCCCCGTCGGCCCGGCCGACATAGACATCCACCGCATCCTGCAGCTGGTCCGGATCGGCCAGCCCGATGCCGGCCAGCTGCATCAGCAAGCTCGCGCCGTCCTGGCTGCCCGGCGTGTCCTGGGCGCTGCGGCCGACACTTTCGAACACGATGGCGCGCCGCTCGCGCTCGAAGGCGACCGAGGCGCTGCCGCTGCCGATGCGATAGCTGGCGCGCAGCGGCGCAATGCCGGCGTCGTCGGTGCCCCCTTCGCTGTCGATCCGTCCCAGGATGCCGTCCATCGCGAGCCGGTACTGCACGCCGTCGGTCGACCAGTCCAGGGAAGCGTCACCCGTCACGCCTGAACCATCGCTTACCTCGTAGGTGAGCACCGCGCTGGGCGGCATCGACACGCGGTAGCGGCTGGGCATCTGGACCGGTTCACCGCCTTGGGCGGGAGTGGCCGCGGTGCTTGCAGTTTGCGGCGGCGGGGCAGGGCGTACTTCGTCGGCGGGGGCAAGGGGTGCGGCAGTATCGGGAAGCATCGCTGCGGGTGCGGCCGCTGCGGCAGGCGCCGGGGGCGCGGGCTGGACCAGTCGGACAGCGAGGTCCTGTCTCCCGGCCAGGACAGGCGGTGCGTCGATGCGCAGATCGACCCAGGCCAGGGCCATCAGGTGCAGCAGCAGCGACAGCGCGCCCAGCGCCAGCAGGCGCCGGTGCCGCGCCAGGATGGCGCCGAATCGGGGGCTGGTCGTCGTGCTGGTCGTCATCCCGCTAGTGTAACCGGGCGGCACGCCGCCCGACAGCGGAGCGGATCCTAAAACCCGATCCCGACGCTGCCTTTCACGCCGCTGGCGTTCGACGCCTTGCCGAACTGCCTGGCGCTGGCGTTGCTCACCGCCTCGCCGCTGAGCGTGGTCCGGTCGTTCAGCTTGTACTTCGCGCCGATGGCCCCGTAGCCCCCCCGGCCTGATTCGCCGACAAACTCGCTGGGCCGGTTCGGGCGCACCCGCTGCGGCGCCAGCAGGCCGTCGTTCCTGACTTCGCTGTGCGCGACGCCGACCTTGCCGTAAGTTGTGAGGCGCTCGCTCAGCGGCAGGGTGAGCTTGGCGGCAATGTAGGTGGTATGGCTCCTGGCGCCCAGCGCACCGGCGGCGACGGCGGCTTCGGCAGCCCGCTCTTCGGGTTCGAAGGTGTCGATCTTGTGGAAGCCCTTGTCGCGCAGGTGCGCGTAGCCGGTTTCCAGCGCCAAGTACTGATTGAAGACGTAGCCGAGCACGAGCCTGGGATCGGTGCGAAAGCCGGGGAACTGGCGGTCGTTGGGATTGGCCGTTTCGTTGCCGCCGTAGAGGGGCGAATACTTCGTGAAGCCGGCAGCCAGTGGTCCAAACCGGCCCGCATCCGCCGACAGGCGCGGCGTTATGGTATCGGCCGGTGCATCGAGCAGCTGCGCCTGCGCGCCGCCAATGGCAAGGAATGCTGCTGCAACGACAATGAGCCTGGCCTTCATGCGTGTCCCCTGGTTGATCGGTCGAGCGACAGGATACAGCGTGCCGCGGCGCAAACTATATCAAATTGGTAAGTATCTGTTTCACAATACCACTGTCTGTTGGTTCGGCGGCTAGAAACCCGTCGATATGATCGACCGCAAACCCCCTCGATATTGAACCGCGTAGATTCATCCAATGCGTTTGGGAAATTGAATGCGTTTACATCAGGGAGGCATCATGCACATCGTCCGGAATCCTTCCTTCCCCCACCCCTTCCTGCGGCACGCGTGAGCCATGCTGTCGCGCCTGAAGATCGGTCCGAAACTCCTGCTCGCGCCAGGCGTCGTGCTGTTGCTGCTGGTGATGCTGTCCAGCGCCGCCTATTACGCGATGGTGCGTCAGCACCAGTCGCTGCAGGACATTGTCGGGCCCCGCGCGGTGCAGATGCGCAGCGCCACCGAGCTGGTGGCCCAGGCCCAGCGGGTGCACGCCGACACCTACAAGCTGCTCACCTGGATCAGCAGCAGCTTCTCGCGCCCGCGCATCGACCTGCTCATCGCCGACATCCACCGCCAGCACGGCGCCATCGAGCGCGCTTTCGCGGAGCTGGTGCGGCAGACGCGGGCCGACAGCGCCGAACGGCGCCACGTCGACCAGGCTGCGCTGGCCCACCGGCTGTATGTGCGGGCGGCGCGCGACGTGGTGGAGCTGGCGCACGCCGACCAGACCATCGGCGCCAACGCCATGGTCAAGCCGGAGGCGGCGTTCGCCGTGATGGCGCAGCGCTTGGCCCTGCTGGCCAGGCTGGAGCGCGACCTGTCCGAAGCGGCGTCCAGCAGCGCGGCCGCCGACTTCCGCGTCACGGCCGGCCTGATGCCTCTCGTGATCCTGCTGGCGGTCGCGGTGTCGCTGGGGATCACGATGGCGGTGCGGCGCGTGCTGCTGCTTGAAATCCGCGGCATCGGCGCGGCGGCGATGGGGCTGGCCAGCGGCGACCTGACGATCCAGGCGCGGGTCTATGGCGACGACGAGATCGGCGAGACCTCGCGCGCGCTCGACGCCGGGATCCGCAACCTGAACGGCACCCTGCGCACCGTGCTGGAATCGGCGCGCAGCATCGGCAGCGCCTCGCGCGACATCACCCTGGGCAACCTGAGCATGCACAGCCGCGCCGTTTTTCGCGGCCGCTCGCTGGAAGACACGGCCGCCTCGATGCAGCAGCTGGCCGAGACCGTGACCGTGACCGCCACCAGCGTGCAGGCCGCCAACCGCCTGGCACAGTCGGCATCGACCAGCGCCCGCCAGGGCGGCCTGCAGGTCGACCGGATGGCCGCCACCATGGCCTCGGTGAAGGAGGACGCCTTGCGAGCGCTCGACGCCGCCGGCGCGGTCGATGCCTTCGCCAGCGAAGCCGGTACCCTGGCCCTGAATGCCGCGCTGGAAGCGGCGCGCGGCGGCGCGCGCGGGCGCGAGTTCGCCGACGCGGCGGCCGAGGTGCGGACGCTGGCCCAGCGCGCTGCGCTGGCCGCGCGCGAGGTGCGCGACCTGGCGGCGCGCTCGGTGGCCGAGATCGAGGGATGCGCCGCGTGGGCGGCGCAGGCGGGCGCCAGCATTACGCAGGCCGCCAGCTCGGCGCGCGAGGTGGAAGACATCGTCGGCGGCATCGGCAGCGCCAGCGCCGGCCAGGCCGGCAACCTGCAAGAGGTCAACCAGGCCATCGTCAAAATGGACGAGGTAACCCAGCAGAATTGCGCGCTGGTGGAAGAAGCCGCGGCGGCGGCGCGCACCCTGCAGATGCAAGCGCTCGCGCTGTCGCGCACGGTGGCGGCCTTCCAGCTTGGGGAGCCGGAAGGGGAGCCTCAGCTGGCGCCGCAAGGCATCCAGCCCGCCCAAAAAGAAAGCGGCGTCACCCGGGATTTGCCCAGGGAACGCCGCCGTCATGAACGTTCTCACTTGCGGCTCGCCTCGAGCCGCAAGTGAGTGAAAGCGAGCATGTGTTCGTCAGTTCGGGCACTGCCCGAACCGACTATTCATAATCGCTGATCGGTGCGCAGCCGCAGAACAGGTTGCGGTCGCCGTACACGTTGTCGGCGCGGCCGACCGGCGGCCAGTACTTCTTCTTGCGCAGCGAGGCCACCGGGAAGGCCGCCACTTCGCGCGAATAGGTGTGCTGCCAGTCGTCGGCGGTCACCACGTCGGCGGTGTGCGGGGCGCCCTTGAGCGGGTTGTCCATCTTGTCGTATTCGCCGCGCTCGACCTTCACGATCTCGGCGTGGATGGTGATCATCGCCTCGATGAAACGGTCCAGCTCCGCCTTGGCTTCCGATTCGGTCGGCTCGATCATGAGCGTGCCCGGCACCGGGAAGCTCATGGTCGGGGCGTGGAAGCCGAAATCCATCAGGCGCTTGGCCACGTCTTCGTTGCTGATGCCGGTCTTGTCCTGCAGCGGGCGCAGGTCGATGATGCACTCGTGCGCCACCAGGCCGTCGTGGCCGGTGTACAGCACCGGGTAGTGCGGCGCCAGGCGGCGCGCGATGTAGTTGGCGTTCAGGATCGCCACTTCGGTCGCGGCGGTCAGGCCCTCGGCGCCCATCATCGCGATGTACATCCACGAGATCGGCAGGATCGAGGCCGAGCCGAACGGCGCCGCGCTGACCGCGCCGATGCCCGCTTCGTTGCGCACGTAGCCGGTCGAGAGCTGGTTCGGCAGGAACGGGGCCAGGTGGGCGCCGACGCCGATCGGGCCGACGCCGGGACCGCCGCCGCCGTGCGGGATGCAGAAGGTCTTGTGCAGGTTCAGGTGGCTGACGTCGCCGCCAAACGCGCCCGGTGCGGCCACGCCGACCATTGCGTTCATGTTGGCGCCGTCGACATACACCTGGCCGCCGTGCTGGTGCACGATCTCGCACAGTTCCTTGATGCCTTCTTCGAACACGCCGTGGGTCGACGGGTAGGTGACCATGACGCAGGCCAGGTCACGGCTGTACTGCTCGGCCTTGGCCTTCAGGTCGGCCAGGTCGACGTTGCCGTTCTCGTCGCAGGCGGTGACCACGACCTTCATGCCGACCATGCTGGCCGACGCCGGGTTGGTGCCGTGCGCCGACGATGGAATGAGGCAGATGTTGCGATGGCCTTCGCCGCGCGACTCGTGGTACTTCTGGATCACCAAGAGGCCCGCGTACTCGCCCTGCGAACCGGCGTTGGGCTGCAGCGAGATCGCGGCGTAGCCGGTGGCGGCGCACAGCATGGCTTCGAGCTGGTCGATCATCTCGCGGTAGCCCACGGTCTGGTCGTTCGGCGCGAACGGGTGCACGCTGGAGAATTCCGGCCAGGTGACGGGAATCATTTCCGAGGTCGCGTTGAGCTTCATGGTGCAGGAGCCGAGCGGGATCATGGTGCGGTCCAGCGCCAGGTCCTTGTCCGCCAGACTACGCAGGTAGCGCAGCATCTCGTGCTCGGCGTGGTAGCGGTGGAAGGTCGGGTGGGTGAGGAAATCGCTCGAGCGCGCCAGCGCGGCCGGGTAGGCGTCGGCCACGTCTTCGTCGATGGCGTCGATGTCCACGGTTTTTCCTTTGCCGAACACACCGAACAGCGCGGCCAGGTCTTCGCGGGTGGTGGTCTCGTCCAGCGAGACGCCCACGTGACCGTCGTCGATGCGGCGCAGGTTGATGCCGGCGTCCGCGGCCGCGGCGTGCAGCGCGCCGGCGTCGCCCTTGACGGTCAGGGTGTCGAAGTAGGTGGTGTTGAGCACTTCGGCGCCGAGCTGCTGGAGGCCGCGCGCCAGGATGGCGGTCTGGCGGTGCACGCGCTGGGCGATGCGCTTGAGGCCATCCGGGCCGTGGTAGACCGCGTACATGCCGGCCATCACGGCCAGCAGCACCTGGGCGGTACAGATGTTCGAGGTGGCTTTCTCGCGGCGGATGTGCTGCTCGCGGGTCTGCAGCGCCAGGCGGTAGGCCTGGTTGCCCTGGGCGTCGACGGTGACGCCGACCAGGCGGCCGGCCATGCTGCGCTTGTACTCGTCGCGGGTGGCCAGGTAGCCGGCGTGCGGGCCGCCGAAACCGAGCGGGACGCCGAAGCGCTGGCTGTTACCCACCACCACGTCGGCGCCCCATGCGCCCGGTGCTTCGAGCAGGCTCAAGGCCAGCAGGTCGGCAGCCACCACCACCATCGCGCCGGCGGCGTGCAGGTGCTCCACGGCGGCGCGGTAGTCGCGCACTTCGCCGTTCACGCCCGGGTATTGCAGCAGCACGCCGAAGCAGGATTCTTCCAGCTTCTCGATCTCGGCGGCGGCGATGACACGCACTTCCACGCCGATCGGCTGGGCCCGGGTCTGCACCACTTCCAGGGTCTGCGGCAGCACGTCGTCGGCCACGTAGAACACCTTGGAGCTCGACTTGCCGACCCGCTGCAGCAGCGTCATGGCTTCGGCGGCGGCGGTGCCTTCGTCGAGCATCGACGAGTTGGCGATGCCCATGCCAGTCATGTCGGTGATCATCTGCTGGAAGTTCAGGATCGCTTCCAGGCGGCCCTGCGAGATCTCTGGCTGGTACGGGGTATAGGCGGTGTACCAGGCCGGGTTCTCGAAGATGTTGCGCAGGATGACCTTCGGCGTGTGGGTGCCGTAGTAGCCCTGGCCGATCATCGACTTCATGACCTTGTTCTTCGCTGCCAGCGCCTTCAACGTCGCCAGCGCTTCCTCTTCGGTGCGCGGTTCGACGAACTGGCCCAGGTCGAGCGTGTCCTTGCGGCGGATGTTCGCAGGCACG
Source organism: Massilia yuzhufengensis (assembly GCF_900112225.1). Lineage (GTDB taxonomy): Bacteria > Pseudomonadota > Gammaproteobacteria > Burkholderiales > Burkholderiaceae_D > Telluria > Telluria yuzhufengensis. The sequence goes on along the minus strand of NZ_FOLD01000006.1, from coordinate 157,327 downwards.
ACCGCGTCGATCAGGGCTTCGCGGGTGGCGTAGCCGAGGGTCGACAGCATGGCTGCCTGTTCGGATTCGGACGGGCCGATGTGGCGTGGGATGAACGAATCACGCGCTTCGAGTTGGGTGAGGCTGGTGCGGGTCATGGTAGGGGCCAAGAAGAGGAGCTGAAAGAGGAGCTGAACCAGGGACGTACGGTGGACGGCAGGGCCGTCCACGTCGGGAAAAACTTAGTTGCCGGTCGCTTGCGCGTATGCGTCGGCCGACAGCAGCTTGTCGATCTGGCTCGCGTCCGACGGCTGCAGCTTGAACAGCCAGGCGCCGAAGGCGTCGCTGTTGATCGAATCGGGCGCGTCCGCGACCGACTGGTTGACGGCGGTGACGGTGCCGGCGACCGGGGCGTAGATGTCGCTGGCGGCCTTGACCGACTCGACCACGGCGGCGTCGGCGCCGGCGGTGAATGCCTTGCCGACCTGCGGCAGTTCGACGAACACGATGTCGCCCAGCGCGTCCTGCGCGTACTCGGTAATGCCGACGGTGACGGAGCCGTCAGCTTCGCGGCGCACCCACTCGTGGGACTCGGTGTATTTCAGGTCGGTTGGAATGTTCATGTAAAGGCTCCAGTGTGGTGAGGCGGATAGTATAAGGCGTGTTCTTGATTATTTGGATTCAAACGGCGAGCACTTTGCCGTTGCGCACGAAGGGCAGCTTCACCACGCTGGCCGCCAGCTTCTTGTCGCGGATTTCGACGTGCACGGTGTCGCCGATGGCCACGTCCATTGGCACGCGCGCCAGCGCGATCGCCTGCTGCATGCTCGGGCTGAAGGTGCCGCTGGTGATCTCGCCGGCGTTGCCGGCCGCGCTGACGACCTTCTGGTGGGCGCGCAGGATGCCGCCTTTTTCGCGCAGGATCAGGCCCACGAAGTTGGCGTTCTGGCCCTTGGCGAGCAAGGCCGCCTTGCCGATGAAATCGCGCTCGGACACCAGGTCGATGGTCCAGGCCAGGCCGGCGTCGAGCGGGTTCACGTTGTCGTCCATGTCCTGGCCGTACAGGTTCATGCCCGCTTCCAGGCGCAGGGTATCGCGCGCGCCCAGGCCGGCCGGCTTGATGCCGGCGGCGACGAACGCATTCCACAGTGCTTCGACCTGCGAGGCAGGCACGCCGATCTCGAAGCCGTCTTCGCCGGTGTAGCCGGTGCGGGCCACCATCGCTTCGCCGAACGCGGTATCCGGGACGATGACGACATTGAAGGGCTTGAGCGGTTCGGACGCGGCCTGGGTGGTCGGCAGCACCTGCCACACCTTGGCGCGGGCGTTCGGGCCCTGCACCGCGACCAGGGCGATCGGGTCGTTGCCGTCGCGGCGCTGGGTGATGGCGACGCCGCTGCCGGTCGCGTCGTTCTGCTGCTGCATCCAGGCCACGTCCTTTTCCGCAGTGCCGGCGTTGACCACCAGGCGGAACCAGTCTTCGCTGAAGTAATAGACGATCAGGTCGTCGATCACGCCGCCTTCAGGGTTGAGCATGCAGGAGTAGAGCGCCTTGCCCGGCACCTGCAGTTTGTCGACGTTGTTGGCCAGCAGGCCGCGCAGGAAGGTGCGCACGTTGGCGCCCTTCAGGTCCACCACGCACATGTGCGAGACATCGAACATGCCGGCGTCGGTACGCACTGCGTTATGTTCTTCGATCTGGGAGCCGTAGTTGACCGGCATGTCCCAGCCGCCGAAGTCGACCATCTTGGCCCCGAGGGAGCGGTGTGCGGAATTGAGCGGGGTCGCTTTGAGCGTCATGGAATCTCCGGGACAGGTAGCAAAATAGGGGGTGCGGGCACGCCTTGCGGGTGCTTGTATCCCCTCTGTCCTTGGTACCTGAGAGATAGCGGCAAAGCCGCCTGCCCCTTCGGTGGGCCTCGCGGCCGCTCTCCAGAGTGTGGGCCTGCCGCGCTGTGCGCGGCTGCCCCTTGACCAGTCCTTTGTGCCTGAGAGTTTATGGGTGGTGCCCCTTCGGCGGCAGGGAGTCCTGCGCTCTCCCGGTCAAGACTGTGGAGGATATGCCAGCATTGCGGCGATGTCAACCGAAGGGGCGCCGTGTCGGGCCCAGTTTCGGATTGTCCAAAAGCATTGCCGCGCACTATTGGGCGAGGCGGACCGGGGCCCGTGTGCATGTTTTGCTACACTTACCCCACACACTTTGCAGTGGGAAAAAACTATGAGCGAAGACAAGACACAAGAGGTCAAGGAAGGCTGGTTCACGCTGTCCGGCGACGTCAACAGCGACATGGTGCACCGGGTGTTCGAAGCGGTGGCCATGATGACCGAGGACGGCATCGAGACGGCCCACATCCTGGTGCAGTCCAATGGCGGCTATGTGAGCGACGGCCTGTGCCTGTACAACTTCATGGCCAACTCGCCGATCAGGTTCGTGATGTACAACGGCGGGGCGGTGGCCTCGATCGCCGTCACCCTGTTCCTGGCCGGCACCGAGCGCTATTGCAGCGACACCGCCCGCTTCATGGTGCACAAGTCGCATGCGACGGCCTCGCCCGGTTCGCGGCCGGACGCGCTCAACATCATCGTCGAGGGCCTGCGCGCCGACGACGCCCGTACCGAGTCGATCCTGCGCCGCAATGTCGAACTCACGCCAGAGCAGTGGGCCATCCACCAGTATTCCGACCTGCACCTGAACGCCCGCGATGCGAAAATCGCCGGCCTGGTCAACGACGTGCGCGACTTCCGCCCGCCCAAGGGCGGCATGCTGCGCAACATCTGACGCCACCGCGTTTCTCAGTTCCTGAAGCGAACAGCCCACCGCGGCATGCGGTGGGCTGTCGGTCGGCGCTGGCAGCGGGCAGGTGAGGGCCTGCCGTGCGATCAGCGCTTCTTGTCGTTCTTGTGGCTCTGGCGGCCGGCAGCGGCGTGCTGCTCCGGAGTACCGCCGCGGGTGCCGCCACTGCTGCCCGAACGCGAACCCGACTCCAGGCCGGACTGCTGGGAACCCGAGGCGTTGCCGGACTGCTGGGAGCCCGATGGCGAGCCGGACTGTTGCGAACCCGATGCCGAGCCCGACTGCCTGGAGGCATCGTTCTTGTGGCTTTGGCGGCCAGCTTCCGCGTGCTGCTGCGGGGTGCCGCCGCGGGTCTTCTTACCTTGATTCGAGGCCATGATATTTCCTTTCAGTTTGGAAAAAATGCCATTTCATTGCCGAGCCACAGGGCTACTGTGGCGTTACCGGTCGACCCATCATGCGTGGCGTACTGTTGAAGGGGTATCGGATGAAGGCGTGAACCAGTGTAGGACAGGCTCCGACGTACTCAAGAAATTATTTCTTACAACATAGTCGGAAAAGTTGGCAGGCAGAGGGACAAGCGACCGATGTATGCACTCTTTCTATTGCCACTTGGAAATTATGTGGCACAATGGTGTGAAATATTTCCCCCCAAGTCCTCCCAGCCATGGCCAGTCACACTGCCCAGACACCCGCCACCCGCAAGGCAGCCAGCGCGCAGCAGGCGACGCTGGAAGAGCTCGTCGGTATCGGTGCGCGCCACGCCTCCGAAGGGCTGATGGACACCGTCAAGCGCATGGTGGCCGTGCTGCTCGACCTGACCGCGGCTGGACCCGATCCCCAGCAGGCGGTGCGCCGCATCCGCTCCGGCAATCTCCTCAACGACAACGCCTACGCCTTCGTGCACATCGCCGCGACCGGCATCGAGCTGGCGCTGCGCAAGGAAGTCGCGCTGCTCGCGCCCACGCTCGCACCGGCAGCCGCGCCGGCGCCACTGGCCCTGAGCCTGGTGCCGATGGAAGTGATGGACATGCAGCTGGCCTTCGCCGCCATCAGCCGGCCGTTCGACATCCAGCATTCGGAGCGCCTCGCCAGCCTGGGCGTGCGCCTGGGCGTGCTGCTCGGCCGCGAACTGGTGCGGGCCAGCCACAATCCCTTCCGCCCCGAAGTCTTCCTGCGCGCGCTGCAAGAGGCATGGTGCGAGTTCGAGCCGGACGAACAGTCGCACGAGCTGGTGCTGCCGCTGCTGCGCACCGGCATCGTGTTCGACCTTGGGCCGATGCTCGACGCGCTCGGCGAGCGGCTCAAGCCGGCCCGTTCCCGTGGCCAGGACGAACGCTTCGCCAAAACCGACGGCAGCGCCGCCGCCAAGGCCGCACGGGCCCGGCGCGATGCGGCCGTGTCGCAGCAGTTGCGCGAGCTGTTCGGCGCCGCCGGCGCCGCTGCCGGTGCGCAAAGCGCGGTGCCGGAGATTCCCAACCTGCCGCAGGGCAGTGGCGGCTGGCGTCCCAGCACGGCCGCGGGTTTTGCGCCGGCCGGCATGGGTGGCGCCGCACCTGCCGCCACGGTGCCCCAGCCGGCGCCGGGACAGGCGGCGCCACATGGCGTCGTCATGGCGCCGTCGCACGCGGGCGCAGGCGTGCAGGCGCAGGTGGCGACGGTTGCTGCCTTGCCGGCGCCGCTCATCGACATGCTGGAACGGCTGGCCGCCAGCGTTCCCGCCGCCGGCCAGCCGGCCGGCCCGCTGCCGGCCCAGGGCGAGGCCGTGCCGCATGGCGTGTTTTACCTGCCGCGCCTGAAACAAAGCATGCCCCAGGGCAGCCTGTCGCGCGGCGACGAAACCACGCTCGACCTGCTGTCGCGGATTTTCGAAACCGTGCTGCTGGACGAATCGATCCCCCGGGAGACGCGCGAGCTGATCGCCTTCCTGCAGGTGCCGGTGCTCAAGGCCGCGCTGCAGGACCGCAGCTTCTTTTTCGAAGAGACCCATCCGGCGCGCCGCATGCTCGACCTGCTCTCGAGCGCGGGCTGGGAACAGGCGGGCAGCCCGGACGACCCGGTCTACCGGGCCATGCGGCGCGGCGTGGACAAGGTGCGCGCCGGTACCCAGCCGGACGATTTCGCCGCCGCCGTGGCCGACCTGGAAGCGAGCATCGCCGAACGCGAACACGCCCAGCAGGCTGCCATCGCCGGCCCGATCGCCCAGGCCACGCGCCAGGAAAAGCAGCTGGCCGCGACGCGCTCGGCGAAAAAGGCGGTGTCGCTGCGCCTGGCCGGCGAGCAGGTGGTGGCGATGGTCGGTACCTTCCTGGAACAGCGCTGGATGCCGGTCCTGGTCCTGGCCTATACCATCGAGGACAGCAAGCCGGGCGCGGTGGACAACGCCACCCGCGCCATGGATGACCTGATCTGGAGCGTCAAGCCGAAGGCCACGCAGGAACAGCGCAAGGCGCTGATCGCGCGCCTGCCGGCCCTGCTCACCACCCTCAACAAATGGCTCGACGCCATCAAGTGGCAGGACGCCGAGCGCCTGCAGTTCTTCGCCGAGCTGGCCGAATGCCACGCCTCGATCGTGCGCGCCCCGATCGAGCTGTCGCCCGAGCGCCAGCTGGAGCTGGCGGTGGAAGCGGCCCAGCAGGACGCCATGCGCCGCATCGCGCAGGAGCAGGCGGCGGCAGCCGAAGAAGACGCCCTTGACGAGCCGGCGGCGGCCAGCCTGGCCACCCTGGCGCGCGGCATGCGGGTCGAATTCACCGGCGCATCGGGCGTGCGCAAGGTGAAGCTGGCCTGGGTCAGCCCGCTGCGCACGCTCTTCATCTTCTCCGGCGCCGGCCGCCAGGAAGCGTTTTCCCTCCCGGCCGAGCGCCTGGCCGAAGCCTTCCGCACCGGCAGCATCCGGGTGCTGGCGGCGGAGGGGGTGGTTGGGCGGGTGCTGACGGAGGCGGCGGGGGAGGCGGCGATGAATGATTCGATGGTGGGGCAGGTCGGCTAGGCTCTTACTGCTGCTACTGCCGGCTCTGCGCTGCATGCTCCACGCCAGTCCCGCGCCCCAACCCCGTCGCTCCGGCGCAGGCCGGAGCCTAATTTTGCGTGCGTATCAACTAGCTACGAACTTGGGTACCGGCCTTCGCCGGTACGACGGTCTCACGTTTAGCATGCTCTCCATCGCACGGTCCCCGACACCTTTCACCCCGAATTGTCGAGTTCGCAAGCTTCCTTCTTGGCCGAATTGCAAGGAAGCGATGGTATGATGACGCCTTCGACGACTCCTTAGCCCAACCGAAGCAACGTGCGCCTTTCCTCCATCAAATTGTCGGGATTTAAGTCTTTCGTCGATCCCACCAATTTCCAGGTGCCCGGCCAGCTGGTCGGCGTGGTCGGCCCGAACGGCTGCGGCAAGTCGAACATCATCGATGCCGTGCGCTGGGTGCTGGGCGAATCCAAGGCCTCCGAGCTGCGCGGCGAGTCGATGCAGGACGTGATCTTCAACGGCTCCACCCACCGCAAGCCCTCCGGCCGCGCCTCGGTCGAGCTGGTGTTCGACAACAGCGACGGCAAGGCCGCCGGCCAGTGGGGCCAGTACGCCGAGATCGCGGTCAAGCGCACGCTTACCCGCGACGGTACCTCCACCTACTACATCAACAGCCAGCCGGTGCGCCGGCGCGACATCCAGGATATCTTCCTCGGCACTGGCCTGGGCCCGCGCGCCTACGCCATCATCGGCCAGGGCATGATCTCGCGCATCATCGAGTCGCGCCCGGAAGAGCTGCGCGTCTTCCTCGAGGAAGCCGCCGGCGTGTCCAAGTACAAGGAACGTCGCCGCGAGACCGAGAACCGGCTGTCCGACACGCGCGAGAACCTGCTGCGGGTCGAGGACATCCTGCGCGAACTGAACGCCAACCTGGAAAAGCTCGAAGCCCAAGCCGTCGTGGCCAACCGCTTCCACCAGCTGCAAAGCGACCAGGAAGAAAAGCAGAAGCTGCTCTGGCTGCTGCGCAAGAACGAAGCCAAGGCCGAGCAGCTGCGCTACTTCCGCGAGATGGAAGAGGCGCAGACCAGCCTCGAGGCGCACACGGCCAAGCTGCGTAATGTGGAGCTCGAGCTCGAACACATGCGCCAGTCGCACTTCGCCACCGGCGACCGCCTGCACACGGCCCAGGGCGCGCTGTACCAGACCAATTCCGAGATCGGCAGCCTGGAGGCGCAGATCAAGTTCGTGGTGGAGTCGCGCAGCCGCCTGCAGAACCAGCTCGGCACGCTCACCGCCCAGCGCGACGGGTGGCTGGCCCAGCGCGCGGAGTATGAAGAGCAGCTGGCGGAGGCGGAATTCACGCTGGAAGAACTCGGCGCGCGCGCCGAGGGCGCCCAGATCGCCGTCGAAGCCCACGGCGAGCGGGTGCCGGAACTGGAAACCGCCTGGCGCGCCTCGCAGGAGCGCTCGAACGAATCGCGCGCCCGCATCATGCAGGTCCAGCAGCGCATCGAACTGGCCAGCGCGCACCAGCGCAATGCGGCCGGCATCCTCACCAGCCTGGCCAGCCGGCGCGAGCGCCTGCAGCAGGAGAGGAACGGCCTGAACCTGCCCAACAGTGCGACGCTGGACAACCTGCGCATGCAACTGGAAGAAAAGCAGCTGGCGCTGGAAGAGCAGACCATGCTGCTGGAAGAGTCCACCGGGCGCCAGGAAGCGGTGGAGCAGGAGCGGCGCGAGGCGCACGCGCTGGTACAGCAGGAGTCCAGCGCCAGCGCCCAGCTGGAGGCGCGCCTGTCGGCGCTGCGCCAGATGCAGGAACGCGTGCAGACCACGGGCAAGGTCCAGCCCTGGCTGGAAAAGCACGAACTGGCCGGCATGCCACGCCTGTGGCAAAAGCTCGATATCGAGGAGGGCTGGGAAACGGCGCTGGAAGCCGTGCTGCGCGAACGCGCCGGTGCGCTCGAGGTGTCGAACCTGGACTGGGCCAAGGCCTTCTTCAGCGATGCGCCGCCGGCTCGCCTGGCGCTGTATTCGCCGGCGCCGGCCGCACCGCCCCCGGCTGCCGACGTTCCCGGCCTGAAACCTTTCGCCAGCCTGCTGCGCCTGAACGAGCCCGGCCTGCGCGGTGTGCTGAACGACTGGCTGCACCGCGTCTACGTGGCCACCGACGCCGCCGAGGCCTTCGCCAACCGCGCCAGGCTGCCCCAGGGCGGCAGCTTCGTCACCCGCCAGGGCCACCTCGTCACCCAAACGAGCGTGCGCTTCCACGCGCCCGACGCCGAGCAGGACGGCATGCTGGCGCGCCAGCACGACATCGAGAACACGACCAAGCAGCTGCGCGCCCAGGCCATGCTGGCGGACGAAGCGAAAAGCCGCGCCACCCGCGCCGACGCCGCCGTCAGCGAGCTGACGCGCCGCCTGCAGGATGCGCGCCAGCGCGTGGCGTCCCTCACGCGCGAGGTGCACGCGCTGCAGATCGAGGTGCTGAAACAAAGCGAGATCGAAGCGCGCTTCAACCAGCGCAGCGGCCAGATCGCCTCCGACCTTTCCGAGATCGCCGCCCAGGAAGCCGAGCAGCGCCAGGCCGCCGCCGAGGCCGAGCAGGAATTCGAGCAGCTCGACATGGAGCTGGCCGAGCTGCAGGGCGCGCACGAAGACGGCCAGACCGCCTTCATGGAAAAGGAGCAGCTGCTGTCGGATGCGCGCCAGAAGCTGCGCGACCTCGAGCGCGGCGCCCAGGAAGCGCAGTTCGCCGAGCGCGCCCAGCGCAGCAAGATCGAGGAACTGCGCCGCAATATCGCCACCGCCTCCAGCCAGGCCGACCAGGTCGGCGCCAGCCTGGGCTCCGGACGGCTGGAACTCGAAGCGCTGGAAGCCGGCACCGCCAGCGAGGGCCTGCAGGAACTGCTGGAGCGCCGCAGCACCCAGGAACGCGCGTTGGCCGATGCTCGCCACGAACTCGAGCAGATCACCCAGCAGCTGCGCCAGATGGAAGAGGCGCGCATGGGCAACGAGCGCAGCCTGCAGCCGCAGCGCGACCGCATCACCGAGATGCAGCTCAAGGAACAGGCCGCGCGCCTGAACCAGGAGCAGTTCGCCGAGGCGCTGGCCAATACCGGCGCCAATGAGGAAGAGCTGCAGCAAAAGCTCAATCCCGACCTCAAGCCCCAGTTCCTGCAGGGCGAGGTCACGCGCCTGACCAATGCCATCGCGTCCCTGGGCGCAGTCAACCTGGCCGCGGTGGACGAGCTGGCCCAGGCGGCCGAACGCAAGCGCTACCTCGATTCGCAGAACAACGACCTGCAGGAAGCGATCAACACGCTGGAAGACGCGATCCACCGCATCGACCGCGAAACGCGCGACCTGCTGCAGGACACCTTTGACCGCGTCAACACGCACTTCTCGGAGCTGTTCCCGATCCTGTTCGGCGGCGGCAACGCCAAGCTGGTGATGACCGGCGACGAAATCCTGGATTCCGGCGTGCAGGTGATGGCCCAGCCGCCGGGCAAGAAGAACGCCACCATCCACCTGCTGTCCGGCGGCGAGAAGGCACTCACGGCGACCGCGCTGGTGTTCTCGATGTTCCGCCTGAACCCGGCGCCGTTCTGCCTGCTGGACGAGGTCGACGCGCCACTGGACGACGCCAACACCGAGCGCTTCTGCCGCATGGTCAAGCGCATGTCCGAACATACCCAATTCCTCTTCATCTCGCATAACAAGATTGCGATGGAGATGGCCAACCAACTGATCGGTGTGACGATGCAGGAGCAGGGCGTATCGCGCATTGTGGCGGTGGACATGGAGTCCGCCGCGAATTTCGCTACTGAGGCACAAGCAGCATGACTGATTTACAAATGAGCCTGATCGCAGCCGCCGGCGTGTTCGTCGCCGGGGTCTTCTCGTACAACAAATGGCAGGAGTACAAGGCCCGCAAGAGCGTGGAACGCGCGTTCGCCTCGGACCATGACGACGTCCTGATGCGCAGCGGCGAGACGCCGGTCGAGCGCCAGGAACCGGTGCTCGACCTCGGCGCCGAATCGCCGCTCGCGCCGCTGGACGTCGAGCCGGGCAGTTTTGCGATGGATGCGCCCGCACCAAACGTCGCGCCGGCGCCCGCCGCGCCGGCCGCCGTAGCGGCAGCACCGGTGGCGCCGGCCGCGCCGCTTCCGGGCACGACACCGGACACGCCGCCCGCCGAACTGGCCGAAAGCCTGGTCGACCCGCTGATCGACTGCCTGATCCCCTTGAGCGTCGAAGGCGCGGTCCGCGGCGACAAGATCCTGCCCGCGCTGCACACCCTGCGCCGGGTCGGCAACAAGCCGATCCACTTCATCGGCTTTGCGGTGAGCGGCGACTGGGAACCGATCGTCCACGGCGGCGTCTACACCAAGCTGCAGGCCGGCGTGCAGATGGCCACCCGCACCACCGCCCTGAACGAAATCGAATACTCGGAACTGGTCACCCGCCTGCGCGCGGTCGGCGACGAGATCGGCGCCGAGCCGGAAGTGCCGGACATGATCGAAGTCATGAGCGAAGCGCGCACCCTGCACCGCTTCGTGGCCGGCCACGACGCCCAGCTGGGCGTGAACCTGGCCGCCAACGGTGCGCCATGGCCGATCACCACCTTGATCGCGGCGCTGGAAGCGCAAGGCTTTGACGTGCGCCCGGACGGCCGCTTCGCGATGCCGGACGGCGCCGGCGGCGTGCTGTACACGCTGTCGACCAACGTCACCCTGGGCGCCGATGCCACCAACCGCCTGACCCTGCTGCTGGACGTGCCATGCGTGGCCCCGGCGCGCGACGGCTTCGGCGCCATGGTGAAGTGCGCGAAAGAGCTGACCGCGCGCCTGGACGCGACCATCGTCGACGACTTCGAGCAGCCGCTGTCGGATGCCGCGCTGGACGAGATCAAGGGCCAGGTCGCCGAGTTCTACCAGGAGATGGAGGCGTCCGACATCCCGGCCGGTTCCACCCGCGCGCTGCGCCTGTTCGTCTGAAGGAATCGCCGTGGCTGAACAAGAAGATCACTTGACGCGAATGGCGTGGCTGGTCGAGGAACTGAACCGCCACATCTACAACTACCACGTGCTCGACGCGCCGACCATTCCGGACGCCGAGTACGACCGCATGTTCCGCGAGCTGCAGGAACTGGAAAGCGCGCACCCGGAGGCGCAGACCAATGACTCGCCCACCTTCCGCGTGGGCGCGGCGCCGATCCCCGAGTTCAAGCAAGTCACGCACTCGGTGCCGATGCTGTCGCTGAACAACGGCTTCGCCGATGAAGACGTCGACAACTTCGACCGCCGCGTGCGCGAAGGGCTCGAAACGAAACAGGTCGCCTACAACGCGGAACTGAAGTTCGATGGCCTGGCGATCAGCCTGCGCTACGAAAACGGCGTCTTCGTGCAGGCCGCCACCCGCGGCGACGGCTACACCGGCGAAGACGTGACCGCCAACATCCGTACCGTGAAGGTGATCCCGCTGCGCCTGCACGGCAGCGAGCCGCCGGCGGTGCTGGAAGTGCGCGGTGAAGTGCTGATGTTCAAGGGCGACTTCGCCAGCCTGAACCAGCGCCAGCGCGAGACCGGCCAGAAGGAATTCGCCAACCCGCGCAACGCCGCCGCCGGCAGCCTGCGCCAGCTCGACGCGCGCATCACGGCCCAGCGCAGGCTGCGCTTCTTCGCCTACGGTATCGGCCTGCTCGAAGGAGCCGAGCTGCCGGATACCCATTCCGGGGTGCTGGACTGGTTCGACCGCCTCGGTCTGCCGGTGTCGAAAGAGCGCGCCGTGGTCACCGGCCGCGACGGCCTGCTGGACTACTACCGCAGCATCGGCGAGCGCCGCGCCAGCCTGCCCTACGAAATCGACGGCGTGGTCTACAAGGTCGACAGCGTGGCCGACCAGGCCCAGCTCGGCTTCGTGTCGCGCGCCCCGCGCTTCGCACTGGCCCATAAATTCCCGGCCGAGGAAGCGCTGACCGAGGTCACCGCGATCGATGTGCAGGTGGGCCGCACCGGCGCCATCACGCCGGTGGCGCGCCTCGTGCCGGTGTCGGTGGGCGGCGTGACCGTGACGAACGCAACCCTGCACAACGAAGACGAAGTGCACCGCAAGGACGTGCGCGTGGGCGACACGGTGGTGGTGCGCCGCGCCGGCGACGTCATTCCGGAGGTGCTGTCGGTGGTGCTGGAACGCCGCCCCACGCCTGAACCGATGCGCTACAAGCTGCCCGACACCTGCCCTGTGTGCGGCTCGCACGTGGTGCGCGAAGAGGGCGAGGCGATCGCCCGCTGCTCCGGTGGCCTCAGTTGCGCGGCCCAGCGCAAGGAAGCGATCCGCCACTTCAGCGGCCGCCGCATGATGGACATCGAGGGCCTGGGCGACCGCTACATCGACAGCCTGGTCGAATGCAGCCTGGTGCACGGCGTGGCCGACCTGTACAAGCTCACGCTGGACGACATGCTGGCCATGAAGCGCCTGGCCGACGAGCGCGAAGGGACCACGCCGGAAACCGTCAAGCAGGGCAAGATCGCCACCAAGTGGGCCGACAATCTGCTTGGCGCCATCGCTGCGAGCAAGAACCCGCCGCTGGAGCGCCTGCTGTTCGCGCTCGGCATCCGCCACGTGGGCGAATCCACCGCCAAGACCCTGGCCGACTGGCTCGGACGCTTCGCGCTGGTGCGGCAAGCCCCGATCGCACTGCTGCGCGTGCTGCCCGATATCGGCGGCACCGTGGCCGAAGCGATCGCCGAATTCTTCGCCGAAGAGAAAAACCAGCAGGCCATCGACGCCTTGCTGGCCGCCGGCGTGGCGCCGCAGGGAGAACACCCGCCCAAGGCCCAGCTGCGCGAGAAGCTCGACGAAGTGAACCTGCTGGCGGCGCTGGGCATCCCCAAGCTCACCGAACCACGCGCGCGCCAGCTCTCGCAGCATGGTGTCACGCTGGAGTCCTTGTCGCACCTGAAGGTGTTCGGCGTGTTCGGCCTGCCGGCCACGGTCTCCGGCGCGCTGGAAGAATGGATGGCCGCGCCCGGCAATCGCGAAGGGCTGGCTGCACTGGCCCGCCTGCGCGAGGAACTGCTGGCCCAGCTGCCGGAAGAAGCTCCAGCGGTCGAGGGGCGCTTCACCGGCAAGACCTTTGTGCTCACCGGCACGCTGCCGACCATGAGCCGCGATGCGGCCGGTGCGCTGATCGAGCAGGCCGGCGGCAAGGTGTCCGGTTCGGTGTCGAAAAAAACTTCGTACGTTGTGGCCGGCGCGGAGGCCGGCAGCAAGCTGGCCAAGGCCGAGGAGCTCGGCGTCACCGTGCTCGATGAAGCCGGCCTGCTGGCCCTGTTGGGAACTTAGAAAGCACGCCATGACCCTGATCCGCAAAGCCGTATTCCCTGTCGCCGGCCTGGGCAGCCGCTTCCTGCCCGCCACCAAGGCGCAGCCGAAGGAGATGCTGCCGATCGTCGACAAGCCGCTGATCCAGTACGCCGTCGAAGAAGCGGTGGCGGCCGGCATCACCGAACTGGTGTTCATCACGGGCCGCAACAAGCGCGCCATCGAAGACCACTTCGACAAGGCCTATGAACTCGAAGCCGAGCTGGAAGCGGCCGGCAAGCAGGCCCTGCTCGACGTGGTGCGCGGGGTGATACCGAAGAACGTCAACTGCATCTACATCCGCCAGTCGGCCCCGCTGGGCCTGGGCCACGCCGTGCTGTGCGCGCGGCCCGTGATCGGCGACGAGCCGTTCGCGGTGCTGCTGGCGGACGACTTCATGGACACCGGTCCCGGCCAGAAGCCGGTGCTGGCGCAGATGACCGACCTGTATTCGTTCGAGCGCTCCAGCATCCTGGCGGTGCAGGATGTCCCGCGCGAAAACACCCGCCAGTACGGCATCGTCAGCGTGTCGAGCTACCGCCCCGGCCTGGAGCTGGTGTCGGGCATCGTCGAGAAACCCGCGCCGGAGCTGGCGCCGTCGACCCTGGCCGTGGCCGGGCGCTATGTGCTCTCGGGGTCCATCTTCGGCTACCTGGAAAACCTCGGCACCGGCGCCGGCGGCGAGATCCAGCTCACCGACGGCATCGCCGCCATGATGCAGGCCGAGCGCGTGCTGGCCTACCGCTATGAGGGCCAGCGCTACGACTGCGGCTCCAAGCTGGGATACCTGCAGGCTACCGCCGCGATCGGCCTGAAGCACCCCGAGACCGCCGAGGGCTTCCGCGCCTGCCTCGCCGCCTTGCTGGAGCAGGGGAAGCTGCCATGACGGTGCGCGAGATCCTGCGCATGGGCGACCCGCGCCTGCTGCGCGTGGCCGAACCGGTGCGCCAGTTCGATACGCCCGAACTGCATGCGCTGATCGCCGACATGTTCGACACCATGCACGCGGCCAACGGCGCCGGCCTGGCCGCGCCGCAGATCGGCGTCAACCTGCAGCTGGTGATCTACGGCTTCGCGAAAAACGGGCGCTATCCCGATGCGCCGCCGGTGCCCGAGACGGTGCTGATCAATCCCGTGCTCACGCCGCGCTCGGACAAGATGGAAGAGGGCTTCGAAGGCTGCCTGTCGGTGCCCGGCCTGCGCGGCAGCGTGCCGCGTTTCGTGAGGCTGCATTATGAGGGCGTCGACCAGTACGGCAAACCGGTGGTGCGCGACGCCGACGGTTTCCATGCGCGCGTGGTGCAGCACGAGGTCGACCACCTGCTCGGCATCCTGTATCCGATGCGCATCCGCGATTTTTCCCGCTTCGGCTTCACCGAAGTGATGTTCCCCGATCTCGATCCGAAAGCCGACGACTGATGCGTTCCCTGTTTCTTCCATTGGTGCTGGCGTGCGCGGCGCCGCTGGCGCAGGCCGATGACTTGTTCACGAAAATCGAGTCGGCGCCGACAAGCGAATTCTGGCTCGACACCGGCTTCGCCACCGCGCACTTCGACAGCGACAAGGGCCTGAACGGCGCCAACAAGGGACTGGCGGCCGAGTACCGTTTCAGCGGCACCATGGCGGCGACGGCCGGGCGCTTCTATAACAGTGACCGGCAGTGGTCGAACTATGCGGGGGTGATCTGGCAGCCGTACGCGCTAGGGACGGTGCGCGTGGGCGTGGCGCTGGCGGCCTTCGACGGCTACCCGAAAATGCGCGACGGCGGCTGGTTTGCGGCGGCGATTCCGACCCTGACGTATGAGTACAAGCGGGTGGGGGTGAATGTGGGGATTATTCCCACGTATCGGGACCGCCTGTACGGTGGCGTTTCGATCCAATTCAAAATTCGACTGGCGGGGAGATAAGTCTAGATTGATAGGGTGTAAATCTAAAAATTCTAAATGGCGGGCGAATAAAAGTGGAGATGCAAAGAATTTACTCTGGGAAAGAAGTCATTAGAGCAGGTGAGAAGTTACTTGATGTGGAATTAGTGAGAACTCAACCTGATGAATACTCTGCGTCCATGGATGTTTTGTCGTATTGGAGGTTTAGTCATGAAAAGGCGCTGGATTCCGCTTTTAATTTATTGCAAGATATAGCTCGAAAGAAAGACAAGGCGACGATATTCGCGAAACGCCTTAAACGATATGCGTCGATAGTGGCCAAGCTTCGTCGATTCGAGCAAATGAAGCTCAAGAATATGCAAGATATAGGCGGATGCCGTGCCATTGTCGCAAATGAGAAAAAATTACGGCAGCTTGTCCGGGATCTGCGCAAACGTTCGGAGTTCAAAACCGCTCAAGGAAAAATAAGGTCTAAAGACTATATCAAGAATCCTAAAGATGACGGATATCGCGGATATCATCTGATTGGTCAATTCTCAGGTGATAATTCAGAGAAAAAAAGCATAGAGATTCAGATTCGAACAGCGCTGCAGCATGATTGGGCAACGGCGCTAGAGATAGTTGATTTGTTCACCGGCCAAGCTCTCAAATCCAACCGGGGTGATGCTGCGTGGAAAACCTTCTTTAGGAACATCAGTCGCCAGTTCGCGATAATGGAATCGATACACTTATTTGACACCCTAACGCCGCGACAGAAGTTCGAAACTTACGGTGAAGTCATATTAAATAATAAATCTTTAATTGAAGCTTGCCGTGATGCGAAACAGTCTTCGGAGAAATTGTCGGTAGTTGATACGTTACAAGCATTCGCGCACGGGTTAAAGATTGTTGACGAACGATTGAGTCAAGTATTGGTAACTGGATATGCTCTGATCGAGGTTAATACAAAGAAGAAACAGGTCAGCGTCAGCATCTTCAGTGATGACATGAATGCGGAAGCAGAAGAGCGCTATATTCAATGTGAAAAAACCGCAGCAGCAACCGATCATTTGGTCGTTGCATTGGTTTCGACTACAGCGGTGGGCGGGCTAAAGGAGGCGTACCCTAATTATTTTGCCGACTCGACTGATTTTGTGCGTCACCTACTTCTTATAAATAGTCTGGAGCTTCCAAAAGGGGGAGGGAGTATTTGGTCCGATTTCTATCGGAGACTCTTTCGCTGGCGCGAGAAATAAACTGTATGGGCCCGACCCTAACTTGATTCCTCGCGTTTCTGTGCAGCTGTTTCAGAGAGTTAGCGCATGCCAGCTAGGCGCCGAAGCTTTTCGAATCCCGTGGTGCATGATATTGGTTGGAGCGACGTTAAGAAGTGCGCGAGTTGCTGCTGTGGTAGGCCTGGTTCAAAAAGAAACTGCTCATTGTTCAAACGATTAATTATTAATGAGCGTTTTGCCTCAAGGTCGGCTGGCGGAACATTTTCTAGGTCTAGTAATCTCTGTTGGACGTATTCAGATTTTGACAGCAATCCTGCATACTGTAGCTCCTCAAACCGTTTCTTGGCCGCGCCTAGTTCCGACCATGCATGGAAGAATTGCTCGTAGCAGCGAAATTCATCAGTGGTTAAAAGTGTGATGAAGTATTGTTTAAGCGTCGGCCAGTTAGTTTCAATAATGCCGACCTTCGACCAGGCTACATAATTGGCTCCGCCACGTACTGCATTAAGCGCCTCTTCAGCGTTACGCACATCCAGCACTACAGTTTTCGCCGCACTTTTTAGTTTATTTATTTGATCTATCTCATATACCAGATACGCAAAATATCCTACTGCTGCTGCCGTGCCACTAGTGATATAGTCACCGGGCACACCAAATGATTTGCATGCATATAATATCCCAATCCAAGAAATAATATAGATTGTTGAAATGAACGTTAATTTTCTCATATATTAATTCGCTTTTAAAGTTACCATTCGTATGGTCAAGAGTCAGAATAAGGACTCCCGCCCCCCTCCGCAATAAACACATCGATCCTCTCCTGCAGCACCGGCAGCGGCACCGACCCCAGTTGCAGCACCGTGTCATGGAAGTTCCGGATGTCGAACTTCGCCCCCAGCGCCTTCTCGGCACGCGCGCGCGCTTCCTGGATCGCCATCTGCCCCAGGTAATAGGACAGCGCCTGCCCCGGCCACGAAATATAGCGGTCGACTTCGGTTTCCACCTCGTGCTTCGACAGCGCCGTGTTCTCCATCAGGTAAGCCTGCGCCTGCTCGCGGGTCCAGCCCTTGGCGTGGATGCCGGTATCGACCACCAGCCGCGAGGCGCGCCAGGCCTGGTAGCTCAGCATGCCGAACACCTCGTACGGCGTTTCGTAGATCCCCATCTCGGTACCCAGGCGCTCGGCGTACAGCGCCCAGCCTTCGCCGAACGCCGAGATATACGCGCGGCGGAAGTTCGGTACGCCCTTCTGTTCCTGTGCCACCGGCATCTGGAAGGCGTGGCCCGGCGCCGATTCGTGCAGGGTCAGGGCTGGCAGGCTGTAGAGCGCGCGTGCCGGCAGGTTGTAGGTGTTGACCCAGTACGACCCCGGCCCGCCGCGGCCGGCCGTGTAGAAGGGCGCCTGGTCGTCGGCCACCGGCAGGATCGCGAAGCGGCGCCGTGGCAGGTAGCCGAAATACTGGTCGGCCTTCGCATCGAACTTCTTGGCGGTCCAGGCGGCGTGCATCAAGAGCTCTTTCGGCGTCTTCGCATAAAACTGCGGATCAGTGCGCAGGAACTGCAGGAAGGCCGGCAGGTCGCCCTTGAACTCCACCTGCTTCATGATGCCGTGCATCTCGGCGCGGATCTTGGTCATCTCGGCCAGGCCGATCGCGTGGATCTGCTCGGCCGTGAGGCTGGTGGTGGTGAACTCGACGATCTTCGACTGGTAATAGGCTTTCCCGCCCGGCATGCTCTGGGCCGCGAGGGTGGTGCGGGCCTTGGGCACGTACTCGGTGCGGAAGAAGGCCAGCACTTTCGCGTAGGCCGGCTGCACGCTGTCGCGGATGACGGCGGCGGCCTGGGCCCGCAAGGCGTCCTGCTCCGCTGCCGGCACCGAGGCCGGGAAATTCTTGAACTGGGTGTAGAACACGGTTTCCTGCGGGGTCTTCGCGTCGGCGATCGAGGCCAGCGCCACGTCGCGCCCGGCCAGCGTGACCTGCGGCGGCGTGAAGCCGCGCGCCAGGCCGGCGCGCATATTGGCGGTCTCCTGGGCGAAGTAGCCGGGCAGGGCGGCCAGTTGCTTGAGGTAGTTGCGGTAGTCCTCTACCGTCTTGAACGGACGGCGCGCGCTGTAGGAAACGTCGGTCCAGAAGGCACTGTCGGCATTAACGGGCTGCTCGAATTCGCGGAAGCGCTGGGCTTCGAGCAAGGAGGCGATCTGGGCCCGGTAGACCGCGAAGTTCACTTTTTCGGCCGGCGACAGGCCGGCAGGCGACAGCGCGTCGAGTTCCTTCAGGATGCCTTCCCAATACACGCGGCGCGCTTCCTGCGCCGGCGCATCGACCCGGGCCAGGGACGCGCTGACGCCGCGGTCGTCTTCGGCGCGGGCGAGCCGTTCCGCGACGCGCCATTTCCACTCTTTCGTGTAGATTGTCTTGAAACGGGCATCCGCGCTCGTGGCAGCAAGGGCGGGAGAAATGGCAACACTCAGCAGTACACAGGCCGTCGACAGGACGGCGCCCAGCTTCTTTTTCATGGTTATTCCGCGATGTAAGGACGTATCAAGTGGACCGGGGCAAAGCAGGCCCGGCCTTGTGCATCTTAGCGGGGATGTGGCGGATTGACACTATTGAAAATGTTTCTGGCAGAACGATGGCATCGGCGGCAGTTTGCCGAATCGACAAGGTATAATCCAGGATGGGATGGGAGGCCGCCGAGGTTTCCCCTGTCGCGCATGGGTGCGGCGCCTGTATTCCCAGTCAATGTAGAACCGGATCCATTGTTCCTTAACGAAGACATGACCAACAGCACGGGCGCGGCGCAGCCGGCCGCAGCGGGCAGCGACTGGATCCAGCCCTGGCGACAGATCGCGCAGCAGCTTTGCCCGCTGATCGGCGACAGCGGTTTTTGCGCGCTGTTCGGCCGTGCCCTCCATCTCGTCGGCCCCGAGCATGCCTGGCTCGCCCCGCAGCAATCTTGCCGGGCGCCCGACCAGCTGTTTGCCGCCCTTGAAGAGCGCATGGCCGGGGTCGACGCCGGACGTGCCGCCGCCGCCAACGACACCTTGTTGCGGACCTTCACCCAACTACTTGCAACGCTCATCGGGGAGGCGCTGACCCAGCGCATACTCTCATCGGCGATGGCGACGGTAGACCAGCAGGCGCACGCACAGGAGCAGAAATAAATGACCGATAAAGTAAGCTTGGGAACATTGGCCACGGGCGTGCCCGGGCTCGACGTTCTCCTGGGCGGTGGCCTGAACGAGTTTTCGTTCAACATGATTACCGGCGCCCCGGGCTGCGGCAAGACGACCATGGCGCACCAGATGATGTTCGCGCTGGCCGGCCCCGAGCGCCGCGCGCTGTTCTTCACGGTGCTGGGTGAGCCGCCGCTGAAGATGCTGCGCTACCAGCAGCAGTATTCCTTTTTCGACATGGACAAGGTCGGTACCTCGATCCGCTATGTCAACCTGACCGCCGACCTGCGCGCGGGCGACTTCAATGGCGTGCTCGAGCGCATCACGAAAGAAGTCGAGGATTTCGGCCCCAGCCTGGTGTTCGTCGACTCCTTCCGCTCGGTGATCCAGACCGGCAGGAGCGGCCAGGAGGGCACGAGCGACCTGCAGTATTTCGTCCAGGAGCTCGGCACCCGCATGACCAGCTGGATGGCCACCACGTTCCTGATCGGCGAATACCAGCACAACGACACCGAGGCCAATCCGATCATGACGGTCGCCGACGGCATGATCGCGCTGAGCCAGCTGCACGAAGGCGACGCCGTGGTGCGCAAGATCCGCGTCGTCAAGATGCGTGGCCAGGCCCACATGGGCGGCTCGCACACCTTCCGCATCACCGACAACGGCCTGCGCATCTATCCGCGCCTGCTGCCGCCGCTGGCGGCCGACCGCCATCCGGGCGTGCCGGTGGCAACCAATCCCGCGCGTATTCCGACCGGCACGCCCGGGCTGGACGCCATGCTGCATGGCGGCCTGCCGCAGGGCCACTCGCTGCTGGCGATCGGGCCGACCGGTTGCGGCAAGACCATCCTGGGAACGCATTTCCTGCAGGCCGGCGTCGCCCAGGGCGAGACCGGGGTGCTGATGTGTTTCGAGAAGGGCACCGGGCGCCTGCGCAATGCCGAAATGGCCGCCATGATCCAGTCCGGCCAGGTGGCGGTGGTCGAAAGCCGCCTGATCGACCTGACGATGGAAGAGCTGGAAGACGAACTGACCAGCGCGATCGACCGGACCGGCGCGCGCCGCGTGGTCATCGATTCGCTGTCCGAGGTCACGCTGTACCTGGCGCCGGAATGCGCGCGCAACCTGCGCGAAGGCGTGTTCCGCATGCTCAGCAGCCTGGCCAGGCGCGGGGTGTCGGTGCTGGTGACTACTGGCCTGGACGACCGCACCGTGAACATGAATTTCGCGCGCGCCGATATCGCCTACATGACCGATGCGATCGTGGCGATGCGCTATGCCGAGGTCGACGGCCAGGTGCGCAGGTACATGGCGGTGGTCAAGGTACGCGGCAGTAACCACAGCAGCGACCTGCGCGAATACCGCATCACCGACGAAGGGATCGAGATCGACCCGATCGCCGCACCGGTGGACGGCGTACTGTTCGGCCGTACCGATCACGCCAATCCAGGCGACTAAGGCAAGAGGCATGGAATGGGAACGTACGATGAATCGGCCGCCGGCTCTGAACAACGTTCCGTGATGGGCGACCAATCCGGCCTCGGCGCCGCGCTGCGCGACCAGGACCCGTATCAGCGCATCGCGGCGCTGGAGGCCGAGCTGTCGCATGCCCGCATCCTTGTGCGCGAACGCGACCGCCTCGAAGAGCAGCTGGTCCAGCTGCGCGAAGCCAACGAGCACCTGGTCATGGCGACCGTCAGCGCGCAGTCGCTGCGCGACCTGGCCGAAGCCACCAACCGGCGCCAGACCGAGTTCCTCGCCATGCTGGCGCACGAGCTGCGCAATCCTCTCGCGCCGCTGAGCATGTCGGCCAGCCTGCTCACCAGCCTCGGCGGCACTACCGGCAAGCTGGCCCACGTGGCCGGCGTGGTGCGGCGCCAGGTCGACCACATGGCGCGCCTGCTCGACGACCTGCTCGACGCCGCCCGCATCAGCAGCGGCAAGATCACGCTGGCGGTGCGCCCGCTGGCCCTCGGCGCGGCGCTCGACCAGGCGGTCGAGACGGTGGCGCCGCGCATCCGCGAGCGTGGCCAGCAGCTGCAGGTCGAGCTGCCCGGCGAGGCGCTGACCATCGAAGGCGACCCGGTACGCCTGACCCAGGTCTTCGCCAACCTGCTCGGCAACGCCTCCAAGTACACCGGCGACGGCGGCGCCATCGTGCTGCGCGCCTGGCGCGACGACCAGGACGTGGTGGTGCAGGTGAGCGACAACGGCACCGGCATCGGGGCCGACATGCTGCCCCAGGTCTTCGACCTGTTCATCCAGGGCCCGCGTTCGCTGGCCCGCTCCGAAGGTGGCCTGGGCATCGGCCTGAACGTGGTGCGCAACCTGGTGGGCATGCACGGCGGCTCGGTCACGGCCGACAGCGCCGGCGAAGGCCGCGGCAGCAGCTTCACCGTGCGCCTGCCGCTGTCGGGCGCCGCGGCCCCGGTCGCCGAGCCCCCGGCCGGCCCGAGCACCGGTGAAGCATCCTGCCGCATCCTGCTGGTGGAAGATAACGTGGACGCCTGCGACACCCTGCGCACCTTGCTCGAACTGGCCGGCCACGAAGTGGCGGTCGCCTATGACGGGCGCGCGGGGCTGGAGGAAGCGCGGGCGCGCCGCTATGACATCGTCATCTGCGACATCGGCCTGCCGGGTATCGACGGTTTCGCAGTCATGGAGCAGCTGCGCGCGGACGCCTCGACCGACCCCGCCGCCGGCCGACTGTTCGCGATCGCCTTGTCGGGGTACGGGCAAAGCGAAGACCGCGAGCGCGCGCTGGAGGCTGGCTTCGACCGCTACCTCGTCAAGCCGGCCGCGCCGGCCGCGCTGCTGGCCCTGGTCGGCCAAGCACGCGAGGCCCGCCAGGCCGCCTGACTCAGGCGCGCAGCACCCGGGCCAGGCGCGCCACCGCTTCTTCGATGCGCTCGAAGCGCGTGGCGTACGAGAAGCGCACGTGGCGCGCCGGCGCCGCGAATCCAAAGTCATCCCCGGGCACGATCGCCACATGCGCGTCATGCAGCACCGACCAGGCAAACGCCGTGCTGTCGCCGCTAGCGGCGTGGGGCAGGGCGCTGATATCCGCATACACATAGAAGGCGCCGTCCGGCATCACCGGCACCTGGAAGCCGAGCGCGCGCAGCGCCGGCACCAGGTAGTCGCGGCGGCGCTGGAATTCGCGCCGGCGTTCCTCATAGATGGCCAGCGCCTCGGGCGTGAAGCAGGCCAGCGCGGCCTGCTGGGCCACGGTGGGGGCGCAGATGAACAGGTTCTGGGCCAGCTTCTCGAACGTGGCCACCAGCGCTTCCGGCACCACCAGCCAGCCCAGGCGCCAGCCGGTCATGCTGAAGTATTTCGAGAAGCTGTTGACGGTAATCGCGTCCGGATCGAGCGCCAGCGCGCTGACCGGCGCGTGGTCGTAGGACAGGCCCTGGTAGATCTCGTCGATGATGGCGAAGCCGCCGCGGGTGCGCACGGCGGCCAGCACCTCGCGCAGCTGGCTTGGGGTCATCGAGGTGCCGGTGGGGTTCGATGGCGAGGCGACCAGCACGCCGCTGGTGCGCGCGTTCCAGTGCTCTTCCACGTGGGCGGCGCTGAGCTGGTAGCGGTCCTCGGCCGGCGAGGGCACCAGCACCGGCTTGCCGCCGAAGGCCGAGACGAAATGGCGGTTGCAGGGGTAGCAGGGATCCGGCATCAGGACTTCGTCGCCGTCGGCCACCAGCGCTGCGCAGGCCAGCAGCAGGCCGGCCGAGGCGCCGGCCGTGACCACGATGCGGCGCGCGTCGATGTCCAGGCCGTGCACGGCCGCGTAGTGGCCGGAGATCGCCTCGCGCAGCTCGCGCAGGCCGAGCGAATCGGTGTACTGGGTGCTGCCGGCGCGGATCGCTTCCATCGCCGCGTGGGCCACGACGTCGGGCGCGGTGAAGTCG
The DNA here is from genome assembly GCF_900112225.1 of Massilia yuzhufengensis. GTDB lineage: Bacteria > Pseudomonadota > Gammaproteobacteria > Burkholderiales > Burkholderiaceae_D > Telluria > Telluria yuzhufengensis. The sequence continues at coordinate 134,026 of NZ_FOLD01000006.1, read as the reverse complement.
GGTTCGCCCACGCTCATGCTGATGACGTCGATGCCGCTGCGCTTCATTTCGCCGGCGGCTTTCACCATTTCCATGACGCGAAAGGGTTCGATGGCGTGGACGCGCTGGGCGACCTGGAGATTGGTTGGCATGCTGTTATCCGTAGAATCCGATCACGGCATCTTACCGTAGGGTGGTCGGCTGCGCCGACCGCGCGGTGATCGTTACAGGTAGATCACACGCGCGGGCGGGAAGACCCGCCCAGCCTACGATTCACTGGTGAGCGTGGTGCGTGGCCGTCAACCGGCGCATCAGCGGCAGCGCCGCTAAGGCAATCAGCGTACACACGATCGCCGCGATACCGAGCTTGTTGAACAAATTCGTATACACCGGCAGCGTCTGCAGCGGATCGACCATGTCGCGCGGCACGCTGGCGATGTTCGCCACCACCCCGCCCAGGTACTGCGAAATCCCCACGCCGACGTAGTACGCGCCCATCATGAAGCCGCCCATGCGCGCCGGCACGTAGCGCGCAATCATGGCCAGGCCCAGGCCACTGACCAGCAGCTCGCCCAGCGAATACAGGCCGTAGCCCGCAATCATGATCCACGACGAGGTCAGGCCGTTGACCGCGAACTGCCCGGCCACGCCGTAGGTAAAGAAGCCCGCCGCCACTACCGCGAAACCGAGCGCGAACTTGGCGGCGATCGACAAATCCCTGCCGCTGTTGCCGGCGCGGGTGTAGATCAAGGCCAGCACCGGGCTCAGGACCATGATCCAGATCGCGTTGAGCGCCTGGAACTGGGCCGGCGACCAGGTCCACAGGTGGGAGCCCAGCACGGTGAATTCGAGGTCGACGTTACGCAGGGCGAACAGCGACAGCGAGGTCGACATCTGCTGGTAGAAGATGAAGAAGAACACGGTCTGCAGGGTGAGCACCAGCGCGGCGATCAGCCCGGCGCGCTCGCTCGGTGCGCTCGAGCGGATCAGGTGGAAGAAGATCCCGAGCACCACGATGCCGGCCACGTACACGAAGGCGCGCGCCAGGGCCTGGTATTCCAGGATGACGGCGGCCGCGGCCACCGCCACCACGCCGCCGGCCAGCACGGCCAGCAGCTTCTTCACGTCCAGCGGCAGCGCATCGGGCGGGGAGCCGATGTGCGCGATGGTCTTGCGCAGCACGCCGACGGTGAGCAAGCCGATGGTCAGGCCCACGCTGCACACGGCGAAGGCCACGTGCCAGCCCAGGTTGGCGCCCCAGGTGGCATTCACGTAGTCCTTGATCCAGGGCGTGGCCAGCATCGAGAAGGTCGAGCCCACGTTGACCGCCATGTAGTACAGGGTAAAGGCGCTGTCCATCTTGGAATCGTCGCCTTCGTAGATCTTGCGCACCAGGTTGGCGGTGTTGGGCTTGAACAGGCCGTTGCCGACCACGATCACGCCCAGCGCCGAGAACGTCATCCAGGTGTTGGTGGTGGGGACCGCCATCAGCGCGTAGCCCAGGGTCAGGATCAGCGCGCCCAGGACCATGCAGCGGCGGGTCCCGAGCACCTGGTCGCCGATCCAGCCGCCGATGGCCGGCGCCACGTAGATCAGCGCGGCGGCCGCGCCCCACACCAGGTTGGCGCGGCTGTCCTCGAAGCCGAGGCGCTGCACCATGAAATACACGATCAGCGCCTGCATGCCGTAGTAGCCGAAGCGTTCCCACAGTTCGATCAGCGCCACCGTGAAGAATGAGCGGGTCTGGCTCACGCCATTTACCGCGCCAAGCGGAATGCTATTGTTCATCTATTGCCCTTGTTCTGAATGGTCGCCGCCGTCCTTGCCGGCAGGCACCGGGCGATGCTACGCCAGCGGCATGGAAGATGCAATCTTGACAGCCGCCGCTGCCAATGCGATAACATGGCCTTTTGCCGGCCTGCTGGCCGGCGTCATTTGCCCGAGGTAGAAAAGTATGAGGCGTGTTCCCATCCTGCTGTGCACCGCACTGGCGCTGGCATCGGCCGGCCTGGCCGCTGCGGCGCCCGCCGCACCGGTGCGCGCCAAGGCCGTGGTGGCGATGCCGGTGGCGGACCACCACCAGTATGTCTTCAGCCCGGCCGCCGCCGCCTTCATGTCCACCGCCACTGCCGCCCTGCGTCCGGTGACGGCGCAGGAACTGATCCCGCAGCTCGACGCCGCCGGCATCGAACGCGCCGCCGTGCTGTCGGTGGCCTATGTATACGGACAGCCGCTGCGTTCGCTCGACGAGGAATACCGCCGGGTGCGCGCCGAGAACGACTGGGCGGCGCGCCAGGCGGCCGAATACCCGGACCGGCTGGTGGCGCTGTGCAGCGTCGATCCGCTGAAAAAATATGCGCTGGCCGAACTGGCGCGCTGCGCCGCCAACCCGGAATTCGGGCGCGGCATCAAGCTGCAGCCGGCCGCCGGCGGCATCGTGCTCGACGACGAGGCCCAGGTCGACCAGGTGCGGCGCGTGTTCCGCTCGGCCAATGCGCGCGGCATGACCATCCTGCTGCAGCTGCGCGGCACCGGCGCCGAACAGGCGCGCCTGCTGATCGAGCAGCTGTTGCCCCATGCGCCGGACGTGCCGGTGCAGGTGGCCTACACGGGCGAGGCCGACGATTCGCCGCAACAGGCCGCACTGGCCGTGCTGGCCGACGCCGCGGCGCGCCAGGACCCGCGCATGCGCCAGGTCTGGTTCGATGTCACCGCCTTCGCCCGTCCCGGCCTGTCGCAGGCCGACGCGCGCCACCTGGTGCGCCGCATGCGCCAGGTCGGCATGGACCGCGTGCTGTACGGCTCCGACACCGTCATTGGCGCCGACCAGCGCCCGCAGGAAGCCTGGGCCGCGTTCCGCAACCTGCCGCTCACCGACGCCGAAGCGGCGCGCGTGGCAAGCAATGTGATGTCCTACCTGCGCTGACGGCGGTCTTCGGCCCAAGGTTTATGTAACTTTATTACATAGAGGCTGTCTCGCGCGACCAAAATCTGGCATGCTCTCGCTTGTCCATTTTGACATCTTTCACAGCCGAGACCCATGACCACTGCCTCGTTCGTCCGCCTGGCCCTGTGCCTGCTTGCCGTCCCGCTCTCCAGTCCCCATGCCCTTGCCCAGAACGCCGAGCGCCAGCTGCAAGGCGCGAAGCACAACGGGAACACGCTGGAGCTGGCCACCAGCGACGGACGCTACCTGATCAAACCCTACTCGGCCAATGTAGTCGAGACGACGTTCATCCCGACCGGCGAGCAGGCCGACCCGGCTTCGCACGCGGTGGTGCTGGCCCCGGTGGACGTGGGTGCGCGCTTCAAGACCGACGCCAAGCGCATCGAGTTCGCGACATCCGGCATCACGGTGGTGGTGGACAAGGCGCCGTTCCGCATCAGCTACCTGTACAAGGGCAAGCCGCTGGTGGCGGAGAAGGGCGGCTACGCCAGGGGCGACAAGTTCGAAACCATCGAATTCGCGCTGGACGAGGGCGAGGCGCTGTACGGCGCCGGCGCGCGTGCGGTCGGCATGAACCGCCGCGGCAATCGCTTCGAGCTGTACAACAAGGCCGACTACGGCTACGGCAAGACTTCCCAGCTGCTGAACTTCACGATTCCCGTGGCGCTGTCGTCGAAAAAATACGCGATCCACTTCGATAACCCGCAGGTGGGCTTCCTCGACTTCGACAGCCGCAAGGACGGCACGCTGCGCTACGAAGTGATCGGCGGGCGCAAGACCTACCAGGTGGTGGCGGGCGAGAGCTGGGACGAGGTGATGGCGAACTACACCGCCCTGACCGGCCGCCAGCCGCTGCCGCCGCGCTGGGCCTTCGGCAACTTCGCCAGCCGCTTCGGCTACCGCAGCGAGGCGCAAACCCGCGCCGTGGTCGATACATTCGCGGCAGAGAAGATTCCGCTCGACGCCATCGTGCTCGACCTGTTCTGGTTCGGCAAGGAGGTCAAGGGCACGATGGGCAACCTGGCCTGGGACCGCGACACCTTCCCGACGGCCGAAAAGATGATGGCCGACTTCAGGCAGAAAGGCGTGAAGACCATCGTCATCACCGAGCCCTTCATCCTCACCACCTCGAAGCGCTGGCAGGAAGCGGTGGACGGCAAGGTGCTGGCAACGGACAAAGCAGGCAAGCCGGCGGCCTATGACTTCTACTTCGGGAATACCGGCCTGGTCGACCTGTACCGCCCCGAGGGCCGCGACTGGTTCTGGAACATCTACAAGGACCTGAAGAACAGCGGCGTGGGCGGCTGGTGGGGCGACCTGGGCGAGCCGGAAGTGCACCCGTCCTGGGTGCAGCACGGCGGCGGCAAGACTGCCGACCAGGTCCACAACATCTACGGCCACGACTGGGCGCGCCTGATCTTCGACGGCTACAAGAAGGACTTCCCGAACGAGCGTCCCTTCATCCTGATGCGCGCCGGTTACTCGGGCTCGCAGCGCTTCGGCATGATCCCGTGGTCGGGCGACGTCAGCCGCGGATGGGGCGGACTGCAGTCGCAGATGGAGATTTCGCTCCAGATGGGCATGCAGGGCCTGGCCTACATGCACTCGGACCTGGGCGGCTTCGCCGGCCCGGTGCTGGACGACGAGCTGTATGTGCGCTGGCTGCAGTACGGCGTGTTCCAGCCGGTGTTCCGCCCGCACGCGCAGCAGGACGTGGCGCCGGAACCGGTGTTCCGCGCCGAGCGCACCAAGGTGCTGGCGCGCGAAGCCGTGTGGCTGCGCTACGCCATGCTGCCGTATAACTACACGCTCGCTTTCGACAACAGCCAAAGCGGCGCGCCGCTGATGCGTCCCGTGCTGTTCGAGGAAGACGAAGCCACCAGCATGTCCTCGACCTACCTGTGGGGCCGCGACTTCCTGGTCGCCCCCGTGGTGGAGCCGGGTGCGACCCGCAAGGAGGTGCACTTCCCGGTCAAGGACAGCGTGTGGTTCGATTTCCATACGGGCGAGAAGCACTTCGGTGGCATCACGGAAGTGGTGAAGCCGGTGGAGGCGAACATCCCGGTGTACGTGCGGGCAGGGGCCTTCATCCCGATGGCCAAGGTGGTGATGAGCACGCGCGATTATTCGACGCGGCAGATCGACCTGCACTATTACCACGACGTGAGCGTCGCTGCCGGCTCGGGCAAGATGTATGACGACGACGGCGAGACGGCGGACGCGTTCGCGAAGGGCAAGTACGAGATCGTGCGCTTTGCCAGCACGTATGCGGGCGGCAAACTGGAAATCGGGCTGCAGACGGAGACGGGCAAGGCGCAGGCCCCGATGGAACGGGGCTTCTCGCTGAAGGTGCACAATGTCCAGCTTAAGCCGCGCGCGGTGACGGTGGATGGAAGGGCGGTGCAGTTTGTGTGGAATGGGAAGCACAGGATGCTGGAGGTGCCGGTGGCGGCGCGCAAGCAGCCGGCGGCGAAGGTGTCGATCACGCTTTGAATGGAGCCTGCGGCTTAGCGAGAACCACCACCCCGTAAACCGTCGCTCCGGCGAAGGCCGGAGCCTAAGTTCGCTCGCGTTACGCTAGCAAACTTGGGTTCCGGCCTCCGCCGGAAGTCGTAGGCGCCAGTGGCGCGTACGACGGGCGAACGGTGCGGGCCGTCGCCTTTTGTATCAGCGCGCCACGATCAGCCGCAAGCCCAGCCCCACGAAAATCACCCCCGCCACCCGATCCAGCCACATCCCCGCCCTCGGTGTCTTGTTCAGCCACTGCCCGATCGCCCCCGAAAAGTAGCCCAGCAGCCCAAAGATCACCGCCGCCTGCGCGGTAAACGTCAGCCCCAGCCACGCGATCTGCCAGTTCGCATCCCCGCGCGAAGCCACCACGAACTGCGGCAGGAAGGACAGGAAGAACAGCACCACCTTCGGGTTGATCGCATTGGCCAGCAGCCCCTTGAAGAACAGCTGGCGCGCCGTTTCGTCGGGCACGCCGGCCGCCACCTGCGCGCTGCCGCGGCTGCGCAAGGCGCCAACGCCCATCCAGATCAGGTACAGGCCGCCGGCGATCTTCAGCGCCGTAAAGGCGGTGGGCGACGCCGCGATGATCGCACTGACGCCGATCACCGCCAGCAGGGTATGGTTCAGGCAGCCGAGCGCGCAGCCCAGGCCGAAGGCGATGCCGCGGGCGCGGCCCTTGGCGATGCCCACGCCCAGCACCATCATGTTGTCGGGGCCGGGCGAGAGGGTGATCAGGATGGCGGCGGTGAGGAAGCCGAGGAACTGTTCGGGTGTGAGCATGACGTCAGCTGGTCGGTAAACGGACCAGCATGGTACAACAAGCGGCTCAGTCCTAGCCCTTCGGGTGGACCAGCGCGTCGAGGTCGAGCTCGACCCAGGTCGGCGCATGGTCGCTCGGTTTGAGCTTGGCGCGCTGGAAGCGATCCACGCCCGCGCCGCGCAGGGCCGGCGCCAGCGCCGGGCTGAGCAGCAGGTGGTCGATGCGCAGGCCGGCATTGCGCCCGAAGGCGTCGCGGAAGTAATCCCAGAAGGTGTAGATCACTTCGTCCGGGTACAGGGTGCGCAGCGAGTCGGTCCAGCCCTGCGCCATCAGGCGATGGAAGCATGCGCGCGTCTCGGGGCGGAACAGGGCGTCGGTGAGCCAGCGCTCGGGCTTGTAGACATCGAGCTCGGTCGGCATGACGTTGAAGTCGCCGCACATCACGACCGGCACCTTGGCCTCGATCAGCTCGGCGCCGCGCGCGATCAGGCGTTCGAACCAGGCCAGCTTGTAGTCGAACTTCGGTCCCGGCGCCGGGTTCCCGTTGGGAAGGTAGAGGCCGCAAACCAGGATGCCCTGGTAGGCCGCCTCGATGTAGCGGCTCTGTTCGTCCGCCGGATCGCCCGGCAGGCCGCGCTGCAGCTCTTGCGCCGGGCCGTCGCGGGTGAGGATGGCGACGCCGTTCCAGCTCTTCTGGCCGTGCCAGATCGCATGGTAGCCGGCATCGAGGATCGCCTGTTCGGGGAATTTTTCCTGCGGCGTCTTGAGCTCTTGCAGGCAGACCACGTCCGGTTTGCGCTCCTCGAGGTACTCGAGCAGGGCACTGAGGCGGGCATTCATCCCGTTGATGTTGTAAGTAACGACCAGCATCTTGTCTCCGTGTTCAGTCCGTAATGGTATTGTGACTTTAGCATGGCGGCGCCTCCTGCACGGATGGCTGGGGCGGGGTGAATATTTCTCGGCGCTTATAGCCCAATGCGCATTTTCTTATGGCAATTTGATCGTTTGGCCATGCAAGATCATGCCGTATACTGGTCCGATTGAATTTTCGCTGTCGGGAGAAAAATATGTGCACGCGTCGTTATGTTTTGCTGGGCGCACTTGCCTTGTCCGCCAACCTGGTCGCCGCTGCTGCGCACGCCGACCAGCTCGCCGACATCAGGAAAAAAGGCGAGATCGTCTTCGGCGTGCTGGGCACCGATGAGCCGAACAGCTTCATCGACCCCAAGACCCGCCAGCTGGTGGGCTACGAGATCGACATCGCCACCGCCGTGGCGAAAAAGATCGGCGTGAAGCCGGTCTTCAAGCAGATGTCGGTATCAAGCCGCATCCCCGAGCTGCAGCAGGGCCACGTCGATGTGCTGGCCGCCACGCTCACCCACAACAAGGAGCGCGAGTCGCAGGTGGACTTCGCGCTGACCCACTTCGTGACGGGATCGAAAGTCATGGTGCGCGCGGGCAGCGGCATCGGCGCCTTGCCCCAGCTGGCAGGCAAGAAGGTCGTCACCGTGCGCGGCGGCACCCAGGAAACCAATATCCGCAAGGCGGTGCCGAGTGCCGAGGTGGTGACGTTCGAGAATACCCAGCAGGCCTTCCAGGCGCTGCGCCAGGGTAAAGGGGTGGCCTACGTGAACGACGAGTCCTCGCTGCTGGCCGACTACGGCAAGCTCGGCGCTGCCGCCAAGGGTTTCACCATCCTCCCGACCAGCATCGGCATCGAGTCGATCGCGCTGGGCCTGCGCAAGGGCGAGAAGAACCTGAAGGCGGTGGTCGACGAGACCCTGCGCGGCCTGGAAGCGAGCGGCGCGGCCGAGCAGCTGTTCAACAAATGGTATGGCCCGGGCACCCGCCCGAACATCGCCAAGCGTACTTTCAAGATCAGCACCGACAAGATCTAAGCCGCCTTGCAGTTCTTCGATCCATCCATCCTGCAGTCCGGCCAGTACCATGACTGGCTGGTGCAGGGATTCATCCTGTCGCTCCAGCTGACCGCCGCCGCCTTCGTGTTCGCGCTGCCGCTCGGCGCGCTGCTGGCCGTGATGCGCACCTCAAGCATCGCGCCGCTGCGCGCGGCGGGCAGCATCGTCGTCGAAGCGATCCGCAACGTCCCGCTGCTGGCGCACCTGCTGTTCTGGTATTTCGCCTTTCCCGAGCTGCTGCCGGAAGGCGCGCGCGAATTCCTGTACGCGCACAGTCCGGAAGCCATATGCGCCGTCATCGCGCTGTCGCTCTACAGCGGCGTGCACATGGCCGAAGACATCCGCAGCGGCATCCGCGCGGTGCCAGCCAGCCAGCTGGAAGCGGCGCGCTCGCTCGGCCTGGGCCGCTTCAAGGCGGTGCGCCTGGTGCTGCTGCCGCAAGCCTTCCGCGCGGCGATCCCACCGCTGCTGTCGCAGACCGTCAACCTGTGGAAGGACACCAGCGTGGCCACCGTGATCGGCGCGGCCGAATTGATGTACCAGGCCGCGCGCGTGGAAACCAGCAGTTTTCGCAGCGTCGAGGCCTTCACGTTCGCCACGCTGGCCTACCTGACGGTGTCGCTGCTCATTTCGCTTGCCGCCCACCTGTACCAGCGGCGCTACCCGGTCCGTCCGGCATGAGGTCCCTGTGCTCGAACTGATCGATACCTACTGGCTGTACTTCCTGGTCGGCCAATATCCCGATGGTCCCCTGGGCGGCCTGGCGCTCACGGTGCTGCTGTCGGTGGGTGCGCTGCTGCTGGCGATGCCCTTCGGCCTGCTGCTGGGCGTGGCGCGCGTGAGCAGCTATCGTGCCATTGCCTGGCCGGTGGCGGCCCTGGTGCAGGTGGTGCGCGCGGTGCCTCTGCTGCTGGTGGTGTTCTGGGCCTACTTCTTCCTGCCGGCCGTCACCGGCGTCAAGACGGGGCAGGCCACCACCATGCTGATGGTGCTGGTGCTGTTCGACGGCGTCTACCTGGCCGAGATCGTCGCGGCCGGCATCCGTTCGCTGCCGAAAGGCCAGCTGGAAAGCGCGCGCTCGCTCGGCCTGTCCTACCCACAGGCGCTGCGCCTGGTGGTGCTGCCGCAGACCCTGCGCAGCAGCCTGCCGTCGATCGTCAGCCAGCTGGTATCGACCATCAAGGCGACGTCGCTCGGCTACATCATCGGCCTGTCGGAAGTGTCCTTCATTGCGACCCAGGTGAACACGCTGGTGTTCACCCAGGCGGTCGAGGTCTACCTGATCCTGGCGCTGACCTATTTCATCCTCTGTTTCGGCCTGTCCCGCCTGGCCTTCCTGTTCGAGCGCCGCCTGGCAGGCAAGCGCGCCGTGCAGGCTTCGTAGAAAAGGAAGCGAACGATGATCGTTCTCGATAAAGTCAACAAGTGGTACGGCGACTACCACGCCCTGGTCGATGTCAGCGAGCGCGTGGCGAAGAACGAGGTGGTGGTGGTGTGCGGCCCTTCCGGATCCGGCAAGTCGACCCTGATCCGCACCCTCAACCGGCTCGAAGAAATCGACGGCGGCAGCATCGCCATCGACGGGCGCGACATCCACGCAAAGGGACGCGACGTGAACGCGCTGCGCGCCGGCATCGGTTTCGTGTTCCAGCACTTCAACCTGTTCCCGCACCTGACGGTGCTGGAAAACTGCGCCCTGGCGCCGGTCAACCTGAAACGCGCCACCCCGAAGGAGGCGCGCGCCTACGCGATCCAGCTGCTGGAACAGGTCGGCCTGGCCCACAAGCGCGACGCCTATCCCAACGAGCTGTCCGGCGGCCAGCAGCAACGCGTGGCAATCGCCCGCGCGCTGGCGATGCGCCCGCCCATCATGCTGTTCGACGAGCCCACCAGCGCGCTCGACCCCGAAATGGTGGGCGAAGTGCTGCAGGTGATGCGCTCGCTGGCGGAAGACGGCATGACCATGGTCTGCGTCACCCACGAAATGGGCTTCGCACGCGAGGTGGCGGACCGGATCGTCTTCATGAGCGAAGGCCGCATCCTGGAGCGCGCCACCCCCGAAGCCTTCTTCACCCACCCCCAGCACCCGCGCGCCCAGCAATTCCTCGCCGACCGCAACCGCAACTAAAACTTCGGGGTCAGGTCTGACATTTGGACACGGCCTCGTCAGTACAACCATCGTTTTCCTCGAAGCGAAGGCCCGAGCTCGGGCTTTTGTCGGCAAGCCTGGCGCAACGGCAGAGCTCGTGTCCAAATGTCAGACCTGACCCCGAAGTTGCGTGACCTATAATGCTGCGAGCGGCAGGCGTGGATAGCCAAAGCCGGGTAGGGGCCGCACAATCATTCAACCACCACGGAGGGAACGATGATCTACCAGGGAAGCTGTCATTGCGGTGCCGTCGCATTCGAAGCCGAAGGCGAGATCGATTCAGGCTTGGCCTGCAACTGTTCGATCTGTTCGCGCAAGGGGTCGCTGCTGTGGTTCATCCCGCGCGACAAGCTGCGCCTGAAGACGCCGGAAGAAGCGGCCAGCACCTACACCTTCAACAAGCACGTGATCAAACACCGCTTCTGCCCGACCTGCGGCATGCATCCCTATGGCGAGGGCAGCGACCCGAAGGGCAATGCGATGGCGGCGATCAACCTGCGCTGTATCGAGAACCTGGACCTCGACAGCATCCCGGTGCATCACCACGATGGGCGGTCGCACTAAGCGCGACGGGTTGGTTCGTAGGGTGGTCGGCTCTGCCGACCACCCTACGGAGCGCTGTGAAGTTTTACCAAGTGGTCAGAACTGCTCGTCCGCCCGCAGGTAACGCCATTGCCCCACCGGCAGGTCGCCCAGCTTGACCTTGCCGATCCGGACCCGCTTCAGCCCAACCACCTTCAGCCCCACCATGTCGCACATGCGGCGGATCTGGCGCTTGCGGCCTTCCTTCAGGGTGAAGCTTAATTGGTCGTCGTTCTGCCAGCGCACCTTGGCCGGCAGCAGCGGCTTACCGTCCATCCACAGGCCGAAGCACAGTTTCTTCAGGTCGGCGTCGGGCAGCTTGCCCGGCTTGGTGTACTGCACCCGCACCAGGTATTCCTTTTCGATGGAGGTGGTCTCGCCGATCAGCTGCTTGGCGATGCGGCCGTCCTGGGTCAGCACCAAGAGGCCCACCGAGTCGATATCCAGGCGCCCGGCGGGCACCAGGCTGCGCAGCTGGGTCGGGTGGAACTGCTCGTCGGACGGGTCCTCAGGCCAGCGGTTCTCCGGCTTGATGAGCGTGACCGCCGGCTTGTAGCCATCTTCGGCCTGGCCGCTCACGAAGCCGACCGGCTTGTTGATCAGGACCGTCACGCGCTTGGACTGCTCGGCGGCGGCCTGGCGCTCGACCGTGATCTTCTGGCCGGGGAGCACCTTGCTGCCCAGTTCCGAGACGACCTGGCCGTCCACCCGCACCCAGCCACGGGCGATCCATTCATCGGCTTCGCGGCGCGAAGACAGGCCGAGTTCGGACATACGTTTGGAGAGGCGGACAGGTTCGGTCATTGAAAGCACATCTAAAAAAAGGTTTAAATCTTGAGGGCGTCGAGCAGGTCGGTTTCCAGCTGTACCTGCGCACGCGGATTGTTCAGCGCAGCGCCGTCGATCAGGAACACGTCCTCGACGCGCTCGCCCAGGGTCATGATCTTGGCGGTGTGCAGGTTGATGCGGTAGCGCGCCAGCACGCTGGCGATCGCATACAGCAGGCCGGGGCGGTCGTTGGCGGCCACCGACAGCACCTGGAATTGGCCCCGTTCGTCCGGGCGCAGCTCCACCGTCGGGGTGATCGGGAAGGTGCGCGACAGGCGCGAGAGGCGGCCGCGGCTCGCCGGCGGCAGCGCTTCCTGCGCCAGCAGCAGGGCGCACAGCTCGTGCTCGATCAGGCTGATGATGTCGCGGTAGCTGCCGGCGAAATTCTCGTCCGTGACCATGAAGGTATCGAGCGCATAGCCGTGGCGCGTGGTGTGGATCTTGGCGTCGAGGATGCTGAAGTTCTTGCGGTCGAAGTAGCTGCAGATGCGCGCGAACAGGTCGGGCTGGTCCTTGATGTACACGGCCACCTGCAGGCCTTCGCCGATCGGCGCCAGGCGGCAGCGCACCACGGGTTTGTCGCTGTCGACTTTCTCGTGCAGGGCGCGGGTTTGCCAGGCGATGTCGGAGGCGTCGTGGCGCAGGAAGTAGGCCACGTCCAGCTGCTTCCACAGCGCCTCGTGGGCGTCGGCCGCCAGCCCGTACAGGCGCAGGGTGGCCAGGGCTTCCTTCTGGCGCGTGCGCAGCTCGCGGTCGGCGCTGTGCGGCTCGCCGCCCAGCACGCGCAGGGTCACCTTGTACAGGTCTTCCAGCAGCTTGGCCTTCCAGGCGTTCCATACCTTGGGGCTGGTGCCGCGGATGTCGGCCACCGTCAGCAGGTAGAGCGCGGTCAGGTGGCGCTCGTCCTTCACTGTGGCGGCAAAGGCGGCGATCACGTCGGGGTCGGACAGGTCCTGCTTCTGCGCCACGGTCGACATGGTCAGGTGCTGCTGCACCAGGAATACCACCAGCTCGGTGTCTGCTTCCGAAATGCCGTGGCTGCGGCAGAAGTCCGCCGCATCCGTCATGCCCAGTTCGGAGTGGTCGCCGCCACGGCCCTTGGCGATGTCGTGGAACAGGGCCGCCACGTAGAGCAGCCAGCGGTCGCGGAAGTTGGCGATCAGCTGGCTGCAGAACGGGTATTCGTGGGCGTGCTCGGGCATCGTGAAGCGGCGCAGGTTACGCACCACCATCATGATGTGCTGGTCCACCGTATAGACGTGGAACAGGTCGTGCTGCATCTGGCCGATGATGTTGCGGAAGGCCGGCAGGTAGCGCCCCAGGATGCCCATGTCGTTCATGCGGCGCAGCGCGTGCAGCAAGCCGCTCGGCGCCTTCAGGATGCGCAGGAACTGGGCGCGGTTGCCCGCATCCTCGCGGAAGGCCTCGTCGATGTGGTTGCGCGCGTGCCACAGCGCGCGGATGGTGCGCGCCGTCATGCCCTTGAGGTCCGGACGCTCGGTCATGGCCACGAAGATGCCCAGCACCGCCGGCGGATGGCGATCGAAGATGTCGCCGGCCGCGATGTCGATGAAGCCGTTGACTTCATTGAAGTAGGCGTTGATCGGGCTGGAGTTGCAGGGGCGCGGGAACAGCTGGGCCTCGATGTTCTGCAGCAGGATGGTATTGAGCTGGGTGACGGTCTTGGCGGCCCAGTAGTAGCGCTGCATCAGGAATTCGCTGGCGCGGCGCCCGTCCGCGTTCTCCAGCCCGAAGGTGTGCGCGATCGGGGTCTGGACGTCGAACACCAGCCGGTCTTCGCGCCGGCCCGTTTGCAGGTGCAGGCGTACGCGGATGTCCTTGAAGGCGTATTCCTTCTCCATCAGCTGGCGCGCCTCGGTGCGCGTGATCAGCTTGGCCCGCGCCAGCTGGCTCCAGGATTCGGCCAGGCCGGCGGCCTTGGCCACCCACATGATCACCTGCAGGTCGCGCAGCGCGCCCGGGCTTTCCTTCACGTTCGGTTCGAGCGCAAAGGCCGTGTATTCGAACTTGGCGTGGCGCAGGCGCATTTCGGCGGTCTTGGCCTGGAAGAAGGCTTGCGGGTCGAGGGCCTCGCGGTAGCGCCGGCGCAGGTCCTCGAACAGGGCGCTGTCGCCGGTGACCAGGCGCGCTTCCAGCAGGCTGGTTTGCACCGTGATGTCGGCCGCCGATTCGACCATGCATTCGTCGACGGTGCGGATGCTGTGGCCGATCTCCAGCCCCAGGTCCCAGAACAGCTGGACCAGGGTTTCGAGCTTGGTTTGCGTGATGTGGTCGGCCGGCTGGCCGAGCAAGATGAGCAGGTCGACGTCGGAGTAGGGGAACAGCTCGCCCCGTCCGTAGCCGCCCACGCCCACCAGCGCGGTGCTGGCCGGCAGGCCGGCGGCGTGCCAGGCGTCGGTGAGCACGCCGTCGACGCAGGTGCGCAGGCCGCGCAGCAGTTTTTCGGGCTTGCCGTCCTGGCGGAAGGCGTCGATCAGGGCCTGGCGCTCGGCCTTGAGCCGCTGGCGCAGCTCGGCGCGCGAGCTGTCGAGCAGGAGAGGCTGGCCCATGATGCGTCCCTTAGGCGGCGACGGCCGCAGCCTGGTCCAGCAGCGGCAGCACGATGGCTGGCGGCGGCGGGCTGCCGGCGGACTGAGTCAGGATCTCGAAACCGGTCTCGGTGACCAGCACGGTATGCTCCCACTGGGCCGACAGGCTGCGGTCCTTGGTCTTGATGGTCCAGCCGTCCGGCATTTCCTTGATCTCGCGGCGGCCCGCGTTGATCATCGGCTCGATGGTGAAGATCATGCCCGGCTCGAGCTTGTCGCCGGTGCCGGGGCGGCCGTAGTGCAGCACCTGCGGCTCTTCGTGGAACACGCGGCCGATGCCGTGGCCGCAGAATTCGCGCACCACGCTGTAGCCGGCCTTTTCGGCGTGCTGCTGGATCACGGCGCCGATGTCGCCGAAGTGGGCGCCCGGCTTCACCTTGGCGATGCCCAGCCACATGCATTCGTAGGTGATGTCGGACAGGCGCTTGGCCATGATGGTCGGCTCGCCGATCAGGAACATGCGGCTGTTGTCGCCGTGGAAGCCATCCTTGATGACGGTGACGTCGATGTTCAGCGCGTCGCCGTTTTTCAGCACCTTGTCGCCCGGGATGCCGTGGCAGATGACGTCGTTGAGCGAGGTGCAGACCGCCTTCGGGTAGGGGGTATAGCCAGGCGGAGCGTAGTTGAGCGGCGCCGGGATCGAGCCCTGGACGTCGGTCATGTATTCGTGGCACAGGCGGTCGAGCTCGGCGGTGGTGACGCCGGCTTTCACGAAAGGGGTGATGTAGTCGAGCACTTCGGAGCCAAGGCGGCCAGCCAGGCGCATGCCTTCGATTTCTTCCGGGGTCTTGATGGTGATGGCCATGATGATTGTGGATAGCGAGATGGGGTGGGCACGGCGAGGCCTGTGCAATATCGCATCATTATAAGGGATGTTGCCGGGGGCGGTTGCCCCGCCCATCCCACGCGACGCTTGAACTCCGGGCCAAATCCGGATAGAATCTCGGGTTGCTCATATTCGCATCGAGCAATGTTGTAAAAATCATCTTTTTTAAATGAAATCGCGAATGCGGCCGACAAAGGGTGCCTATATGGTGACTGGCCACATTCAAGACTTAACCCTGGAGAAATTCATGTCCGTTACTATGCGCGAAATGCTGGAAGCCGGTATTCACTTCGGCCACCAGACCCGTTTCTGGAACCCAAAGATGGCGCCGTTCATCTTCGGTCATCGCAACAAAATCCACATCATCAACCTGGAAAAAACCATGGCGATGTACCAGGATGCGATGAAAACCATCAAGCAGATCTCGGCTAACCGCGGCACCATCCTGATGGTCGGCACCAAGCGCCAGGCCCGCGACATCATCGCGGCTGAAGCGCAGCGCGCCGGCGTGCCTTACGTCGACCAGCGCTGGCTCGGCGGCATGCTGACCAACTTCAAGACCATCAAGACCTCGATCAAGCGCCTGAAAGAAATGGAAGCCCAGATCGAAGACGGTTCGGTCGAGAAGCTGTCGAAAAAAGAAGGCCTGATGTTCCAGCGCGAAATGATCAAGCTGCAAAAGTCGATCGGCGGCATCAAGGACCTGGGCGGCGTGCCTGACGCGATCTTCGTCGTCGACGTCGGCTACCACAAGGGCACCATCACCGAAGCCGGCAAGCTGGGCATCCCGGTCATCGGCATCGTCGATACCAACCACTCGCCAGAAGGCGTGACCCACGTCATCCCAGGCAACGACGACTCGTCGAAAGCGATCACCCTGTACGCACGCGGCGTTGCCGATGCGATCCTGGAAGGCCGCGCCAACGCCACCAACGACGTCGTTGAAATGGTCAAGGCTGCCGGCGGCGACGAATTCGTCGAAGTTTCCGAGCAGGCGTAATTAAGACATCGGCGGGTCATCCCGCCGGGTTACAAGAAGGGGGCGCCGAGCCGTGGCACGAGCCCCCCTTTTTTTAAGTCCGAGACTTAGCAAGACAATATCGTGCGGCTGTCCGCCGGACAATCGTACCTTGAATCAACATTTAGGAGAAAACGACATGGCAGCAATTACTGCAGCGATGGTGGGTGAACTGCGCGCGAAGACCGACGCGCCTATGATGGAATGCAAGAAGGCACTGACCGAGGCTGACGGCGACATGGGTCGTGCGGAAGAGATCCTGCGCGTCAAGCTGGGCGGCAAGGCATCGAAAGCAGCAGCCCGCGTGACCGCCGAAGGCGTGGTCGCCGCTTACATCTCCGGCAACGTCGGCGCGCTGGTCGAAGTCAACAGCGAAACCGACTTCGTTGCCAAGAACGACGAATTCCTGGCCATGGTCAACCTGGCCGCCAAGCTGGTCGCTGAAAACAACCCGGCCGATGTCGCCGCGCTGGCAGCGATCCCGCACGAAGGCAAGACCTTCGACGACGTGCGTACGGCACTGATCGGTAAAATCGGCGAGAATATGGCGATCCGCCGTTTCCAGCGTTTCGAAACCACCGGCAAGCTGGCGTCCTACCTGCACGGTACCCGCATCGGCGTGATGGTCGAGTTCGAAGGCGGCGACGAGCAGGTCGGCAAGGATGTCGCCATGCACATCGCGGCAATGAAGCCAGTGTCGCTGTCGGCAGACCAGGTTCCTGCTGAAATGATCGAAAAAGAGCGTTCGGTTGCCCAGCTCAAAGCCCAGGAAGACGCTGACAAAGCCGTTGCCGAAGGCAAGCAGGCCCAATCGGCCGAGATCGTCGCCAAGCGTATCGACGGTTCGGTGCAGAAGTACCTGAAGGAAGTCTCGCTGCTGAACCAGGCGTTCGTCAAGAACGACAAGCAGTCGGTCGAGCAGATGCTCAAGGCCGCCGGTACCACCGTGAAGGCATTCACGATGTACGTCGTCGGCGAAGGCATCGAGAAGAAGGTGGACGACTTCGCAGCAGAAGTCGCAGCCCAGATGGCTGCCAACAAGCAGTAATCAACAGCGGGCCGAAAGGCCCGTTTTTGTAGGGTGAGTGCTTGTGTGCGGACGTTCGCGGATGTGCACCTGCACGCAGGCCGCCGGCACAACCGGCAGCCGCCACCACCCGCACCCATCTGCTCCGGCAGGTGAGACCACCGGCACCATCCGGCAGTCAGACCCGAATTCGAATACAACATAGGAGCCGCTTCATCATGACAAAACCAGCCTACAAACGAGTCCTTCTCAAACTGTCTGGCGAAGCGCTGATGGGCGATGACCAGTTCGGCATCAACCGCGCGACCATCGACCGCATGGTGGCCGACGTGGCCGAAGTGGCGAAGGCGGGCGTCGAGGTGGCGGTCGTGATCGGCGGCGGCAACATCTTCCGCGGCGTGGCCCCGGGCGCCCAGGGCATGGACCGCGCCACCGCGGACTACATGGGCATGCTCGCCACCGTCATGAATGCGCTGGCCCTGGCCGACGCGATGCGCCACGTGGGCATCACCGCGCGCGTCATGTCCGCCATCGCCATCGAGCAGGTGGTCGAGCCCTACGTGCGCCCGAAAGCCCTGCAGTACCTGGAAGAGGGCAAGGTCGTCGTGTTCGCCGCCGGCACCGGCAATCCTTTCTTCACCACCGACACCGCCGCCGCGCTGCGCGGTTCGGAGATCTCGGCCGAGATCGTCCTGAAGGCGACCAAGGTCGACGGCGTCTACAGCGCCGACCCGAAGAAAGACCCGCACGCCACCCGCTACGAATCGATCAGCTTCGACGAAGCCATTTCCAAGCACCTGCAGGTGATGGACGCGACCGCGTTCGCGCTGTGCCGCGACCAAAAACTGCCGATCAAGGTGTTCTCGATCGTCAAGCCCGGCGCGCTGATGCGCGTGATCATGGGTGAAGACGAAGGTACACTCGTACACGTTTAACGATTTTAAGTTTTTCAAAAAAGAACAGGAGAGCAGCATGTCCTTAGCTGATGTAAAGAAGAATGCCCAGGACCGCATGGCGAAGTCCATCGAGACCCTGCGCGCCAACCTGGCCAAGGTCCGTACCGGCCGCGCCCACGCCGGCATCCTCGATTCCGTGATGGTCGACTACTACGGTTCCCCAACGCAAATCTCGCAGGTCGCCAACCTGACCCTGATCGACGCCCGCACCATCGGCGTGCAGCCGTTCGAAAAGAAAATGGCTGCCGCCATCGAACGCGCGATCCGTGATTCCGACCTCGGCCTGAACCCGTCGTCGCAGGGCGAAATGATCCGCGTGCCGACCCCGGCCCTGACCGAAGAGCGCCGCAAGGAAATGGTCAAGCTGACCAAGAACGAAGGCGAAGATGCGAAAATTGCCGTGCGCAATATCCGCCGCGACGCCAACGAAGCAGTCAAGAAAATGGTCAAGGACAAGACCGCATCGGAAGACGACGAGCGCCGCAGCTCGGACGAGATCCAGAAGCTGACCGACAAGTTCGTCGCCGAGATCGACAAGCTGCTGGCGGACAAAGAAAAAGACATCATGACCGTGTAATACCCGGCGCGGGCAGCCATGCCCGTCCAGGCGGACCGGCCCCGGCATTGCTGCGGCCGGTCCGACTCCCTTTAAGACCGGCTGCAGCAGCGCGTTTTACGAAGCGCGCCAGCAGCCCCGCTGGAAGCAACGATGTTCAAAAGTTCGACCACTGCCATACCCGAAGCGCTCGCCGTACCGCGCCACATCGCCATCATCATGGACGGCAATGGCCGCTGGGCAACCAAACGCCTGCTGCCGCGCGTGGCCGGGCACGTCAAGGGCGTGGAGGCGGTGCGTGGCGTCGTCGAGGCCTGCGTGGAACGCGGCGTCGAATACCTGACCCTGTTCGCCTTCTCGTCGGAAAACTGGCGCCGTCCCGCGGAGGAAGTGTCGCTGCTGATGCGCCTGTTCGTCACGGCGCTCGAGCGCGAAGTGGCGAAAATGCATGCCAATAATATCCGCCTGAAAGTCGTGGGCGACCTGAGCCGTTTCGACGCCAAGCTGCAGGACATGATCTCGGCGGCCGAGCGCCGCACCGCGAACAACACCCGCCTGACCGTGAGCGTGTGCGCCAACTATGGCGGGCGCTGGGATATCATGCAGGCAACCAGCAAGATGGTCGCGGCCAATCCCGGCGTGCTTGATTTCACCGAAGAAATGCTGGCGCCGCACCTGGCCATGGCCTATGCGCCCGAGCCCGACCTGTTCATCCGCACCGGCGGCGAGGAGCGCATCTCGAACTTCCTGCTGTGGCAGCTGGCCTATTCCGAGCTGTATTTCACCAAGACCTTCTGGCCCGATTTTTCGAAGGAAGCGCTGGACGAAGCGATCGGCTCGTTCCAGCACCGCGAACGCCGCTTCGGCCAGACCGGCGACCAGGTCGCCAGCAAGCCCAACGCCTGAGACCAACCGATGCTCAAGACCCGGATCCTTACCGCGCTCGCCCTGCTGGCTGTCCTGCTGCCAGTCCTGTACTTCAACAACACCACGGCGTTCGCGGTGGTGGCATCAAGCTTCTTCGGCGCGGCGATCTGGGAGTGCTTCCGCCTGTTCAACCCGGGCAGCAAGAGCGCCGCGCTGATCGCGGCCTTCTGGAGCGCAGCCTTCATCTACGCCTTCTTCATCTCGCCCAGCCCGAACCCGACCTTCTGGTTCGCCATCAGCGTGCTGGTGTGGGCGCTGCGCTTCGCGCCGTCGCTCAAGATCGGCCTGCCGCCCTTGAGCAGCACGGCGAATACGCTGCTCAGCCTGCTATATGCGATTTCCGTGGTCGGCTGCTTTGCCGCCATCGTCGAAATGTACCGCCTGTCGCCGCTCTACCTGCTGTCGGTCATGGCCATCGTCTGGGCCGCCGACATCTTTGCCTACTTCTCGGGCAAGGCTTTCGGCAAGCGCAAGCTGGCGCCCTCGATCTCGCCCGGTAAATCCTGGGAAGGCGCGATCGGCGGCGGCATCGCCGTGCTGCTGCTGGCCACGCTGAGCATCGCGGCTGGCGGCGACCTCATGGCCGGCACCTTCGCCGGGCGCGTGCAGGCCAGCCTTGGCTGGGCTGCGCTGTACGCGGTCCTGGTCCTCATCGTCGCGGCCAGCGTGGTCGGCGACCTGTTTGAATCCCAGCTCAAGCGCCGCGCCGGCATGAAGGACAGCAGCAACCTGCTGCCTGGCCACGGCGGGGTGCTGGACCGCGTCGACGCACTCGTCCCGGTCCTGCCACTGGCAGCCCTGATCGGCGCCTGGCTCTAGTAAGGAAGCACACCATGCAACGCATTACCATCCTGGGCGCCACCGGCTCGATCGGCGCCTCGACCCTCGACGTGCTCGCGCGCCATCCCGACAAGTACAGCGTGTACGCGCTCACGGCCCATGGCCGGGTCGAGGAACTGGCCGACGCCTGCCGCCGCTTCCAGCCTGCGCGCGCCGTGGTCGGCACCGCCGACGGCGCCCAGCGCCTTGAGCAGCTGCTGGCCGGCCTGCCGATTTCGGTCGAATACGGCGAGCAAGCGCTGTGCGACGTCGCCTCCTGCGCCGAAGTCGACGCCGTGATGGCCGCCATCGTGGGCGCGGCCGGCCTGGCCCCGACCCTGGCCGCCGCGCGCGCCGGCAAGAAGGTCCTGCTGGCCAACAAGGAAGCGCTGGTGATGTCCGGCCAGCTGTTCATGGACGCGGTGCGCGAGCACAAGGCGACCCTGCTGCCGATCGACAGCGAGCACAATGCGATCTTCCAGTCGCTGCCCCAGCACTACGCGCGCGACCCGCAGGCGGCCGGCGTGGCGAAAATCCTGCTCACCGCCTCGGGCGGGCCGTTCCTGAACCGCGCCGTCGAGACGCTCGGCGACGTCACGCCCGACGAAGCCTGCAAGCACCCGAACTGGGTCATGGGCCGCAAGATCTCGGTCGATTCCGCCACCATGATGAACAAGGGCCTGGAAGTGATCGAAGCCCACTGGCTGTTCGGCGCCCCGGCGGAGCTGATCGAGGTCGTGATCCACCCGCAAAGCGTGATCCACTCGATGGTCTCCTACCACGACGGCTCGGTGCTGGCCCAGCTGGGCAACCCCGACATGCGCACCCCGATCGCGCATGCGCTGGCCTTCCCGGAGCGGATCGCCTCGGGCGTGCCCCAGCTCGACCTGACCGACATGGCCGCTCTGCAGTTCTACAAGCCCGACTTTTCGCGCTTCCCGTGCCTGGCGCTGGCCTTCGATGCGCTGCGCGCGGGCGGCACCGCGCCCGCCTTGCTCAACGCCGCCAACGAAGTGGCAGTGGAGGCTTTTCTGAACCGCGAGATCGGTTTCCGCGACATCGACCGCGTGATCGCGGACGTGATCGACGCCGTACCGCACGGCCCGGCGCCGTCGATCGAAGCGGTGCTCGGCCAGGACGCGCGCGCGCGCGAGGCCGCGCGCGCGGCCATCACCCAACTGCGGGGATAAGCCATGAGCGTCATCTATACCGTGCTGGCCTTCGTGCTGGCCCTGGGCCCGCTGATCGTGCTGCACGAACTCGGTCATTATGTCGTCGCGCGCCTGTGCAACGTGAAGGTGCTGCGCTTCTCGGTGGGCATGGGCCGCGTGGTCTGGTCGCGCCGTTTCGGTCCCGACCAGACCGAGTGGGCGGTCTCGATGCTGCCGCTGGGCGGCTACGTCAAGATGCTCGACAGCCGCGACCCGGAAACCGCGCCGAAGGATGAATCCGAGCTGCACCGCGAATTCACGCGCCAGAGCGTGTGGCGCCGCATCGCCATCGTGGCCGCCGGCCCGATCGCCAACTTCCTGGTGGCGATCGGGCTGATGGCCGCGCTGTTCATGCACGGCGTCGAAGAACCCTCGGCGCGCCTGCGCAGCGCGCCGCAAGGCACCGCCGCCCAGGTCGCCGGCGTGCGCGGCGGCGACACCGTCATCGCGGTCAACGGCAACCCGGTCCAGTCCTGGTCCGAGCTGCGCTGGCAGATCGTGCACGCCACCGTCGACAAGGGCGACGCCCGCCTCGAACTGCGCTCGCAAGGCGGCGGCAGCTACCACGCCACCATCCCGGCCAGCAGCATCGCCAAACTCGACGTCGAAGGCGACGTCGCCAAGGAGCTCGGCCTGGACCTGTGGCGCGCCCGCGCCCGCATCGAAAAAGTGATGCCGGGCGGGGCAGGGGAGCGCGCCGGCCTGCAGCCGGGCGACCTGGTAGTAAGCGCGGACGGCAAGGCGGTCGCCGACGGCATGGCCTTCACCGAGCTGATGCGCGGCGCCGCCAAGCGCACCGTGCAGCTGGAAGTGGAGCGGGCAGGGCGCATCGTGGCGCTCGCCGTCACGCCCGAGCTCGACGCGGCCAGCGGCCGCGGCGTGGCGAAGGTGATGCTGTCGCAGCCGGTGGAGATGATCACCGTGACTTCGGGCCCGGTCGACGCGGTCGCGAAGGGCGCCGAGCGCACCTGGGAGACCAGCGTGATGACGCTCAAGATGATCGGCAAGATGGTGACCGGCGAAGCCTCGTGGAAGAATGTCACCGGCCCGATCACGATTGCCGATTATGCGGGACAGACCGCGCGCATTGGCCTGGCGACCTATCTGCAGTTCATCGCGTTTATTAGTATTAGCTTAGGCGTAATGAATTTGTTACCAATTCCGGTTCTGGATGGTGGGCATTTACTGTATTATTCGCTGGAAGTTTTGACCGGGCGCCCCCTGCCTGCGCGCATAGGAGAGTATGCGCAGCGACTCGGGGTCGGCCTTCTGTTCGTGCTGATGGCGCTCGCCGTCTTCAATGACCTGGTGCGGTTGCTTTAGCGCCTGCCCTGCAGCGCGTGCACCGGCATAGCATATATAAGTAGTGTTTAATGACTGACCCACAGATCCAGCCAATGAATTCACAACCTGATCGTTTTGCCCTGCCGTTCATCCGCCGCAGCATGATTGGCGCAGCCGTACTGGCTCTTTGCGCCGGCAATGCACTTGCCGTCAACCCGTTCGTCGTCAAGGACATCCGGGTCGAAGGCATCCAGCGTACGGAAGCGGGCACCGTGTTCAGCTACCTGCCGGTGCGTGTGGGCGAGACCTTCGACGACGACAAGGCCACCACCGCCATCAAGGCCCTGTTCGCGACCGGCTTCTTCAAGGACATCCGCCTGGAAGAAGAAAACGGCGTGCTGGTCGTGCTGGTTGAAGAGCGTCCGGCGATCTCGTCGGTCGACTTCACCGGCACCAAGGAATTTGAAAAGGACATGCTGGTCAAGGCCCTGCGCGAAATCGGCGTGGGCGAGACCAAGATCTTCGACAAGGCCGCGGTCGACCGCGCCGAGCAGGAGCTCAAGCGCCAGTACCTGTCGCACGGCCTGTATGGCGTGAAGATCACCACCACCGTCACCCCGATCGAGCGCAACCGCGTCACGATCATGTTCAACGTCGACGAAGGCGATGTCGCCAAGATCCGCGCGATCAACTTCGTCGGCAACAAGCACTTCACCGACAAACAGCTGACCGAAAGGCTGCAGCTGTCGAAATCGGGCTGGCTGACCTGGTACTCGAAGGCCGACCAGTACTCCAAGCAGAAGCTGACCGGCGACCTGGAAGCGATCAAGTCCCTGTACCTGAACAACGGCTACCTCGAGGCCAACGTCGAATCGACCCAGGTCTCGATCACCCCGGACAAGCGCGACATCTACCTGACCATCAACATCACCGAAGGCGAGCAGTACACCGTCTCGGGCGTGAAGCTCGAAGGCGAGATGTTCGGCCGCGACGAGGAACTCAAGTCGCTGATCCTGCTCCAGCCGGGCAAGATCTACTCGGGCGAACTGATGGAGGCGACCAACAAGCTGATCTCCGACCGCCTCGGCACCTTCGGCTATGCCTTCGCCAACGTGACGGCCGACCCGCAGATCAACCGCGACAAGCGCGAAGCCTCGTTCACCTTCTTCGTCGATCCGGGCAAGCGCGCCTACGTGCGCCACATGAACATCGCCGGCAATACCGTCACCCGCGACGAAGTGATCCGCCGCGAATTCCGCCAGTTCGAGAGCTCGTGGTACGACGCCAACCGCGTCAAGCTCTCGCGCGACCGCGTCGACCGCCTCGGCTACTTCAAGGAAGTCAAGGTCGAGACCCCGGAGTCGCCGGGCACCTCGGACCAGGTCGACGTCAACTTCGTGGTCGAGGAAAAACCGACCGGTAACTTCATGGTCGGCGGCGCGTTCTCGCAGTCGGAGAAGTTCACCTTCACCGCCTCGATCTCGCAGGCCAACTTCGCCGGCAGCGGCAACACCGTCGGCATGGAGCTCAATACCTCCAAGTACAACAAGACGATCGCGTTCTCGCAGACCAATCCGTACTTCACGGACGACGGCATCTCGCGCTCGTTCCAGCTCTACCTGCGCACCATGCGTCCGCCCGCGGTCAACCTGGGCCTGTACACGGTGCGCCAGACCGGCGGCACCATGACCTTCGGCGTGCCGTTCTCGGAATCGGATACCGTGTTCTTCGGCGCCGGCGTGGAACGCACCCAGATCGAAACCGACGCCACCTCGCCGCAGCTGTACCAGACCTTCGTGGCGCAGAACGGCGGCCCGGCCAGCGGTATCGGCCAGGCCAATACCTTCTCGATCCCGCTGACCGCGGCATGGGGCCGCGACACCCGCGACAGCGCGGTGACGCCGACCCGCGGGCGCTACCAGCGCGCCAACCTGGAAATCGACGCCCTGGGCGATTCGAAGTACTACCGCATGGTGTACGAGCACCAGTGGTGGAAACCGGTCACCCGCTGGATGACCCTCGCGCTGCGCGGCGAGTTCGACTACGGCAAGGGCATCGGCGGCAGCTCCTACCCGGTCTTCAAGAACTTCTACGCCGGCGGCATCGGTTCGGTGCGCGGCTACGAAAGCTCGTCGCTGGGCGTGGTCGACCCGTTCTACTACGACGCGGTGGGCGGCTCCAAGCGCATCATCGCCAACGCCGAACTGCAGTTCCCGTTCCCGGGCAGCGGCACCGACCGCAGCCTGCGCTGGTTCACCTTCGTGGACGGCGGCCAGGTGTACCAGGAGAAGGCCAAGATCCGCCTCGACCAGATGCGCTACTCGGCCGGTATCGGCCTGTCGTGGATTTCCCCGGTCGGCCCGCTCAAGTTGAGTTATGCTAAGCCCTTGAACTCGCTGCCGGGCGATAAGCTCGAGCGCTTCCAGTTCCAGATGGGCACCGGTTTCTGACCGGGCCAGGTCGGCCCGGTGTGCGCGTGCTTGAATTCGTATTGCGGAGAATGAACTTGAAAACGCTGATCGCATCAATGCCCCGTACCCTGCTGCTGGCCGCGCTGTGCGCAGCGCCGCTCGCCGCCGGGGTGGCCCACGCCCAGGCGGGCATGGGCCGGATCGGCTTCGTCGCTACCGAACGGCTCATGACCGAGTCCAAAATGGCGAAAACGGCCGATGCCCGCATCCAGGCCGAGTTCTCCAAGCGCCAGAAGATGGTCGAGGAAACCGTCACCAAGCTCAAACAGATGTCGGAGAAGTTCGACAGCGAGGCGGCCGGCCTGAACGACGTCGAGCGCACCCGCCGCGCGCGCGAGCTGCTCAACATGGACAAGGACGTCCAGCGCATGCAGCGCGAGTTCACCGAAGACCTCATGCAGCGCAAGAACGAGGAGCGCGCCGCCATCGCGACGCGCGCCTACAAGATCATCGAGCAGGTCGCCGAGCAGGAAAAGCTCGACGCCGTGCTGGCCGAGGCGGCGTGGTCGAGCCCGCGTATCGACATCACCGACAAGATCCTGAAGCTGCTGGACAAGTAACAGATAAAGAAGTACTTCTATTTTGACTGACACCCGACACACCAACCCCGGCGTTCGACTGGCAGAGCTGGTCGAACGCTTCGGCGGGCAGCTGGTGGGCGACCCGGAACTGGCCGTGACGGCCATCGCGCCGCTCGACAGCGCCGGCGCCACCCACCTCAGCTTCCTCAGCAACAGCAAGCTGCGCGCCCTGGCCGCCCAGAGCGGGGCCGCGGCCCTGATCCTGTCGCCGCTGGACGACCCGACGGTGGCCGCGACCTATGAAGGCGCGCGCATCGTCACCACCAACCCCTACGCCTACTTCGCCCGCGTGGCCCAGTACTTCGCCGCGCTGACCGAGGTCGTGCCGGCGCCCGGCATCCATCCGAGCGCGGTGGTGGCGCCCGGCGCCGTGGTCGACCCGAGCGCCCACGTGGGCCCACATGCGACCATCGAAGCCGGCGCCGTTATCGGCGCGCATGCCGTGATCGACGCCGGCTGCTTCGTCGGCCTCGACGCGCGCATCGGCGAAGGCACGCACCTGTTCGCCAACGTTACCTTCCACGCGCGCTGCAGCATCGGCGCGCGCGGCATCGTCCATTCGGGCGCCGTGATCGGCACCGACGGCTTCGGCTTCGCTGTCGAAGGCGGCAAGTACATCAAGATCCCGCAGACCGGGCGCGTTGTCATCGGCGACGACGTCGACATCGGCGCCAATACCACCATCGACCGGGGCGCCTTGGCCGACACCGTCATCGAAGACGGCGTCAAGCTCGACAACCAGATCCAGATCGGCCACAACTGCCACATCGGCGCGCACACGGCCATGGCCGGCTGCGTCGGCGTGGCCGGCAGCGCGAAGATCGGCAAGCACTGCACCTTCGGCGGCGCCGCCATGGTGCTGGGCCACCTCGAAATCGCGGACAACGTCCACATCTCGTCGGGCAGCATGGTCTCGCGCTCGGTGCTCGAGCCCGGCCAGTACACCGGTTTCTACCCGCTGGCCAAGAACGCCGAGTGGGAACGCAGCGCGGCCATCGTGCGCAACCTGGGCTCGATGCGGGAAAAAATCCGCGCCCTCGAAAAAACAATCAAAACACTGACAGAACAACAATGAGCACTCCAGAATCCAAGACCCCGATCACCCTCGATATCAACGGCATCAAGGAATACCTGCCGCACCGCTATCCGCTGCTGCTGGTGGACCGCGTGCTGGACGTGGAACTGGGCAAGCGCATCACCGCGATCAAGAACGTCACCGCCAACGAAGAATTCTTCAATGGCCACTTCCCGCACAAGCCGGTGATGCCGGGCGTCTTGATGATCGAAGCGATGGCGCAGACCGCCGCGATCCTGTCCTTCATGACCATGGACGTGAAGCCGGACGAGAACTCGGTGGTGTATTTCGTGGGCATCGACAATGCGCGCTTCAAGCGTCCGGTCGAGCCGGGCGACCAGCTGAAAATGGAAGTCGAGATCCTGCGCGTCTCGCGCGGCATCTGGAAGTACAAGGCCGTGGCCACCGTCGACGGCAAGGTCGCGGTCGAGGGTGAGCTGATGTGCACCATCCGCGGGGCCGCCGAGGCCACCATGAAGGGACCGGAAGCAGCGGGACAGTAACATGAGCACGATTCACCGCATCCACCCCACGGCGATCGTCGACCCGCAGGCGGAGCTGGACAGCTCGGTCGAAGTCGGGCCGTACTCGATCATCGGCCCCAACGTGCGCATCGGCGCCGGCACGGTGGTGGGCCCGCACGTGGTCATCGAAGGCCACACGACGATCGGCAAGAACAACAAGTTCTTCCAGTTCGGCTCGATCGGCGCCGCCCCGCAGGACAAGAAATGGCAAGGCGAGCCGACCCGCCTGGAAATCGGCAACGGCAATACCATCCGCGAATTCGTCACCTTCAACCTGGGCACCGCCCAGGACGAGGGCGTGACCCGCCTGGGCGACGACAACTGGATCTCGGCCTACGTGCACCTGGCGCACGACTGCCAGGTGGGCAGCCACACCATCTTCTCGAACAATGCGCAGCTGGCCGGCCACGTGCACGTGGGCGACCATGCGATCCTGTCCGGCTACGCCGGCGTGCACCAGTTCTGCAAGATCGGCGCGCATGCCTTCATCGGCATGTACACCAGCCTGACCCAGGACGTGCCGCCCTTCGTGCTGGTGTCTGGCAACCCGGCCGGCCAGCGCGGCGTGAACATCGAAGGCCTCAAGCGCCGCGGGTTTACGCGCGAGCAGATCGACGGCATCCGTGCCGCCTACAAGCTGCTGTACCGCTCGGGCCTGACGCTGGAAGAAGCCAAGACAGCGCTGCAGGAAGAGGAGGGCCGTTCGCCGGCCGCCGCCGCCGACATCCGCGCGCTGCGCGAATTCCTCGGCCTGGCTACCCGTGGCATCGTCCGCTGAGATGCGCATGAACGACATCTCGCTGGCGATGGTCGCGGGCGAGGTGTCCGGCGACATGCTCGCCGCCCGCCTGATGGCCGGGCTCCATCCTCACCTCCCCAACGCCCGCTTCACCGGCATCGGCGGCCCGCGCATGATCGAGCAGGGCCTGGTGTCCGATGTCGCCATCGAGACGCTCACGGTGCGTGGCCTGTTCGAGATCATCCCGCGCTACCGCGAGATCAAGGGCATCCAGAACCGCCTGCGCGACCGCCTGCTGGCGGAGCAGCCGGCCGCCTTCATCGGCGCCGACTATCCCGGCTTTAACCTCGGCTTGGAAGAGCAGCTGCGCGCGCAGGGCATCCCCACCGTGCACTTCGTCAGCCCGCAGATCTGGGCCTGGCGCGGCGGGCGGATCAAGAAGATCAAGCGCGCGGTGTCGCACATGCTGGTGATCTTTCCCTTCGAGGAAGCGATCTACCGCGCGGCCGGCGTGCCGGTGACGTATATCGGCCACCCGCTGGCCGAGATGATCCCCTTGGTGCCCGACGTGGCGGCCGCGCGCGCGCTGCTGGGCATTGCGCCGGGCGCGCGGGTGGTCACCATCATGCCGGGCAGCCGCATTGGCGAACTGAAATACCTGGCCGAGCCGTTTGTCGCGGCCGCCAAGCTGCTCGCCGCCCGCGACCCGAACCTGGTCTTCATCGCGCCGATGGCGGGCGAGCGCCAGCGCGCCTACTATACCGAGATCGTGGCCAAGGCCGGGCTGGCCGATGTGCCGGTGCGGCTGGTCGATGGCGACTCGCATGCGGCGATCGCCGCCGCCGACGCGGTGCTGGTGGCTTCCGGCACGGCGACCCTGGAAGTGGCGCTGTTCAAGAAGCCGATGGTGATCGCCTACAAGGTCATGCGCGCGTCCTGGGAAATCATGCGCCACATGGGCTACCAGCCCTGGATCGGCCTGCCGAACATCCTGGCGCGCGAATTCGTCGTTCCGGAGTATCTTCAGCATGCGGCCAGCCCGCAAGCGCTGGCCGACGCCTTGTGGCGCCAGCTGGACGACCCGGCAGGGAACGAGGCACTGGCGCGGCGTTTCACCGACATGCACCACAGCCTGCTGCGCAACAGCGCCGAGGCGAGCGCGGAGGCCGTCCTCCGTGTGATAGGACGAAAGCGATGAGCAAGAAGAAAGTGAATTTTTATCCCGGCCTGCCGCCGAGGCTGCGCCCGTTTACCGAGGCCGACATCGTCTGCGGCGTGGACGAAGCCGGCCGCGGCCCGCTGGCCGGCCCGGTGTTCGCCGCCGCCGTCATCCTCGACCCGCGCCGCCCGATCGACGGCCTGCGCGATTCGAAGAAACTGACCGAGGCGCGGCGCGACGAGCTGGCGCCGCTGATCAAGCAGCATGCGCTGGCCTGGGCCATCGCCGAGTGCTCCTGCGAAGAGATCGACACCCTCAATATCCTGCACGCGACCATGCTGGCGATGCGGCGCGCGGTGGAAGCACTGCAAACCATCCCGACCATCGCCCTGATCGACGGCAACCGCTGCCCGCCGATGGATATCCGCGCGCACGCTGTGGTGGAAGGCGACGACAAGTGCCACGCCATCTCGGCCGCATCGATCCTGGCCAAGACCGCGCGCGACGCGCTGCTGGTGCAGCTGCACCAGCAATACCCGCAATACTGCTTCGACCAGCACAAGGGCTACTCGACGGCGCTGCACATGGAGCGCCTGCGCCTGCATGGCCCCTCGCCGGTGCACCGCCGCTCGTTCGCGCCGGTGCGCGAGCTGCTGCAGGCCGACCTGTTCGCGGCATGAAGAGCATCACCTCGCGCGACAACGCGTTCTATAAAGAGCTGAAACAGCTCGCCACCAGCTCGCAGGCGCGCCGCAAGGCCGGGCAAAGCCTGCTGGACGGCGTCCACCTGTGCCAGAGCTGGCTCGACCTGCGCGGTGCGCCGAGCCACTGCGTGGTGTCGGACGGCGCCCTGGGCAATCCGGAAGTGGCCGCCATCATCGCACGCGTAGGCGCGCTGCACGCCCCCGTGACCGCGCTGCCGGACGCCCTGTTCGGCGCCATCAGCCAGGTCGAGAACGGCGTGCACATCGTGTTCGTGGTGGCGTCGCCCACGCCCTCCAAGGCCCCCGCGCTGGTCGAGGCGAGCGTGCTGCTGGACGGCGTGCAGGACCCCGGCAATGTCGGCTCGATACTGCGCAGCGCAGCGGCCAGCGGCATCAAGCAGGTCTATTGCAGCCCCGGCACGGCCTTCTGCTGGTCGCCCAAGGTGCTGCGCGCTGCGATGGGCGCCCACTTCGTGCTCGACATCTTTGAAAACATCGACCTGGCGCCGCTGGTGCGCGCGGCAGACATCCCGGTACTGGCCACCAGCGGCTACGCCAGCGAGCGCCTGTACGCGCTCGACCTGCGCCGCCCGGTGGCCTGGGTACTGGGGCACGAAGGGCAGGGCGTGTCCAGCGAGCTGCTGGACCTGGCTACCCACCGGGTCGCGGTGCCGCACGCCGGCAAGGTCGAATCGCTGAACGTGGCCGCCTGCGCCGCCGTGTGCTTTTTCGAGCAGCTGCGCCAGCTGCAGGCCTGACACGCGGGCATAGACGCGGGATCGGCCTTCGGGTTAATCTGCGTGTGACAGAACGGAGTAGAGATGGACATCGCGCATTTGCATTTCCTGGTGGCGGAAGCCGACGCAGCCCAGCGCAGGACGCTGGTGGAGCTGCTCGGCCAATTGGGCGCGAGCCGGGTCACCGACGTGCCCGACGGCCACCTGGCCCTGCAGCGGCTCGACGCCGGCTTCACCCCCAGGGTGGACGTCGCCATCGTCGACCTGGCGCTGCCGGGCATGGACGGCCTGGAGCTGATCCGCAACCTGGGGCTGCTGGGCGGCGGCGTGCGCCTGGTCGTGACGGGCGCGCAGCCGGCCGGGCTGCTGTTTTCGGTCGAGACCCTGGCCCAGGCCTATGGCGTCGACCTGCTGGGCTCCATCGCCAAGCCGGTGACGGCCGTCAAGCTCAAGCCCCTGCTCGAGAACTACACGCCCCCCGTGCGCCTCGAAGACCGTCCGGCCGGCCCCCGCTTCGGTTTCCAGGAAATCGGCATCGGCCTGCAGAAGCGCCAGTTCGAGCCCTTCTTCCAGCCCAAGATCGAACTGGCCACCGGCCAGGTGAAGGGCCTGGAAGCGTTTGCGCGCTGGCGCCACCCCGAGCACGGCGTGCTGGGCCCGGGCGCGTTCATGGACGCGCTGGAGCAGAACAACCGCGTCGACTTCCTCGACTGGAGCATGATCGAGTTATCAAGCGAGCGCTGCCGCTGGTTCCAGGACCAGGGCTTGCCGATCTCGATCTCGATCAACCTGGCGCCCGAGACGCTGGCGCATCCGGCCTTCGTGCGCCAGATCACCGCCTGCGTCCAGCGCCACCGCATCCTGCCCGAATACCTTACTTTCGAGATGCCCGAATCGTCGGTCCTGAACACCGACCCCGAATTCATCGAACGCCTGGTGCGCCTGCGCATGATGGGCTTCGGCCTGGCCATCGACGACTACGGCACCGGGCGCTCCAACCTGCAGCTATTGGCCCGCATTCCTTTCAGCGAACTGAAGATCGACCGCAGCTTCGTCGACGGCGCCTCCAAGCGCCGCCCGCTGGGAACCGTGCTGCGCTCCTGCCTTGGCCTGGCGCACAGCCTCGACCGGATGTCGGTGGCGGTCGGCGTCGAGACCCGCCAGGACTGGGACTTCCTGCAAAACCTCGGCTGCACCTACGCCCAGGGCTACCACATCGCCAACCCGATGGAAGCGGCCGCCTTCCCGGGCTGGCTGGAAGACTGGCGCCACTTCTTTTAGGCGTATCCGACGGGTAGGGTGGTCGGGTTTTCCCGACCGCGCGTTCGACTCCGCTTCGCAATGTAGCGCCGCACGATTTGTTTGAACGCGCGGTCGGCGGAGCCGACCACCCTACGAAGCTTGCGCGGCAAGCGCCTCTGTGACCGCCTCGCGGTCGAGCGGCCGAAAATAGAAGTAACCCTGCACGAAGTCGCTGCCCATCTCGCGCAGGATGTCGAGTTCGGCCTTGGTTTCGACCCCTTCGGCCACCACGTCCAGGCCGAGCGCGCGCGCCAGCATCACCACCACTTCGGCGATCTGGCGCTTGTCGCCGTGGGCGTCCATGCTGCTCACGAACGAGCGGTCGATCTTCAGGGTGTCGATCGGCAGGCGCCGCAGGTGGCTCAGCGATGAATAGCCGGTGCCGAAGTCGTCCAGGCTCAGGCGCACGCCCAGGGTCTTGAGTTGCCGGAAGATCGCCAGCGCGTGTTCGGGATCGGCCATGACGGCGCTCTCGGTCAGCTCCAGTTTCAGGCTGCTGCCTTCGATGCCGGTGTCCGCCAGCACGCGCGTCACCAGGTCGACCAGCTTGCCGTCATTGAGCTGCACCGCGGAGACGTTGACGCTCATGCTCAGCGGCAGTCCGCTGTCCGCCTGCCACAGGCGCAGCTGGCGGCAGGCCTCGCCCAGCACCCAGCCGCCGATGTCGCCGATCAGGCCCACTTCCTCGGCCACCGGGATGAACTCGACCGGCGAGATCATGCCCAGCACCGGATGGCGCCAGCGCAGCAGCGCTTCGAAGCCGCGGATCAGGCCATCGCGCGGCGAGACGATTGGCTGGTATTGCAGGAACAGCTGCTGGCCCGACATGGCCAGGCGCAGTTCCGCTTCGAGCGTCAGGCGGCGCAGCGCGCCTTCCTGCATGGTCTGGTCGAACAGCATCCAGCGCGCCCGTCCGTTCTGCTTGGCGTGGTACATGGCGATGTCGGCGTCGCGCAGCATGTCCTGCACGTCGCTGTAGCCGCTGGTGCTCAGCGCAATGCCGATGCTGGCGGTGACATACACCTGCTGCTGGCCGACCAGCAGCGGCGTGGCGAGCGTCTGCAGCAGGCGTTCGGCCACCCGGATCGGGGTGGCGGCGCCCTTGATGTTATCGAGCAGGATGGTGAATTCGTCGCCGCCCAGGCGCGACACCACGTAATCCTGGCCGCCGCCGACGTCCCCCCGCGAGACCAGGTCGGTCTGGCGCAGGCAGGCCGTGAGGCGGTTCGCGGTCGCCACGATGACCTGGTCGCCGGCCTGGTGGCCGAGGCCGTCGTTGATCGCCTTGAAGCGGTCCAGGTCGACGAACAGCACTGCGAACTGGTAGTCCGGGATGCGCTGCGAGCGCAGCAGGAAGTGATCCAGGCGGTCCAGGAACAGCTTGCGGTTGCCCAGCGCCGTGAGCGGATCGTGCAGCGCGTCGTGCACCAGGCGCTCCTGGGCGCGGCGCCGTTCGATCACGCGGCCAAGCTGGGTCCCGACCTGTCCCATCAGGCGCTGCAGCGATTCGTCCGGGGTGTGCACTTCGCGGCTGAAGAACTCCAGCACCGCCACCACTTCGTCTCCGATCACGACCGGGAAGGCGAACAGCGAGGACATGCCCAGCTCGGTCATGAGCGGCAGGCGTGGGAACAGGCCGGTATCGGCCGCGCCGACGTTGGCCCAGGCCGGCGCCGCGGTGGCGTGCACCATGGCGGGCAGGCCGACGCCACCGGCAAAGCTCATCGCCTCGGTCATCGTGCGCAGCGCTGCGGCGCTGCCGCCGCTGTCGTCGTGCCAGACCGTGGTGGAATCGAAGGCCGGTTCTTCGCCGGCGCGCACCAGCACCAGGTGGCCGAGCGGCCAGCCGGCGTAGCGGCACACGGCCGCCAGCGCGCGGCGCATGGCGTCTTCGACGTTCGACGCTTCGTTCGCGGCGACCGCGATGCTTTCGAGGAGGGCGATTTCCTGCTGGCGCTGGAACAGGTCGCGCAGCCCGCGTTCGGCGATGGCTTCGGCTTCCTGGCGCGCCGCGACCTCGCGCCGCAGGCGCCGCTGCAGTCGCGCGATCTCGGCTTGCTGGGCGATGTCCGCGTCGGGCGCCGCCGCCGCGTCGGCCATGCTCACGCCTGGAACCGGACGTGGAAGGTGCACTTCCCGGCGCCTTCGTGCATGCACTCGGACTCCCGGATCGACGGCTGCTGGCCGTAGTGTTCGGCCGCGCCCTGCATGAAGCCTTCGGCCAGCGCGCACAGCTTGCGCGCCGAGTTGTAGCCGATGACGAGGGTCTCGCTGTCGGTCGTGTCGAAATCGAACACCGGCGGGGTCGCGCCCGGATACAGCTTGCGCACTTCCGGGTGGATCAGGCTGTTGAGGGTGAGGAGGAAGCTGCGCGCGCCCGTGTGGCTGGAGAAGAACGCGGGATAGCGCGCCACCAGCAGCGGCATCGCGCGCCGCCCGAACCAGCGCAGCACGTCCTGCGGCGGGATCTTGAGCGCTGCCGACGCCACCTCGACCAGCCGGAATACTTCGGCATCGTCGTAGCTGCCCAGCGAGGTGTAGGCGCCGTCCAGGTTGGCGTCGTCGAGCAGGCGGTCCCAGGTCGCTTCGCCGAAGTCCTTGCTGACCGCTTCTTCGAGCAGGTTGAAAACGATGCCTTTCATGCTACCTCTCGTATAAATTTATGCGAAGGAAATTTTACACTGAGATCAGAAATATGTCTTTTGGGAAACAAACATTGCCGGGTCAGTCGCGGCGCGGCAACAACGTTGCAGGCAAGGCGCGCTTCAATACTCGCGCCGGTCGGGCCGGATCTCCTGCAGGATGGTGGTGGAGATTTCCTCGATCGACTTGGTGGTCGAGGACAGCCAGCGGATGCCTTCGCGCCGCATCATCGCTTCGGCCTCGTTGACTTCGTAGCGGCAATTTTCGAGGGCGGCGTACTTGCTGCCGGCGCGGCGCTCGTTCCGGATCTGCGACAGGCGCTCGGGCGTGATGGTCAGGCCGAACAGCTTGGCCTTGAAGGGCGGCAGCGAGGAAGGCAGCCTGCCGCGCTCGAAGTCGTCCGGGATCAAGGGGTAGTTGGCCGCCTTCAGGCCATACTGCATGGCCAGGTACAGGCTGGTCGGGGTCTTGCCGGAACGCGACACGCCCACCAGGATCACGTCGGCCTCGGCCAGGTTCTTGTGCGACTGACCATCGTCATGCGCAAGCGAAAAGTTGATCGCTTCGATCCTGTTCTTGTACTCCTCGGTGTCCACTGCATTATGGATGCGCCCGATGGTGTGGGTGGACTTCACGCCCAGTTCCTGCTCGAGCGGCGAGACGAAGGTCTGGAACAGGTCCATGTGCATGCCCTTGGCGGCCCGGATGATGCTCGACAGGTCGTGCTTGACCAGGGTCGAGAACACGATCGGGCGCTGGCCGTCGCGCACGAAACTGTCGTTGATCCGGCGCGCCGCGTCGTGGGCCTTGTCGATCGAGTCGATGAAGGGCAGGCGGATCTGGCGAAAGCGCATTTCGAACTGGCTCAGCACCGCGTGGCCGAAGGTCTCCGCGGTGATGCCGGTACCGTCCGAGACGAAGAACACGGTGCGGGAGGAGGGGGCGGGCGGGACGCTGGCTTCTAGGGTCATGGTGTCAGGGTGCTGAGTCATCGTGACAAACTTGCAGCGGATTCCTGCTGTCACGGGGTAAAATGTTTGGCAACGGATTTGCATTGTGCTGTACGACGGCCAGAATAACAAGAACACCTCCGTACGCAGCGCAGCCTCAAGGTTTCTATCATCAAGCAAGGGTGTTTTACCATGACTAACCTGTCTGTAGCAGCATTGAAGGAGCCGGATCAAACGGCGCGCACCTATGTCGCGTCGTTCGAAACCCTGCGCATGACCGATGTCGAATCGGTCGGCGGCAAGAACGCCTCGCTGGGCGAAATGATCAGCCAGCTGGCCGGCGCCGGCGTGCGCGTGCCGGGCGGCTTCGCCACCACCGCCGACGCCTTCCGCGACTTCCTCGACCATAGCGAAGGCGGCCCATCGCTGGGCGAGCGTATCGCCACCCGCCTGGAAAACCTCGACATCGACGACGTGCGCTCGCTGGCCGTCGCGGGCGCCGAGATCCGCCAGTGGATCGTCGCCACCCCGTTCCAGCCACGCCTGGAGCAGGAAATCCGCGAATTCTACGAGCGCCTGGTCGCCGGTTCGGAAACCGAAGTCTCGTTCGCCGTGCGCTCGTCGGCCACCGCGGAAGACCTGCCCGACGCCTCGTTCGCGGGCCAGCAGGAATCCTTCCTCAACGTGGTCGGGATCGACAACGTGCTGGAAGCGATGAAGCACGTCTTCGCTTCGCTCTACAACGACCGCGCCATTTCCTACCGCGTTCACAAGGGCTTCACCCACGCCGAAGTCGCGCTGTCGGCCGGCGTGCAGCGCATGGTCCGCTCCGACACCGGCGCGGCCGGCGTGATGTTCACCATCGACACCGAATCGGGCTTCAAGGACGTGGTGTTCGTCACCTCCAGCTATGGCCTGGGCGAGACCGTGGTGCAGGGCGCGGTGAATCCGGACGAGTTCTACGTGCACAAGCCGATGCTCGCGCAGGGCAAGTCGCCGGTCATCCGCCGCAACATCGGCTCCAAGCTCATCAAGATGGAATTCACCGCCGAGGCCAAGGCCGGCCGCTCGGTGAAGACCGTCGACGTGCCGATCGAGATGCGCAACCGCTACTCGCTCACGGATTCCGAAGTGGTGGAACTGGCCAAGTACGCCGTCATCATCGAGAACCACTACGGCCGCCCGATGGACATCGAGTGGGGCAAGGACGGCCGCGACGGCAAGCTCTACATCCTGCAGGCGCGCCCGGAAACCGTGAAGTCGCAGCAGAAAGCCAGCGATTCGCAGCAGCGTTTCAGCCTGAAGGGCTCGGGCACCGTGCTGACCCACGGCCGCGCCATCGGCCAGAAGATCGGCGCCGGTCCCGTGCGCGTCATCACCGACCCGTCCGAGATGGAGCGCGTGCAGCCGGGCGACGTGCTGGTGGCGGACATGACCGACCCGAACTGGGAACCGGTCATGAAGCGCGCCTCGGCGATCGTCACCAACCGCGGCGGGCGCACCTGCCACGCGGCGATCATCGCGCGTGAACTGGGCGTGCCGGCGGTGGTCGGCTGCGGCGACGCGACCGAAGTGCTCAAGGACGGCACCTTTGTCACCGTCTCGTGCGCCGAAGGCGACGAAGGCAAGATCTACGACGGCCTGCTGGAAACCGAGATCACCGAAGTCTCGCGTGGCGAACTGCCGCCGATCCCAACGAAGATCATGCTCAACGTGGGCAACCCGCAGCTGGCCTTCGACTTCCAGTCGGTGCCGAACAATGGCGTTGGCCTGGCGCGCCTCGAGTTCATCATCAACAACAACATCGGCGTGCATCCGAAGGCTATCCTCGAGTACCCGAACATCGATGCGGACCTCAAGAAAGCGGTGGAGTCGGTGGCGCGCGGGCACGCCTCGCCACGCGCCTTCTACGTCGACAAGCTGGCCGAAGGCATCGCCACCATCGCCTCGGCCTTCTGGCCCAAGCCCGTCATCGTGCGGATGTCCGATTTCAAATCGAACGAGTACAAGAAGCTCATCGGCGGTTCGCGCTACGAGCCGGACGAGGAAAATCCGATGCTGGGCTTCCGCGGCGCCGCGCGCTACCTGGCCGAGGACTTCGCCGAAGCCTTCGAGATGGAATGCGCCGCCATGAAGCGCGTGCGTAACGAAATGGGCTTGACCAACGTCGAGATCATGATCCCGTTCGTGCGCACCCTGGGCCAGGCCGAGCAGGTGGTCGAGCTGCTGGCCAAGAATGGCTTGCGCCGCGGCGAGAACGGCCTGCGCCTGATCATGATGTGCGAAGTGCCGTCCAATGCGATCCTGGCCGACCGCTTCCTGGAATTCTTCGACGGTTTCTCGATCGGTTCCAACGACCTGACCCAGCTCACCCTGGGCCTGGACCGCGACTCCGGCATGGAACTGCTGGCCAAGGACTTCGACGAGCGCGACCCGGCCGTCAAGGCGCTGCTGTCGATGGCGATCAAGGCCTGCCGCGCGCAGGGCAAGTACATCGGCATCTGCGGCCAGGGCCCGTCGGACCATCCGGACTTTGCGCAGTGGCTGGTGGGCGAGGGCATCGAGTCGATGTCGCTCAACCCGGACTCGGTGATCGAGACCTGGCAGAAGCTGGCGGGGAAATAAGCGTGCATTATGCGCAGGCGATAATCGACCAGCGGGGAGCTTTTAATCCTGTCTAGACCTGCTACACTGGCATTGATTACTTCCATGCCAGAAGGCACACAATAACCAACGCATCGACATCGCCGAACCCTCGCAGCCTAAGCAGGCCGCGGGGGTTTTTTACTTTTTTAATCCACTACGAGGAGACACACCATGCATGACTGGATGATCTGGCTGGTAGCCGCCGGCGTTCTCGTGATCGCCGAGCTGTTCACCGGCACCTTCTACCTCTTGATGATCGCCATCGGCCTGGGCGCCGGCGCGGCCGCCGCGCAAGCCGGCTCCAGCGGACCGGTGCAGACCCTGATTGCCGCCGTGGTCGGCCTGGTGGCCACCGCTGTGCTGCACCGCAGCCGCTTCGGCCGGCCGGCGCGGCGCATTGCTACCCGCGATAGCAACGTCAACCTCGACATCGGCCAGCGCGTCGCGGTCGACCGCTGGCAGAACGGCCATGCCCGGGTGATGTACCGCGGCGCCCTGTGGGATGTCGAGCTCGGCGCCGGCGCCTTGCCGGAAGCGGGCGACTACCGCATCGTCGAAGTGCTCGGCAGCCGCCTGATCGTGGCTAATTCATAAGATCAACCAATAAATCAGCTTCATTCATAAGGATAACTAATGGAAATTTCCTCCGGCATGGTCGCACTGGTGTTCTTCATCATCGCCCTGGTCTTCATCTTCAAGACGATCAACGTGGTGCCGCAGCAGCACGCGCTGGTGGTCGAACGCCTCGGCAAGTACCACGCCACCCTGGGCCCCGGCCTGAACATCGTGGTGCCCTTCATCGACCGCATCGCCTACAAGCACAGCCTGAAGGAGATTCCGCTCGACGTCCCGCCGCAGGTCTGCATCACACGCGACAACACCCAGCTGCAGGTCGACGGCATTCTGTACTTCCAGGTGACCGACGCCATGCGCGCTTCCTACGGTTCGTCCAACTACATCCAGGCCATCACCCAGCTGGCGCAGACGACGCTGCGTTCGGTCATCGGCAAGATGGAGCTCGACAAGACCTTCGAAGAGCGCGACCACATCAACACCACCATCGTCAACGCGATCGACGAGTCGGCCGCCAACTGGGGCGTGAAGGTGCTGCGCTACGAGATCAAGGACCTGACCCCGCCGGCCGAGATCCTGCACGCGATGCAGCGCCAGATCACGGCCGAACGCGAGAAGCGCGCCCTGATCGCGGCCTCCGAAGGCCGCCGCCAGGAGCAGATCAACATCGCCTCCGGCGAGCGCGAAGCCTCGATCGCCCGCTCGGAAGGCGAACGCCAGGCTTCGATCAACCGCGCCCAGGGCGAAGCCAGCGCCATCGTCGCCCTGGCCGAGGCCAGCGCCACCGCGCTGCGCCAGGTGGGCGCCGCGATCCAGGAGCCGGGCGGACAGGACGCGGTCAACCTGCGCGTGGCCGAGGAATACGTGGACGCCTTCCGCAACCTGGCCAAGACGAATAATTCGCTGATCGTGCCGGCCAATATGGGCGACATGAGCAGCGTCATCGCCAGCGCCCTGCAGATCGTCAAGTCGCAGAAATGAGGGTGGTCGTGATCACCGGCGCCTCGGACGGCATCGGCGCCGAGATCGCCCGCCAGCTGGCGGCGAAGGAGGGCGCCGGCATCGCGCTGGTGCTGGCGGCGCGCAGTGCCGCGCAGCTCGAGGCGGTGGCCGGCGAATGCGCCGCGCTCGGCGCGCAGACCTTGACTGTGCCGACCGACGTGTCGGTGCGGATCCAGTGCCGCCGGCTGATTGTCAGCGCGGTGGAGCGCTTCGGGCACATCGATGTCCTGGTCAACAACGCCGGCCGCTCGGCGCAT
This sequence comes from Massilia yuzhufengensis, assembly GCF_900112225.1. Taxonomy (GTDB): domain Bacteria; phylum Pseudomonadota; class Gammaproteobacteria; order Burkholderiales; family Burkholderiaceae_D; genus Telluria; species Telluria yuzhufengensis. Next base: position 93,755 of record NZ_FOLD01000006.1, on the reverse strand, counting down.
GCGCTGTTCGAGGACGTCGAAGACCTGGACTGGTACGAGGAGCTGATGCGGGTGAACCTGTGGGGCAGCGTCTGGTGCACGCAGGCGGCGCTGCCCGCATTGAAGGCGTCGCGCGGCAGCATCGTCGCCGTGTCGTCGCTGGCGGGGCTGGTGGGTGTGCCCGGGCGCACGGCCTACAGCGCCAGCAAGTTTGCGATGACCGGGTTTTTCGAGGCGCTGCGGGCGGAAGTCAAGGGCGCGGGGGTGAGTGTGACGACGGCCTATCCTGGGGTTGTTGCGACGCAGATCCGGTATCGCGGGTTCAATGCGCAGGGCGAGCCGATGGGGTCGAGCTCTTTGAAAGAAGAGGGGGCGATGAGCGTCGAGGAGTGTGCGCGGCTGATCATCGAAGGGATGAATGGGCGCAGGCGCGAGGTGGTGATGACGGCCAAGGGGAAGCTCGGGCGCTTCATCAAGCTGCTTGCGCCGGGACTGGTGGAGAAGATGGCGTTGGCGGCGTTGAAGCAGGGTGTGCGGCCGAAGGGGTGAAGGCGCGCGGTAGGGCCGTGCGTGGAAACTTGGGTCCCGGCCTGCGCCGGGACGACGGTTTTGCGGGTGCGGGCTACGATCGCCTGCCAGGGCCATTTACCTCAGGACTACGATCAGAAATCCACCGTCGCCGACACCACCACACTACGCGGCCCCCCCTGCACCAGATACCCAAACCCCGGATACCCACCCGCCGACGCCCAGTAGTTCTTGTCCGTCACGTTATCCACCCGCGCCCGCAGCGTCACATTACGGTCCATGAAGCGCGTGGCGTAATTCGCCCCGATATCCAGCCGCGACCACGATGGCAGCTTCTGGGTATTGCCCGCATCCGCATACTGCGTCGAGGTATATAACCCGCGCGCGTTGAGCGACAGCCCCTGCACGCCCGGCACGTCCCACTCGGCGCCGAGATTGACCTGGGTATCCGGTACGCCGATCGCATCCTTGCCCTCATTGAGCCCGCCCGCAGTCTTGCGCAGTTCGGCGTCCAGCAGCGTGAGGCCGCCCAGCAGGCGCAGGCCGCGCACCGGGGTGCCGAACACGGTCAGTTCCAGGCCACGGTTGCGCTGTTCGCCGAACAGGCCGAAGCGGCGGTCCTGCACGTAGCCGCTGGGCTGCGCGGTGCTGAACACCGCTGCAGTCATTCCCAGCTTGCCGCCGTCGTATTTGACGCCGATTTCCTTCTGGCGCGAGACGTAGGGTGCGAACACTTCGCCCACGTTGACGATGTCGGTGCCCGAGGCGACCGGTCCCTGCTGCAGCGCTTCGCTGTAGTTGGCATACACCGACACGCCCTTGAGCGGCTTGAACACGATGCCCGCCACCGGCGTGACGTCGCTTTCCTCGTACTGCGCGTTCGGCGCGCCGGTCGTGTAGTCGTAGCCGAAGGACTTGATGGTCTGGTGGCGCGCGCCCACGGTGAGCAGCAGGCGCTCGTCCATGAAGCCGAGGGTATCGGCCAGCGCGACGCTCGACAGGATGGATTTTTGCGTCAGCAGCGGGTTGGCCAGCACGCCGCCGGTGAAGAAGCCGGCCGACGGCGCCGCCACGTTCACGGGGCGATAGATGTTGGACGCGAAGCCGGCGAAGTCGCTCATGCCGTAGGCGTTCTTCGACTCCGAATGGAAGCTCGACGCCGTTGCGCTCAGCTTGTGGCTGACCGACCCGGTCTTGAGCTCGGTGCGGGCGCCGATTTCGCCGGTGCGCACCTTGTCTTCGCGGGTGTTGTCGAAGCGGCTCATGGTGGCGTTGCCGTTGGCCGCAGTCACGGTGGCCGACGACAGGATGTTCATCTCATCGCCCGAGCGCAGGCCCAGCGCCGCCCACGCGACAGCGCCGCCGGGCAGGTCGACTTCGCCGCGCAGGGTGCCGAAGGTGTCGCGCTCGCCCGAGAAGGTCCAGGGCTGGGCGTAGTTGCTGTCGCTGTCGGGCGCCGCGATGATCGGCACGCCGGCCGCCACCGTCACGCTGGGGCGCGCGCCGGTGAGCTGGTGGTCCTGGTGGCCGACGTCGGCCGACAGGCGGTAGCCGCGGCCGCGGTAGTCCACGCCCACCGAGTACAGGCTCAGTTCACGGCCTTCGCGCTCCACCGCCGTATCGCCGTCGCGGCGCACCGCGTTCACGCGCACGCCCAGCCGGCTTTCGGGTCCGAAGCGGCGCGCGATGTCCGTTGCCACATACGCCTGGCCGCCGGTTTCCACGCCCATTGTCACCTGCGTGAGCGGCGCGTTCGGCGCGCGCTTGGGCAGCAGGTTGATGGCGCCGCCAATGCCGCCGCCGCCGGGCGCGGCGCCGTTGACGAAGCTGTTCGCACCGCGCAGCACCTCGACCCGTTCCAGCAGTTCCGAGGCCACGAACTGGCGCGGCAGCATGCCGTACAAGCCGTTATAGGCCAGGTCGTCGGAGTTGACGGCGAAGCCGCGGATGACGTACAGCTCCTGGTAGTTGCCGAAGCCGCGCGCCACGCGCACCGCCGGGTCGTTCTGCACCACGTCGGCCACGCTGCGCGCCTGCTGGTCCTGGATCAGGGCCTGGGTGTAGTTCATGGTGTTGAAGGGCGTGTCCATGATGTCGATATTGCCCAGGAGGCCAAGGCGGCCGCCGCGCGCGACCTGGCCGCCGGCGTAGGCCGAGGGCAGGCCCTGGGCGGATGCATCGGCCGAGGCGCTGACGACGACGGTGGCGATGGGCTCGACCGGTGGGGTTTCCTGGGCCTGGGCATGGGTGACGAGGAGGGCGGCGGCAAGGGCGGTAGGGGTCAGGCGGAGCAGCTTCATCGGTGAATTTCTTTTTACTTAATGAGAATAGTTATCATTCTATCCGTTTTGGCTTGTCTCTGTAAATGAGAACGATTATTATTTGCTTGTCAAAGCCATCTCAACACCCATGTCCCCCTTATCCCTGCGTCGCTGGAGCTGGATCCACAAGTGGAGCAGCCTGGTTTGCACCGTCTTCATGCTGCTGCTGTGCCTCACCGGCCTGCCGCTGATCTACCACCACGAAATCGGCCACCTGCTCGGCACCGACGTCGAGGCGCCCGCCTTGCCGGCCGCCATGGGCGACAATCCCCCGCGCGGAAATATCGACGCCGTGCTGGCCTCGGCCCGCGAGCTCTATCCCAACAAGATTGCGATGTACATGTCGCAGGAAGCGGACGAGCCGGCGATCTGGAACGTCACGCTGGGCGACCACCCGAACGACGAGCACTACAAGCCGATCGCGGTCGACGCCCGCACCACCAAAGTGATCACCGAACCGGCCTTCGAAGGCGGCGTCTTCATGTCCACCATGTTCCGCCTGCACGTGGACCTGTTCGCGGGCCTGTACGGCAAGCTGTTCCTGGGGTTCATGGGCTTGCTCCTGATCGTCGCCGTCGTCAGCGGGGTGGTGCTGTACGCGCCCTTCATGCGCAAACTCGATTTCGGCGCGGTGCGCCACGAGCGCAGCAAGGTCATCAAATGGCTCGACCTGCACAACCTGCTCGGGATCGTCACCCTGGTCTGGGTGTTCGTGGTGGGCGCCACCGGCATGGTCAATACCTGGGCCGACCTGCTGCTGAAATACTGGCAGCACACCGAAGTGGCCGAGATGCTCAAGCCCTATGAGGGCCAGCCGAAGGTGCTCAAGATGGCCTCGATCCACGACGCCATCCTGCGCGCGCAAGCCGCCGAGCCGGGCATGAAGGTGGGCTTCGTCGCCTTTCCGGGCACGCCGTTCTCCAGCCCGCACCACTACGGGATCTTCATGCGCGGCGACGAAGCCTTCAGCTCGCGCCTGTACAAGCCGGTGCTGATCGACGCCGCCACCGGCGCCATCACCGACCGGCGCGAGCTGCCCTGGTACCTGACCGCGCTGCTGCTGTCGCAGCCGCTGCACTTCGGCGACTACGGCGGCCAGGCCATGAAGCTGCTGTGGGCGCTGCTCGACATCGCCACCATCATTTTGCTCGGCAGTGGCCTCTACCTGTGGCTCAAGCGCGGCCGCGCCGCCAGGACCGCCAAGCAAAAACAATCCGCCATGCAGGAGACCCCCGCCATGGCCCGCTCGACGGAGGCATCATGATGCGAACCCGCAGCCAGATCTGGGGCGCGCCCATCGTGTTGGCCGTGCTGACCACCATCGGCCTGGTGTCGGCATTGCTGGGCGACGGCGTGTGGGACCTGGTCTCGGCCATCACGCTGGGTGCGCCGGTCGCCGTGGGCGCCTGGTGCAGCCTGCGCCGGCTACCCTCCAGGCGCTGACCGGCGACCAAAACCGCGCCGAGCCTGTATACTTCGGCCACGCGGGATCCCGCGGTCTGACGTCATCAGGAAGAGAGCGCACATGTTTGCAGCAGTGGACCTGGGGTCCAACAGCTTCCGCCTTCACATCGGCGAGCCGGCGGGCGGGCGCATGCACATCGTGCGCACCGCGCGCGACCCGATCCGGCTGGCCGCGGGCCTGGACCAGGACTCGATGCTCACCGAGGCCGCCATGGACAGCGCGGTGCGCTGCCTGCGCGACTTCCGCGCCATCCTCGACGAATACGCGCTCGACGCCGTGCGCGTGGTGGCCACCAACACCCTGCGCGTGGCGCGCAACGCCGAGCTGCTTCTGCCGCGGCTGGAGGAAGCCATCGGCTATCCGGTCGAAGTCATCTCGGGCGAAGAAGAAGGGCGCCTGGTCTACATGGGCGTGGCGCGCGCCATCGACCGCCCGGACGAGCGGCGCCTGGTGGTCGACATCGGCGGCGGCTCCACCGAAGTCATCGCCGCCATCGGCCCGGACATCAACCTGGTCGAATCCTTCGGCATCGGCACCCATCCGCAAACCGCCGCCTTCTTCGCCGACGGCCGCATCACGGCCGCCCGTTTCGACGCCGCCGTCACCGAGGCGCGCGCCCGCTTCGAGGACGCCGCCGACCTGTACAAGGCGCAGGGCTGGGACGCGGCCTACGCCTCGTCGGGCACCATGCGCGCTATCTCCGAAGTGGTCGGCAAGAACGCCATCGGCGACGGCTCGGTGACCCAGGCCAGCCTGCACGCGCTGCGCGGCATCCTGCTCGAACTGGGCCACATCGACGCGGTCGGCATGGCCGGCATCAAGAAGGACCGGGTGCCGGTGATGGTGGGTGGACTCACGGTGATGATCGCGGTGATGCAGGAACTGGGCATCGACCGGCTCATCGCCATCAACGCCGGCCTGCGCCTGGGCGTGCTGTCCGACCTGGAGCTGCGCGCCAACCGGCGCGACCGCCGCGACGCCGCCATCCGCGCCTGCATGCGCCGCTTCGGCGTCGACACCCAGCGCGCGCTGCGCACGGCCGGCATCGCCTCAAGACTCTATGAAAAGCTGGAGCCGCTTGACGCGCGTTCCCACTACCTGTGCTGGAGCGCGATGCTGCACGAGGTCGGGCTGGCGGTGTCGATGACCGGCGCCCACAAGCACGGCGCCTACATCGTCGAACACGCCGACCTGCCGGGCTTCACCACCCGCGAACAGCGCCTGATGGGCGCGCTGATCCTGGGGCAGAAGGGCAACCTGCGCAAGATCCGCGAAGCCCTGCTCGACGCCGACGTCGCCAAGGCGGTGCTGGCGCTGCGCATGGCGGTGGTGTTCATGCATGCGCGCGCGGACGACGACCTGGGTGGATTGAAGCCGCGCATGAAGGCGAGGGTGGATAACGCGCGCATCGAGGTCGACCTGCCGGGAGCGCTGCTGGAGAAGCACCCGACCCTGGGGCCGTGGCTGGAGAAGGAGGAGGGGGCGTGGAATGAGATCGGGATGGGGTTCCTGGCACGGGTGGCGGGCTAGCGCCGCCTGTCTATATTGCTACCGCTCGCACCGTCGCACCGGCGCAGGCCGGTGCCTAATTTGTGCATGCATCACGGCTGCGCAACGAAATTGGGCACCGGCCTTCGCCGGTGCGACGGTCTCACGGCTACGGATTAACGCAACTGCCCAATAAAATCCGGCCCCACCACCAGCTTGATATACGGCACCCCATCACTACCCTTGTGCGTAATCCACAGCACACCCGCCTTGCGGATCCGCCAGTCCTGCTTCGCCCCGCACAGCACCAGCGAGGCCACTTCCCCCAGCAGCGGCTGGTGGCCCACCACCAGCGCCGGCTGGCGATGATCCGGCCAGCCGCAGGCCCCTAAAATCGCTTCCGCGCTCGACTCCGTCCCCAGCGCCTCGAGCAGCTTGTAGTTGCGCCCCAGCGCCTCGACGGTCTGGACGCAGCGCTTCGCAGGGCTGCTCAGCACGCGCACGTCGTCGGGCAGCTGGCGGTACAGCCAGGCGCCGACGCGGGCGGCGTGGCGCTTGCCCTTCGCGGTGAGGGCGCGTTTGGCGTCGGGTTCGTCCGGCCCCGCCGGTTCAGCCTCGGCGTGGCGCCACAGGATCAGGTCCATGTTCGTTCTCCCTGTTCGGATGATTGCCCGCACCGAGCATCTCCATGAGGTGTTGTTGGGCGCTGGTGGCTTTCTGGCCGTTGCGCGTCTTGCGTCGCCGGTAATGCCCGTCGCTGCCCAGCTCCCAGGCATTGACGTTGTCCTTCAGGTAGGGGTGCAGGCCTTCGCGCAGTACGCGGCGCTTGAGGGTCGCCGAGCGCACCGGGAAGGCCACTTCCACCCGTCGGAACAGGTTGCGGTTCATCCAGTCGGCGCTCGACAGGTAGACGTCGTGCTGCAGGTTGTTGCGGAAGTAGAAGATCCGGGTGTGCTCCAGGAAGCGCCCGACGATCGAGCGCACCTTGATGTTGCTGCTCATGCCGGCCACGCCCGGGCGCAGCGCGCAGGCGCCGCGCACGATCAGGTCGATGCGCACGCCTGCTTCCGATGCTTCGTACAGGGCCTTGATCACCGATTCGTCGGTGAGGGAATTCATCTTGGCGATGATGCGCGCCGGCTTGCCGTTGCGCGCGATGGCCGCTTCTTCCTTGATGGCGCGGACGATTTCCTTTTGCAGCGAGAACGGCGCCAGCCACAGGCTGGTAAGCTGCTTGGGCCGCGTCAGGCTGGTCATGTGGATGAAGACTTCGTTGACGTCGGCGGTGAGTTCTTCGTCGCAGGTGAGCAGGCCGAAGTCGGTATAGAACTTGGCGGTGGTGGAATTGTAGTTGCCGGTGCCGAGGTGGGCGTAACGGCGCAGGCCATTGGGCTCGCGCCGCAGCACCAGCGCCATCTTGGCGTGGGTCTTCAGGCCCACCACCCCGTACACCACCTGGGCGCCGGCCTGCTCGAGGCGCTCGGCCCAGTTGATGTTGGCTTCCTCGTCGAAGCGCGCCATCAGTTCCACGATCACCGTCACTTCCTTGCCGCGCAGCGCGGCGCCGATGAGGGCTTCCATCAGGTCCGAATTCATCCCGGCCCGGTAGATGGTCTGCTTGATCGCCACCACCGCCGGGTCGACCGAGGCGCACTGGATGAAATCGATCACCGGCTGGAACGATTCGAACGGATGGTGGAGCAGCACGTCCTGCTTGCGCAGGACGGCGAAGATATCCGGCCCGTTAAGCTTGCCGGGGAAGCTGGGCACGAAGGGCGGGAATTTCAGCTCCGGCTTGTCGTGGGTGTTGGCCACTTCGAGCATGCGCCCCAGGTTGACCGGGCCGTCCACCGCGAACAGGCGGCTGCGGTCGATCTGGAACTGGTTGAGCAGGAAGTCGGACAGGTGCGGCGGGCAGGCGCGGCCCACCTCGAGGCGCACCGCGAAGCCGTAATTACGGGCATGCAGCTCGCTCTGCAGCGCCTGGCGCAGGTTCTTCACTTCGTCCTCGTCCACCCACAGGTCGCTGTTGCGGGTGACGCGGAACTGCGAGTAGGACACCACTTCGCGCCCGGTGAACAAGTCGGCCATGTGGGCCTGGATCACCGAGGACAGCAGGCAGTAGCATGCGCCCTTTTTATCCGACAGTTCGTCGGGCAGCCGGATCACGCGTGGCAGCACGCGCGGCGCCTTCATGATGGCGATGCCGGTGCCGCGCCCGAAAGCGTCCTTGCCGGCCAGTTCGACGATGAAGTTCAGGCTCTTGTTGATCACACGCGGGAAGGGGTGGGCCGGGTCCAGGCCGATCGGCGTGAGCAGCGGCCGCACTTCCTTGTCGAAGAATTGCTTGACCCACGCGCGCTGGGCGGCGTTGCGTTCGCCCCGGCGCAGCATGTGGATGCCGTTCTCGGACAGGCGCGGCAGGATCTCGTGGTTGAACAGTTTGTACTGGCGCTCGATCAGGTTGCGGCACTCCTGGCTGGCGCGTTCCAGCGACACGGCCAGCGCATGGGGAATGCCGTTGTGGCCCGATTCCATCTGGTGCTGGGCCAGCAGGCTGGCCACCCGCACCTCGAACAATTCGTCCAGGTTGCCCGAGACGATCGTGAGGAAGCGCAGGCGCTCCAGCAGCGGCACCGACGGGTCTTCGGCCTGGGCCAGCACGCGCCGGTTGAATTCCAGCAGCGACAGCTCCCGGTTGAGGAAAGCGCCGCCTTCCGGGGTGCCCTTGGCCTCGACTTCCAAAGCCTTCTGTTTCATATCCATGGGGTCTGCGTCGTAGTGTCGGCGCAGCCAGTCTAGTTGGTGAACATGACAATGGTGTGACACCGGCGCAGCAGGGCGGCCGGTTTTAAGCATGGCTAAAGGGGGCAGGCGTATAACCATCTCATCATAACAACAGGAGGGTCGTCTGATGAAAGGCTTCGTGCGCGCCAATAAGGGTTTCCTGTTGTTCATGCTCCTGTTCGGTGTCTTCCGCACCGCCGTGGCCGACTGGAACCCGATCCCCTCGAGCTCCATGCGGCCCAACCTGCTGGAGGGCGACGTGGTCTTTGTCAACCGCCTGGCCTACAACGTCAAGGTCCCGCTGACCGACATCGTGCTGACCCGCACGGGCGAACCGCAGCGCGGCGACGTCGTCACCTTCGCCTCGCCCCAGGACGGCACGCGCCTGATCAAGCGCGTGCTGGCGCTGCCGGGCGACCGCATCGAGATGCGCAACGAGCGCCTGGTGATCAACGGCGTCGAGTCGCAGTATTCGGTCGAGGAACACGTGCAGGAGCCGGGCCCTGAGGGGACCATGGATGCGCTGCGCATGACCGAGGCGGTGGACGGCCGCCGCCACCGCATCCAGGTGCTGCCGCAACGCCTGGTGACGCGCGACTTCGGGCCGGTGGTGGTGCCGCAGGATGCCTTCCTGATGTTGGGCGATAACCGGGATAACAGCGCGGATTCGCGTTATATCGGGTTCGTTCCGAGACACCTGTTGATCGGGCGTGCGGAGCGGATACTGGTGTCGGCCGATTACCAGGGCAACTGGCTGCCGCGGCCGGAGCGGTTTGGGATGTCGCTGCGCTGAACGCAAGCCGCTAGCGCTAGCACCTGTCGGCGGCTTAGCACATTCCCGGCCGCATTCTGCATCCTCCTCATGCGAACAGAAATATTTTGGGAAGCGCCGCCTCCGGTGAACTTGCGCGAAAGCCGGTAAAATCCCGGCCCCGGGGCGTGCATCGTGCAGCCTGCGTATCCAAGTTCTAAGGCACCGCTGCATGCAAAGATTGTTGACTGTTCTTTTGGCTTTCCTCGGCATGACCGGGGCCCTGGCGATCGACGCCTACCTGCCGTCGATGCCGGCCATCGGCGTGGAATTCGGGGTGGGGCCGGTGGCCGTCCAGCAGACGCTGAGCGTGTTCCTGTTCACCTTCGCGCTGATGATGCTGTTCTATGGCACCTTGTCCGATTCCTTCGGCCGGCGTCCGGTGATCCTGGGCGCGCTGGCGCTGTACACCCTGTCCTCGATCGGCGCCGCTTTCGCGCCGAGCTTCGGCTGGCTGCTGGTGTTCCGCGCGCTGCAGGGCCTGTCGGCCGGCGCCGGGTCGGTGATCGGGCAAGCCATCGTGCAGGACCGCTTCGCCGGCCCGCAGGCGCAGAAGATCATGTCGCACATCATGATGGTGTTCGGCCTGGCGCCGGCCATCGCGCCGATCATCGGCGGCTGGGTGCACGTGCACTTCGGCTGGCGCGCGACCTTCTACCTGCTGGCGCTGTTCGGCATCGTGATGATCGCGCTGGTGCTGCGCCTGCTGCCGGAAAGCCTGCCGCCTGAAAAGCGCCAGCCCTTCCACCCGGCCACCATCGGCCGCAACTACCTGATGGTGCTGCGCCACCCGCAGTTCGTGATGCTGTCGCTGGCCGTCGGCCTGGCCTTCGGCGGGCTGGCGCTGTACATCGGCTCGGCCGCCAATTTCGTGATGGACATCCTCGGCCTGCCGGAGACCGCCTTCGCCTGGATGTTCATCCCGCTGATCGGCGGCATGGTGATCGGCTCGGCCTGGGGCGGCAAGCGCGCGGCCAAGTCGCCGCGCCGCCTGCTGTGGATCGGCTACGCGGTGATGGCGGCCGGCTCGGTCCTGAATATCGGCTACAACGCGCTGTTCCCGGCCACGGTGCCGTGGGCGGTGCTGCCGCTGGCGGTCTTCACCTTTGGCCTGGCGGTGGCCATGCCGGGCATCCAGGTCACCGCCATGGGCCTGTTCCCGCACAACCGCGGGCTGGCCGCCTCGATGGTCGGCTTCATCCAGATGATGTCCTTCGCGCTGGTGTCGGGCCTGGTGGCGCCGCAGCTGTTCGGCAGCGCACTCAAGCTCGCTGCGGGCGCAGGTATCGGCGTGGTGCTGAGCTTCCTGCTGTGGCGCCTGAGCCTGCGCTTCGCCAAGCCCGCGGCCTGAATCCGTGCCGCCGGCGCATCCCTTCTTCCTGATGTGGCGCAGCCGGCGGGCTTATTTCCGCCGGCAGTCCTACCTGCTGTACCAGCGCTACGTCCACGTGCTGGTGATTGTACTGGGGCTGTTCGGCGTGCTGCTGGTCGAGCGCCCGGCGCTGCTGGCCGAACCCATCCTGCACTTCTGGCGCGAACCCGGCAGCCTGGCGGCCAATGCCGGCTGGGCGGGCCTCTGGCTGGCGCTGGCCGCGACCTGGGCGCGCATCCACCGGGGCTTCATCGCAGGCGGCGCGCTGGCCGCGTTTTCGCGCTCGCTGCCGCAGGCGGTGCGCGCCGCGCCGCTGGTGGATGCGGCCATGCTGCTGTTCGGCCTGGAGGTATTCCTGGTGCCGGCCGGGCTGGCGGCATGGACCGTCGCGGGCGACGCCGGCGGGGCAGGGGGCTGGTTCCCCCTGCGCGCGGCCTTGCTGGCGGTGCTCACCGTGGGCGTGGCGCGCTGGGCCTGCGCGGGAAACCCGCGCTGGAACGCGCCGGCCGTGCTGGCCGGGTTCCTGGTGCTGGCCGGCGTCGGCCACTACGGCGCCATCGAGCCGGTGCCGCTGGCGCTGGCTAGCGTGCTGCTGGCCGCTGCCCTGGCGCGCGACATGGCCCGGCCGCCTGCCCCGGTGGTCATCGCCTCATCCACCGGCCCGGCGCTGCGCCTGCCCGGCTTGGCTTGCCTGGTGGCGCTGCAGCTCACGCTTCTCGTGCGCGGCCAGCTGCACGCCGCGCTGCCGCGCTTCGCGCTGGCCGCCGCCTTGCAGGCCGCGTGCATCTGGATGATTTTTGGCGCCGGCAAGCTGGCCGAAGCGGCGGCCTTCGTGAAGGTCGGCTGCTGGCTGGTGGCTGCCATCATGTCCGGTTTTTTCTTCGTGTTCTGGACCGCGCGCCAGCCGATCGAGCCGTTCGTGCGCAGCCTTCCCTACGGGCTGCTGCGCTTGGCGGCGTCGGAGCTGCTGCTGGTGCTGGGCGCGACCGCGCTGATATTCTGCGCCGCGTATGCGGCTTGCCTGCTGCAGCCGGGGCAGGGCGAGGCGGTCGCGGCGCAGCTGCTGCGCCATGGTGCAGCGAGCCTGCTGCCGCTGGCGCTGTTCGGCGCACCGGTCATCCAGCGTCACCAGAACGGCCCCCTGCTCAAGGTGGTAATCCTGGTGGCGAGCTTCCTTTTATTGTGAGACGCACCCTATGACGACCCTGCTGGAAGTGTCCGGCCTTGGCATGCAGTTTTCCGGTCAGGCCGTGTTGCGCGACCTGTCGTTCGCGTTCGGCCCAGGCGTGGTGGCGCTGATGGGAGAGAACGGCGCCGGCAAGTCGACCCTGCTGTCGCTCCTGTCCGGCGTGCATCCGCTGCAGGCGGGGAGGGTGTGCGTGGGCGGGCATGACCTGGCGACCGCGCGGCAGCGCGCGCGCCGCCAGCTCGCCTACGCGCCGGACGAATCGGTGGCCTACGATTTCATGACTGGCGAGGAATTCCTGCGCATGGTGCTGGCGCTGCGCGGCCAGCTTGAAGCACCCAGCTTGCCCGCGCTGGTGGAGGGCTTTGGCCTGCAGCCGCAGCTTCATAAGCGCTTCGAGGCGATGTCGCTCGGCACGCGCAAGAAATTCATGCTGGTGAGCGCCTTGGCAAGCGATGCCCAGGTGGTGCTGATGGACGAGCCGACCAACGGCATCGACGCGCAGGCCAAGGCCTACCTGGTGGCGCTGTTCAGGCGCGAGTGCGGGCAGCGGCTGTTCTTCTTCTCGACCCACGACCAGCAGGCGGTCGTGGACGCAAGCGCCGAGGTGCTGGCGCTGCCGGACCCGTTGGGTGGGATGCGCGACGCGTAATTAGCGCTTGTTCTGCTTCATCGCCGACGCGACTTCGCGCTTGGCGTCGCGGTCCTTCTCGGTGGAGCGCTTGTCGTGCTGCTTCTTGCCCTTGGCCAGGCCGATCTCGCACTTGACCCGCCCGCCCTTGAAGTGCAGATTGAGCGGCACCAGGGTGTAGCCGGAGCGCTCCACCTTGCCGACCAGCTTGTCCAGCTCGGTGCGGTGCAGGAGCAGCTTGCGGGTGCGCAGCGCTTCCGGGTGGCTGAAGGCGGAAGCGGTGCTCAAGGCGCTGATGTGGGCGCCGAACAGGAACAGCTCGTCGCCGCGCACGACCACGTAGGCTTCCTTGATCTGGACCTTGCCGTCGCGGATGGCCTTGACTTCCCAGCCCTCCAGCACGATGCCGGCCTCATACCGGTCTTCGATGAAGTAATCGAAAAAAGCTTTTTTATTGTCAACGATGCTCATGAAATAGCGAAAATCCGCGTCTCGGTTAAACTACTGCTGTGGCGCCAGGGGGTACGCACTCGGTGAATACTGCGTGGCGCAAAAAACAACTCGTCCAACATCATAACAAACGGTTGACCAATGGCAGTAGTGCACAAATCAGTTTTTCTCGGCTATAGCACCGAGCAGATGTTCGACCTGGTCGCCAAGGTCGAGGATTATCCGAAATTCCTGCCGTGGTGCGGCGGCGTGAAGATCGTCGAGCGCAGCGACGACAAGCTGGTCGCCAGCCTGCAAATCAATTTTCATGGCGTGAAGCAGAGCTTCACCACGTCTAACCATAACACCCGCCCCACCCAGATGAAGATGCACCTGGTGGACGGCCCGTTCAAGGTGCTGGAAGGGACCTGGAATTTCAAGGCGCTGCGCGCCGACGCCTGCAAGATCGACTTCGAATTGCACTACGAGTTCTCGAGCGTCATCCTGGAACAGATCATCGGCCCGGTATTCGGCATGATCGCCAACAGCATGGTCGATTCCTTCTGCAAGCGCGCCGAGGCGATTTATGGCTGAGATGTTGCAGGTGACGGTCTGCTACGGCACCGCGCGCGAGCAATTCCTGCGCGCCTTGCACGTCGCGCCCGGCACCACGATCGGCCAGGCCGTCGAGATGAGCGGCGTGCTGGAAGCCTATCCGGAGATTAACCTGAGCACCCAGCCAGTGGGCATCTACGCCAGGAAGAAGACGCTCGACACGGTGCTGCGCGAGCGCGACCGCATCGAGATCTACCGGCCGCTGGTGGCCGACCCCAAGGATTCGCGCCGCCGCCGTGCCGCCAGGAAGGCTGATGCGGCCGCGTCCTGAACGACGTGTTTAATGTGCTTAAATTGTTGCGATTAGGTAATATTGCCCAATTGTTGGTATGATGGCGGTTGCTTTCGTCTGTCTTCAGCCATGCTTAACGCCTCGACCCTGTTGTTGGTGACTACCGCGCTTTCCGGGGTCATGTTGCTCGTGCTGTCCTCGCTGGACGCCGACAAGGTTGATGGTGTGAGCGAATGGCGCCGCGCCAATGTGTTGGCCATCGTCGCACTGCTCCTGTTCGCCGGCCGCGGCGTGTTGCCCGACCTGCTGAGCATCGAGCTGGCCAATGCCATCTTCCTGGGCACCATCACCCTGATCTACGCGGGCTTTCGCCGCCACCTGGGTTTGGGCCTGCCGCGGCTGCCATTGCTGCTGGGGAGCGTCGGCGCCTTCGCCGGGGTGCTGTTCTTTCACTACGCGTTGCCGTCGCAGGGACTGCGCGTCACCTCGGTGTCGGTCTATCATTCGGGCGTCTGCTTCGCGATCTGGGCGACGCTGCCGCGCAGCGTGGACCCGCGCCTGCGCTACCCCTACAGCTTCACCCGCAACGCTGCTTTCGCCCTGGGCCTGGGCCATGCGTGGCGCGGCGCCTTCTACCTGGTCGACGCCTTCATGCCGGTGACCCTGCTCGACGCCGCCACCTGGAACCTGGTCTTCTTTGCAATCGGCACCCTGGCGCTGCCCGCCCTGACGCTGGGCGCGGTGATGATGGCCAATGCACGCGTGCTGGCCGACACCGCCTGGGCCGCCGAGCACGATCACCTGACCGGCGCCCCGACCCGCCGCGCCTTCTTCGACGTGGCCGCGCGCGAACTGGCGCGCGCCGAGCGAAGCAAGGGCAGCCTGGGCCTGCTGCTGGTCGACGCCGACCATTTCAAGCGCATCAACGATACCTACGGGCATGGAGTCGGCGACCAGGTGCTGCGCAACCTGGTCGAGCGCACCGGCGCCGTGATCCGCAAGAACGATTATTTCGCCCGCCTCGGCGGCGAGGAGTTCGGCGTGCTGCTGCCCGATACCGGCCGCGAGGCGGCCGTCGCCGCGGCCGAACGCCTGCGCATGGCACTCGACAGCCGCTCGCATGGCACGACGTCGCAGGCCGGCGTGGCCTATACGGTCAGTATCGGGATGGCGATGCTGGAAGACGGCGAAAGTTTCGCCAGCCTGATGGCGCGCGCCGACCAGGCGCTGTACGCCGCCAAGGCGGGCGGGCGCAACAGGGTGGTGTGCGCGGAAGGCGGGACGGAGCAGCAGGGGGAAGCCAGCGGCCACGCCTGAAGGGCGGCTTCGCTGCATGAGCTAGGGTGGTCGGCTCCGCCGACCGCGCGTTCAAACATCTGTCGCTCAGGAGTACCGCAGGCACTGGCCGGAGGCGCGTTCGGCGTAGCCGAACACCCTACGCAAGACCGTCAGCCCCGGCACTCCGCCAGCATCTTGCGCACCCGCTCGTTTTGCGCGGCCTTCTCTTCGTCCGTCATATAGCTGCGCTCGCCATTGACGTCGACCTTGGCCACGCGGATGCCCGAGGTGTTCTGGCGCAGGACTTCCGCGGCGTCGCGGCAGCGCTCGCTGATGCCGTTCTGGCGCTGGGCATCTTCCGCTTCCTTCTTTTCCTGCTCCGCACGCTGCTTGACGCGCTCGCGATAAGCGGCTTCCTGCTGCGCCAGTTTCGACAACTGCTTGCGCTCCGCCTCGTCGGGTCCGGGCGGGATATCGATCGAGCCGGATTCGGTCGCGATCGAGAAGGCCGGCTGCCATTCGCGTTTCGCCGTGGCCGCCGGGGCGGGCGCCGGCACTGGGGTGCGCGGCTGCTTGAGGATCTTGGCCGCCGGCGTGGATGGCGGTGGCGGGCGATCCGAAAAATGGCGGGTGCCTTTCTCGTCGATCCACGAATACTGGGCGTGGGCGAGCGCGGCGGACAGGAGCAGGGCGCCGGCAAGGGCCGCACGCTGGAGGTTCATCAAACGCAGCATAAAGTTTCCTCGGGTAACTATCCGATTTCCTCATGCTTTACGAACAGTGTCAATTGGAAAGACCCATCAGGGCCGATTTTTAGGCATGCCTGCGACAGGAATTGCTGGTTTCTGTATAATTCGCTTTTGCGCCTATAGGAAAATGCTATGCGTCTACTTCAAAAAGCACTCACCTTCGATGATGTGCTGCTCGTCCCGGCCTACTCCAACGTTCTTCCGGCTGAAACTTCCCTTCGCACCAAGCTGACGCGTAACATCACGCTGAACATCCCGCTGTTGTCGGCTGCGATGGACACGGTCACCGAAGCACGGCTGGCAATCGCCATGGCGCAAGAAGGCGGCATCGGCATCATCCACAAGAACCTCCGTCCGGCCGACCAGGCCCGTGAAGTAGCGCGCGTCAAGCGTTTCGAGGCAGGCGTCCTGCGCGACCCGATCACGATCCCGCCGACCATGAAGATCCGCGAAGTGATCGCATTGTCGCACCAGCATGGCATCAGCGGTTTCCCGGTGGTCGAGGGCAAGCAGGTGGTCGGCATCATCACCAACCGCGACTTGCGCTTCGAGGAAGACCTGGAAGCGGAAGCCCGCGCCAAGATGACCCCGCGCGAGAAACTGGTGTACGTCAAGGACGACGCCGACACCGTCGAAGCCAAGCGTCTGATGAACAAGCACCGTCTCGAGCGCGTGCTGGTCGTCAACGACGAATTCGAACTGCGCGGCCTGATCACCGTCAAGGATATCCAGAAGTCGCACGAGCACCCGCTGGCATCGAAGGACTCCCAGGGCAAGCTGCTGGTCGGCGCCGCGGTTGGCGTGGGCCAGCGCGACGAAGAGCGCATCGAGCTGCTGGTCGCGGCCGGCGTGGACGTGCTGGTGGTCGACACCGCCCACGGCCACTCGCAGGGCATCCTCGATCGCGTCAAATGGATCAAGCAGCGCTACCCGCATGTGGAAGTCATCGGCGGCAATATCGCTACCGCCGCTGCAGCACGCGCGCTGGTGGAACACGGGGCGGACGCGGTGAAAGTCGGCATCGGCCCGGGCTCGATCTGCACCACCCGTATCGTGGCCGGCGTCGGCGTGCCGCAGATCACCGCGATCTCGAACGTGGCCAAGGAACTGGAAGGCACGGGCGTGCCCTGCATCGCCGATGGCGGCATCCGCTTCTCGGGCGACATCTCCAAGGCACTGGCGGCAGGCGCGCACACCGTCATGATGGGCAGCATGTTCGCCGGCACCGAAGAAGCGCCGGGCGAAGTGATCCTGTACCAGGGCCGCAGCTATAAATCCTACCGCGGCATGGGTAGCCTGGGCGCAATGGCCGAAGGCTCGGCCGACCGCTATTTCCAGGAAGCGTCGAGCAAGGCCGACAAGTTCGTGCCGGAAGGTATCGAAGGCCGCGTCGCCTACAAGGGCAGCGTGCTGGCGATCATCTTCCAGCTGGTCGGCGGCGTGCGCCAGTCGATGGGTTACTGCGGTTGCGGCACCATCGAAGAGCTGCGCGAGAAAGCCGAGTTCGTGGAGATCACCTCGGCCGGCATGCGCGAATCGCACGTGCACGACGTGCAGATCACCAAGGAAGCGCCGAACTACCGCTCCGAATAACCAGACAAACGGCGCAGTTGCGCCGTTTTTTGTATTCGTAGGGTGGCCGGCTTTGCTGGCCGCGCGTTCAATCCATGCTCGCACTGCTGGACGCGCGGCCGGGGGACCCGGCCACCCTACGCCCCGATTACGATTACTGTCGCCATTCCATGCACTCAAAAATCCTCATCCTCGATTTCGGTTCCCAGGTTACCCAGCTGATCGCCCGCCGCGTGCGCGATGCCGGCGTGTTCTCCGAAGTCTTCCCCTACGACGTCAGCGACGAATTCGTCCGCAACTACGGCGCCTCCGGCATCATCCTGTCGGGCAGCCACAGCTCCACGCTCGAAGGCGACGCCCCGCGCGCCCCGCAGGCGGCATTCGAAGCCGGCGTGCCGGTGCTGGGCATCTGCTACGGCATGCAGACCATGGCGGCCCAGCTCGGCGGCAAGGTCGAGAACGGCAAGGTGCGGGAATTCGGCTACGCCGAAGTGCGCGCCCGCGGCCATACGGCCCTGTTCAATGGCATCAACGACTTCGTCACCGATGAAGGCCACGGCATGCTGCGCGTCTGGATGAGCCACGGCGACAAGGTGCTGGACATGCCGCCCGGCTTCAAGCTGATGGGTTCGACCGACAGCTGCCCGATCGCCGCCATGGCCGACGAAGAGCGCCGCTTCTACGCGCTGCAGTTCCACCCGGAAGTGACCCATACCTCGCAAGGTGAGGCCATCATCGGCCGCTTCGTGCACGAGATCTGCGGCTGCAAGTCGGACTGGAACATGCCGGACTACATCGGCGAAGCGGTGCAGAAGATCCGCGAGCAGGTAGGCACGGATGAAGTCATCCTCGGCTTGTCCGGCGGCGTCGATTCGAGCGTGGCCGCAGCCCTGATCCACCGCGCCATCGGCGACCAGCTGACCTGCGTCTTCGTCGACCATGGCCTGCTGCGCAAGGACGAGGGCAAGATGGTGATGGACATGTTCTCGAAAAACCTCGGCGTGAAGGTGATCCGCATCGATGCGGAAGCGCAGTTCATGGGCCACCTGGCTGGCGTGACCGATCCGGAGCAAAAGCGCAAGATCATCGGCCGCGAGTTCGTCGAAGTGTTCCAGGTGGAAGCGGGCAAGCTGTCCAACGCGCGCTGGCTGGCCCAGGGCACGATTTATCCGGACGTGATCGAGTCGGCCGGCAAGGGTAAGAAGGGCCAGACCATCAAGAGCCACCACAATGTGGGCGGGCTGCCGGAAACCCTGAACCTGAAACTGCTCGAGCCGCTGCGCGAACTGTTCAAGGACGAAGTGCGTAAGCTGGGCGTCGCGCTGGGGCTGCCGCATGACATGGTGTATCGCCATCCGTTCCCGGGTCCTGGGCTGGGTGTGCGGATCCTGGGTGAGGTGAAGAAAGAGTATGCGGACCTGCTGCGCGAGGCGGATGCGATCTTCATCGAAGAACTGCGCAATACGCCGTTCGAACTGCCGGCCGTTGCCGGGATCGATCCGGGCAAGGCGCCGACCAACTGGTATGAGGCGACCAGCCAGGCGTTTGCCGTGTTCCTGCCGGTGAAGTCGGTGGGGGTGATGGGGGATGGGCGCACCTATGAGTACGTGGTGGCCCTGCGCGCGGTGCAGACGCTGGACTTCATGACGGCGCAGTGGGCGCATTTGCCGCATGCGTTGCTGGGGAAGGTGTCGAACCGGATCATCAATGAAGTGCGCGGGCTGAACCGGGTCGTGTATGACATTTCGGGGAAGCCGCCGGCGACGATTGAGTGGGAGTGACATTTCCTATTGGAAATGGCAACCCATTCTTAAAAGAGCTCGCTTCGGCGGGCTTTTCTATATTTTGCACGATGCCATGTCATCCGGGCTGGCGGCATGACGCAGCGATCTTGTGCCCATCGAGGTCCCGGATATACGCCGCATAGGCGTTCGGCGCGAAGGGACGTTCGCCGGGCGCCCCTTCATCGGTCGCTCCGAGCGCCAGTGCGCGCCGGTGGAATTCGTCGATCGCGGCGCGGCTGGGCGCTGCGAGGCCGATGGTCAGCCCGTTGCTCGCAGTCGCCGATTCGCCGTTGCGCGGATAGCCCACCATGAACTGGGCGGCGGCGACGCCCCAGCCGGCGATGCGCCCGTCGATGTCGAGCAGGCGCATATATCCGAGCGGCGCCAGCACCTGGTCATAGAAGGCGGAGGCGCGCGCAAGGTCGCTGGTTCCCAGCGTCGAATGGGTAAGGATGCTCATGTGCTTTCCTGTTGTCTGAAATGAAGGGTTTGGTATGCGCTCAGCGCTTGCTGACCTTGATATCGGTCAGTTCCAGGTCCCAGGTGGTCTCGGTGCAGCCTTCATCGCGCAGCTGGTATTTCAGGACCCGGCCTTGTGGATTTTTCGGCATGGACTCGCGGAACTCGATATAGCGCGGCAGGGCGAAGTACGGCACCGCGTCGACCGCCCAATGGAACAGGGCTTCCGGCCGCAGCACGCTGCCCGGTTTCAGGATGGCGGTGACCTTGACGTCATCCTCACCTCTGCTGGAAGGCACCGCATGCACCGCGACTTCCTCGATCTCGGGGTGCACGGCAAACGCCGACTCCATCTCGAAACTCGAAATGTTCTCGCCGCGCCGGCGCAGGTAATCCTTCTTGCGGTCGACGAAATAGAAAAAGCCCTCGTCGTCGAACTTGCCGATGTCGCCGCTGTGGAACCACATGTTGCGCATGACTTTCATGGTGTCGGCCGGACGGCCCCAGTAGCCCATGAACATGATGTCGGGGCGCAGCGGCCGTACCACGATCTCACCGGGCGTATTGGCCGGCAGTTCGCAGTCCAGGTCGTCGACGATACGCACATCGAAGTCGGGAATCCGCTTGCCGGAAGAGCCTGGCGCCGCATGCTCGCCTGCTGCGAGCGAGGTGATGACGCTCGCTTCGGTCAATCCGTATCCGTTGCCGCCCACCTGGCGCGCACCGAAGCGCTCGCGCCAGGTCCGCTTGGTTTCCTCCGTAAAGGGATTCCCGCGAACAGTATGGATCTGGCCGACGCAGCGCCGCATCGCGTCGCTGTCCGGAGCCTGCGCCAGCAAGCCTCCCATCCCGCCGAGGATCGAGGCGATGGTGGCCCCGCTGCGCTCGACTTCAGGCCAGAAGTTCGATACCGAGAAGCGCGGCACGATGGCGACGCGGGCGCCGACCATGATGTTCGCCAGCACGCCGACGCACATCGCATTCATGTGGAACAAGGGCAGGGGCGTGATCGTGACGTCCTTGTCGGTCGCGGGGCCCGCGCGCAGCTGGAGCCGCGCCAGGTTGCACATGTAGTTATAACTGAGCATGCAACCCTTGGACGGTCCCGTGGTACCGGAGGTATAGACGATGCAGGCTAGGTCCGAAGGCGCCGGCTTGACAGCGATCGGGTCCTCGCATTGCCCGCGGTATTCGTCGAGCGCGGCGATGGGCACCGGACAGGCAGGGCGGCTGGCCAGCGTGCCGCGATGCAGGATCAGGGTGACGTCCGGCAGGCCT
The DNA here is from genome assembly GCF_900112225.1 of Massilia yuzhufengensis. Taxonomy (GTDB): domain Bacteria; phylum Pseudomonadota; class Gammaproteobacteria; order Burkholderiales; family Burkholderiaceae_D; genus Telluria; species Telluria yuzhufengensis. The sequence goes on along the minus strand of NZ_FOLD01000006.1, from coordinate 72,791 downwards.
TCGGCGACCTGGGCAATGCGCTCGACATAGTCCGCCTCGCAGATGACGATGTGGGCGCGCGAATCGGCGATCTGGTGGCGCAGGAACTCCCCGCGCAGGGCGGTGTTGACCGGTACACTGACCGCGCACAGCTTGTTGGCGGCGATCCAGCCGGTGACGGCATCGATATTATTGTCGAGCATGGTCAGGATCGTCGCGCCGGACTCGAGTCCCATCGCCGCCAGCGAATGCGCCAGGCGCGTCGCCAGTTGATCAAACTCGCCATAGGTGGTCAGTTCACCGCCGAAGTCGAACAAGACCCGCTCCGGATGTGCCGCAACAGCCCGGTCGAGCGCGGCGATGACGGTGTCCTGCTGTCCCAGCGACCAGGTTCCGGGATTGCCCATTCCAGCCATTTTGCCTCCTTTGTGAGGATCCCGGCGAATGGCCCGGCAGGATCCCTTGCGTGTGATTGTCTGGTGAATATAAACAGAAACGCGAAAAGTGTCAAAGAATTGCTGTTTTTGCGCTGAGGATCAACCGTTGCCGACCTGCTCCTTGCGTTACAATCCAGATTCGAAAATTGTGGGCACCGGAGTGAATCGATGACGTCAGCCGTCAAACCAAAGAAGTCGACGACCGTCGCCAGGGGCGCGCCAAGCGCAGAAGCCGTGCCGGCGCCTGCCGCAGCGCCCAAGCGCGTGCGTGCGAAGCTGGCCGTGGCACCAGCTCCAGCTCCAGCTCCGGCCCCAGCCCCGGCGCCGGCTGACAAGCCCAGGAAGCCGGCTGCGGTGCGCAGCGGCGCGATGCCTGCCAAGCTGAACAAGCGCTCGGGCGACACCATCGCCAAGATCCTGGCCACGACCGAAGAGATCATCCTGCAGTCCGGCGCCGACCGGATCTCGATCCTCGACGTCTGCCAGGAAAGCGGTATTTCGCGCGGCACGTTCTACCGCTACTTCTCGTCCCAGGACGACCTGCTCGACGCGTTTTCCCGCCACAAGCGCGACCAGTTCCATACCCGCCTGATCGAGGCGGTCGGGGCCTATCCGGATCCGGACGAGCGTTTCCAGGCCGTGCTGAACTTCATCGACGATTACCTGGAGCGCAGCCGTGCGCGGCGCCTGCTGGTGGTCGCACCGGAATATGCGGCCCGCTGGTTCCAGCGCATCTTCCACGACTCGGTCCACCGCTTCCAGGATGTCCTGTCGGTGGTGTTCGATGCCTGGGAAGAGCGGCGCGGTATTACCATTGACCGCGAGCTGATCTGCGAGCTGCTGGTGCGCTTCATCCTCAGCGACGTGCTGGTGCCGTCCGGCCCCGACCGCCGCAACCTGATGCGGCGCGTCGAGCGTTTCGTCATCATGCTGCTGTCGGGACGCGTGGCACGCCGCTAGCCGGGCGCGGCCCCGGCTTTTACCTCAGGTAAAACCGTTCTTCGGGCCGGGCAGCCGGCGCCGTGCTTCAATCCTGCGGACATCAAAACGATATCCAAGGAGACAGCATGACAGCGGCAAACGAATACGACGTGGCGATCGTCGGCGGCGGGCACAACGGGCTGGCCGCCGCGTGCTACCTGGCCGAGGCGGGCAAGAAGGTGGTCGTGATCGAAGCGCGCGAGAAGGTGGGGGGCATGGCGTCGAGCGGCTACCTGATTCCCGAAGCGCCCCAGCACCTCATTCATCCCTGCGCGCTCGACCTGATGTCGCTACGCGTGCACCCGATGATGCCGCAAGAGCTGCAGCTCGAACGCCATGGTTTTCGCCAGCTCGAGATGAGCCCCGGCTACGTCTACCTGCACCCCGACGGCAGTTCGCTGGTGTTTGGCCGCAGCGCAGCGGAGACGGCGGCCGAGATCCGGCGCTTTTCGCCGCGCGACGCCGACGAGTTCATGGCGCTGATGACGCTGGTGGATGCCTTCATCGACGTGGCGATCCCGATGATGCGGGTCGATCCGGCCCAGCGCAACATCAAGGCCAAGTGGCAGGCGTTTCGCGCGATGTTCAGGAACCGCGCGCTCAAGCCCGAGCTGATGGCGCTGATCGGCAGCCCGGCCTACACCTCGATCATGGAACGCTTCGAGCATCCTGTGACGCAGTCCGCCCTGTGCTGCCTGCTCGGCGCGGCAGGCCCGATTGCCGGCGAGGCCACCGGCATCTATTTTGCCCTGCTTGGTTTCATCCACCGGTTTGGCCTGGGCCGCGCGGCCGGCGGCATGCAGACGCTGTCGAATGCACTGGCCGGCCGCCTGCGCGAGCTGGGCGGAGAGATCGTGCTCGACGCCCCGGTCGCCGAGATCCTGGCACAGGACGGCGTCGCAAGGGGAGTGCGCCTGAAGAGCGGTACGGTCGTCAAGGCGCGCGCCGTGATCGCCTCGATCCACCCGAAAATGGCCCTGGAAATGGTCACGCCCGGCGCGCTCGACCGCCGCACCCTGACTCGCGTTGCGCTGGCACCGGCCAACGGCCACGGCGCTTCCCCGCTGAAAGTCGATGTCGCGCTCTCGGGACAGGTCGGCTACAGCCGCCATGAAGCGCTGCGCGCGGATGGGCTGAGCCTGCGCAAGAGCGTACTGCTGATCGGCACCGCCGACGCCGTGCTGGACAACTTCCGCGCCGCCGCGCGCGGCGAGGTGTCGCCGCTGCCCTATATGTGGATCACGGCGCCGAGCGCGGTCGACCCAGGCCAGGCGCCGCCGGGGCAGGACGTGGCCTATCTGTACCCGGTGGCGATGCCGGTCGAACCGCGCGAAGGGTGGGACGCGATCCGCGCCCGGGTCGGCCAGCAGGTGGTCGACCAGGCGAGCCAGTACATGGACGGGCTCAAGGAATACGAGATCGGGCGCCGCATCGAAGCGGCGCCGGACCTGGCCGAGCGCCTGAATGTGCACCGCGGTTGCGTGGTGCACATCGACACCAGCCCCGCGCGCAGCGCCCTGATGCGCCCGGCTGCAGGGCTCGGAGGCGACCGGCTTCCGGTAGCCGGCCTGTTCCTCGGCGGCGCCGGCACCCATCCGGGCGGCGGCATCAACGGGCTGCCGGGCCGGATCGCCGCGGGCCGGGTCAAGCGCTACCTGGCGCGCTGAGCGGGGCCGCGCTGCGGACCAGCGAGTGCTGGCTGCTCCGTTCGTACTCGAGCGCCGACAACACGAACTCCACCGAAAAACTGCGCCATGCATCGGCATCGGCCGCCCTGGCCACGTCGACGTCGCATAGTGTCGACACCGTATAGCGGTTGACCCAGGCTCCGGTCGTTGCCAGCGCAGCCAGTGCAAGCGCCATGTCGGGATCCACGTCTGCGCGGAAGTCGCCGCTGGCGATACCGCGCACGATCGTTTCCTTCATCTTGTCCCGCAGGCGCGGCGCGAGCTCCATGAAACTGTTGCGCGGGGTGGCACGGCTTTCATGAAAGCGCACGCCTTCCTGTGCCAGGCTGCCGAGCAAACCGTCATGGTAGGGCTGGACCATCTGCAGCAGCAGCGCCCTGAGCGCCTCCCGGGGGGGCAGGCCGGCCAGCTCAAGGCTCACCAGTTCGCTCATCGCCTCCGCGGAAGTCTGGTCCAGCACGCATGCGAACAACTCTTCCTTGCTACGGAAATAATGGTAGACCAGCTGCTTGGTCACGCCTGCTGCCTGGGCGATGTCTTCGACCCGGGCATCGGCCAGCCCTTTGCTGACGAACTCGCCCCGGGCTGCCTCAGCGATGCGCCGAAGCGTGTCACGCTTGTTCGGTGATGCCTTGGTCGGCGTGGAACTGGTCGGCTGCTCGCTCATGGTGTTGAAAAGGTGACGGGGGTTCAGCGATCTTAACCCAGGGGGCTTTACTCGCGGTCAAACAAATTTGGTGATCCCGGCGCTTCCGAGAGCATTGACAACGGCTACTATGTGAACACCATTAGAAAAAGTGTTCAGGAATTCCGGCAGTTCGCCGGAAGGCCGCTGGACCAAGGAGACCATCGTGACTACAGCTGTTGACGACCAAGCCCTCGAACGCGCCTATTCCTCCGTCTCCGAGACGTACAAGGGAACCGGCGACCTGCATGCCGCCTGCCGCGAGGCACGGGCGAAATCCCCGATCTTCGTGGGAGACTTCATCCGGCAGTTCGGTATACCGACCAACGCAGGCCTGCAGCAGGGGACCCGTCCTACCTTCGCCCTGTTCCGCCACCAGGACGTCATGACGGTGCTGCGTGACGCGAACAACTACACCAGCGGCTTTATTGCCGAGGGTCTGGGCGCCTTTTTCGACGGACTCATCGTGCTGGCGATGGATGGCGAGCAGCATCGTAGCGTTCGCGCACTCCTGCAGCCCGCTTTCATGCCCCATACAGTCAACAAATGGCGGGAGCCGATCGATGCGGTGATCCGCAATGACTTCCTCAAGGAGATGATCCCCTTGAAGAAGGCTGACCTGATGGAGTTCGGCCTCGGCGTTCCGATCCGGGTCATGTACGCGCTATTGGGCTTCCCGACGGATAACAAGGAGCAGTACCGCCAATATGCGGCCTGGGCATTGGCGATGGTCGGCGGCAACCAGGTCGACCCTCAGCGCTTCGAGGAAGCGCGGCGCAGCGCCGGCGTCGCTGTCGCGCGCTTGTATGAGGTGATCCACGAAGTGGTGGTCGAGCGGCGTGCGCAGGGTAGCCCGGGGGAGGACGTCATTGGTAACCTGTTGCGCGCCGAGCACGAAGGACGAATGCTCGACGATCACGAAGTGACGACATTTGTCCGCTCCTTGCTGCCAGCGTCCGGCGAAACCACCACCCGCACCTTCAGTTCCGTGATGACGCTCCTGCTGACAACGCCTGGCTTGATCGACCGTGTGCGGGCCGACCGTTCCCTGGTGCCCAAGCTGATCGACGAGACGGTACGTTACGAGCCGGTCGCTACCTTCAAGATGCGCGAGACGGCCAACGAGGTGCAGTTCCACGGGGTGACGATCCCTAAAGGCTCGTTCATCCAGTGCATGGTGGTGTCGGCCAATCGGGACGAGGAGGTATTCGAACATCCCGACGTGTTCGATATCGACCGCCGCGTCAAGCCTTCTTTCGGATTTGGTTTTGGGCCGCACATGTGCATCGGACAGTTTGTCGCCAAGATCGAACTCAACTGTGCAGTGAATGCCTTGCTCGACCTGCTTCCCAACCTGCGCCTGGATCCGGCGTATCCGGTACCGGTAATCGAGGGCGCCCAGCTGCGCGGTGCGTCGCATATCCACGTGCTCTGGGATTAAGCCGATGAAGACCTTCAAGACGATTCCGCAGCGCGCCGATTTCGACTACCAGTGCCTGGTGGGGCCCCAGCAGGTGACGGGCGAGGGCCTGGCCGACCTGCGCGACCATTTCGGCCTGAAGCTGACCAAGCATATGCCGTTCGGCTGTGTGCGCGACCGCGAAGGGGAGATCTACGCCTTCGTGCGCGCCCTGAATGCGCCCGGCAGCAGCCCGAATCCGACGAAATTCATCTACCAGTCGACGCGCATTGGCGACGGGCGCCATATCCGCATCGACCGCGAGAAGAGCGGTGCTCAAGCCCTCACCATGTTCCCGCACCGCTGGCTGGACAATGGCACGGCCGGCTGGTCGAGCCTGATCGGTGAGCCTGGAAACCCATGGCAGCTGAGCGCGTCAGGTACGCAGTTCAGCTGGAAGGAAGAGGGGCTGTTCGAGCTTGCCGGCACGCTGCTCGGCCAGGGAATGCAGTGGTACCTGCCCGGGCGCGACTGGGGCACCTTCTACGTCTCGCAACTGTACGATGTGACCGGAAGCTGCGAAGGCAGGCCCGTGAAGGGCATCATCACCCTCGACCAGGCCTGGATGGCGGAGGGCGGGGCGATCCACTTCCAGAAGGACCTGGTGGTCAACAACCGGATGCATGTGATCTGGTGGACTTTCGCCACCGTGTACACCGACGGCAGCTGGGACAGCGGCTCGTTCATGGTCGGCCACGGCAACCTGGGCTATGCGATCTTCCAGAACGACCGGGGCGAAGTCCGCTGCACCACCGACATCGAGGGACAGGTCGTGCACAAGCCGGACTCGTATTTTGTCGAGAGCGCCCAGATCGTCCTCGACGGCGCCGAGCGCTGGGAATTCGTGCCCGACCCAAAGGGCGAGATGATCGATTTCGTGGGCGGGTTCCCGATCACCGCCCAGCAGGAAGGACGCTGGCGACGGGTCGGCGACACGCGTGAGCCGGACCGCTCGCTGGGCTGGGGCGAAACCGACCGGCGCAATGGCAGTGCCCGCAATGTGCCGGGCCCGGGAGAATCGACATGAGCATGGACGCAGACGCCATCCGCCGCTTCCTCCACACCCAGGTGGCTTGCTGGAACGCGGGGGACAAGGCCGGCTTCCTGGCGGCGTACCGGGAGGCCGCCCCGGGCGGCTTGACGATCGAATATGTGGGGCAGTCCGCCGGCGATGGCTGGCCGGTGCTGGAGTCGATGTGGGAGAAGCAGAATGCCGCGATCGCCATCGAGGAACATGCCCTCATCGTCAATGGGAGCGAAGCGGCCTGCCACAACCGCAACCTGGTCAGGGGAACGGAACGCGCGATCGAGACCATCGAGCTGTACCGCTTCGACGGGGAAGGACGGCTGAGCGTGCGCTATTTCATCGGCAAGCCTTGACGGCCGGACTGGTAGTCGACAATTTCCAAAATCCTGTATATATTGAACATAACTAGAAATTCTGTTCATATAAACCAGGCCGCGCCAGAATCGCCCGAGCGACAGCGGCACAGGAGACATGGATGACCCGACTTCCGACCGTGCCGCTGGAGGACCTTGCTCCGCCGCTGGCCGCCGCGCTCGAGCGCGGACGCGCGACCCGGATGCTCAGCTCGACGGTGCCGGTACAGGTCTGGGCACATCGTCCGGAAGCCGCCCAGGCCTGGCTCGCCACCCTCGAGGCGATCCACTCGCGCGGCCTGCTGCCGGGGCGGCTCAGGGAGCTGGTGCGCCTGAAAATCGCCGCGATCACGACCTGCAAGGCCTGCCAGCTCGCCCGCAAGGACGATTCGGTGAGCGACGAGGACATCGCCTGCCTGTCATCAAGCGATGCGCGCTTCAGCCCTGCCGAGCAGGCCGCACTGCATTATGCGGAGTTGTTCGCCGCCGACTACATGGCGATCGGCGACGCGTTGTTCGATACGCTCAAGCTGCACTTCAGCACTCCCGAAATCGTCGAGCTGCACATGTTTTGCGCGCTGATGCTGGCGGGCGGGCGCATGACCTACGTGCAGCAGGCCTATGAAGCGGGTGCATGATGGACGAGCCCATTCTCCACGGGATCCGCGTGATCGAACTGGCCAGCGGGATCGCCGGACCAGCGGCGGGCCTGCAGCTGTCCGAGGCCGGCGCCGAAGTCATCCGCGTCGAAACGCCCGCCATGGCATGGGACGCCGGGTCGGTCCTGTTTTCGGTGCTTAACCGCGGCAAGCAGCGGCTGGCGCTCGACCTGGACACCCCGGCTGGCCGGGCTGCACTGGCGGGGCTGATCGAAGGCGCCGACGTATTACTGCACGACCTCGCTCCTGGCCAGGCAGCGGCGCTCGGCCTGGACGACGCCGCGCTGGCCACCGCGAATCCACGCTTGGTCGTATCGGCGGTCGGAAGCTGGCCACGCAGGCATCCGCTGGCCGCGGCGCCGCCGCGTGAGACCCTGGTGCTGGCACGGCTCGGCCTGCTGGACGAGCAGCCCGGCCACCGTCCGGGCCCGGTGTTCGTGCGCATGCCCTTCGCTGGCTGGCTGGCCGCCTGGTTCTGCGCAACCGGCGTGCTGGCCCGCCTGATCGCGCGCCGGCGCGACGGCCGCGGGGGCGCGGCCCACACCAGCCTGGCGCAGGCGGCGCTGGCGCCAATGAGCATGCACTGGTCGCGGGCGCAGCACCCGACGCCGGCATTCGCCAAGGGGCTGTCCAAGGGCACGCCCATCCCCTTGCACCGGTGTGCCGACGGCGCCTGGGTGCACGTGCATTACTCGCCCGATCAGGCGCCCTGGATGGCGCAGGCGCTGGCCGGCATGGGGCCGGACGCGGTAGCGGCGGAAAACGCCAAGTATCCGCCGAGTCACGTTGCCCCCAACTTTGGCGCCAACAAGGCCATCATGGCCTTCCGGCCTGCCGGCGACTGGGTCCGCCATTTCTGGGAGCATGATGTCGCGGCCCAGGTCGCCGCGCCCTTCGGCGCCGTCTACGCCAGCGCCCAGGCGCGCGCCAACGACTATGTGGTCGCGGTCGAGGACCCCGGGCGCGGCCGTGTCTGGCAGCCGGGGCCGGCCTACCTTACCCAACCGCCACCCTGTGTGCGCGGCCCGTTGCGTAGCCTCGAACCCGCGTCACCGCCCGGCACGCGGAGCGCGCCGCCGGCCGTTTCGGCGCAGCCGGGCGCCCGCAAGGCGCTGCCGCCGCTGGCCGGCATGAAGGTGCTCGACCTCGGCGCCTACCTGGCCGGCCCCTTCGCCACGATGCTGCTGGCCGACCTCGGCGCCGAGGTCATCAAGGTCGAGCCGCCGGCGGGCGACGCCATGCGCCGGCTCGAGCGGGTGTTCGCCGGCACCCAGCGCGGCAAGCTCGGGGTGGCGCTCAAGCTCGGCGAAGCCGGGGCGCAGGAAGCGCTCGAGGCCCTGGTGCGCTGGGCCGACGTGGTACACCACAACATCCGCCTGCCCGCCGCGCGCAAGCTCGGCGTCGACCATGCGGCGCTGTCCCGGATCAATCCGGCGCTGGTGTTCTGTCACATCAGTTCCTACGGACCGAAGGGCGAGCAGAAGGACTGGCCTGGCTTCGACCAGCTGATGCAGGCCGCCTGCGGGTGGGAGATCGAGTGCGGCGGGCAGGGCAATCCACCGATGTGGCTGCGTTTCGGCGTGGGCGACTACCTGGCCGCGCTGTCGTCGGTGTTCGCGGTGCTGCTGGCGCATTACCGCCGGCTCGACACCGGGGCCGGGCAGATGGTGGCCTCGTCGCTGCTCGGCGCCACCCTCCTGACGGTCGCCGAGGCAGTGATGCTGCCCGACGGGGGCATCACGCCGGTCGAGCGCCTCGACGCGGCCCAGACCGGGCTGTCGCCGGACCACCGGCTGTACCTGTGCGCGGACGGCTGGCTTGCGGTGGCAGCGTTCGACGCGCAGGAACGGACGGCCATGTCGCGGCTGGCAGGGGAACTGGCCGATGAGCGCGAGGCCTGGTTCGGCGCGCAGCCGCGCGAACGCGCTCTGGCCGCGCTGCGTGGCGCCGGCGTGCCGGCCGAGCCGGTGCTGGAGTCGCAGGGCGAAGCCTTCCTCGACGATCCGGACTGCGCCGCAGCAGGCCTGCATGCCAGCTACCGCCATGCAGTTTACGGCGAACTCGAACAGGTTGGCGGCTACTGGGATTTCGGCGACCTGCCCTTGAGGCTGGACCGTGCGCCGCCGGCGCTGGGCGAACACAGCGCGCAGGTGTGGGCGCAGTTGGGGCTCGGTCCGGCGCAGGTCGCCGCACTCGAGCGCGAGGGCTTGACCGTCCTGATGCAGGCAAGCACGGGCAACCCATGAACGAACTCGATTACTCCGGAAAGACCGTGCTGGTCGTCGGCGGCTCAAGCGGCATCGGCAACGGCATCGCCCAGGCCTTCCGCGCGCGCGGCGCCGAGGTGCACGTATGGGGCACCCGGGCACAGGCCGGCGATTACGATGCCGGGCAGGGTTCGGACCTGGACGGCCTGCACTACGCCCGCGTCGACGTCGCCGACTTTGATGCCGTCGCCACCACGGCGCTGCCGTTCGACCGCCTCGACGTACTGGTCTGCGCCCAGGGCATCGTGCGCTACCGGCGCGAGGAATTCAAGCTGACCGCGTTCCGGGAAGTCGTCAACGTCAACCTGGTCAGCCTGATGGCCTGCGGCGAGCGCTTCCACGGCATGCTCGCACACGCCCGCGGATCGATGATCATCGTCAGCTCCGCCGCGGCCTTCCACTCGACGGTCGGCACGCCGGCCTACAACGCATCCAAGACCGGGGCCTTCGGCCTGACCCGCACGCTCGCCGAAGCCTGGGCCCGCGACGGCATCCGCGTCAACGGCATCGCGCCCGGGCTGGTCGCCACCAAGCTGACCAGGGTCACCACCGACCACCCCGAGCGGCTGGAAGCCTCACTGAGGAAGATACCGCTGGGACGCCTGGGCACGCCCGCCGATATGGCCGGGGCGGCGCTGTTCCTGGCCTCGCCCCTGGCCGCCTATGTGCTGGGCCAGACCCTGCTGGTCGATGGCGGCCTGCTGCTTGCATGAGACCGAACCTAGGAGACCGACATGGCATGGGATTTTGAAACCGACCCGGCGTTCCAGGCAGAGCTGGACTGGATGGCGCAGTTCGTTCGCGACGAGGTCGCGCCACTCGAGCACGTGCTGGGCAGCCCGTGGAACATCCACGACCCGCGCTTCGCGCTGCTGGTTCGCCCGCTCCAGCGGCAGGTGCGCGAGCGCCGGCTGTGGGCCTGCCACCTGGGACCGGAACTGGGCGGCGCCGGGTACGGCCAGGTCAAGCTTGGCCTGATGAACGAGATCCTGGGGCGCGCGCTGTTCGCGCCCATCGTGTTCGGCGCCCACGCGCCCGACTCGGGCAATTGCGAGATCCTCGCAGCCTATGGCACGCCTGAACAGAAAGCGCGTTTTCTCGCTCCGCTATTGGCCAACGAGGTGGTTTCCTGCTTCGCCATGACCGAGCCGCAAGGCGGCGCCGACCCCAAGGTGTTCACCTCGCGTGCAACTCGGGATGGGGACGGCTGGGTGATCACCGGCCAGAAATGGTTTGCGTCGAATGCGCGCTACGCGGCATTCTTCATCGTCATGGCGCTCACCGATCCGGACGCCCCGGCCTACCAGGGCATGAGCATGTTCGTGGTGCCGGCCGATACGCCCGGCATCGAGATCATCCGCAATGTCGGGGTGGCGGACGATCCGGAGGCCACCCATGCCTACCTGGATTTCGACGCGGTGCGGGTCGGCGCCGAGTGCATGCTGGGCGAGCCCGGCGCGGCGTTCGCCATTGCGCAGGTGCGGCTGGGAGGCGGGCGGGTGCACCACGCGATGCGCGTGATTGGCCAGGCACAGGGCGCGCTCGACGCCCTGTGCGAGCGCGCCCTGTCGCGCACGACGCAGGGCTCGCTCCTGTCGGACAAGCAGATGGTGCAGGAAAAGATCGCGGACGCCTGGATCCAGCTCGAGCAGTTCCGGCTGCTGGTCATGCGTACCGCCTGGCGCATCGATAAATATCACGACTACCAGAAGGTGCGCAAGGACATCGCCGCCGTCAAGGCGACCATGCCCAGGGTCCTGCACGACATCGCCTCGAGTGCGCTGCAGGTCCATGGCTCGATCGGCGTCTCGACCGAGATGCCTTTCGTCGGCCTGATCGTGCGCGCCTACCAGATGGGGCTTGCCGATGGCCCGACGGAGGTGCACAAGATCACCGTGGCGCGCCAGCTGCTGCGCGATTACGCGCCATGCGAAGACCTGTTTCCGGACTATCACCGCCCCACGGCAGCGGCCGCCGCGGCCGAAAAATTCCGGCCGGTGCTCGGATGAGCGCCCCGGGTGCCGGCACCGGGCCCGACCTGGGCGCGCTGGCGCGCTGGATGGACGCGCAAGGCCTCGGCGCGGGAGAGCTGCGCCGCGTCACGGCGCTGACCGGCGGCACCCAGAACGTCCTGCTGCGCTTCGAGCGTGGCACTGGCCAGGCCTATGTGCTGCGCTGCCCGCGCGCGGGCGCGCATGCGGACGTCCAACGTGGCTTCCTGCGCGAGGCGCGCCTGCTGCAGGCGCTGGCGGGCAGCGCGGTGCCCCATCCGGCCTTGCGGGCTTCCTGCACCGATCCGACCATCCTTGGCGTGCCGTTCTACCTGATGGCGCCGGTGGACGGGTTCACCGCAACGCCGAAGCCGCTGCGCGGTCGCTACGCGGCCAATCCCGCCTGGCGCCGCGAGATGGGATGGTCGATGGTGGACGGCTTGCTGCGGCTCGGCGAGATCGACGTGGCCAAGCTCGGGTTGGACGATTTCGGCAAGCCGGACGGCTTCCTGGAGCGCCAGGTCCCACGCTGGCTGCGCCACCTGGACGCCTGCCGGCAGTATGCGGGCTGGCCGGGCCCGCAATCGTTGCCGGGGGTGGCGGAGGTGGCGCAGTGGCTGGGCGAGCGGGTGCCCAAGGCATTTACCGCCGGTCTGCTGCATGGCGATTTTCATCTGGGCAATGTAATGTTCAAGTACGACCGGCCGGTGCTGGCGGCGATCATCGACTGGGAGCTGGCGACGGTGGGGGATCCCTTGCTGGACCTGGGCTGGCTGGTAGCCACCTGGCCCGACGCCGATGGATGCGGCGCCGGAACCATACGCGTCTCGCCGGCCCAGGGCCTGGCATCGACTGCGGAGCTGGTGGAGCGCTACCGCCAGGGCAGCAGTCGCGATCTGTCGGCCACCGACTGGTACGTGGCGCTGGCGCGCTTCAAGCTCGGCATCCTGCTCGAAGCCAGCCATGCCCGCTCCTGCGCGGCCCAGGCCGACCGTGGCCTCGGCGCGCGCCACCACGCGTCCGCGGTGCGCCTGCTCGCGCAGGCCTTGTCATCGATCGAGGCTAGCCATGCGTAGCGCAGCGATTCCTGTCCTCGACGGCCGCGGCGCGCTGGCGGCGATGGTCGCATGCCAGATCGGCCTGCACGCCTGCGCGCAGGGCGTGCGGCTGGCCGCGCCGCTGGGCGTGCTGGCGCTGGGCCGGTCGGCCTGGTCGGTGGGGCTGGTCATGACGATGTTCGCCGTCTTTCCCGCCTTGCTGGCCTTGCCCGCGGGACGCCTGGCCGACCGGCGCGGCTACCACTTGCCGGTCCGGATCGCGGCATGCTGCGCACTAGCGGGCACCCTGCTGGCGGCAGCGTCGCACAGCCTGTGGGCACTGTGCGCGGCCGCGGCGCTCAGCGGGGCCGGCTCCGGTTGCGGGATGATTGCGATCCAGCGCAGCGCCAGCCGGCTCGCCACCAGCGAGGCCGGGCGGCTGCGCGTATTCAGCTGGATTGCCCTGGCGCCTGCCGTCGCAGGACTGTTCGGGCCCATGCTGGCCGGCGTGCTGATCGACCACGCCGGTTTTTCAAGCGCCTTCCTTGCGCTGGCCTTGCTGCCGGCAGCGACCCTGCTGGCGGCGCAAGCCGTCCCCGCCGAAACGCCGCGCGCCGCCGCCAGCCCGAACCAAGGCCGGGCGTCGTCCTGGGACCTGCTGCGCCTGGCGCCATTTCGCCGCCTGCTGCTGCTTAGCTGGCTGGTCTCGGTCAGCTGGGACGTCCATGGCTTTGCGCTGCCGCTGCTGGGCGTCGAGCGCGCAATGAGCGCCTCGGCGCTGGGAGCGGTACTGGCCGCCTATGCGGTGGCCTCGATGCTGGTGCGCCTGGCAATTCCCTTGGTGGCCGGGCGCATCTCCGGCAATACCTTGCTGGCAGGCGCGCTCCTGCTGGCCTGCGCGGTGTTCGGCGCATATCCGCTGTTGCACAACGCCTGGGCCATGGCCGCCTGCGCCGCCATGCTCGGGGTCGCGCTGGGCGTGGTGCAGCCCGCCATCCTGGCCTCGCTGCACGATGTCGCTCCGCCCGGACGCCACGGCGAAGCGCTGGCCTTGCGCTCGATGGCGATCCACAGCTCGATGGCGGCAATGCCGCTGCTGTTCGGCGCGCTCGGGGCGGCGGCCGGGGCCGCTGCTCTGTTCTGGATGATGTCGGCCGCGCTCGGCGCAGGCAGCATCCAGGCGCGGCGCCTGCGCCCGCGCGCGGCTTGAGCTTCTCGATCAAACAACCTGAAGGACAGAAAATGGATCTGAATCGCAAACGGCTGATCGTTACCGGCGCGGCCGGCGGCATCGGCGCCAGCGTCCTGCGCGGCCTGGTCGGCGCGGGTGCACGGGTGGCCGCAATGGATGTCAATGATCCCCTGGGCAGCGAGGAGGCGGCACGCGCCGACCGAACCGGCCCGGGCGCGGCCCGCTATTTCCGCTGCGACGTGCGCAAGCGCGCCGAGGTCGATGCCGCGTTTGCGGACGCCGTTGCCTGGCTCGGCGGGCTCGATGGCCTCGTCAATATCGCCGGGATCGAACGCGCGGCCCCCGCCGAGTCGATCGGCGACGCAGACTGGGACCTGATGTTCGACGTCAATACGCGCGGCACCTTCCACACCAACCAGGCGGCGTTTGCCTACCTGAAGGAGCAGGGTGGGCGGATCCTGAACTTCGGCTCGGCCGCCGGCGTGATGGGCCTGCCCGGCTGCGCCCACTATTCCGCGGCCAAAGCGGCAGTGCTGGGCTGGACCCGCACCGTGGCCAAGGAGTGGGGCAGGCATGGCATCAGCGTGAACGCGGCGGCCCCCGGCATGTGGACGCCGATGTACGAAGCGCACCGGGCGCGCATGGACGAGCAGGCATTGGCTGCGCACGACCGGATGATGGCCGGCCTGATTCCGCTCGGCGGCAGGCTGGGCGACCCGGACCGCGACATGACGCCCTTCGTGGTGTACATGATGAGCGAGGGCGCGCGCTTCATCACCGGGCAGACGCTCGCCGTCGATGGCGGCCTGATGATTCCGTAAGCCTGGCGCATGGCGTGAATCGCTTGGCAATTCTCCATAAATAGAGCACTATCTGCAAAAGTGTTCAATAAACGCCCGGCTTTGCGCCGGCGACAACTGGAGGATGACAGCATGAGTAGCAGCAAGGAAGTAAGTCTCGAGAGCGCCTACACGGGCGTAGCCGACAATTACCGGGGCGAGAATGTCGACCTGCATGCGATCTACCGCGCCATGCGCAGGGACTCGCCGATCATCGCCGAGAATTTCATGGGCAGGCTCGGCGTGCCGAATATCGCCGGGCTCGACGCAAACCGGCCGACTTTTACGGTGTTCAAGTACAAGGAAACGATGGCGGTACTGCGCGACGCCACCAATTACACCAGCGGCTTCATTGCCGAGGGCCTGGGTGCGTTCTTCGACGGCCTGATCCTGACCGGCATGGACGGCGAGGCGCACAAGAAGGCGAGGGCGCTGCTGCAGCCGATCTTCATGCCCGAAGTCGTCAACAGCTGGCGCGATTCGAAAATGGATCCGATCGTGCGCAACGAGTTCCTGCTTGGCCTGGTCCCGCAAAAGAAGGCCGACCTGATGGAATTCGGCCTGTATTTCCCGATCCGCCTGATCTACGCCCTCATCGGGTTCCCCGGCAGCGATCCGGACAAGATCAAGCAGTACGCCGCCTGGGCGCTGGCGATCCTGGCCGGGCCGCAAGTCGATGCCGAGAAAGCCGCGCTGGCGCGCCAGGCCGCGATGAATGCCGCCAAGTCGCTCTACGATGCCACCCATGAAGCGGTGGTCGAGGTGCGCCGCAATGGCGCCCAGGGCGACGACCTGATCAGCCGCCTGATTCGCGCCGAAAACGACGGCCGCAAGTTCGACGACCACGAGGTGACCACCTTCGTGCGCTCGCTGCTCCCGGCCGCCGCCGAGACCACCACGCGCACCTTCGGCACCCTGATGACGCTGCTGCTCGAACGCCCGGCGCTGCTCGAGCGCGTGCGCCAGGACCGCAGCCTGCTGCCGAAGGCGATCGACGAGGCGATCCGTTTCGAGCCGGTGGCCACCTTCAAGGTACGCCAGGCCGCGCAGGACCTGGAGCTGGCCGGCGTGGCCATTCCGAAAGGCGCGATGGTGCAGTGCATCGTCAGTTCCGCCAACCGCGACGAGGAAGCCTTCGAGAACAGCGAACAATTCGATATCGACCGCAAGCCCAAGCCATCGTTCGGTTTCGGCTTCGGCCCGCACATGTGCATCGGCCAGTTCATCGCCAAGACCGAACTGCAGGTGGCCGTCAACGCCATCCTCGACCTGCTGCCGAACCTGCGGCTCGACCCGGACCTGCCGCCGCCGCTCATCACCGGCGCCCAATTGCGCGGGCCGAAACACGTGCACGTGCTCTGGGACTGAGAACAACTCACATAAAATGAACAGATTCGTAAAAAATGTTTAATTAAATCCGAAATCTGTTCTAGAATGAAGCCAGAGAAAACCAGACGCTGGTTAAGCGAATACCTTCCTCGGAGACAACGATGAAATATGAAGACCTGATCCTCGTGAGCGTGGACGACCACGTGATCGAACCGCGCGGCGCTTTCGACCGCCACATGCCTGCCAAATTCAAGGGCCGCCAGCCGAAAGTCGAGACCATCAAGGGCCGCGACGTCTGGGTATTCGAAGACAAGGCGACCGGCTACATGGGCCTCAATTCGGTGGTCGGCCGCCCCAAGGAAGAATATGGCATGGAGCCGCTCTCCTACGAGCAGATGCGCCGCGGTACCTGGGACATCAAGGCGCGCGTCGACGACATGAACGCCAATGGCGTGCTCGGTTCGCTGTGCTTCCCGACCTTCCCGGGCTTTGCGGGACAGCGCTTCCAGGTGATGAACGACCGCGAGGTCAGCCTGGCGGCCATCCAGGCCTACAACGACTGGCACCTGCATGACTGGTGCAACGCGGCGCCGGGCCGCTTCATCCCGCTCATGATGGTGCCCTGGTGGGACATGCAGGCCGCAGCCGCCGAGGTCAAGCGCCTGGCGGACCAGGGCGTGCATGCGCTGACCCTGTCCGACAACCCGACCGTGCACGGCTACCCCTCGATCCACAACGCCCACTGGGATCCGCTGTGGAAGGCCTGCGCCGACAACGGCGTCGTGATCTGCTGCCACATCGGCACCGGCGTCAAGGCGGCCCACGCCTCGGACGAGTCGCCGATCGACGCCTGGATCACTTCGATGCCGATCTCGATCTCGAATTCGGCGGCCGACTGGATCTGGGCCCCGATGTGGAAGAAGTACCCGAAGCTGCGCATGGCCCTGTCCGAAGGCGGCATTGGCTGGATTCCCTACCTGCTCGAGCGCGCCGACTTTACCCACAGCCATCACCACGAGTGGACCAACTCGAATTTCGGCAACAAGAAGCCGAGCGACATCTTCAATGAACACATCATCACCTGCTTCATCGAGGATGCGTTCGGGCTGAAGAACCTCGATTCGATCAATGTCGATATGGTCACCTGGGAATGCGACTACCCGCACTCCGACTGCACCTGGCCGAATTCGGCGAACGTGTTCTGGAGCCAGGCGCAGCACCTGTCGGACGGGGTCATCAACAAGATCACGCACTTGAACGCGATGCGCGAGTTCTCCTACGATCCGTTCGCGATCCTCGGGCGCGAGAACTGCACGGTCGGCGCACTGAAGGCGCAGGCCACCCACGTCAGCATCGAGCCGGCCCTCGGCCTGGGCGGCGCGGCGCCGGAGCGCGATCCGCAGCGTCCGGTCACCTCGGGCGACATCAACAAGATGTTCGCCGCCGCCGACGCCCAGACCGCGCTCTGAGCTTCGCCAGGGAGGTCCGCCTCCCTTGAACCCTGTCCGCGCCGCAGCCGGCGCATCCCCGCGGCCCCAGGGCCGCGTCGGTTCCGTGCGGCTGCGCGCGCCAGGCGCATCGACTTCATTGCATGACCGACCATGTCCATTGACCAGTTCAAGTTCAGTCCCATCCCGCCAGAGGCCGAAGCCCTTCGCGCCGAGGTACGCCGCTTTCTCGTGGAAAGCCTGGCGGATTATCCGCCCACCCGGCGCGCCGAATCCTGGATGGGATTCGACGCCGGCTTCAGCCGCCGCCTCGGCGAACGCGGCTGGATCGGGATGGCGCTGCCGAAGCGCTACGGCGGCGCCGACGCCAGTCCCTTCACCCGCTATGTCGTGATCGAGGAGCTGCTGGCGGCCGGGGCTCCGGTGTCGGCGCACTGGTTCGCCGACCGCCAGAGCGGTCCGCAGATCCTGCACTACGGCACCGATGCGCAGAGGGATTTCCACCTGCCGGCGATCTGCCGCGGCGAGCGGTTCTTCTGCATCGGCATGAGCGAACCGAATTCCGGTTCCGACCTGGCCTCGATCCGCACCAGTGCGCGCCGCAGCGGCGACAAGTGGGTGGTCAACGGCCAGAAGGTCTGGACCACCAACGCCCACCGTTCGCACTACATGATCGCCCTGGTCCGGACCGACCCGGAGAGCAAGCGCAACGAGGGGCTGTCGCAGTTCATCATCGACCTGAGCCTGCCGGGCATCACGATCCGCCCGATCAAGGACTTGACCGGCGCCAGTCACTTCAACGAGGTGTTCTTCGATGGGGTGACGCTGGACGCGGACGCCCTGATCGGCACCGAGGGGCAGGGCTGGGCCCAGGTGACGGCCGAGCTGGCGTTCGAACGGAGCGGACCGGAGCGCTTCCTCAGTTCGATCGCGCTGCTGGAAACCCTGATCGCCGAAGTCGGCAGGCACCCGGACGCGCTGCAGGCCAGGGAAATCGGCCGCCTGACCGCGCGCCTGGTGACCCTGCGCCAGATGTCGCTGGCGGTGACGGCGCAGCTGGCTGCCGGACGCAACCCGGCATGGGAAGCCTCGGTGGTCAAGGACCTAGGCGCCAGCTTCGAGCAGGAAATACCGGAACTCGCCCAGCTGCTGCTGGACGTGGCGCCGGCCACGCGCGGCTCGAGCGAGCACGCGCGGGCGCTGGCCTACCTGATGCAGGAGGCCCCTTCATTTTCACTGCGCGGAGGTACGCGCGAAATTCTCCGCGGGATCATCGCACGCGGATTGGGAATGCGTTAATCATGAGACAACTGTTCGATTCTACGGTCGAGCGCCTGTTCGCCGACCTCGCCAGCCCCGCCGCGGTGCTGGCATGCGAAGACGGGTCCTGGCCGCATGCCATGTGGGCGGCGGTCGAAGAATCCGGCTTTCCGCTGGCCCTGGCGCCCGAAGCGCTGGGCGGCGCCGGCGCCGGCTGGGGCGACGTGTGCGGCGTGGTGCGGCTGGCCGGCCGCCACAACCTGCCGTTGCCGCTGCCCGAGGCCATGCTGGCCAACTGGCTGCTCGGCGCCGCCGGGCTGGTCCCTGCGGCCGGCGCGGTCAGCATCGCGGCCACCGGCTCGCTGCGCCTGCTCGGCGGCGTGGTGAGCGGCGAGGCGGCCGATGTTCCCTGGGGCGCGTCGGTGCCCTTCGTGGTGGCGGTCACGGGCGGCGCCGAGCCGGCCGTGGTGCTGCTGCCGACCGAAGCGGCGCAGCGCCGCGACAGCGCCAATACGGCCTCGGAACCGCGCGCCACGCTCCTGTTCCACGACGTGGCGCCGGTCGCGCAGGCGCCCTTGCCAACCGGCTGGCCGGCCGACGTGCTGCTGCTGGGCGGGGCCATGGTGCGCGCGGCCCAGATCGCAGGCGCGCTCGAAGCCGTGCTGGACATGGCCACCGGCTACGCGTCCGAGCGGGTCCAGTTCGGCAAACCGATCGCCAGTTTCCAGGCCATCCAGCAGCAGGTCGCGGTCCTGGCCGAACACGCCGCAGCCAGTGTCATGGCCGCGGAAGCCGCGTTTGCGTCGGCCGAGTCGCGCATCGTGCGCCTGCAGGCCATCGCCGCCAAGATCTGTGCTTCGGAGGCTGCGGGTATCGGCGCCAGCGTGGCGCACGCCGTGCACGGGGCGATCGGCTTCACCCATGAGCATGCGCTGCACCTGAGCACCCGCCGCCTGTGGTCCTGGCGCAGCGAATTCGGTTCCGCCACCGCGTGGTCGCAGCGGCTCGGCAGGGCGGTGTGCGCCGCCGGCCCGGCCGGCTTCTGGCCGGGCGTGACCGACGGCCGTTTCGACACCCTGATGGAGCAGCGCGCATGAAGCCTTTCCTGAGCCTGGAGCGCGACGGCGCCATCCTGCTGGTCCGCATGGACAGCCCCGAAACCCGTAACGCCTTGAGCGCCCCGTCGCAGATGCAGGAATTCGTCGACATGTGCGCGATGGTGCGGGCCGACCAGGGCATCAAGGTGGTGGTGCTGACCGGAAACGGCCCGGCCTTCTGCGCCGGCGGCAATGTCAAGGACATGGCCGAGCGCGGTGGCATCTTCGCCGGCTCGCCCTACGAGGTCAGCGAGAGCTACCGCAACGGCATCCAGCGGATTCCGCTGTGCCTGTATTCGCTGGACGTGCCGACCATCGCCGCCATGAACGGGCCGGCCATCGGCGCCGGGCTGGACCTGGCCTGCATGTGCGACGTCCGCATCGCGTCTGACAGCGCCAAGTTCGCTGAAAGCTTCGTGAAGCTGGGCATCGTCCCGGGAGACGGCGGCGCCTGGCTGCTGCCGCGCATCGTCGGCATGCCGAAGGCGAGCCTGATGGCCCTGACCGGCGACACTATCGACGCGGCCACCGCGCTGGCCTGGGGGCTGGTAACGGAAGTCGTGCCTGCTGCCGCACTCGAGGCGGCCGCCATGGCGATCGCCCGGCGCATGGCGGCCAACCCGTCGCACGGGCTGCGCCTGACCAAGCGGCTGCTGCGCGAAGGACAGCACATGCGCCTGGACTCGCTGCTGGAAATGTCGGCCGCCTACCAGGCGCTGGCGCACCATACCGAGGACCACGCCGAGGCCGTATCGGCCTTCCTCGGGAAGCGCGCACCTCAATACCAGGGCCGTTAGACCCGCACCCTACCAGAACCAGGAGAAGCAGCATGCGCAGTGTTTTTCGCGAAGACCATCACATGTTCCGCGAGATGGCCCGGCGGTTCATCGAAAACGAGATCGTGCCCCACCTGCCGGAGTGGGAACACGCCGGCATCGTCCCCAAGTCGGTGTGGCGCAAGGCCGGTGAAGTCGGCCTGCTGTGCTCCACCGTGCCCGAGGAATACGGCGGCGCCGGCGGCGACTTCGGCCATTCGGCCGTGATGATCGAAGAGCTGGCCCGGGTCAACGCCACCGCGATCGGCTTTACCACGCACTCCGAAATCGTCACGCCCTACATCGTCGCCTACGGCAGCGAAGAGCAGAAGCGGCGCTGGCTGCCGAAGATGGTGAGCGGGGAGCTCATCGGCGTCATCGCGATGAGCGAGCCGGGCATCGGCTCGGACCTGCGCTCGATGCGCACCAGCGCGCGGCGCGACGGCGGCGACTACGTCATCAACGGCCAGAAGACCTTCATCACCAACGGCGGCAACGCCGACCTGATGGTCACCGCCACCAAGCTCGATCCGGGCGCGAAGGAACTGACACTGGTCTGCGTCGAAGCAGACCGGCCGGGCTTCTCGAAGGGCAAGCTGCTGGAAAAAATCGGCCTGAAAGGGCAGGATACGTCCGAGCTGTTCTTCGACGAGGTGCGGGTCCCGGTGGAAAACCGGCTGGGCGAAGAGAACAAGGGCTTCGGCTACCTGACCCACCAGCTGGCGTGGGAGCGCACCATCATCGGCCTGCGCGCGGCGGCATCGATCGAGGCGCTGCTCGAGGACACCCTGGCCTATGTGCGCGAGCGCAAGGTATTCGGCAAGACCGTATTCGATTTCCAGAACACCAAATTCAAGCTGGCCGAGTGCAAGGCCCAGGCCACGATGCTGCGCGTATTCGTCGATGACTGCCTGGGCAAGGCGATGCGCGGCGAACTCTCGCCCGAAGTCGGCGCCATGTGCAAGCTGCTGGGATCGGAAATGCAGGGGAAGATACTGGACGAACTGCTCCAGCTGCATGGCGGGTACGGCTTCATGAGCGAGTACAAGATCAGCCGCGCCTGGGTCGACGCGCGCGTCGCCCGGATCTACGGTGGCACCTCGGAGATCATGAAAGAGATCATCGCGCGTTCGCTGTAGACCGACCCGCCTCCACGGCCGCGCCGAGCGGCCGGTCCCCGCACATCCATTTCCGAATCAAGGCATGCCATGAACTCGCCCCTTCTGCGCGACGTGACGCTCGACGACAAGTACACCGTGGACCAAGGTCAGATTTTCCTGAGCGGGGTCCAGATGCTGGCGCGCCTGCCGATGCTGCAAAAGGCGCGCGACTTGCGCGCCGGGCTGAATACCGCCGGTTACGTTTCCGGCTACCGCGGATCGCCCCTCGGCGGCCTTGACATGGCGCTGTGGAAGGCGAAGAAGCACCTGGAACGCCACGATGTCGTGTTCCAGCCTGGCCTGAACGAAGACCTGGCCGCCACCGCGGTATGGGGCAGCCAGCAGGTGAACCTGTACCAGAGCGCCACCCGCGAGGGCGTGTTCGGCATGTGGTACGGCAAGGGGCCGGGCGTCGACCGCTCGGCCGACGTCCTCAAGCACGCCAATTCGGCAGGCACATCTCCCAAGGGCGGGGTCCTGATGCTGGTCGGCGACGACCATGCGGCCAAATCGTCCACGGTGGCGCACCAGTCCGAGCACCTGCTCATCGCCTGCGGCATTCCGGTGCTGTATCCGTCCAGTGTGCAGGAATTCCACGACTATGGCCTGCACGGCTGGGCCATGAGCCGCCACGCGGGCCTGTGGGTGGCGATGAAGTGCGTGACCGATGTCGTCGAATCCTCGGCCTCGGTGGAGATCGACACCGAGCGGCTGCAGGTGGTGCTGCCGCCGGCGCCCGAGGGTGGTCTCGGGATCCGCTGGCCCGACGCCCCCCTGGATCAGGAGGCGCGGCTGGTCGACCAGAAGTGGTATGCGGCGCTCGACTACATCCGCGCCAACCGACTGAACCAGGTGGTGGTCGACGCGCCCCATGCGCGCTTTGGCATCGTGGCGGCCGGCAAGGCCTACCTTGACCTGCGCCAGGCGTTGGTCGACCTGGGTCTCGACGAAGCCGCCTGCGCGCAGATCGGGATCCGCATCCTGAAGGTCGGTTGCGTCTGGCCCCTGCACGCCGACGACGTGCAGGATTTCGCCTCCGGACTCGACGAGATCCTGGTGGTGGAAGAGAAGCGCCAGGTGCTGGAGTATGCGATCAAGGAGCAACTGTTCAACTGGCCCGCCGTGCGCCGCCCGAATGTCTACGGCAAGTTCGACGAGCGCGCCGGCGCCGGCGGCGAGTGGTCGGCCCCGCGCGGCCAGTGGCTGCTGCCGGCCCGCTACGAACTGTCCCCGGCGCTGATCGCCAAGGCGGTCGCGCGCCGCCTCGGCGAGGCCGAACTGCCCGCCGACCTGCAGGCAGCGATGGCGGCGCGCGTCGCCATCATCGAGGCCAAGGAAAAGGAGGCGGCGCGGCCGCGCGTGACGGCCGAGCGCAAGCCATGGTTCTGTTCCGGCTGCCCGCACAATACCTCGACCAGGGTGCCGGAGGGCTCGCGCGCCCTGGCCGGCATCGGGTGCCACTACATGGCGCTGTGGATGGACCGGCGCACCGATACCGTCAGCCAGATGGGGGGCGAGGGCGTGAGCTGGCTGGGGCAGATGCATTTCACCAGCGACAAGCATGTATTCGTCAACCTGGGCGACGGCACCTATTTCCATTCGGGCCTGCTGGCGGTGCGCGCAGCGATTGCGGCGAAAGCCACCGTCACCTACAAGATCCTGTACAACGACGCGGTCGCGATGACCGGCGGCCAGCCGGTCGACGGCACCCTGACGGTGGCACAGATCGCCCAGCAGGTGACCGGCGAAGGGGCGGTGCGGGTACTGGTGGTGAGCGACGCGCCGGAAAAGTATGCCGACAGGCAGGGCTTGCCGGAGGCCGTTACGGTCCACCACCGCAAGGACTTCGATGCGCTGCAGCTGGAACTGCGCGACACGGCGGGCGTCTCGGTGCTGATCTACGACCAGACCTGCGCCACTGAACAACGGCGGCGCCGCAAGCGCGGAGAAGCCGTCGACCCGCCGCGCCGCGCCTTCATCAATGCCGCGGTGTGCGAGGGCTGCGGCGACTGCTCGGTGGCCTCCAACTGCCTGTCGGTCGAACCGCTCGACACGCCCCTGGGCACCAAGCGCAAGATCAACCAGAGCTCCTGCAACAAGGATTTCTCCTGCGTGAACGGCTTCTGCCCCAGTTTCGTCACGGCCGAAGGGGCGCAACTGCGCCGCCCCAAGGCTGCCGGCGCAGCTGCGGCGCCGCAGGTGCCCGAGCCTGTCCTGCCGGTGCTGGACGGCGTCTGCGGCATCGTGGTCCCGGGCGTAGGCGGTACCGGCGTGGTCACGGTCGGTGCGCTGCTCGGCATGGCGGCCCACCTGGAAGGCAAGGGCGTCAAGGTGCTTGATATCACTGGCCTGGCCCAGAAGGGCGGGGCGGTGCTCAGCCATATCCAGATCGCCGCCCACACCGATCTTATTCACGCGACGCGGGTGCCGACGGGCGATGCGGCGGTGCTGATCGGCTGCGATGCGATCGTTGCCGCCTCGCTGGACGCGCTGTCGCGGGTTCGTCGTGGCCGCACCCGCGCCGTGGTGAACACTGCGTCCATGCCCTCCGCCGCTTTCCTGTCGAATCCCGACTGGACCTTCCCGGGTGCCAGTGCCGAAGCCGACTTGAGGGCGAGCATCGGCGAAGCCTGCGAATTCGTCGACGCCAACGCACTCGCGCTGCGCCTGTTCGGCGACACGATCTTCGCCAATCCGCTGCTGCTCGGCTATGCCTGGCAACAAGGCTGGATTCCGCTCGGCCGGCCGGCCCTGCTGCGCGCCATCGAGCTCAATGGGGTAGCGGTCGAGAAAAACCAGCAGGCCTTCGAAATGGGCCGCGTCGCGGCCCACGATGCGGCAGCGCTGCCGGGGAGCGCGCCCGCCAGGGACGCCGGTGCGGTGGTGCTCGACATGCCGGTGACGCTGGAGCGCGTGGTGCGCGAGCGCGCGCTGCTTTTGCGCAGCTATGGGGGCGAAGCCTATGCGCAGCGCTACCGGGACGCGGTGGCGCGCTTGCGCGCGGTCGAGGCGGCATTGCCCGGGCACGGGCGCCTGCCCTTGAGCGATGCGGTGGCGCGTAATCTCGCCAAGCTGATGGCCTACAAGGATGAATACGAAGTAGCGCGGCTGTACAGTGCGCCCGAGTTCGTCGAGGCCCTGCGCGCGCAGTTCGAGGGGGAACCCGGCAAGGACTACACGCTCAACTTCCACCTCGCGCCGCCGCTGCTCGCACCACGCGACGCGTCGGGAAGGCCGGCCAAGCGCCGTTACGGGCCCTGGATGATGCCGGTGTTCGGCATGCTCGCGCGTTTGCGCTGCTTGCGCGGAACCTTGCTCGACCCGTTCGGATACAGCAGCGAACGGCGCCGGGAGCGCCGCCTGGTCGACGATTATCTTGCATTGATCGCACTGTTCTGCGAGACGCTGACGCAGGCACGCCTGGACACGGCGCTCGAGCTGGCGCGGCTTCCCGAAAAGATTCGCGGCTACGGCCACGTGAAGGAAAAGGCCATGGACGTGGCCGACGAACGGCGTGCGCAACTGATGACGCAGTATGGCGCAACCCAATCCCAACGACAAAAAGCCTGAAGGAGATCTGCATGAAAATATTGGTACCCGTCAAACGCGTGGTCGACTATAACGTCAAGGTTCGCGTCAAATCCGATGGCAGCGGCGTGGATA
Organism: Massilia yuzhufengensis; assembly: GCF_900112225.1. Taxonomy (GTDB): domain Bacteria; phylum Pseudomonadota; class Gammaproteobacteria; order Burkholderiales; family Burkholderiaceae_D; genus Telluria; species Telluria yuzhufengensis. Next base: position 47,425 of record NZ_FOLD01000006.1, on the reverse strand, counting down.
TCGCCAACGTCAAGATGTCGATGAACCCGTTCGACGAGATCGCTCTGGAAGAAGCCGTGCGCCTGAAAGAGGGCGGCAAAGTGCTTGAGGTCGTCGCGGTATCGGTGGGCGTGGCCCAGTGCCAGGAAACCCTGCGTACCGGGATGGCGATCGGCGCCGACCGCGGCATTCTGGTGGAAACCAGCGGCGAAACCGAACCGCTGGCCGTGGCCAAGATCATGAAGGCGCTGGCCGACAAGGAGCAGCCGCAGCTGATCATCCTGGGCAAGCAGGCGATCGACGACGATTCGAACCAGACCGGCCAGATGCTGGCAGCCCTGCTGGGCTGGCCACAGGCGACGTTTGCGTCGAAGGTCGTGCTGGAAGACGGCAAAGTGACCGTGACGCGCGAAGTCGACGGCGGCCTGGAAACCGTGGCATTGAGCCTGCCGGCCATCATCACCACCGACCTGCGCCTGAACGAGCCGCGCTACGTGACGCTGCCGAACATCATGAAGGCCAAGAAGAAGCCGCTGGAAACCGTGAAACCGGAAGACCTGGGCGTCGACGTGGCGCCGCGCCTGAAGACCCTGAAGGTCGTCGAGCCGGCCAAGCGCTCGGCCGGCGTCAAGGTGCCGGATGTGGCGACCCTGGTGCAGAAACTGCGCCTCGAGGCCAAAGTCATCTAAAGGAGAAATAACATGGTCGCACTCGTCATTGCAGAACACGACAACGGCTCCCTCAAGGGCGCTACCCACCACACCGTGACCGCGGCGCTGCAGTGCGGCGGCGAGGTCCACATCCTGGTCGCTGGCTCCGGCTGCGGTGCAGTTGCCGAAGCGGCGGCGCAGATCGCTGGCGTCTCCAAGGTGCTGGTGGCCGACGCGCCGCATTTGCTTGAGGGCCTGGCCGAGAACGTCGCCGAGCAGGTGCTGGCGATCGCAGGCAGCTATTCGCACATCCTGGCTCCCGCCACCGCCTACGGCAAGAACATCCTGCCGCGCGTGGCCGCCCGCCTGGACGTGGCGCAGATCTCGGAAATCACCAAGGTCGATTCGCCCGACACCTTCGAGCGCCCGATCTACGCCGGCAACGCGATCGCCACGGTGCAGTCGAGCGACAGCGTCAAGGTCATCACCGTGCGCGGCACGGCGTTCGACTCCGCACCCCCAGGTGGTTCGGCCGTCGTCGAACAGATCGCCGCCGCGGCCGATTTCGGCAAGTCGGCGTTTGTCGGCCGCGAACTGGCCGTCTCGAGCCGTCCGGAACTGACCGCCGCCAAGATCATCGTGTCGGGTGGCCGCGGCATCGGCTCGGCCGAGAACTTCAAGCTGCTCGAGCCGCTGGCCGACAAGCTGGGCGCGGCCATGGGCGCCTCGCGCGCCGCGGTCGACGCCGGCTTCGTGCCGAACGACTGGCAGGTCGGCCAGACCGGCAAGATCGTCGCCCCGACCCTGTACATCGCAGTGGGTATTTCGGGTGCGATCCAGCACCTGGCCGGCATGAAGGACTCGAAGGTCATCGTCGCCATCAACAAGGATCCGGAGGCGCCGATCTTCTCGGTGGCCGATTACGGCCTGGTTGGCGATTTGTTCGAAGCCGTTCCGGAGCTGGTCGGGGAACTGGCTTGACGCCGTGACTTCGTGAAGCCCCCTTTGCCAGGCGCCGGCACGGCGCTACCGGCCGCGCAGGACGAGCATCAGGTGCAGATCCACCTGCGCAAGATCCCGCTGCTGGCCGGGTTGTCGAACGAGGAGATCGTCCGGGTCAAGCAGGAGCTGCGCATCCGCCAGTACGGCAAGCGCGACATCGTGCTGCAAAAAGGCGGCCACGGCGACGGCCTGCTGTTCTTGTTGTCGGGCCAGCTGCAAGTGGTCGACGTGACCGAAGATGGCCGCGCCATCGGCCTGCGCATGCTGGCGCCGGGCGATTTCTTCGGCGAGATCGCACTGATCAGCAATTCCACGCGCACCGCATCGATTGTCGCCATGTCGGACGTGCTGGTTGCCTTCCTGCCGGCAGCCGTTGCCATGCATCTATTCTCGCACTCGCCTTCGGTAGCGAACCAGATGCTCACGCACCTGGCCCGGAAGATCCAGCGCGACTCGGAATTTCGTTCGCTGCTGAGCATCCACAATACGTCCAGGCGCGTCTACACCTTTCTGCTACTTATGCAAAAGGAGCAACAGGGGGAAGCGGGCGGGCTGGCGGTGGTCGACAAGCTGCCAACCCACCAGGACATCGCCAACATGATCAACACCAGCCGCGAGACCGTCACGCGCGCACTGGCGGCGCTGGCCCAGCAGGGAATCGTGCAGAAGGAGGCGCACCGGCTGATCATCGTCAGGCCGGATGCGCTGCAAAAGCTGGTGCAGGGTCCTTGACCCGCCCCCGGTCAGCGGCCGAAGATCTCTTCCGGCGTGCGCACGCTCGTTCCCAGGATCGGCCCGACCAGCTCATGCCCCCAGGTCGACAGCTTTTCCGGATTGAGCTCATACCCGTCGTCGTGCCAGGGCTCGAGCTCGGCGATGCACTCGATGGCGAAACCGGATGGCGTGAAGTGGTAGAACGACATGTGCGGATCCTGCACGTGCTGGCCCAGGGTCATCATCATCTGCAATTCCTTCTTGCGCACCAGGTCATAGGTTTCGCCGACGTCGCGCACCGAATTGACGGTGATGCCGACGTGCTGCACCCCGGCCTTGCCCGGCCCGAAGCCATAGGCGATATCGTGGCTGGTATGGGTGTTGAGCTTGGCGCGGAAGAAGCCGGTCTTGCCCTTGCCGGCGCCGGCGCCGTAGTAGCGCATGCCCATGATCCCGGTAAGGAAATGCTCGAGTTCCGGCGTGTATTCGGGCGTGATCACGACCACGTGGCCGACCCCGCGCTGGCCGCAGGCGAAGCCACCGTGCGGGCGGCCCGGCTGGAACGAGCGGGGCATCCATTTCTGGGCATAGAACAGTTCATGCTGGTAGCCGACCGGATCGCGAAAGCGCACCAGTTCCTTCACGCCGCGGCGTTCGCGCAGCGCCTCGTCCGCCACCGTCACTTCGATGCCGTGTTCGCGGAAGCGCTCGACCGCTGCCTGGAATTCCATCTTGCCCCGGGCTTCCCAGCCGATGTAGGCAAGGCGGTCGATCTTCCCCGGATGAAAGGCGAGGCGGTGGCGCCGGTCGTCCATCTTGAAATACAGCGAGTCGGGGTCGCTCTCGGGCGAGGGGCCGACCTGGAAGCCCATCACTTGCGGGCCGTAATCGCGCCACGCGTCCAGATTCGCCGTTTCGAAACCGAGGTAGCCGATGCCGATGATGTCCATGTGTCTCCTCCTGTAGTTGTGTGTTCGCTGCGCCGGAGCTAGACCGCGAGCAGGCCGCCGTCGACCACCAGGTCGGAACCGGTCATGAAGCGCGCCTCGTCGGATGCCACATACAGCGCCAGCGACACGACTTCCTCGGGCTCGCCCGGGCGGTCCTGCAGGACGCCGTCGAGGATGATGCGGCGGGTGACCGGGTTATCGACGAAAGCGGCGGTGCCGGGTGTCCTGACGAAGCCGGGGCTGATGCTGACCGCGCGGATGCCCAGCGGCGCGCCTTCGACCGCCAGCTGGCGGGTGAACGAGACCACCGCACCCTTGGCCGCGCTGTGCGCGCTGATCCCGGCTGCCTTCGAGCCGCCCCAGGCGGCGGTGGAGGCGATGTTGATCACCACGCCGCCACGCACCGAGAGATGCCGCCAGGCATATTTGGTGGTAAAGAAAACGAGGTCGAGTTCGTTACGGATCGTAAAATGCCAGTCTTCGATCGACATCTCGCCGACATTGCCGAATTTCGCGGCCGAGGCGTTGTTGTAGAGGATGTCGATGCGGCCGAACTCCTCGGCGGCGGCGTCGACCCAGCGCCTTGCCTGTTCATGGTCGCCCAGGTCGACCGGCGCAGCCCCATGCAGGGTATGTCCCTCGGCCGCCATCAGGCGCGCGGTCTCCTCGTGCGCGGCGCGATCGACGTCGCAGCCGACCACGGTGGCGCCTTCGCGGGCGAAGTACAGTGCCGCGACGCGTCCCTGGCCGCCGCCGGTGCCCGTGATCAGGGCAATCTTTCCAGCTAATCTATTCATGGAGGACCCCGCAGTCGATCAGGCAGGGGCCTGGACCGCGATGGCTTCGGCCGGACAGGCGGCGGCGCCTTCGCGCGCCGCTTCCAGCAGCTCTCCGGGCACCAGGTCGCTATCGACGTACACGATGCCACCGGCGTCGAGCTTGTAGACTTCAGGGCAGATGGCGGCGCAGAGGCCGTAACCGCAGCACCGGCTGCGTTCGATGACTACGCGGTGAAGCTGATGTTCGCTCATGATTCGTCTCTTTAATAATTATCCGGCCGCGGGGGCCTGTGAGACGATTATGCACACAAATCGAAAAACTGTCACGTTTTGTGTGCGGACAATCAGAAGATGATGTTTCCTACCTTGGCCGCAGCCTTGCGCAGCAGCTCGCCGAGCTTTTCAACCTGCGCGCGCTCGTATTGTCCGCGGAAAGTAACGGCCGAGATCGCATAGGCGATGGCACCGCTGCGGTCGTTCACCGGGGCCGCCACCGCCAGGATGCCGGCGGAAAAATAGCCGTCGTCGCTGGACCAGCCGTGCGCGCGGGCGTCGGCCACCTGCTGCCGGTATTCCTCGAACGCCAGCGGGCGCGCCCAGCGCACCTTGTCGAAGGCAGCGCGCAGGCGCGCGTCGTCCAGGCTGAGATGGGCGGCGAACAGGCGTCCGCTGGCGCCCATCAGCACCGGCAGGCGCTGGCCGATCGCCATCTCGATGCGCAGGTCGCCGGGACTGGTCTCGGCGCTGACCAGCACGATCCGGTCGTCGCCCATGCGGCGCCACAGCGTCACGGTCACGTGGTGGGCTGCGGCAAATTCCTGCATCAGCGGGCGCACCAGCTCGAGGCGCTGGCCCTGGGTGACGAGGTGCTCGACCAGTTTGGCCAGGCCCAGGCCGGTCGTATAGGTCTTGGACAGGGGATCGAAATCGAGCATCTCTTCGGCCACCAGGGTGCGCAAGGTGTTGAAGCAGGTGCTGGGATTGATTTCCAGCTCGCGTGCGATGTCGCTTGCGCGCTCCGGCGAGCCGGAGGCGAGGTGCCTGAGAATCCGGATTGCATTGACGACCGGCTTGACCGTCACGCCGGTCGATATGTCGGGACGCTCTTCGTTGCTGTGCTCATCTGCCATGCGCGCTCCGGTGAAAATCTAAAATCCCATTCTAAGGTCAGAATGAGTGGGCAGCAAGGAGCGCGGCTGCGTTATATCAGTCCTTGACCAGCAGCAGGCTGCCTGCCAGCGGTCCGCCGCCCGACGCCACCACCGTAGCGTGGTGCCGCGCCACCTGGCGCGCGCCGGCGCGGCCCCACAGCTGGCTGCAGGCTTCGTGGACATATCCGAGGCCATGGGTGCGCCCGCCCGAGAGCTGGCCGCCATTGGTATTGATCGGCATCTCGCCGCCCAGCGCGATGCGCGCGCCGCCTTCGACGAACGGGCCGCTCTCGCCGCGCGGGCACAGGCGCAAGGCTTCCAGCCACATCATGGTCAGGATCGAGAAGCCGTCGTAGAGCTGCGCGCTGCCGACGTCGGCAGGCTTGAGGTCGGTGCGCGCCCACATCATGTCGGCTGCGTCGCGCGTGGCCATCGCGGTCAGGTCGATCTGGTCCCACGACCAGCTCTGGTGCAGGGCGGCGCCGATGGCGTCGATGCGGATCGGCGGGTTGGGACCATCCTTTGCGGCGTCGGCGCGCGACAGGATGATGGCGGTGGAAGCATCGCAATGGACGTCGCAATCGAGCATGCGCAGCGGCGTCGAGATCATGCGCGAGGCCATGTAGTCCTCCATGGTCAGCGGGGTGCGGAACACCGCCTTCGGATTGAGCGCGGCGTTGGCGCGGCAGGTCAGGGCGATCTGGGCCAGCTGCTCGGGCGTGGTGCCGTACTCGTGGAAGTGACGCTGCGCATATAGCGCCATCAGGTTGGCGCCGGACAGCACGTTGAAGGGCGTGTACCACTGCCAGAAGAAGCTGTTGTCGCGGCCGACCGTCTTGTTGGTGAGCGCGCTGGCGCCTTTGTCGGTCTGGCGCCGGGTGGCTTCGGTAATGGTGCGGAATACCAGCACATGGCGGCACAGCCCGGCCGCGATCGCCATCGCGCCGTTGATCACGCCGGCCAGCGGACCCGGACCTTCATAGCCGCCGCCATACCAGTTGACCTTCAGCCCCAAGGTGCTGATGAGCGCATTCGGTCCGATCGGCGAGAAGGCGTCGCCATTGTTGTTGTCGCCGGGCCAGCACGACACGCCGTCGATGTCGTCGCGGCTCAGGCCCGCATCCGCAATCGCTTCGAGGCAGGCGTCGAGCGTGAGCCGCATCGCGGTCTTGCCCGAGGGGCGCCCCACTTCCGACTGGCCGATCCCGCTGATGGCCACGTCCTTTTCATAGATCCGGTCGAACATCATGCAGCCTTTTCAAACAGGGGAAGCCAGACATCCTCGACGTGCTCGAAGCGTACCTGCACCGGCATCCCGATGTGCACGTCCGTGGGCGCGGCGCCGACGATGTTGGTCACGAAACGCAGTCCGGATTGCTCCGCCAGCTCGACGATCGCCACCACGTAGGGCTCTTTCAGGTCGGACCGCCATGGCTGGTGATTGACCGTATAGGTGAACACGGTCCCGCGGCCCGACACGGCCCTCGGTCCGACCTCCGCGCCCAGGCACTGCGGGCAGATCGGCGCCGGCGGGTGGAAGAAGCGTGCGCAGGTGTTGCAGTGGTGCATGCGCAGTTCCTGTTGCTCGCCGCCTTGCCAGAAGGCGCTGTTGTCCGGGGTGAGCGCGGGAAGTTTTCGTGTCATGTGCTGGCCTTTCAGGGGAGTTCGGTGCAGCTGTCGATGCAAGGATTCTACAACTATGTAGACAGAAATGGAAAATCTGTTTAAAGTTTTAGCCAAGTTCCGGTATTCGTCACCGGTAGAACCTGACTCAAGCAGAAGGACTGCCATGCCTGCACCACTCGACACCAGGATCATCGTTGTAACCGGCGGCTTCGGCAGCCTGGGCCGCGCCCTGGCAGAGCGCCTCCTTGCCGATGGCGCGAAGGTGGCGCTGCTCGACCGTGCCCCGGCGCCGCCGACCGGCCTGCCCGCTGTCGCGCTGGCGCTCGGCGGCGTCGACCTGGCCGACGAACAGTCCTGCCAGGCCGCCTACGCCCGGGTGCGCGAAGCGCTCGGGGGCATCGACGGCATCGTCAACGTCGCCGGCGGCTTCACCTGGGAGACGGTGGAAAGCGGCGCGCTGGCCTCGTGGGACCGCATGTACGAGACCAACCTGCGCACCGCAGTGGCCAGCTGCCGCGCGGGGCTGCCGCACCTGCTGGCGCGTGGCGCCGGGCGCATCGTCAACGTCGGCGCGGCGGCAGCGCACAAGGCCGGCGTGGGCATGGGCGCTTACGCCGCCTCCAAGGCCGGCGTGGCGCGCCTGACCGAGGCGCTGGCCGAAGAATTGAAGGACCGCGGCGTCACCGTCAATGCGGTGCTGCCGAGCATCATCGATACGCCCGCGAACCGCGCCGAGATGCCGGAGGCGGACGCCAGCCGTTGGGTCACGCCGGCCCAGCTGGCCGCAGTGGTGGCCTTCCTGCTGTCGGCCGACGCTGCGGCGCTAACCGGCGCCTGCATTCCGGTGAACGGACGGGTGTAAACGCCAACCAGCGCGCCTGCCAATGGGCGCCCTAACCACCACAACGAGGGCGAGGACGCAAGCGTCACCAACCCCGACGGAGACAAGCAATGAGACTGGTTACCTATCGCGACGCACATGGCGCGATGCGTCCCGGGGCGCTGATCGAATCGGACAGCGCCATCGTCGACCTGAGCATCGCCGCAAGAAGCGCCGGCCTGGGCGCCTGGCCGGCCTTCAACAGCATCCTGGCCTTGGTCGAAGCGGGCGAGGAGGCAATGACGGAGGCGCGCCGCATGGTGGCGCTGGCGCCCACCGCGTCGGTGATCGAGCGCGCGAGCGTGAAGCTGTGCGCCCCGATCCAGCCGCCGCCCCAGATGCGCGACTGCTCCTGCTTCGAGTTGCACCTGAAGCAGAGCTTCGCCGCCGCCCGCCGCGCCCGCGTCGCCCACCTGCCCAATCCCGAAGAGGCGCTGGCGCAGATGAGTACCCGCGCCGACGAGCGAGTGATCGCCACCTTCAACCGCCAGCCCATCTACTACAAGTGCAACCGCTTCGCCGTCGTCGGACCGGATGACGACGTGATCTGGCCGTCGTACAGCAAGGCGATGGACTTCGAGCTCGAACTGGCCTGCTACATCGGGCGCAAGGCAAAGGACGTTCCACGCGAAAGGGCGCGCGAGCACATCGTCGGCTACACGATCTTCAACGACATGAGCGCGCGCGACACCCAGGCGGAGGAAATGGGCGGCATGCTCGGTCCGGCCAAGAGCAAGGATTTCGATACCGGCAACGTGATGGGCCCATGCCTGGTGACCGCCGACGAGCTGCCCGACCCGTATGACCTCACGATGATCGCGCGTGTAAACGGCGCGGAATGGGGCAGGGGATCGACGCGCGACATGCGCTGGCAGTTCGAGGACCTGATCGTCCATATCTCGCGCTCCGAAACCCTGTATCCCGGAGAAGTGCTCGGGTCGGGCACAGTCGGCAACGGCTGCGGCCTCGAGCAGCTGCGCTACCTCAAGCCCGACGACGTGATCGAGCTCGAGGTCGAGGGAATCGGCACCTTGCGCACCCGGATCAGGCTGACCTGAGCATCGGGACAGTGCACCTATCCGGCGTCACGGGCCAGAGAATCCCCGGACGCCGCTTCCACGACCTACCAGGAGACACCCATGGTCACATCAAAGAACGGCGCGGCAATCGACTTCGCCGAATTCAGGCAGTCGTGGCGCGTCCTGCTGCTGGCCATCGCCGGCATCATGATCAGCATTAACGCCGCCCTGCTGTACGGCTTCGGCGTGCTTGTAATCCCGCTGCAGGCCGAATTCGGCTGGGAGCGGCCGGCGCTGCAGGCGGCGATCAGCTTCCTGTTCGGTGGCGCGGTGATCGGCCTGCAGCTGGTCGGCTGGCTCAACCTGCGCTTCGGCATCAAGCGCGTCACCGTGGTATCGCTGCTGACGATGGCCCTGGGTTACCTGGCCACCACCCAGATCGGTGGATCGGTATGGACCCTGTACGCAGCGTTTTTCCTGCTGCCGATCGTGGGCATGGGCGCGCTGGCGGTGACCTGGACCCAGCTGCTCAACCTCTGGTTCGTGCGCAACCGCGGCCTGGCGCTGGCGCTGGGCCTGTCCGGCACCGGCATCACGGCCGCCGTGACGCCGCCGCTGTTTGCGTGGAGCGTGGCGAACTGGGGCTGGCAGGCGCCGTTCGTGATCCTGGCGCTGGTCAACGTCGTGATCGGCATCCCGCTCACGCTCGCGTGGTTCCGGCTTCCGGAAACCACCGCAGCAGCAAGGCCGGGCAGCGCCGCAGCGCTGCCGGTCACGGGGATGTCCTTCCGCGCTGCGCTGGCGTCGCCCAAGTACTGGATCTGCAACCTGGCCTTGTGCCTGGTGGTCTCGGCCGTGATGGGCGTGGTCACGAGCACGGTGCCCATGCTGCGCGACCGCGGCCTCGATGCCGCCGCCGCGGCCCAGGTCTTCGCCTGGTTCGGCATCGCGCTGGTACTCGGCCGGCTGGTCGTCGGCTATCTGCTCGACCGCCTCTGGCCCCCGGGCGTGGCGGCGATCAGCCTGGCGCTGCCCGCAATCGGCACCGCGATTTTCCTGTCCGGGAACCCTGATATCGCCGTGCTCAGCCTCGCCGCTGCCCTGGCGGGCCTGGGCGCGGGCGCCGAATTCGATATCGCGGCCTTCCTCATGGCCCGCTATTTCGGGCTCAAGGACTACGGCCGCATCTTCGGCCTGCACCAGGGCTTGATCACGGTCGCGTCGGCCGGCGCGCCGCTGGCATTCGCTGCGATGTTCAGCGCTACCGGCAGCTATGGCGCGATGCTCACCTATTGCACGGCCAGTACGCTGGTGGGCGCCGCACTGCTCCTGACCCTGGGACGCAGTCCGCAGGCCGCGGTCCAGCCGCAGGCTGCCGGCGCGTAAGCCGGCCTGCGCACCGCTCCTCACTTCATAAGGAACAAGCATCATGTCGCTACAATCGGTAGTCATTGCCGGCGCCGGGCATGCCGGCGTGCAGGTCGCCCTGTCCCTGCGTCAAGAGGGCTTCGCGGGACGCATTGCCCTGGTCAACGACGAGCCATGGCTGCCCTACCAGCGCCCGCCGCTGTCGAAGGCCTTCCTGTTGGGCAAGATCAGCGCCACGGCGATGCAGTTCCGCTCCGACGAGTTCTACGCCGAGCAGCGCATCGAGCTGATTGCCGACAGGGGCGCGGCGATCGACCGCCAGAACCGCCGCCTGGTGCTGGCATCCGGCACGGCGCTCGACTACGACCACCTGGTGCTGGCCACCGGCGCCCACAACCGACCGCTGACGGTGCCGGGCTCCGGCCTGGCCGGCGTATTCGGCATCAAGACCCGCGCCGATGCCGACGCGGTGGCGCCGCTGCTCAAGACCGCGCGCAAGGTAGTGGTCATCGGGGCCGGCTTCATCGGCCTGGAGTTCGCGGCCGTTGCCGCCGCCGAAGGGGCGGCGGTCGAAGTGCTGGAGCTGGGCGAACGGCCGATGGCGCGCGCCATATCGCCGCAGATGTCCGAGATATTCCGCTCCGCCCACGAAAGCTGGGGCGTGCACTTCAACTTCCGCGACGCGGTCGCGGAAATCGAAGGTGACAACGGCAGGGCGGTGGCCGTCATCACGGCCGACGGACGGCGCCTGCCGGCCGACCTGGTCGTGTACGGCATCGGCGTGGTGCCGAACGTGGCGCTGGCCCTGGAAGCCGGGCTGCACATCGACAATGGCATCAAGGTCAGCGCCGGGCTCCTGACCTCCGACCCGAACATTTCGGCACTCGGGGATGTCGCGGCCTTTCCCTGCCTGCAGAACGGGTCGCAGCTGACCCGGCTCGAATCGGTGCAGAACGCCTGCGACCAGGGCAAGCTGATCGCCGCCCGGCTGGTCGGCAAGCCCGCTCCCTATACCGCCTTGCCCTGGTTCTGGACCGACCAGGGCAGCCTGAAACTGCAGATCGCCGGCCTGGCGCTGTGCGCCGACAACCACGTGGTGCTGGGCGACCCGGCCGCGCGCCAGGTCTCGGTACTGTGCTTTCGCGGCGAGCAGCTGCTGGCGGTGGAGTCGTGCTGCCGCGCGGGCGACCATATGGCGGCGCGCAAGATCCTGGCGCGCCCGCCCGCGCTCACCCCGGCGGTGGCGGCGGCGCCAGGGTTCGACCTGAAGGAATGGGAAGCGGCCAACCGCTGAGCGCGTCCGGTGCCGGCTGGAGGCTGCGCCGGTCGTTCAGGCGCTGAAGTCGGCGAGCCAGGCCTGGTCGTCGACGCACAGCGCTTCAGCGCGCGCCGTGAAATCCCAGGTCGAGCCGAGCATGCGGATCGCCTGCGGGGCGCGCTGCGGCTGCTGGGCGTAGCAGCGCCCGGTCAGGTGCGCGTGCGGCTCCTTGTCGATGTCCTTGAGGCGGCCCAGCGAAATCAGGGCGCAGCGGCGCAGCACCAGCGCCGCTTCCGCTTCCTCGGCGGGCAAGCTGCCGATGGCCCAGCGCGCCATACCCTGGCGCATGTCGATGCCGGTGTAGGGATCCGGCCCGAGGATGGTGCTGCCCTCGACCGACCAGTCGAGTACCAGCTGGCCGTCGCGTTCCAGGTAGGCATGGGTACGGCCGTCGATATGGCGCGGGATCTCGATATCGTAGCGGCGTGCGTCGTCGCCGCGCGCAGCACAGGCGACGGCCAGGCCGGCGAGATCGAACATGTGGGTGCACTGCTGGGTCGGATCGGTGTGCAGGTTGACCGAGTGCGCGATGTCGTCCAGGCGCATGCCGGCCAGGCGCTGCAGTTCCGGAACGGCGCCCGGACAGGCGCTGAACGGGTGGCGCGGCGTCTCGCCGCGCACCGCGGTCACTTGCCCGCCATGATGATCCAGCACGACGCGGAAGTGGTGGAAATCGTCTTCCAGTACGGCGCGCACCTGGCCGCCCTCGCGGTCGTGACGGCCTGCCAGTTCGATTCGCCGGCGAAAACGCTGCATGGTGTAATTCCTGGTAGGGGTTGTGGGAATGAATGTGTACAATAACAGAAAAACTGTCTAATAATATACCCGAACGATTCGATACCGAGGAGACGACTGTGGGATTGCTGAACGATAAAGTGGCCTTGATTACCGGGGCCGGCGGCGGCATCGGACGTGGCGTGGCACGCCGTTTCGCGCGCGAGGGCGCTGCCGTGGTGATCGCGGAGATCGACCGCGACAGCGGCGCCGCGGTGGCGCGCGAGCTCGAGGAACTCGGCGGGCGCGCACTGTTCGTACACACCGACGTGCTGCGCAAGGAGTCCGTGCTGGCAGCCGTCGACGCGGCGGTGGCGCATTTTGGCGGACTCGACATCCTGGTCAACAACGCCTTCGTGCCGACCCCGAACGTGCTGCTGGAGGACAAGACCGACGAGATGCTCGAGCAGACCCTGACCTCGACCATCAAGGCCAGCTGGTGGGCGATGCGCGCGGCCTTGCCGCACATGCGCAAGCGCGGCGGCGGCAAGGTCGTCAATTTCTATTCGATCGATGTCGAGCTGGGCGCATGGCTGCACGCCGACTACAACACCGGCAAGGCGGGCATCGTCGGCCTGACCCGCAGTGCGGCCGCCGAGTGGGGGCGCTACAACATCACGGTCAATGCGATCGCGCCGACCGCCATGGGCGCCACCTTCCACAAGCTGGCGGCCGAGAACGAGGGATTTGCCGAACGCGCCGCGGCCATGCGTCCGCTCGGGCGCTGCGGCGACCCGGAAGAGGATATCGGGCCGGTGGTGGTGTTCCTGTCCAGCGACATGTCGCGCTACGTGACGGGTGAATCCTTCCACGTCGACGGCGGCCTGCACTTGCCGGGCTATAACTCCAGGCCCGCCAACGTGGCGGTCCGCGAATACTGAGCCCAGCACCAACCCACGATACAGGCCTCACGATGCAAGCAGTCAAGCGCGACAAGGCCAGCGGCGACACGGCGGGCAAGCGCAACCGCCGCGCCGAAACCACGATCGCGGCAATCCTCGCGGCGACCGAGAAGATGGTGCTGCGCGAAGGTTCCGACCGGATCTCCATCCTCGACGTCTGTATGCTGGCCGGGATCTCGCGCGGCACCTTCTACCGGTATTTCGCTTCGCAGGACGAGCTGCTCGACGCCTTCGCGCGCCACAAGCGCGCCTCGTTCCAGCAAGCGATGATAGAGGCTGTGGCGCCGTATGCCGAGCCGACCGCGCGCTTCCATGCGCTGGTGCGCTACCTCGACGACTATGCCGCGCATGGCCAGGCGCGCCTGCTGCTGCGCGCCGCGCCCGAATACACGCTGCGCCTGTTCGGCCGCCTGTTCAACGAATCGCTGGTGCGCATCGACGACCTGATGCGGATCGTGTTCGACGCCTGGGACCGGCGCCTGGGCATCCGCACCGACCGCGAACTGATCTGCGAACTGTTGATCCGCTGCGTGCTGAGCGAGCTGGTGGTGCCCAACCAGCGTCCGGAAGACGGGGTGCAGCGCATCGTGAGCTTCCTGTATTCGATCGTCGAGTGCGAGTCAGGCGACACCGCGCAAAATAAAAGTTAAACACATTTGCCATTTCTGTCCATTTTTGGCAATATAGGTCCTGATGCAAAAGCACCGACCGAGTGCCGCGGGATGGAGACATGTGTTGTGTCCGGCCAATGCGCCTGCTGTCGGGATAACCAATCGTCACAGGGAGACACCACATGCTCATCGACCTTCACGCCCACGCCCCCCATCCGGATTACTACAACCAGCACCCGCACTGGGGTCCGTTCTTCGAGCAGCGCCCGGATGGCGACATCAAGCTGCGCGTCGGCCACTGGATCCTGTCGCTCGGTTCGCCCGAGCGCCGCGCCGCCCTGCAGAAGGCGCGCGCCGAAGGCAAGACCCTCGACATCAACCAGTACCTGGCGCGCTGGGCCGATCCGAAGACCCGCCTGGCCGGCATGGATGCGGCCGGGCAGAGCGCCCAGGTGGTGTCGGTGCCTTCGCACTGCTACATGTACTGGGCCGATGCCGAGTTCGGGGTGCCATTCGCGCAAAAGGTCAACGACGTCCTGGCCGAATACTGCTCCGCCGCCCCGAACCGCCTGATGGCTTGGGCCCATGCGCCGCTCAACGTGCCGGTGGAGGCGGCCAAGGAAATTCGCCGCGCCTGCACCACGCTCGGCGCCAAGGGCCTGGTGGCGGGCGGCGCCAATTTCGGGGGGCTCGAATTCGACTCCCCCGAGATGGACCCGGTCTGGGAAGCCCTGTGCGACCTCGACCTGCCGATGTTCGTGCACGGCTATAACCAGTCGGTGACCTGGGGCGAGGATGCCAACACCGACCGCTACGAGACTACCGCCATCGTCGGCATGAACTACGACGAGACCAAGTGCTTCTGGAACATGATCAATGGCGGCGTGTTCGACCGCTTCCCGAAGCTGAAGGTCTACATCACCCATGGCGGCGGTTTCGTTCCCTACCAGCTGGGCCGCCTGGCGCAGACCAATCCCAACCTGGACGTCGCGCACAACAAGAAGCCGGTGCTGGACTACATGAACAACTTCTACTTCGACGTCGAGCTGCACGAGCTGCCGATGCGCCAGGCGATGGTCGAGATCATCGGCGCCGACCGCGTGCTGTACGGCTCGAACTTCGGCGGCAGCGACGCGGTGCGCCACGACCTGACCGACGGCCTGCGCATTTCCGACGAGGACCTGCAGAAGATCCGCTGGAAGAACGCCTGCGAGCTGCTCCACATCGACCCGGCCACGCTGGTCGAGCCGGCCAAGCCAGCGGCGCTGGCAGCATGAAGATCGCACGCTGCGCGGGCGACGGCGCCCCGTTCTGGGCGCTGGTCGACAGCGAGGCGGGCTCGGTGCGCCCGATCGCCGGCGCGTTTGCCGACTGGGGGCCGGCGCTCACTCGCGCGATCGCCTCGGGTCGCGCCGCCGCCGGCGAGGATGCGCTGCCGTTCGCCGGTCCGGCCCGTCCGCTGGCAGGCCTGCGCCTGTTGCCGCCGGTCGAGCCGGTCAACCGCGTGGTCGTGGCCGGCGCCAACTACGCCAAGCACCTTGCGGCCGATTTCGGCCTCAGGACGCCGCAGCAGCCGATCGCCTTCCTGAAGGCCTATGGCGCCCTGATCGGCGCCAACGACCCGATCCGCTACCCGCCGCTGACGAAGGAGCTCGACCACGAGGTGGAGCTGGTCGTGGTGATCGGGGACGGCGCCATCATTGACGCCGATCCGCTCGCCGCGGTGCTGGGTTATATGGTCGGCAACGACGTGTCGGCGCGCGACCTGCAGAGGAGCGGGCCGGCCGGGATCGGCATGGACCTGTTCGCGGCGAAGAGCCAGGACCGCAGTACCGGGGTGGGCCCGTGGATCGTCACGCGCGACGAGTTCGCGCCGGGCAGCCCGCAGCTGCGCTTGACGCTCAAGGTGAACGGCCAGGTGCGCCAGGATGCCAGCACGGCGGAAATGACCTGGGACGTGGCGCAGCTGGTGCGCTTCGTCCAGGCCCGCTCCAGCTTTGCCGCTGGCGACATCATGTTCACCGGTTCACCGGCCGGCGTGGGGCAGGGCACGGGACTGTTCCTGGAGCCGGGCGACGTGGTCGAAGCCAGCGTCGAAGGCATTGGCGCCATCAGCAACGTCGTCGGGCCCCGGTCCGGCGCATGAGGAGACAAACATGATCGACAAGAACCAATCCGTGGTGGTGGTCGGCGCCGGCCTGATGGGTACCGGCATCGCGCACGCCTTCGCCGGCAGCGGTTTTCCGACCCGCCTGGTCGACAGCAATGGCCAGGCCCTGGAAAAAGCGCTCCAGAACATCCACGCGATCCTCGACGGCGGGGTGAAGCTCGGCAAGCTGGCGCCGGACCTGGCCGAGGCGGCCAAGGCGCGCCTCACGATTCACACCTCGCTGGCCGACGGCGCCCCCGGCGCCAGCCTGCTGGTGGAAACCGTGTCCGAAAACCTGGCGGTGAAGAAGGCGGTGCTGGCCGAAGCCGTGCCGCTGCTGCTGGAAGACGCGCTGGTGGCGACCAACACCTCGGCGCTGTCGGTGACCGAGATTGCCGCTTCGGTGCAACGGCCGGAACGGGTGATCGGGATGCATTTCTTTAATCCGGTCCACAAGATGAAGCTGGTCGAGCTGGTGCTCGGCATCGCCACCGATGCGGCGACCGTGGCGCGCACCCGGGCCTGGGTCGACGCCATCGGCAAGACCTCGATCCTGGTCAACGAGTCGCCAGGGCTGACCACCAGCCGCATGTCGGCCATGCTCGGCAACGAAGCGATGTGGATGCTGCAGGAGGGCACCGCCAGCGCCGAGGACATCGACACCGCGCTGCGCATGGGTTTCAACCACCCAATGGGCCCCCTCGAGCTGGGCGACCTGACCGGCTGGGACACCCGCCTGTCGGTGCTGCGCTACCTGCATGCGACGCTGGGCGAGAAATTCCGTCCGTGCCCGCTGATCATCAAGATGGTCGCCGCCGGACGCCACGGCCGCAAGACCGGGCACGGGGTCTACCAGTACGACGCGGCCGGGCAGCGCGTGGCCGGTTCGGGCCTGAAGGCGAGCAATCTATGAGCGACGTGTATATCGTGGAAGCGGTGCGCACGCCGGTCGGCAAGTACAAAGGCAGCCTGGCCGGGGTGCGCGCCGACCACCTGGGCGCGCACCTGCTCGGCGCGCTGCTGGCGCGCGCCGGCGTCGACGCCGCCGAAGTGGATGACGTCATCCTGGGCTGCGTCACCCAGGTCGGCGAGCAGTCGGCCAACATCGCCCGCACCTCGGTGCTCGGCGCCGGCTGGCCTGCAAAGATCCCGGGCCTGACGATCGACCGCAAGTGCGGCTCGGGCGAGGTGGCCGTGCACATGGCCGCCGGCCTGATCGCCGCCGGCAGCGCCGACGTGGTGGTAGCGGGCGGGGCCGAGAACATGAGCCGGGTGCGCATGGGCGGCAATCGCGAAATCTACGGCGAGGCCTTCGGTGCGCTGGCCTCGAACGCCTACGAGCTGACCAGCCAGGGCGAGGCGGCCGAGCGCGTGGCGGACCAGTGGAAGCTCGGCCGCGAGCAGCTCGACGCCTATGCGGCCGAGAGCCACCGCCGCGCCGCCGCGGCCAGCGCAGCCGGCTGGTTCGAGCGCGAGATCGTCGAGGTGCCGGTGGCCGCGTTGAAGGACGCGGCCTACGCCGAACCGGCCCCCGACAGTTTGAGCGCCGACGAGACCATCCGCCCGGGCACCAATGTGGAGAAGCTCGCGACGCTCAAGACGAGTTTTCGCGCCGACGGCAAACTCACGGCCGGCAATTCCTCCCAGATTTCGGACGGCGCGGCGGTCCTGCTCCTGATGTCGGGCGCCGCGGTAGACCGGCTGCGCGTCAAGCCACGCGCGCGCATCCGCGCCTTCACCACAGTCGGCTCCGACCCGACCCTGATGCTGACTGGTCCGGTGGCGGCAACCCGCAAGGTGCTGGCGCAGGCCGGCCTGGGCGTGGACGATATCGACCTGTTCGAAGTGAACGAAGCCTTCGCGCCGGTGCCGCTGATGTGGGCGCAGGAACTGGGCGTGTCGCACGACAAGCTGAATGTGAATGGCGGGGCGATCGCGCTCGGCCATCCACTGGGCGCCAGCGGGGCCCGGATCATGACCTCGCTCCTGCACGAACTCGAACGGCGGGGAGCGCGCTATGGCCTGCAGGCGATCTGCTGCGCCGGCGGCATGGGGACGGCGACCCTGATCGAGCGCCTCTAGCACGGCAAACGCGCGGCAGGCCGGCACAGAACCGGCCGCCGCAAGCAGCAGACCCTATAACAAGGAGACAGCAATGCACATCGACCTGAGCGGCAAGCGGGTGATCGTGACCGGCGCATCGCGCGGCATCGGCCTGGCCATCGCGCGCAGCTTCGCGGCGGAGGGCGCGCGGGTCGCGGTCTGCGCCCGCAGCCCGGACGCCATCGAGGCCACCGGAGGCGAACTGGCGGCGCGGGCGCAGGCCGTCATCGCGCGCGCGGTGGACGTGACCGACAGCGCCGGCGTCAAGGCGTTCGTCGACGAAGTGGCCGGCACCTGGGGCGGCGTCGATGTCCTGGTGAACAATGCAGGGCAGGGGCGTGGGGGCAACCTCGACACGCTCACCCCGGAGCAGATCCTCGAACACGCGAATATCCTTCAGATGGGGCATTTTCGCTTCGTGCAGGCGGTCGTGCCGCACATGCGGCGCCAGCGCTGGGGACGGATCATCGAGATCAACGCACTGGCCGGCGCCTTCCCGACGCCGGATGGCATCCCGTCGGTCATCAACCGCGCCGCCTGCCTGGCGCTTTCCAAGTCGCTCGGCATGTCGCTGGCAAAGGACAACATCCTCGTCAACTCGCTCAACATGGGCTGGATCGACACCGGCCAGTGGGACCGCCACTATGCCGAGGCCGGGCCGGGTGTGTCGCGCGAGGAATTCGATGCGATGGCGCTCAAGGTGGTGCCGCTGGGGCGTTTCGGCAAGCCGGAGGACGTGGCCGGGATGGCCATGTTCCTGGCCAGCGACTACGCCTCTTTCATCAGCGCGGCCTCGATCGACATCAGCGGCGGCCTGCAGGGGCAGATCGCGTATTACCCCACGCTCAAGCGCGAATTTACCGAGATGGCCAAGGCCCGCAACAATAGTAGGGCAGAGCCGTGAATACGATACGAAAATTCTCAATACAGAATGTTAATCGAACAGTAGAATAATCCGGATAATCGGGCTACAATGAATTCGCATCACGAGTCTCGTTTCCGTTGGGCCGAAGACAGTCGAGCAGCACGGTTCACTGGAAGAACAAGCAGGCAGTGCTGAACGATTCTAAAAAGCGGTCCAAACGCTAAAACAGGAGACAGTTCCATGAACCAAGCTAGTGCAATGCAACCCATCGCCCGCCACGCGGTGCGGTCCATCGCGGCAGCCGCCGCACTTGTCTGCGCCATCCCGGCTGCGGCAACCGAAATCATCGTCGCCAACCCCGACATCAAGCTGCGCCTGGATGCCACCGTCCGCTACACCGGCGGCGTTCGCATGGAGGGACAGGACAGCCGCCTGCTGAAGAATTACATCTACGACGAGGGCGACTCGAAGTTCGACAAGCACGACATGGTGACCAACCGGATCGACGTGCTGACCGAGTTCGATGTCAGCTGGCGCAACAAAATCGGCGCCCGCGTCTCGGCCGCCGGCTGGTATGACCAGGCTTACGACGACCATTCGGTACGTTCGCCGGCCGGCTTCCTGACTGCCTATCGCAACGCCACCTACAACAACGAGGTCCAGCGCTACGTGAACGGACCGTCCGGCGAGATCCTGGACGCTTTCGTGTGGGGCAACGTCGACCTGGGCACGGTTCCGCTGAATATCAAGGTCGGGCGCCAGACCAACGTCTGGGGCGAAGGCCTGCTGCTCGGCGCCCATGCGATTTCGTATGCGCAGTCGCCGGTGGACGGCGTCAAGGCCGCCATCAATCCTGGTGTCGAAACCAAGGAAGTGTTCCTGCCGATCGGCCAGGTCGCCCTGAGCGCCCAGGTCACCGACACCTTGACGCTGGTCGGCCAGTATTACTACGAGTGGAAGCCGACCCGCATCCCGCACGCCGGCACCTACCTGATGGGCGCCGACACGGCGCCGTCATCGGACAACCTGGTGTTTCCGATCCCGGGCGTGGCGGCGCAGCTGATCGAGGCGCGCAAGCCGGGGGACCATGGCAACTGGGGCGTCGGCGCCCGCCTGAACGTGGAGTCGATCGAGTCGAACTTCGGCGCCTACTACCGCCGCTTCGACGATTACTCGCCGGAGCTGGGCGTGCAACTGCTGAACTTCAGCGGACCGTTGCCGACCCGCGCCCGGTTCGTGTATCCGGACAAGATCGAGCAGTACAGCCTGAGCTTTAGCCGTGTGATCAATTCAGTAGCCGTCGGCGCTGAACTGTCCTACC
The DNA here is from genome assembly GCF_900112225.1 of Massilia yuzhufengensis. Taxonomy (GTDB): domain Bacteria; phylum Pseudomonadota; class Gammaproteobacteria; order Burkholderiales; family Burkholderiaceae_D; genus Telluria; species Telluria yuzhufengensis. The sequence goes on along the minus strand of NZ_FOLD01000006.1, from coordinate 27,264 downwards.
GCAAGAACGGCGCCCTGAACACGCCGTCTTCCATCACAACCCCGACCGGCGCACGCGGCGACACCTGGCACGCCGTCGTCAACGGCATCTACATGCTGCCCGCTACTCCCCTTTGGGCAACGGGAACCTTTGTCGGCGAGCTGGCCTACAACCGCCTCGACGAGGTCAGCACCAATCCAGCGTTGTATCGCTCGGTTGGCGCCGCATCCTGCGTCGATTCGCGGACCGGCGTCGCGCGTTCGGGTACCAAGGATGACGGTTGCTCTACCAAAGATGCATGGCTGATGGCGCTGCGCTTCACTCCGCAGTACCTCAATGTGCTACCTTCGTGGGACCTGGCGCTGCCTGTCAGCGCCACCTACGGGCTGTCGGGCAACGCGCCGTCCTCGGGTGGTGGCACCGAGGGCGAATTGCGCTGGTCGATCGGCGCCACGGCAACCTACGCATCGAAGTACGAATTCTCGCTCCTGTACGCCGACCGCAAGCTCCCCGTCCGGGAACTGAACGGCAGGATTACCGGGGGCGCGGCCCACAGCAATTCGTCGGTTGGCGTCATCGACCGCGGCTGGCTGTCCTTTACCTTCAAGACGGCGTTCTAAGCCGCAAACAGGAGACTCGACATGAACATCAAGCGACTCATCATCGGCTCGTTGGCAGGTATGGCGGTACTGGCACCCGCCGCGCAGGCACAGGTGACGGCAGACGAAGCCAAACAGCTCGGCGCGGCGCTGACCCAGCTCGGCGCCGTCAAGGCGGCCAACAAGGAGGGCACGATCCCGGCCTATACCGGTGGCCTGCAGAAGGCGCCGGGGGGCTTCAAGGCCGGCAGCGGCGTCTGGGCCGATCCGTTCAAGGACGAAGCGGCGGTCTTGCGCATCGACGCGAAGAACTACCAGCAACATGGCGACAAGCTGTCCGACGGCCAGAAGGAGCTGTTCAAGAAACATCCCGGCTTCTACATGGACGTCTACCCGACTCACCGCACCGCCGCGGTGCCCGAGCGCGTGCTGGCCAATACTGTACGCAACGCCACCACCTGCAAGACCGCCAAGGGCGGGCTGGCGGTGGACCAGGCCTGCCGCGGCGGCATCCCGTTCCCGATCGCCAAGACCGGCAACGAGATGATGTGGAACCAGCAGCTGCGCTACAAGGCCGACACCACCACCCGGTCCTCGCGCTCGTGGGTGGTCGATTCCAGCGGCAAGGCCGTCATGACCTCGCAGCAGCAGACCTTCGAGGAGACGCCTTACTACCACGAGGACCTGGACGGCCGCGACGACCAGATGTACTGGCGCACCTACTCGGTCACCAGCGCCCCGATCCGCAAGGCGGGCGAAGTAACCGGCCTGATGGACTTCCTCGATCCGACCCAGAAGCCGCGCCGCGCCTGGAGCTACGCCCCGGGCCAGCGCCGCATCAAGCTCGCGCCCGAGTTCTCGTACGACACCCCGGTGGCCAGCATGGGCGGCGTCACGCTGTTCGACGAGCTGTTCGTATTCTCGGGCCAGATGGACCGTTTCGACTTCAAGCTGGTGGGCAAGAAGGAAATGTACGTTCCCTACAACGCCTACAAGCTGTACTTCGGCTGCGGCGTGGAAGAACAGTTCAAGGAAAAGTACCCGAACCCGGCCTGCTGGCGCTGGGAGCTGCACCGCATGTGGGTGGTCGAGGCGACCCTGAAGCAGGGCTTCCGCCACGCCTACGCCAAGCGCACCTACTACATCGATGAAGACAGCTACGGCGCCATGCTGTACGACGCCTACGACCGCAGCGGCCAGCTGTACCGCTCGATCTTCAACTCGATGATCCAGCTCTACGACGTCGATGCACCGTACACCGTGAAAAACGTGATCTTCGACTTCAACAAAGGCATGTACGCGCTGGTGAACGACGGCCTGGTGGGCGGCTACGGCGTGGTGGCCAAGCCGCGCTCGAACCGCGACCTCAACCCGGAGGCGATCGTGGCCAAGGAAACCGCGCGCTGATCGGGCGCCGCTTCCTGGAAGGGCTGTCCGTCGCCTGCTGGCTGCAGCGGCGGTGCAGCGGCAGGCAGGCCGTCCGATAGCGCCGCTACCGGTTTGGCAGCCGTCGAGTTGTACGTACCAACACGGAGTCTCCGTTGAACATCTCTATATCGATTGCATCCGGACCGGGGCGCCGAGCGCTTGCGGCCGTCCTGACCGTGGCCGCCTGCCTGGGCCTGCCGCTTCCCTCCGGCGCCGAAGTCCTTGATAAACCAGCCGAGCGCACGCCGGCCGCGTTCAAGCGGGCGATGACAGGCATTGCGGTCCAGGGCAACACCGCCGTGTCGGTCGGTGTGCGCGGCACCATACTGGTCTCGCGCGATGCCGGCAAGACCTGGAAACAGGCCGACGTGCCGGTCACGTCCGACCTGACCAATGTGCGCTTTACCGGCCCTAACACGGCCTGGGCTACGGGCCACGACGGCGTGGTGCTGCGCAGCAGCGATGGCGGTCAGGCATGGGTCCGGGTGCTCGACGGCCGCAGCCTGCTGGCCATGCTGGACAAGCATTACCGCGCCCAGCTTGCGGCCGGCGTTCCGGACGCCGCGGCCATCGTCGACGAAGTCAAGCGCGCGGCCGCGCTCTCGGCTACGCCCGGCGTGCTGCCGTATCCCTTCCTCGACATCCGCATAGGCGCCGACGGCGAAGGCTTCGTGGCCGGTGCATTCGGACTGCTGCTGCGCACCGGCGACGGCGGCAAGACATGGGAGCCCTGGCTGGAGAAGGCCGGGAACGATCGCCGCATGCACCTGTATGCGCTCGAGCAGACCATCGATGGCAACGTCTACCTGGCCGGCGAGCAGGGCTTGCTACGCCGGCTCGACCGCGCAGCTGGCCGTTTCGCCGAGGTCGAAACTCCTTATACCGGCACCTGGTTCGGCCTTGCTTCCAACGAAGCCGGCCTGTTCGCGTTCGGCCTGCGCGGCAATGTCTTTGTCAGTAACGATGGCGCGGCAAGCTGGGAGCCCCTCGCCCTCGGCACCCAGGCTACCGTGGTAGGCGCCTTCGCTTGCGCACCGGGGGAACTGGCCTTCGTAACGCAATCCGGGCAGATGCTCGTTCACCGCGGCGGCAAGACCGTCGATGCACGTCTCGCGCGCAACGGCGAGGTGTATGGCGCGGCGCCCGCCGGGACGGGGCAGGTCGCCCTGGCCGGAACCGCTGGCGCGAGGATGGCGCAGGTTCCAGGCTGCGGGGCCGACGCTGCAAGAATGGGGAAGAACTGACATGGCCGCGCATACCGAACAGCCCCGCATGCCCGTCGTGCGGGACCTCCATTCCTTCGACCGCTCCTCGGGCAACTTGCTCGAGCGGGTCATTTTCAACCACCGCATCCTGGTGCTGCTGGCCTGCCTGTTGGCGACGCTATTCCTCGGCTATGCGGCAACGCGGATCAAGGTCAACGCCAACTTCGAGCGCATGATCCCGCTCAGCAGCCCGTATATCCAGAACTACCTGGCCCACAAGGACCAGCTCCCGGGCCTGGGCAATACGGTGCGCATCGTGGTCGAGAACAAGACCGGCGACATCTACGACCCGGCTTTTCTGGAAGTCATGCGCAAGGTGAACGACGACCTGTACATGATCCCGGGTGTCGACCGCTCCTGGATGAAGTCGATCTGGATGCCGATCGTGCGCTGGCGCGAGGTCACGGAAGACGGCATCACCGGCGGCGCCGTGATGCCGGCGCAGTTCGACGGCAGCCCGGCCGAACTGGCCAAGCTGCGCGAGAACGTGGCCAAGGCCGGCATCGTCGGCCGCCTGGTGGCGCTCGACATGAAGTCGAGCATGATCGTCGCGCCGATGCTCGACACCGATCCCAAGACCGGCGAGCCGCTGGACTACGGTGCTTTTTCCCAGCAGCTGGAACAGAAGATCCGCAGCTACGAGAGCGACAAGGTCGGCATCCACATTGTCGGTTTCGCCAAGATCGTCGGCGACCTGATCGAAGGCCTGAAGTCCGTCATGCTGTTCTTCGCCGTCTCGGTGGCGATCGCCACCGTGTTCGTCTACATGTACACGCGCTGCCTGCGCAGCACGGCGCTGCTGGTGAGCGCGGCCGTCCTCGGCGTGGTCTGGCTGCTGGGACTGATGCAGCTGCTCGGCTACGAACTCGATCCGTACTCGATCCTGGTGCCTTTCCTGATCTTCGCCATCGGGCTGTCGCACGGCGCCCAGAAGATGAACGGCATCATCCAGGACATCGGGCGCGGGACCCACCGCTATGTCGCTGCGCGCTATACCTTCCGCCGCCTGTTCGTGGCCGGCGTCACGGCGCTGCTGGCCAACATCGTCGGTTTCGCGGTACTGATCATCATCGACATTCCGGTGATCCGCGACCTGGCGATCACCACCAGCATGGGCGTATCGGTGCTGGTGTTCACCAAACTGTTCCTGATCCCGGTCGCGCTGTCGTATATCGGCATCAGCCCGAAGGCGGCGCAGCGCGCGCTCGAGGAAGACCAGGAGATGGCGCAGGGCCGCTCGGTGCTGGGACGGCTCTGGGCGCACCTGGACCGGCTGACCGAGAGGCGCTGGGCGATCACGGTGATCGGCGTCGCGCTTGCCATGACGGCGGTGTCGGCGGTGGTGATGCAGGACCTGCGCATCGGCGACCTCGATGCCGGCGCACCCGAACTGCGCCCGGATTCGCGCTATAACCGCGACAACGCCTACATCACCCGCAACTACGGCCTGTCGAGCGACCAGTTCGTCGTCATCATGAAAACCGCCGACGAAGGCTGCCGCCTGGTGCCGGCGCTGAACAAGATGGACGGCCTGGCCCAGCTGCTGCGCGCCGATCCGGCTGTGCAGACCACGACTTCGCTGGCAGAGACGGTAAGGTTTACCACCGCCGCCATGACCGAAGGCAGCGGCAAGTGGCTGACGATCAGCCGCAACCAGTCGATCACCGACGGCGCCATGTCGGCGGCGGCCATCGCCACCCCCGACATCACCAACCAGAGCTGCTCGGTATCGCCGCTGGTGGCCTACCTGTCCGACCACAAGGCCGACACCGTGGCGCGCATCCTCAAGACCGCGGAAGGCTACGCACAGCTCAACAACACCGCACCTGGCGCCAAGGAACCGGTGCAGTTCCTGCTGGCCGCCGGCAGCGCCGGCATCGAGGCCGCCACCAATATCGAGGTCGGCAAGAGCATCATCACCATGTACCTGGCAGTGTACGGCTCGACCGCGCTGCTGTGCCTGATTACCTTCCGCAGCGTGCGCGCCACCATCGTGGCCCTGGTCCCGCTGGTGATCACGACCATCCTGTGCAAGGCCCTGATGGTCTGGCTCGGGATCGGCCTGAAGGTCGCGACCCTTCCGGTGATCGCGGTAGGGGTCGGGGTAGGCGTGGACTACGCGCTCTACCTGCTGTCGGTTCAGATCGCCTGCCAGCGCCGCGGCGACAGCCTGCGCGCGGCCTACCGCCGCTCGCTCGACTTCACCGGCAAGGTGGTCGCGCTGGTCGGCCTGACGATGGCGGCCGGCGTTGTCACCTGGGCCTGGTCGCCTATTAAGTTCCAGGCCGACATGGGCATCCTGCTGACCTTCATGTTCCTCTGGAATATGCTGGGCGCGCTGATGCTGACGCCGGCCCTGTCCTACTTCCTGCTCAATCCAAAAAGCGCACGTGACGATGCGCGCGTTACCCCAACACTGGAGAAGACCTATGTTTGACCTGCTGCTGTCAGCCGACATGATGCTGCCCGACCCGGACGGGATGACCGAACTGTTGGTGAAGAAGCTCGGCGTGCACAGCCACCCGAACTGGCGCCAGGCCTTCGACAACCATCCGTATATCGCGCACTTCCTGCGCGTGCACAAGTCGCTGGCCGTCTCGCCCACGCGCCTGGAGCCGCAGTGGCACCTGGACTACGACAACCCGGGCGACCCGATGTTCCACGAGTTCCTGGAAAGCCTGAAGGATTACCAGGGCCGCCACCGCCCGATGCTGACCCACTCGGTGGTGCTGGCGCTGCAGGGGCCGAAATTCGATGCCTTCGTGGACAAGCTGATGCGCCGGGGCCTGGCCTTCCGCATGGCCCAGCGCACTCCGGAAATGCCGTTCGACCGCCTGTGGCTGGGCGCCACCCCGGAGCGTCCGCGCTACTCCCCGGACGTGGACGGCGGCCTGTGCATCGAAGTGATGCCGACCGAGCCGCTGCAGATGCCGCCCGACACCTTCGCCACGCCGCCGGCCCAGCCGCGCGACCCGCGTCCGGGCGACATGCTGCGGGTCAGCGCGCGCGCCTTCCTGGTGCGCGACCTCGACCACACGCTGCGCTGCTGCTCGAAGAACCTCGACTGGGAACCGCAGGGTGGGGTCGAGCTGCTCGGCCGCGAGGGCCAGCGCCGCGCGGTCATGCCGTTCACGGTGGCCAACAGCGCCGCCCTGCACGTGATCCAGCCGACCGCCTGGAACACTCCGGCCGCGCATTACCTCAACAACTGGGGGCCGGGCCTGTATTACATCCGCATCGCCGTCAACGGCCTGGCGGCCAAGGCCGACGACCTGCGTGAGCGCGGCACAAAGTTTACCTGGGTGGAAGAATCCGAATCGGCTGGCGGCAAGGCCCTGATCCGGATCGACGCGTCCGAGCTGCGCGGGCAGCTCGTCGAGTTCGAGGAAGCCTGACATGGACTTCCACGACCCGGACGACCTGTCGACCAGCGTGGTCAATGCCGCCGTCACCATCGAGCGCGAAGGGCTTCTCGCCTGGGTGGTGCTGACCCGCTCCGCCCAGATCAACGCCATCAACGACGACATCCGCCAGGGCGTGCCGCAAGCCCTGCGCGCGCTCGACGCCGACCCGGCGGTGCGCGTCATCGCGATACGCGGCGACGGCGCGCGGGGGTTTTGCGCCGGCGCCGACATCAAGGAGAAGCGCGGTCCCGAAACCGCCGTCGAGGTGCGCCGCCGCATGCAGGGCGCGCGCTGGATCGAGGCGATCGATACGGTGCAAAAACCGGTCATCGCCGCCGTGCACGGCTATTGCATGGGCGGCGGCCTGGAGCTGGCGCTGGCCTGCGACATCCGCTTTGCCGCCCCGGATGCGGTATTCAGCCTGCCGGAAACGGCGCTCGGCCTGATCCCGGGCGGCGGCGGTACCCAGCGCCTGGCCCGCGTGGTCGGACCCGGACGTGCGATGGACCTGCTGCTGACCGGCGAGCGCCTCGACGCCCGGGCTGCCAGGGACATCGGGCTGGTCACGCGCATGGCGAGCGAATCCGGTGCGCTGGTCGAGGAAGTGCGCGCTTTCGCCCTGCGCATCGCCGCGCGCGCGCCGGCCGCCACGCTGTCGGTCAAACGGGCGGCGCGCAGCGCGCTCGATCTCGAACTGCGCCAGGGCCTCGACCTCGAGCTGGACCTGTTCGCCATGCTCAAGCCCAGCGACGACGCACGGGAAGCGGCGCTGGCCTTCAGCGAGAAGCGTCCACCGCAATTCACCGGCCGCTGAACGTCGGCATACTGAAGGAGACAATAAATGAGTAACAAGAAACTGGATGGCCGGGTCGCCATCCTGACCGGTGCCGGCGGCGGACTGGGCGCCGAGGCTGCGCGCGTGCTGGCACTGCACGGTGCGCACGTGGCGATCGTCGACATCGATGGCGCAGCAGCGCAGCGCGTGGCGGCGGAGATCGAAGGACAGGGCGGGCAGGCGCTTGCGGTGCAGTGCGACGTCTCGGTTGAAGCCGAGGTGCGCAACATGGTCGAGGCGGTAGTCGGCCGCTTCGGCCGCGTCGATATCCTGCACAACAACGCCGCGGTGCTGAGCGTCGAGCAGCGCCAGCGCGACCGCGACGTGATCAACATGGACGTCGAGGCCTGGGACCGTGCGATGGCGGTCAACCTGCGCGGCGCCATGCTGTGCAGTAAATACGCGATCCGCGAGATGCTCAAGCATGGCCGCGGTTCGGTCATCTTCGTCACCTCGGGCCTCGGGGTGCAGGGCGACCTGTCGCTGTCGGCGTACGCGGCCTCCAAAGCGGCGTTGATCATGCTCAGCCGCTCGGTGGCGGCCCAGTACGGCAAACAGGGCATCCGCTCGAACGCGCTGCAGATCGGCCTGGCGCCGGCCGAGAATGCGCACGGCAGCATGCCGGCGCCCTTGCTGGATATCCTGCGCGACAACCACCTCACGCCCGAACTCGGAACGCCGCGCCAGATCGCCGACGTGGTGGCCTTCCTGGCATCCGACGAATCCGCCTTCGTCACCGGTACCACCCTGGTGGCCGACGGCGGCTTCGGCAGCCATACGCCCTCGCTGGTGGCGATGAAGGCCTTGTTCGCGCAGACCGGCGCGAAGGGGATGTGATGAAGGCCGCCATCATCCACGAACGCGGCGCGGCGCCGGTTATCCGCGACTTTCCGGAGCCGGCCGCACAAGAAGGCGCGGTCCTGATCGTGGTCGACACGGCCGGCCTGGGCGGCTGGGACGTGCTGGGCGCCTACCGGCTCGGCGTGCAATACCCGTGCGTGATCCGCGGAGAAGGCGTCGGACGTGCTCCTGACGGGCGCCGGGTCTATTTCGGCGAGCGCTCGGTTCTGCCTTACGGCGCCTGGGCTCAGCGCACCCTGGTGCCGGTCGCGGAAGTGTGGGACGTACCGGACGATGTCGACGACCGTACCGCCATCTCGATGGGCATTGCCGCCACCGGCGCCCTGGTGCCGCTCGAGCAGGCCAATATCCAGCCTGGCGAGGCGGTGCTGGTGCTGGGCGCGACCGGCACGCTAGGCCAGATCGCCCTGCAACTGGCCCGCTTCCTCGGCGCCGGCCGGGTGGTGGCGGCCGCACGCTCGGTTGACGCGCTGGCGCGGCTGAAAGAACGCGGCATCGCCGACGAGGTCGTGGTACTGGGCGGCGACGACGACGTCGCGGCGCTCAAGGCCGCCGCCGGCGAAGGCTTCGACGTGGTGCTGGACCTGGTCTGCGGGCAGCCGATGCTCAACGCACTCAAGGCCACCCGCTGGGGCGCGCGCATCATGACCATCGGCACCGGCGCCGGCCGCCAGGTCCAGCTCGACATCGCCGACCTGCTGTTCCGTACCTTGTCGTGCATCGGCACCGGCCAGCGTCCGCCTGCGGACCGCCGCGCCATCTGGGAACGCCTGCTGCGCATCGCACGCGAGCAGAACATCCAGGTGGACTACACGGATTTCGCATTCGACGACGCGGCCGAGGCATGGGCGGCGCAAGTGAGCGGGCCGCACGCGAAGATCACCGCGCGCGTGCGCGGCTGAACCCCGACATGGCAACAGGCCAGGGACACAAACCCTCCGCCGTCCTCGGCATGCGGCGCTAGGTGGGCCCCGCCGCCACCGCTGCGCCCGGCCGGTTCGGCATCACCCTGATCCTGGCCGGGCTGGCGATGCTCGGTCCGTTCTCGATCAATGCCTACCTGCCGTCCTTCCCCGAAATGGAGCGGGTATTGCATACCGACCGGGTGGCGCTCCAGCAGACCATCTCGGTCTATTTCGCAGCCTTCGCCTTCATGTCCCTGTGGCACGGAGCGGTTTCCGACGCGTACGGGCGGCGGAGGGTGGTGCTGGCCGGACTGGCTGTCTATGCAGCAGCCTCGCTCGGCTGCGTGTTTGCAACCCGTGTCGAACAACTCTGGCCGCTACGCGCGCTGCAGGGATTTTCCGCGGGCGCCGGGATCGTGATCGGGCGGGCCGTCGTGCGCGACCTGCACGACGGCCCGCTCGCGCGGCGCATGATGTCGCAGGTAGTCATGCTGTATGGCGTGGCTCCCGCGATTGCCCCCTTGGCCGGCGGCGCCCTGCAGCTCGCGTTCGGCTGGCGGTCGGTGTTCCTGTTCCTTGCGCTGATGGCGGCCGCCCTGTTTCTCGCAGTCGCCTTGCGCCTGCCCGAGACCTTGCCGCCGGCCCAGCGCCGGCCTTTCCGCGCCGCCGACCTGGTGCAGGGCTACGCCGCGCTGCTGGCCAACGGCGCCTTCATGGCCTGGTCGCTGGCCTACGCGCTGATGTTCGGTGCTTTTTTCATCTACGTACTGTCGGCGCCAGTGTTCCTGATGCAGCACCTGGGCCTGGGCGAAACCGATTTCCTCTGGCTGTTCGGCCCTGCGACGCTCGGGCTGGTCGGCGGCTCGGCACTGGCGGGCAGGATGGCGGTGCGGTGGTCGGTGCGGCGTACGCTGCTCGGCGGCTTCGGCCTGATGGCGGCGGCGACGCTGTACAACCTCGCCGTGTGCCTGGCCGCCCCGCCCGAACCGGTGTGGTATGTGCTGTATGTGGCCGTATTCAATATCGGCATGTCGCTCGCCATCCCGACCTTGGCCATCCGTGCGCTCGATTGCGTGCCCGCGCGGCGCGGCATGGGGTCGTCGGTGCAACTGTTCGCGCAGACCGGATTCAATGCATTCATCGCGGCTGTCCTGGCGCCGCTGCTGTGGGGATCGCTCCTGTCGCTGGCGCTGGGTGCGGCCGCCCTGTTCGTGTGCGCCGGGCTCGGCACGCTGCTCGCGGCGCGGCTGTCGAAATAGGCTTCACGAAGATCACCGAGGCATCGCGCCTTGGTCCCGGAGCACCAATGACAAAGCCCTGCGGCCGGTACGGCCGCAGGGCTTGTTTCCTTGTGCGAAGGTGCAGGCTTACAGGAAGATGCCCAGGTTCGGCGTGCCCAGTACCGCCTGGTCGATGATGATCTCGCGCCGCGCCAGCAGGTAGCCTTCCTCGGTTTTGCGGATCACGTCGTGGCGCTCGCAGGGGACCAGGTCGAACTTGTCGTTGTCGAAACGGTTGCGGGTCAGCAACATATAGCTGTGGACCTTGAACTCGTTCTCCTTGTCGGTACGGTAGACCCGGATGTTCGACACCATGTGCTTGGTGCGCGACGGTGGGTCTTCGCCCCAGGCGCTGCGGGTGTCCATCACGCGCATCACGCGTAGCGTGATCGAGCGGTAGTCGTCGAACATGTGCTGCACCGTGCGCACGATCGACTTGTCCTGGTCGCGTGTGGCGCGGGTATGACGCAGCGGCACCGTGTATTCGATGTCCTTGGCGACCATGGCCAGCCAGTCGCGCAGGCGCAGCGTGTCGAAGTATTCGGCTTCGTCGTACATGAATTCGACGATGTCGTTGTAGACCTGGCTGCCGATGGCGACCCGGTTGGCGCGCACCGAAGGCGGCAGCGGCGTCGGTTCGAGCGGATTTCGTTCCATGTGAGTCTCCTGGTGGTATTGTCGGGGTTCGGGCTGACTGCTCATTCTGCGGTCATCAGCTCGTGCCAGTACTTCCACCATGCCCACTGGGTGTCGTCTTTCGTGAAGCCGTCGCCCACATGGCCCGGACCCGGCCAGCCTTCGGGAGCGCCCTTGTCGAATTTCGCCTGGTATTTCAGGGTGATGGTCTTGCTGACCACGCCCTTGGCCACTTCGGTCTGGTGCGGCCAGGTGTCCGAATCTTCCATCTCCACCATGCCCGAGGTGCCGAGCATCTGGACCGATTGGCGCAGCATGCGCGCCTTGAGTTCAGGCGGCGTGTCCTTCTCGGCGAAGATCCAGTTCATGAACTCGAGCTTGTCCGGTCCCTTGGGAATGTAGGCATGCAGCGCGCAGGCTCCCACGATCGTGCCATCCGGCTGCGGCAGGTAGATGAATTCGAACAGGCCGTTCGGGAAGAAGCCGCCGACCTGAGGGGGGCGCCAGGACATGAGCTTGAGCTGGCCGTCGTCGAAACGCTCGAGCAGCTCGGGAATCATTTCGGGCGTGATGCCCGGCGGCGGCAGGGCGGTGAGGCGCTCGACGGGCGAGAGCTCATCGGGGTTCTTGCCGGTGAGGCGGACGATCTTGCGGTCCAGGTCGATGCAGCGCATGGCGTGGCCATGATCGGTCCACACTTCGCTGCCGTACATCTCCGGCGACAGGTCGGCGCCCTTGCCCTCGGCGTCCGGCTTCTTTGCATACGGCCCGACTTCGGCCAGCCAGCGGTGCAGGGTGAGCGTGTGGAAGCCGTCGGCCGCCGACTGTTCGCAGGCGGTCTTCCAGTTGGCGTTCAGGCGGAAGCGCTGCGGCGGGCCGAGGACCTCGAGGCCGCCCTTGGTGCGCAGGAACAGGGTGTCGAAGTAGTACTTGGCGTCGCCAAAGAATTCCTCGAGGGTCGGGCCATCGACGTTCCAGGTGGCGAAGATCAGGCCGCCGTACAGGGCGACGCGCGCTTTCTTCAGCCCCAGCTGGTCCTTGGGCGTCATGTGGCCGTGCATGCATTCTTTTTCGACCGGCGCCCCGATGAAGTCGCCGTTCGGCTTGAACGCCCAGCCATGGTAGATGCACATGTGGACGTTGGTGTTGCCGGCGTCATGTGTCTGCACCTTCATCGCGCGGTGCGGGCAGACATTCAGGGAGACGTGGATCTGATCGTCGCGGTCGCGCGCGACGATGACGGCATCGGAACCCATGTCACGGGTGATGAAATCGCCCTTGTTGGGGATTTCTGTGTCATGGCCCAGGAAGATCCAGGTCTTGGCGAAGATCCGCTCCATTTCCAGTTCGTACAGCTCCGGATCGGAGAGGGTACGTACCTTGACTTCGCGTGTCTCGTGGTTGATCAGGTCCGAGATCCTGGTCCCGTCCCGCAGTCTTGTTTCGGCATTCTGGTGCATCTTTGTCTCCTTTGTTTTGCCCGCACTTTAATTGTACACAAATACGAAGTATGTTCAACTAATGGATGCGGATGTGTCGATTTATTTGTCATGGCAGCACCGCTTCGGTGTGAAGGCTAGCTCGTCTCCACGGGCGCGCCGGCGCAAGCGTTGCGCCGCAGCACGACAGGAATGCCGCCGGTACGCTTTTTCACCAGCCATTGGGCGAGCGAAGCGTCCATGTAGTCGGCGTGCGCGGGAAACCAGCGGCTTAGTTCGCGCGCAAGGGCGCGGCAGGTGGGCTCGCGCCCGCCGCCGGCCAGCAGCGCCCGGACTTCGTGCACCGACGCCAGCACGGCCTGGTGCTCGTCGATGTGGCATTGCGCGGCGGGGAAGGCGGTTGCGAGCATCGACTGGCGCTCTTCCTCGAAGTGGCGTTCAGCGTGTTCCGCGAAGGTATCGAGCAGGCGGCCGAGTTCATGATCGGGAGCCGAGAGCATGGCGCCGACGATGTCGACGAACTCACGGTGCGTGGCGTCCATGGCGTCGTGGCCGATCAGGAAACGATCGGACCAGGTGAATGCTTCTTCGGTATGCGCTGCCATATTCTCGTCTCCCATTAATCGTGACACTTTTGACTAAAGTGTCTAGCAAAATGGTAGCATAGGTTCACAAGTTATCGGCAATATCGTCAACCGGAGAGGAGCATCAAATATGGAAACGCAGATCGTCGACATACCGTTCAGGCTCATGGATGGCAGCGAAGCTACGCTGGCCGCCTATGCCGGCAAGGTCGTGCTGGTGGTGAATGTGGCGTCGCAATGTGGTCTCACGCCGCAGTACGAGGGCCTGGAACGGATGTTCGCGGCCCGCCGCGGCGACGGCCTGGTCGTGCTGGGTTTTCCCGCCAATGATTTTGGCGGACAGGAGCCAGGCAATAACGAGTCGATTGCGCAGTTTTGCGAGACCACCTTCGGTGTCGATTTTCCGCTCGGGCAGAAGATTGCGGTGACCGGCCCCGCCCGGCATCCGCTGTATGGCGCGCTGACGCGCCTGCAGCCGCAAGCGATCGATCCTGCCGACGGCGCCATGCGGGCCAGACTTGCCGGCTATGGCTACCAGCAGGCCGCGCCCTCGGATGTGCTGTGGAACTTCGAAAAATTCCTGATCGGACGCGACGGCCGCGTCGTTGCACGCTTCAGCCCCGACCTCGCGCCTGATCACCCGGTGCTGGTGGAGGCGGTCGAGCGCGAGCTGGGCAAGCTCGCGTAGCTGCGAACAGAATCAACAACGTGTAAGGGAAGCTAGGATGACTGAACTGTTCAATATCGGGGTGACCACGCCCCATCCGGCGGCCGATGGGACAAGGAGTGTGTACGTCGCCTCGTTCGAGAACCTGCGCATGACCGACGTCGAGTCGGTCGGCGGCAAGAACGCCTCGCTGGGAGAGATGATCAGCCAGCTGGCCGGCGCCGGCGTGCGCGTGCCGGGCGGCTTCGCCACCACGGCCGACGCCTTCCGCGATTTCCTCGACCATCGTTTCGATGGCGGCCCATCGCTCGGCCAGCGTATCGCCACGCGCCTGGAAGGCCTCGACATCGACGACGTGCGCTCGCTGGCGGCCGCCGGTCTTGAAATCCGTCAGTGGATCGTCGCCACGCCCTTCCAGCCGCGCCTGGAACAGGAGATCCGCACCTATTACGATACCCTGGTGGCCGGCTCGGAAAGCGAAATGTCGTTCGCCGTGCGCTCGTCCGCCACCGCGGAAGACTTGCCGGACGCGTCGTTCGCGGGCCAGCAGGAATCCTTCCTGAACGTGGTCGGCATCGACAACGTTTTAGAGGCGATGAAGCATGTGTTCGCATCGCTCTACAACGACCGCGCGATCTCCTACCGCGTGCATAAGGGCTTCACGCACGCCGAAGTGGCGCTGTCGGCCGGCGTTCAGCGCATGGTGCGCTCGGATACCGGCGCCTCCGGCGTGATGTTTACGATCGATACCGAATCGGGCTTCAAGGACGTGGTGTTCGTCACTTCCAGCTATGGCTTGGGCGAGACCGTGGTGCAGGGCGCCGTCAACCCGGACGAGTTCTACTTGCACAAGCCGATGCTCGCAATGGGCAAGTCGGCGGTCATCCGCCGCAACATCGGCTCGAAACTGATCAAGATGGAGTTTACGAACGAGGCGAAAGCCGGCCGTTCCGTGAAAACCGTCGACGTGCCGATCGAGATGCGCAACCGCTACTCGCTGCTCGATTCCGAAGTCGTCGAGCTGGCGAAGTACGCCGTCATCATCGAGAACCACTACGGCCGCCCGATGGACATCGAATGGGGCAAGGATGGCCGCGACGGTAAACTCTACATCCTGCAGGCGCGTCCGGAAACCGTCAAATCCCAGCAAAAGGCCACCGACTCGCAGCAGCGCTTCAGCCTCAAGGGCTCGGGCACGGTGCTCACCAGCGGCCGCGCAATCGGCCAGAAGATCGGCGCCGGTCCGGTGCGCGTCATTCGCGATCCCTCCGAGATGGAACGCGTACAGCCGGGCGACGTGCTGGTAGCCGACATGACCGATCCGAACTGGGAGCCGGTCATGAAGCGTGCCGCGGCGATCGTCACCAACCGCGGCGGGCGTACCTGCCACGCGGCGATCATCGCACGTGAACTGGGCGTGCCGGCAGTCGTAGGCTGCGCCGATGCGACTGACGTGCTCAAGGACGGCACGTTCGTGACCGTGTCGTGCGCCGAAGGCGACGAAGGCCGCATCTACGACGGCATCCTGGAAACCGAGATCACCGAGGTCTCGCGCGGCGAACTGCCGCCGATTAAAACGAAGATCATGCTCAACGTCGGCAACCCGCAGCTGGCGTTCGACTTCCAGTCGGTGCCGAACAACGGGGTCGGCCTGGCGCGGCTCGAGTTCATTATCAACAACAACATCGGCGTGCACCCGAAGGCGATCCTCGAGTACCCGGACATCGATGCCGACTTGAAGAAAGCGGTGGAATCCGTCGCACGCGGCCATGCCTCGCCGCGCGCCTTCTACGTCGACAAGCTGGCCGAGGGCATCGCCACCATCGCGGCGGCGTTCTGGCCAAAGCCGGTCATCGTGCGCCTGTCGGACTTTAAATCGAACGAGTACAAGAAGCTGATCGGCGGTTCGCGCTACGAGCCGGACGAAGAGAACCCGATGCTGGGCTTCCGCGGCGCCGCGCGCTACCTTGCCGAAGACTTCGCCGAAGCCTTCGAGATGGAGTGCACCGCCATGAAACGCGTGCGCAACGACATGGGCTTGACCAACGTCGAGATCATGATCCCGTTCGTGCGCACCCTGGGCCAGGCCGAGCAAGTCGTGAACCTGCTGGCCAAGAATGGCCTCAAGCGCGGCGAAGGTGGCGGTGAAGGCGGCCTGCGTCTGATCATGATGTGCGAAGTGCCGTCCAACGCGATCCTGGCCGAGCGCTTCCTTGAGTTCTTCGACGGCTTCTCGATCGGTTCCAATGACCTGACCCAGCTCACTCTGGGCCTGGACCGCGATTCCGGCATGGAGCTGCTGGCCAAGGATTTCGACGAGCGCGACCCGGCCGTCAAGGCGCTGCTGTCGATGGCGATCAAGGCGTGCCGCGCTCAAGGCAAGTACATCGGCATCTGCGGGCAAGGGCCGTCGGATCATCCGGACTTCGCGGAGTGGCTGGTGGCTGAGGGAATCGAGTCGATGTCGCTCAATCCCGATTCGGTAATCGATACCTGGAACAGGCTGGCCAAGGAGTAGTCCGGCCAATGGTATCGCTCATGGTATGGATGAGCTCCGTCTTGGAAAAACCATGATGTTTCAGTTACTTAGCTTATCCATTAATCATTGAGTGGGAGTAGGGTTTCCCGCTGGAAACTGCGTTTTTGCGGTTTTGAAGAGAGCTCGCTTCGGCGAGCTTTTCTTTTAGATTAAGCGGTCCAACGAGGGTAGCCTTAAGACCGCTCAAGATTGATAGTCGATCCGATCGAAGCTGGCTAGTACTTATCGAAGCTGGCGTTCTAGGTCAGCTTACCTACGTAAAACTCTGCTACGGCGGTAACAGGCTTTGCAGCAGCCTGAGTTGCGGGGATGGGATTGACTCCTACCTTCACTTCAAGGATTTGCAGATCAGGGTTCCGCACTGGTCTTCGTCCCTGAGTTTCGGAGCCCACAGTACTTTGCAACCCCATGAGGTAGGGGAAGTCAACTGCGCTCCTTCATCGTTGCGCTCGATGTGTTGACGCGCAAGCTTGGACGCTGGCTGTACGCTGTCGTCAACGTGAACGTTTTTTTAGAAGCCTATTGATATTGCGAAAACCTGCCATATATGGATTCGCGAAAGAGTTGCCGAAAATCATAGGAGAGTTTGTTGACAAACGCAGTCTCACCTTTACAGCAGGGTCTGATCGTAGCTCCCCTTCAAGGCACGGCTCCGATATCTAAACAGCGCACCCTGGATGATGACGACCTGGATGTGTGGTTGAAGGACTGCCACAAGCAGAAATGCTTGGTCACAATCGTCTATGCCAAACATCGCTGCGCATTTTATGATGACAGCCGTCCCAGCGAATTGTGGCCGGCGGACCCAGGTCCGCACTCGGTTAAGTCCTTACGACTCATTGCTCAGGCAGATCGGCTGCGCCGGGTCGAAGTGGCCGAAAGTGCTTTGCAGGGGCACGCGACGCCTGATCCTCGTTGGAGTGTAAGTGCACTTGGGACGGACAAGGACGATCTCAGGAAGTGGTTTAAGGCAAGGTCAGCATTGTTCGATACAGGGCGCGGTAAGCCGCTACCGCCCGCAGGAGGGCGGCGCGTCTGGCACGACGCCGCCGGTCGCTGCATGTTTCGTGGGTGCGGTGTGGACCTTGGACGGACATCGCTAACGACCGAATTAGCCGCGGCTGGCTACCTGGCTCACATCGTTGCTTCCGATGAGGATGGGCCGCGTGGCTGCCCAACGAATTCGCATCGGCTGTCGGCCGACCCGGAAAATGTCATGTTAATGTGCGATCAGCACCATCGCCTGATCGACAGGATCGACCCGGATGGCTATTCTGTGCCAGTTTTGCGCGACATGCGTCGAGAGCATGCAGAAATCGTGCGCAGGTCGCTCGATGGCCTTGCTTTCCCCCGTTCGAAGGCGATCGCGGTGCTCGGTAACGTCGCCGGCGCCTGGTCTCAGGCGTCGGAACGTGAAATCCGGCAAGCGATGCTGGATCGCGGCCTTGCCTGCCTTCCTTCTGTCCGCTATCCGATTCGGCGCACGCAGCGCGACGACCGTGATCAACCAGATTTCTGGCGGCACCTGCTGCACGAGCATGCGCGTGAACTGGATGCGTTCGTGCGGGAACTCGGCACCCCACAGGACCAGGACGATCACTTCGACGTGCTGTCGGTCTTCCCCTTGCATACGGTCCCAGTACTGCTTCTTGCCGGCCGTATTGTCGGTGAGGCGAGAAGGGTCGAGGTCTTCCAGTACCATCGTCATCGCAGCACCTGGCGCTGGGAGGAGGGTGCGACACCGCAGCCAAGGGGAGCGTTCTACCTGGAGGGAGCGGGCGCTGGCCGCGCAAGCGAAGTGCTCTTGACGCTCGAGTTGACCGCGACCGCGGACGACCAGGCACTACCGCTGGAGCTCGATGCGGCAGTCAAGTCCGGCGCCATTCCTTGGGTGCGCATCCGCGCTGCCCATCCGAATCTGTCCTGTATTGGGCACCCCGACGATCTCGAACAATTTAATGAGATTGCCAGGCAGGCTATCGCGGCGGTCCAGGACGGGATGCGCGCTTCCAAAGTTCATTTCATCGGGTTGTCGCCGGCCAGCACGCTGTTCCGTTTTGGCCAGATGCTGCAGGCTGGGCATCATTGTCCTTATGTCGTCTACGACCGTCCAAACCATACAACCCGCTTCCTCTCTGCCATGACGATCGACGGCCAGCAGGCCACCGATGCCCTGGCGCCTGGCAGTGGCCATCCTGTTCGCATCCAGCTTCGCTAGCCCATAAGGAGAATCCATGTCCAAGACCAAGTATGACCAGCTCGTCGAATCAGCATTGACCTACCGTACCGATGTGCTTGAGAAGGCGATCCGAGAGCGCGGCGCCGTCGCGTTGGATGTGTGGGGGCGCGAGCTCGACATCGTAAACCGGCACATTACAGTGGACCGCGAATTGGTCGAGGAAGCCGCGGCGAGTTATGAGGAACTCGGGCGGTGTCTGGTCGAGCGGCTGCGCTGGTCAGAAGATGCCATCGCGATCGCACCGCAAGGCTCGACCAATACGAAAACATTGGTACGCGCCCCAACTGCCGAGCGCTTCGACATTGACGCGGTGTGCGCAGTCGACCTGTCGCGTGTGGATGCGAGCGAGCCAATGCAGTTCTTCGATGACGTTGGTCGTGCATTGGAAGGCTACGAACCCGAGGAGATGAACAGGTGCTGGCGGATCAATTTTCCTAACAAGGGTTACTACATCGATTTCACCCCTTCGGTACCGCTGGATAAGGTGCCTGCCGGGCAGCGCGCGTTTGTGCGTTACCAGCCTGCCGCTGGCTACGAGTCGACCGCCCTCGCCGTGGTGGACCGGCCGTCACAATCCTGGAAGACGTCGAATCCGGCGGGGTTTGCAGCCTGGGTCAACGATCAAGCCAAGCGCCAGCTCCTCATCCAGCTCCTGCTAAAGGCGGAGGCCGTGGCGAAACGTGCCGATATCCAGCCAGTGCCTGACCAAGAAGTGCCGCTCTCGGACACGCTGCGCGTGGCGATCCGCCTTTTCAAGCGGCACCGTTGCATGTCGGTTCGCCGTGGTCAGATCGACGGCAAATTCAAGCCCATCTCGGTCATCATCGTGACGCTCTTGACGCAGTGCTATGCAGGTCTGGCCGATCAACAGCGCCGGTATCACCATCCAGTCGAGTTGCTGGCTGAACTGGCTGAACTGCTGCCAAACATGGTCGAGCGCCATAACGGGGAATATGTGATCGCCAATCCTACCGTTCAGGGCGAAAACTTCGCTGAGCGCTGGAACACCGACAATGGCGAGCGTGCCCGCGCGTTCACGCACTGGTGCCGCCTGCTGGTTGCAGATCTCACGTTCATTCTTGGCGCGACCGAGCCAGCCGAAGTTCGCAAACGCGTACAAAAAACGTTTGGCTGCGAGGGCGCGGTGGTTTCGCCTGATGCGGCACACAGCATGCTGACTGGCCTCGCGGCAGCACAGCCGCGCCAAGTGCAACCGGTACGTCCAGGACGCGGCCTTGCCTGACTCGATTGGTGCCGCGGCCAGCCCTCTCGAGAGCCATCTGCTTAAGCATCCACTGATAGCTGGCGTGGCGGAAGACGCCAACCAGCGCCGTCAACGGCGGTTCGCTCTCGTTCTGCCCCCAATGCCGGAGGAGAGGGCTTTCTCGAATGCGTGGCTGGTATTGCCCGGGAAGTTTCCTGAAGAACGGGCGCGCATTCAGTTGTCCAGAGACGCTATCCTACGCGTGCCGCATGTCGACTCCAGCGGCGATCTCTGTTTTTCCGGCGAAGCAGGTCCTGCGAGCGGGGCTACGGCGGAAGCACGCCTGGATCGGCTATTGGCCCTGTTCCAGGAAGAGTTTCTCGTTCCCTGGCTGACGGGCAAACTTGACTGCGACTTCGAGAAGGAAACAGCCAATTATTGGACCATCCATGTCAATCGATACGCATCGGATGTCGACGCAGTAAAGCGGGTGTATACGCTCGATGTGCGCCCGACCGAGCCGCGTCTGCTTGATGGCCAGTTACTGCAACCTTCGCGCACCCTGATCGTTGGCGACAATCTCCCGTTGGCTTCGCGGCTGATCGCGTCGCTTGGTCCGCGTGCGACCCAAGTCGCGACGGTCATCGTCGCAGATATCCCAGTCGATTTTCCTTTTACGCCGCGGACTTGGCCGGCACAATTGACCGACATCCTGAGCCTTCTGCAGAGTCGCCTGAATGATGTGCAGTACCGGGCGTTTGAACGGGCATCCCACGCGCGGGCAACGCATCGTCTAGTTCTACTGCGCGCGCCGACTTGCACGTACGGCTACCTATTACCCGGCGGCCCGCCAACCGTGGTGGTCAAGGGCAAGACAAAGCGTGCTTATCCAACTGGGCAGCTTTTGCCATTGCTGGTGGAGCGGGTCGACCCAGGATGGACCTGTGGCCGGGACCAGCATGCACAAGTAGGTGCGCGTCAGCGTTCGCATGTACTCGTTCTGGGAGCCGGTGCGCTCGGTAGTGTAGTGATCGATACCCTTGCGCGCTCGGGTGTCGGCAGGATCACCGTCGTTGATCCTGATTTCCTTTCGGCGTCTAACATTGGCAGGCATCTGCTCGGTGCCGACATGCTCGGTTTGCCGAAAGCCCAGGGCATCGCTGCGCATGTCGGGCGGGCGGTGCCCTCGTGTCAATTGGACTATTCCAGAGAAGATGCAGAAGCTTGGTTAATGCGGGCCACGCTTTCCGGCGTCGATATCGTTCTGGATATCACTGGTGAACCGGATGTACGTGCAGCGCTTGAGACGGCCAGGTTGCTTCACCCGCGACCGCTCGTGATCAGCTGGATGGAGCCTTATGTTGCTGCCGCCCACGTTTGCGTCCTGAAGGACACGGAGCACTGGCTCGCCGGGCTTCCCGACAGGCTGATCGACTTGCAAGCGGTCGATTGGCCCGATGACGTCATCATGCAAGAACCCGGCTGTAGCAGCCAGTTTCAAAGTTACACGCCGGCTCAAGCGACGTTCGCTGTTGCACTCGTAGCGGAGGCCGCACTCGCGCTGATCGACCGGCAGGTCGCGGCATCACATCTCCGGAGTTGGGTTCGCGGGCAAAGTTTTTTGGATGCTCACTACCCCGGTCTGGTTCTGCGCGAGTGGGCCCACTCAGCAACGAAACTCGACGGTGTGCTGCTTTGCCGCCCATGGCCATGAACAATCGCCAATTCTATTTGCCGGACGGGGCGGGATACGTCTTGTTCGATGAGCCGGTACTTACTCACATGTATGAATATGCGCAAAAGCGCTGGCTTGACCGTGAGGCTGGCGGGCAGTTGTTTAGCCACACCCCCCATGACAGTGCCGTTATCATCACGCACGCGACTGGGCCGCATCGCAGCGATGTGCGCCGCCGGCATGCTTTCATTCCAGATGCCCGCCGCGCAACTGCGGACAGGCACAGCCATTTTGCCGAGGGACGTTATGCAGTTGGCTTGTGGCACACGCATCCCGAAGTCAATCCGACGCCATCTGTACAGGATCGGAATACTGCCATGGACTACCTTGACGCTTTCGAGGGTGCGATGAGGGGCTTCCTACTGGTTATCTTGGGTAACCAAGGCTGCCCTCTTCATCTGGCTTTATGGCTGGCCCGAGCAGATCACCGATCTGATTGGCTCAAACTGGTAGAGGCATAGGCGAAGTGTAGGCTTGGTCATTGGGCAGAGAATGTACATGTGTACGCACCTCCACATTGTTCGTTGCTGAAGGGCTAGTTCACGTCACCTCATTGAACCGCCCGGCTTTCGTGGATAGCGGTTAGTTTAAGTCTGGTCGATAGCAGATCGTTCGCGAAACCTATGAAAATAGGAATCAACAGCGGGAATTGTTCGCGGTAAAGGAAATTCGAGGTAATGCTGTTGTTGCCGGTTCACAGATCGATGACCTCTGTATGGTATCGGGAATGGTACATGCCCGAGAGGGACCGGAAAACACTAAGCAATTTAAGCGCTTAGCTCAGTCATTGAAATGTGTCGGAGTGATCGGAACGATTGTAGTAAGTCAAACAACTGATTTTAAAGGAAATTTGCTTGAGCCATTGATTGTTCGATCTGAATGATCAATGGCCCTTCGGTTTCCTTGTTGCAAACTAGATCGCGTTCACCCATAGAATCGCGTAGCGCGTGAGGTTACGGGGCCACGGGGCTCTTTTGCGTGAGGCAGTGGAGTTTGTGATTCCCTGACCCAAGGCACAATTACGATTTGTTCAGCGAGCTAGTCGTGGGCGTGCCCAACCGGGTGAACCAATTGAGGATAGTGGCACGGACCCGCAGTTCGGCGATCTGGCGGTCGAGGTCGCGCGCCATCACGCGATCGTCAAGTAATTTGAAGCGACGCATCTCAGTTCAACCAAGCTGCTCTGGTAATTGCCGCTCCAATATTTCCAGATTTTCCTGCCAAGCAGGCGCGTCGCCGCCAGGATAGCATCGCGGGCTGCGGCACCAGGACGCGGGTCCTCGTATGGTTTGGCGCTCTTGCGAGTAGATAATCGCCTGCTTCCCACTTTGTGCAATCGCTTCGTGACAGCCTTTGGTGTCGCAGGCACCTTCGCCGCTGACGCTCGTGACGGTCTTGTCACCGTGAATCTGGTCAAGCCGGCATGGAAGTATCGGCTTATCTCCGGTGGCATTGTCGGTCACTTTGATGACCCGGATTTCGAGCATGGACGCTTCGTCGCCAAAGTGAACCTTGCTCCACTGGCGGCGGTAGCCGGCCCCATGTTTTTTGGTCTTCCACTCACGTTCGCCCAGCATCGTGACGCCCGTACTGTCGACCAGGACGTGTAATTCCGTGGTCATCGGCTGCGCGCCGATCGTCAGCGAAAAATGTTGCGCCGGTCAGGCAGCTGCCAGGCCAGGCTAGGGCAGGCCTGGCCAGCGAGATTGAGTAGACTTTGCGCCATGTTCATGGCCATGGGCTGGCGCAGGGCCAGACTGAACAAGCCCTTGATCGTCAGGCAGAACTCGATCGCTGCCTCGCTGTACTTTGGTTGGCGGCCTCGCTTGCTGCTGGCGCTGCCGTACAGCACATTCCCTTGTCTAGCCAAATGAGCAGAGAGCCGCGCGCCTTCAGCGCTGGGTTGGAATCGTTCCGGCTGGTTGTTCGGTACTTCGGTTTTGTCAGGGCGCTCATGTCATCAGTTTAGTCTGGACCCACTCTGGCCCGCTGCACGGGCCGATTTGTGCAATAAAGCCAGTTCGATCTCAATACGAAGCGCAGGGTGAGCAGGGTTGGTGAACCAGTAGACTACGTGGCATGCGACCGTTTGCAATCACACATCACGAAGCCCCACGGGGCCGCTGCATACGAGGCGGATTCTTGTAGCGTTAGAGGATGAAATTCTATGTAGTGTCTTTTTTGATAACTAAAAGTTGTTCACATTCTCCGCGCTACAGCTGATAAACTTCAATAACAAGAGCGTCACACCGTCTTTAATTCAAGAATTCGTTAGAGCGCGGGAGGGACTGTGATCAAAGACCCAAAAAAAGCTTTCAGAAATTATGAAAAAATGAATAGCAATCGACTTGAATTAGCGCTTGACCGCTTAAAGCCCTCCGACTGGGAACGATTTGAGAAACTAGCATCTGCCTTTCTAATTGATGAATTTACTCACATACGGACTGTAGCATTTCCAGGAGGAGATGACGGAAGAGATGCAGAGTTGTTTTCACCGACGCAAGAGCCGTCGATTGTGTTCCAATACTCCGTGACGCCTAAATGGAACACAAAAATTAAGGCAACAGTTAAGCGGTTAAAATCGACGCTTCCAAACACTTTGATGCTGATATATGTTTCAAATCAGGTAATTGGTGCTGCTGCTGACGATCTTAAAAAAACTTATCGTCAAGAAGGTCTTACGCTTGATGTTCGAGATAAGAATTGGTTTATTGAACGCGTAAATTCGACTATGCAGCGTCAAGCAGCTGCCGAGGAGCTTTCAAGTGTTATTGTCGACCCATTGTTAGCTAAGTCGGGCGTGGGTCCGAAGGTGCAAGCCCAGTTGTCTAATAACGAACTTACTGCTGCGGTTACCTATCTCGGGCTGCAGTGGCACGATTCTGAACGCGATAAAGGTTTGACAAAACTTACTTTTGAATCTCTTGTTCTTGCTGCTCTATCGTCGACCGATTCTGATAATCGTCTAAGCCGTGAGAAAATACGAATGCAGGTTAGATTGCTCCTGCCTGAGCATCCTGAGCAACAGATTATTACCTACGTTGATAACGCGTTAACCCGCTTATCTAAGGCTACAATCAAGCATTGGGCAAAACAGGATGAGTTTTGTCTTTCACATGACGAAGTGCTTCGTGTAAAGGACTATCGAGTCGACGCTGCAATGTCGGAAGAAAGGGTGAGTAATGTAATCGCGAGGCTTGCGGAAAAAATTGTTCCCCAAAAATCTATAACAGCGGCGCAGCTTGGTGAGTTGGCATCAGTTATTAGGCTTGCAACCGACGCGGTTTTGTTTGAACGTAGTCAATCATTCGCTATGGCCATCCAGATGGGGAAATTGGATAGCCTTGCAGAAGAAGATTTTAGGTCTACAGTAACTTCTGAGATTTCCAGTTCGCACCTTAAAAAAACCAAGGGTATTGACTGGGTTGACACCGTTCAAATTGCTGTACGTGAGATACTTATTAGCTCCGATCTCGAGATCCAGAGTTATTTGCGTCTTCTTGCCGACTCATACACACTAATGGCGTTTTTGAAACAGACGCCCGACGTGCAGGGCGCCGTGGCAAAGATGTTTTCGCATGGAACTCTATGGCTCGACACCAACATCATTCTGCCGTTGATTGCAGAGACTTTAGCTGATGGTGAGAGTTTGCAAGGTCGATTTACGCAGATGATCGATGCGGCAAGGGCGGCAGGCTTGACCTTGAATGTTACCCGTGGGGTTATCGAAGAAGTGGAACGTCATATGAACCGTGCGCTGTATTGCACCCGTCTTAAACATGATCAATGGCAAGGTTCAATTCCTTATCTGTTAGATCAGTACATTTCGAACGGTAGATCTGCAGCATCATTCGAAAACTGGCTTTTCAATTTTAGAGGGGAAGCACGTCCTCTGGATGATTTGGCAGATTATCTCAATGATGAGTTTGGAATCACCGAGCGCGATCTCGACGTTGAATGCGCTGCAGCTGAACCTGCTTTACGACATGCATTAGAACAAATTTTGATAGAGCGATACGACCGCCGACAGGAACAGTACGGATATAGGCTTGACGACATTGCCATAACTCGGCTAGTAAAACACGACATCGAGTGCTACGCTGGCATAGTACAGCTTCGACAGAAGGAAAGTAAGTCGGCGTTCGGTTATAGTGCTTGGTGGCTTACAGTTGATCGACAAGCCTACGGGCTGAAGAATTTCCTGTCCCAACGCCAAGACGTGACTCCACACGACTCCCCTGTTATGGCTGCGGATTTTTTGATTAATTACCTAGCATTCGGCCCTAACAGACGTAATGTTCCAAAAGCTAAGGGATCCCATCTTCCATTATTGATGACCTTCCGTAGTGGCTCTCTTCTAACGAGGGATTTAATGGACGAGGCTGAAAGGATTAGGTCGTCTTTTGCTGGTCTGCCTGAACGTGTCATACAGAGAAACGTTCGAGATCATTTGGATAAAGCGCGAGCACAAATTGGCTCGATCGCCAATTTCGGCATGGACGATATTGTCGATTAAATTCTCTCGCCAATAAAATTTTGGGCGATTTGTTTCGGCAAGCGGGGCCTCAAGCCGCCTAACAGCAACAACTTCTTCTCCCGTTTAATTTTCTCTGCTAAAACATTGAGTCGTGGAATACGTCAAGGAAGAAGCCCCCGCTACGGTCTCTACAGGAGTCAAAAAGCGATAAACAGCATTTGCTTACTTGATCGGGAACGCGGAGAACAAACTACCGCATGTTACTTTGCCGCGGGGCTGTCTTGTTGAAGCGCTCGACCTGCTGCGGAACAATGGGGTGGCTTGTGATCTGCACGATGAGCGTTTCGGTGACGAGCCAATTGAGGTAGCGTTCGCCGGAGCTTAGTGTACGGATCAGGAGGGCTGCAGTGTCGCGATGCTGCCTTACGACATAGGGCTGCGCGCCCGACGGCCTTCGGTAACCCGGTGAGCGCGGCGGCGATGATTGCCCGCCGGGGGGACTCAGTAGCGCTGGTGCATACAACTGAACCGCTCCAGCTTTGTGGAGGCCAGTAGCTTCAGGTCCGTCGGTGGCACTTCGTTCGCGATACCATGGACACAAGGCTCTGGTGGCGAGAATGGTAGTCGCAGTACCGTAAGAGCAGTTAAATGCCCGTCTTTGTCAGGCGAAAGATCTACAACCTTGACATGGTATTGAATCGCCACGAGTTTCCTAGACACTCGCGAGCTGCTTGAAGTACTGCTTTTCATACTCCACCGGCGACAAGTCATTGCTGACGCTGTGCCGGCGCTTGGGATTGTAAAACATCTCAATATAATCGAAGACATCCTGTTTTGCTTCTTCCCGAGTACCGTAGGTCTTGCGTCGGATCCGTTCCCGTTTCAGGAGCTGGAAGAAGCTCTCGGCCACGGCGTTATCGTGGCAGTTCCCACGCCGGCTTATACTCTGCTGCAGGTTGTGCTGGTCCAGGAAGTCGCGCCAGTCGTAGCTGCTGAACTGGCTGCCCTGATCGGAATGCACCATCACTGTATTTTTGGGTTGCCGACGCCAGACAGCCATCAAAAGCGCATTCATGGCCAACTCGCGATCGATTCGAGAACTCATCGACCAGCCGACCACCTGACGTGAAAACAGGTCCAGTACGACGGCCAGATAAAGCCAGCCCTCATAGGTGCGGATGTACGTGA
>NZ_FOLD01000020.1:59987-107019 GCF_900112225.1 Massilia yuzhufengensis | reverse complement strand
AGCACCGGCAGGGCGGCGAACCACTTCTTGAAGCGGGGCGAACGCATGGAAGGCTCCGTGGATGGCGATACGGTTTGGACCGTGGCGCAGCTCGACAGTTCAATCCTCATCCACAGCCATGGGTGACAGCGCCTGTTGCTTCGGCATGCCGCGGAAGTGCTCGTTCGCGATCCCGGTGAACTTGCACACGACTGGCATGCTGTCAGAACAACTCGCTCCCCGCTGGACCAGGTAGGCCTTGTCGATTTCCTGGCCAGGCCGCAGTCCAGCATCCAGATGGCGTTTCAGATATGTGGCAACGCCAGCCTCCGAGGACATGTAGTTCCCGCGCATGAACTCGACGACACCCGCATCGCCGGTGCCACGATAGCCGACGCCGACACTGGGAAACCAGGTGCATCCCGCGGCGCACACGCACACCGACAGCAGCGCTCGAATCCTGACCTTCACGCCGGCCCCGCACGCCACAGGATCGCGGACGCATCGTCCGCGCGCTTGACCGAGCTGGAGGCGCTTGCCGGCGCGGCGGCTTCGTACTGCCGCAGCTCATCCAGCGCCGGCTGCAGTCCGCGCTGTTCGCACAGTGCGAACAGGCTCTCGGGCGTATGCAGGCCGTAGGTGTCGACCAGGCGGTAGAAGCCATCGGTCATGGCCAGCACACTGGCGCCGTTCGGCACGTCGACCTCGATGGTGCGCGCCCGGAACTGGCCGTTCGGGCGCAGGCACAGGGCTTCGGGGTCATTGGCGGCATTCTGGAATTCGCGGCGCGCACGCAGGATCGGCAACAGCCGTGCGTGCCGCGCTGCGCTGTCCTGGAGGCCTTCGGCCTGCAGTTTGGCGACTTCTACGCTCAGCACGGCTTCCTGCGGATTCACCCAGGGATCGAGGTCGCGCACTTCACCGCCCGGCGTGTGCATCAGCACCTTGCAGTCGCCCAGGCAGTACATGCTCAGCCTGGTGGCAGCTGGATCGGTCGTCAAGCGCAGCCAGGTCATGGCGGCGATCGGCCACGCGTGTTGCGGAATCTCCTGGCCGGCGGCACGCTCGCGAAATTCGTCGTAGGTGGCGCCAATGGCCGCGTGCACCGCTGCGTGCTGGCCAAGTCCCGACTCGATGCAGGCGCCGAGCGAGGCTGCGAAGCGCGTGACAAACCAGACCACATCGCCGTTCAGGCGATCGATGTAGTCGACATCGGCGACCGAGGTGCCGCCATCGATGATCACCAGGTCGATGGTGCCGGGCGTGTGGAAGCTGCACACCCAATCCTCGTTGTGGTTCGCTTTCGCACCGGACGATACTGCGTCGATATGCATGGATGCGCCATACCCCCGAAAATGCAAGCCAAGCTGCATGTTTGTCAGCCACCATGATACCCAGTATCACCGAGATCATTGGAATTGGCATTATATATCCCAATGTTTATTGCAAAGTAGGGTCCGTATGCTATGGATATGGCATCTATAGCATACTCATGCTTGATTCATGTAAAGAAAATGAGCGCTCAGGCATCGGGTGCGCCCGCATGCCAAGCCACTGCAGTCAACCGGCGTCGGAAAGACTTGAATCGCATCGTTGTCCCCCGCGTCGGACCAGTCGCATGGCGCTGCCAGCGCCCCATCACTTTTGAAGCTTGCATGCAAGTGCTTTCCCTAGGATCGAATTGTATTTTTTGATCTGCATCAATTACAGGTCGCGTCCGCCGGCTCAATCTGCTCAGGGGCGTGTCCAGGCGTGCAGGCCCCCTCCACTACTCCCGCCCTGGCGAAAGGAAGCATCATGTACAAGACGCTTGCTGTCCATGTCGACGACAGCCCGCACATCGAGGCCCGCGTGCGGGCGGCTGCGCAGCTTGCCGATGGTTTTGGCGCGCGGGTAATGGGCTGCGCCGCTACCGGCATGTCCTGGCCTGCACTGGTCATGCTGGCTGGATCGCTGCATGTCGAGCCGCGCGCCCAGTTCGATGCGATCCGGGCGCAGGCACGCGAACGCCTTGCCCGCTTTGCCGAACGGGCGCGCGCGGCCGGCATGGCGGCGCCAGACGAAAGCCTGGTGGAGGAAGAGTCTCGGGTCGCCATGCTGCTGCAATCGCGTTATGCCGATTTGGTCATCACCGGCCAGCCGGCCGATGAAGTCCCTCCCCTCGATGGCCTGCCGCAGTACCTGGCGCTGCATGGTCCCCGGCCGGTGCTGGTGGTGCCGCGCCAGTATGCCGGCGCGCCACTGACGGGAAATATCGTCATCGGGTGGAACGGCAGTACCCAGGCGATTCGCGCCATCGACGCCGCCCTCCCCCTGTTGCAGCGTGCCGCCGGCGTGCGCCTCGTAATGGTCGCTCCCGGCCCCGAAGCGGCGCTGAATGGGCCGGAACCGGGCGCCGCAATGGCGCAGTATCTTGCCGGCCATGGTGTCAGGGCCGAGCTGGTCCACGACGAAGGCCGCCTGCCGGCCGGCGACGCACTGCTGGAAGCAGCCCAGTCCTGGGGCGCCGGGCTGCTGGTCGCCGGGGCGTTCGGCCACAGCCGCTTGCGCGAACTCGTGCTGGGCGGCGCCACGCGCCTGCTGCTCGAGCGGGCCCCGGTGCCGGTCCTGTTCGCCCACTGATACGGGCTCAGCGCGCTTGTCCGCATCGCCAGCTGGACCTGTGCGTGCGCTTGCCGCATCAAGCCTCCGCGCCAAGGCATATCCCGAGCTCGCGCGCGGTACGCACGGTGTCGCCGTCCAGCGGAACCCGGCGCGTGCGGCCGGCCACTTCGGCCAGCGGCACCGTGCCGATGTCGTGTTCGGCCAGGGTCACCATGACGCCCGCTTCGCCGCGCGCCAGCACCCGTACCGCGGCGGCCCCGAAGCGCGCGGCGATCACGCGGTCGCATGCGGACGGGCTGCCGCCGCGCAGCAGGTGGCCCAGCACCACGCTGCGGCATTCCTTGCCGGTGCGTGCGGCCAGCTCGGCCTCGAGCCAGGCGCCGATGCCGCCGAGGCGCTCGGCGCGGCCCGGGGCGGCGGCCGCCACCAGCATGCGGCGGCCGCCCTGCGGCTGGGCGCCTTCGGCCACGACCACGATCGCGTGGCGCCGCCCCTGGGCGTCGCGGCGGGCGATGGCGGCCGCCACCAGCCCGGGGTCGAAGGGAATCTCGGGCAGCAGGATCGCATGGGCGCCTGCGGCGAGTCCGGCATGCAGTGCGATCCAGCCGGCGTAGCGGCCCATGACTTCGACCACCATCACGCGGTGCTGGCTGTCGGCAGTGGTATGCAGGCGGTCGATGCAGGCGGTCGCAAAGCCCGTTGCGGTGTCGAAGCCGAAGGTCTGGATCGTGTGGTCGAGGTCGTTGTCGATGGTCTTCGGCACGCCCACCACCGCCAGCCCCTTGCCGCGCAGGCAATCGGCGATGGCCATCGAACCGTCGCCGCCGACCACGACCAGGGCATCGAAACCGCGGGCGCGGCACAGCGCCGCCAGTTCGTCGCTGAGGTCCTGCTCGGCCACGCTGCCGTCGGGCTGCTCGACCGGGAAGCGCATTGGGTTGCCGCGGCTGGTGCTGCCGAGGATGGTGCCGCCCAGGTGGCCGATGCCGTGTACCGCGCTTGCATCGAGGCGCAGCACCGGGTCGCCGTCGCACTGGCCGGGGGCCAGCAGGCCGTTGAAACCGTCGCGGATCCCATGGCATTCCCAGCCGAGCCGGGTGGCGGACAGGACTACCGCGCGAATGACCGCATTCAGCCCCGGAGCGTCGCCGCCGCCGGTGGCGATCGCGATGCGGGAAATCGGGCTTGTCATGGCGGACCCTCCATCAAACATGCGAACCGGGACTGGCTTACTTCATGGTAGCGCCTCGGCGCGCCATCACAAGGCCGGCAGCAGCACCTCGACCACGGTACCCTGCCCGTCCGGCTTGCGGCCGATCCCGACCAGCGCCTGGTGCTGGTCGGCGATTTCCTTGACGATGGCCAGGCCCAGTCCATGGCCCCCTGGCGCAGCGCCCGGCAGCCGGTAGTAGGGCGTGAACAGCTTGTCGGCCTCGCTCGTGGGAATCGGCACGCCATCGTTGGCCACGCTGATCACGGCGCAGTTGCCCTGGCGTGCCAGGCGCACCTGGATTTCGCCATGCGCCGCGCCGTGGACCGAGGCGTTCTCGATCAGGTTCTGCAGCAGGCGCCGCAGCTGCGAAGGTTCGCCCCAGGTGGCGCATTCCTGGCGCGTATCCAGTTCGATCGCCTGGCCGCGGCGTGCCAGCAGCGGTTCCATGGTACCGATCACCTCGCCGCACAAGGGGCCCAGGGTGACGCGCTGTTGCTGGTAGGCGTCGCTGCGCGAGCTGATCCGGCCCAGCGCGAGCAGCTGTTCGGCCAGCTTGCTGGTGCGGCGCGCGCCGGCCAGGGCCGAGGCCAGGGCGTTACCGCGCTCCGGCTCCGAGCTCGAGTGCAGCGCGTTCTCCAGGTGCAGCTGGACTGCGGCGATCGGGGTGCGGATTTCATGCGCCGCGGCGTTGATGAAGCGCTGCTCGCGCTCGAACGCGGCGCGGATGCGGTCGAGCAGCTGGTTCAGCTCGACGACGATGGGGGCCAGTTCGGTCGGGGTTTCGGCCAGGCGCACCGGTTCCAGCGAGTCGGGCTTGCGGGCCGCGATCAGGCTTGCCAGTTCGGACAGGGGCCGCATGCTGCGCAGGAGCAAGAAATTCACCACCGCCAGCATCAGGATGCCGCCGACGATCAGGGGGGCGATGATCGACATCCCGATGTAGTCCGCCAGTTCCTGGCGTACCTCATCCTTCTCGGCGGTCACCACCCAGATCCCGCCCGAGCGCAGTACGAACACCTGCCACAAGGTAGCGCCGACCAGGTGCTCGCTGAAGCCCGCGCGCAGCGGCGCCAGCGCGGCGTCCGGGGCCGAGGCCGAACGCGCCAGCAGCGTGCCGTCGTTGCGCCAGACCTGGAACGCCACCTTGGTTTCGTAGCGGTGACCAAACGCTTCCGGTTCGTTGCTGGTGTCCGCTTCCAGTTCCGGCGGCAGGGTGACGATCAGCGGCCGCGCCAGCGTGGCCACTTCCAGCTGCTTGGCCATCAGGGCTTCCAGCACCCGCGCCGAGGTGGCCAGGCGCGCGCTGAACAGCTCCTCCGATTCCTCGCGCGCCACCGTGTGCGCGGCCAGCCCGATGCCGCCGAAGATCAGCAGCATGCATACCAGCGTCGCCGCCACCAGCCGGCGCCGGCTCGAATAGCTGCGGGTGCTCATGGCTGCAGGTCGCCGAGGCGGTAGCCGACCCCGCGGATGGTCTTGACCACGCCGGGATCGAGCTTGCGCCGCAGGTGGTGCACATGGACGTCGATGGTATTGCTTTCGGCGCCCTCGCCCCAGCCGTACAGGGCTTCTTCCAGCTGTGCGCGATTGAAGACGCGTTGCGGCTGTTCGGCCATGTGCCGCAGCAGCATGAACTCGAAGCGCTGCAGCTCCACCGCCTCGCCGCGCCAGGTAGCGTCCTGGCGGTCGAGGTCGAGCACCAGCGCGCCGAGCGCGATCCGGTTCACCGGCCGGCCCTGGCGCCGCCGCGCCAGCACCCGCAGGCGCGCCAGCAGTTCGTCCAGTTCGAAGGGCTTGACCAGGTAGTCGTCGGCGCCCAGGTCGAGGCCCAGGATACGGTCGCGGATCGCGTCGCGCGCCGACAGGATCAGCACCGGCACGCCATTGCCTTCGTCGCGCAAGGCCTGCAGTACCTGGGTGCCGTCCAGGCCGGGCAGCCCCAGGTCGAGCACCGCCAGGTCGAACGGGTTGTCGCGCAACGCAGCCAGGGCGGCATGGCCATCGCCCACGTGCTCGACCTGGTAGTGGGCGCGGCGCAGGGCCAGCTTGAGTCCGCTGGCCAGCAATTCATCGTCTTCGATCAGCAACAGCCGCAAGCTGCCCTCCACTTAACGGCGCTTGGCCGCGATTTGTTCCAGCAGGGCGGCCGCCTCGGCGCGCCGCCCGTCGTCGGCAATCTTGCGCCCGGGACGCGCCGGCGCCTGCAGCGCCTTGCGCAGCGCGCGCTCGGCGCCGTCGTAGTCTCCCTTGCGGAACAGGTAGTCCCCGTAGAAGAAGTTCGGGTCGATTCCGTCCGGATTCACGGCCAGGCCCTTCTTCAGGAATTCCTGCGCCTTCTGGTCGTTGCCGAACCCGATCGGCCAGCGCGGCACCTGATAATACAACGAACCGAGGCTGGTGTACGCGGAACCGTCGAGCACCCGGGGATCGATCGCCAGCGCCTGCTCCAGGCTCTTCCTGGCGTGCTCCACGTACTTCAGGGCGCCCAGCCCGCCCCTCGCGCCGGCATAGGACGATTCGACGATGGCGTACCAGACCAGCAGCTCGGCGCTGCCGGGCTCGCGCGCGGCCATCTGCTCGGCCTGGGCGCGCAGGCGCTCGAACTGCTGCTCCTGGCTGGCGGCGGGCGACTGGTACTTGATCTGGGCCCACTCCTGCTGCAGGCGGGCGACATCCTCGGCGCTGCCCGCGTGGGCGGCGCCAAAGGGCAGGAAGGCGGCGAAGGCGGCTGTCCACAGCGCACGCGCAAATTGTTTCATGACACTCTCCATAGGTTGATGAATCTGGCCTGCCGGCGCCGGTGTCAGCGCGGCAGATGCTTGCGGATCTGCGGCAGCTGCTTGCGGATCGCGTTGTCGGGCAGGCCGGGCAGCAGTTTGTTGAGCAGGACAAAAAAGCGTTCCTTCGCGCCCAGGGTGCGCTGGCCGGCGCTGCCGTCCAGGAAACGGATGAAGGCCCCGGCGACGGCCTCTGGACTGTCTTCGGCCGTGCCCAGTTCGCGGTTCATGGCGTCCACCGCGGCGCTGTTGATCGGCGTGCGGGTGGCGCGCGGCGAAAAGTGGCGTACCGCGATGGCGCTGTCGGACAACTCGCGCCGCAGCGCCTGCGAGAAGCCGGCCAGCCCTGCCTTCGCCGCGCCGTAGGCGGCAAAGCCGGGGAAGCCGAGCGAACCGAAGACCGAGCCGATATTGACCACCTGGGCCGTCCTGGCCTGGCCGAGCAGCGGCAGCAGCGTACGGGTAAGCAGCATCGGCGCCAGCAGGTTGGTGTCCACCAGTTTCCGGATCGCTTCCGGGCTCTGCGATTCAAAGGCGTGGAAGCCGCTGGTGCCGGCGTTGTTGACCAGCAGGTTGATGCCGCCGGCGGTGCGCGCCGCCGCCGCCACCGCGTCCAGCGTGGCCGCTTCGCACAAGTCGCCGCAGACGATCAGCACCGGACACTGGCCCAGCTGGGCGGCCAGCGCCTCGAGCGGCGCGCGCTGGCGTCCGACCAGCACCAGCAGGTCGGCATGGGGAGCGAGCGCGCGCGCGATCGCGGCGCCGATGCCGCCGCCAGCGCCGGTGAGCACCGCGCGGTAGCGGCGGGGAGCGGGATGGGCGGCCATCTCAGGCCTTCCCTTCGAACAGCTCGGCGCCGCGCGGCAGGCTGCGGAACACATTGCCGTACAAGCCGTACATCATGCGCGCCATGTGGACCACGGCGTCCCGGTCAGCCGCATCGTCGAGCCGGTTCATCAGTCCTTCGAAGAAGGCCACGTGGCCGACGTCCAGGCTGCCGTGCGAGCTGAGGTAGCTGAACGCTTCCGGCGGCAGCGCCAATGCGCTGCGCATGGTCTCGGCGGCGTGGGTGGCCAGCGCCGTGCTGGTGCCTTCGAGCACGTGCACCATGCCGAAGAAGCCGACCGGGTTGCCGCGGTCGACCTGGTGGTAGGCGTAGGCCACCATCAGCTCGGTGCTGGCATGCGGACGGCTGGCGCGGACCGCTTCGGCATCGCCGCCGCAGGCCGCGATGTCGGACAGGACCCATTCCTGGTGCCCGACTTCCTCCTCGATATACTCGGCAATGGCGGCGCGCAGCCATTCGTGGCGGCTGTCGAGGCGGCTGCCGCATGCCATCAGCAGCGGCACCGTATGGCGGACGTGATGGTAAGCCTGCGTCAGGAAGGCGATGTACTGGGCGGTGACGACCTCCCCCCGCAGCGCGTCCTGGATGACGGGAATGGCGAACATGTCCTGGCGCTGCGCGTCGGTGTCGCGCTTGAGTTGGTCGAAAAATGTCACTGGGTGGTCTCCATGGTGTCGAATAGTCGGGCGATGCGGGCGGCATACCTGGCCGCGATCAGGGGACGGCGCGGACGCCCGTTGGCGGTCACCAGGCCATCTGCCGCCATGAGCGGCGGCACGGCCGCCCAGCGCCGGACCCGGGCGTAATCCGGCAGGCCGGCATTGGCACGCGCCACGGCCTCGGCCAGTTCGGCGGCGCCGATACCGGGTGCGGCCGGCACGACCAGGGCCGCAAGCCAGGGCTGGGCCTCGCCGAACACCACCGCCTGCGCGATGGCGCCGGTGCCGGTGAGCGCCGCCTCCGGCCATTCGGGCGAGACGTTGCGCCCGTAGCCGGTGATCAGGACGTCTTTCTTGCGGCCGTCCACGTACAGGAAGCCGTCGGCGTCGAGGTGGCCGAGGTCGCCGGTGGCCAGCGCCGCACCCGGCGCGGGCGGCTGGCCCAGGTAGTGGGCCGCCACACCCTGGACCAGGATCTCGCCGTCGGCGGCGATGACCACGCGCCGGTGCGGCAGCGGGCGGCCGACGCTGCCCGGCCGCGCCGCCCCCGGCAGGTTGAGCGCCACCACCGAGGCGCACTCGGACAGGCCATACCCTTCGTAGACCGGGAAGCCGCGCGCCGCTGCCGCCTCCAGCAGCCGGGGCGACACCTTGCCACCGCCAACCGCGACGAAGCGCAGGCTGGCGATGCGCGGGTCGCCCGGCGCCGTGGCGGCCACCAGCGCCTGCAGCATCTGCGGCACCAGGATGATGCTGTGCGGCCGGTAGCGGGCGAGCGCCGAAAGGCAGGTGACCGGATCGAAGCCGCTGGCCCCGCTCAGGCCGGTCTCGGCGAGTGGCGGGCACATGACGGTGGCGCCGGCCAGCAAGGCCGTGTAGGGGCCGGCGATGTTCTCCAGCAGTACCGCGAACGGCAGCAGGCACAGGTGCCGTTCCAGCCCCAGCGGCGCCAGCCCGTCGCGCAGCGCGCCGGCCAGCTCCCATTGCTGCGCCATGCCCAGGCAAACCCCTTTCGGCGCCGATGTGGTGCCCGACGTGAAGGTGATTTTCTGGACGCCGCCCAGGCCAAGCGGCGGCGCCGCGCTGGCCGACTCGGCGGCTTCGTACAGGGCCAGGCAGGTGTCCGCGGCTACCTGGCGGGTCCAACCGAGGGCAGCCGCATGGCGCGGGTCGGCGCACCAGACCGAGCGTGCGCCGGTCTGGGCCATCACGTGCTGCCACTGCTCAGGCGTGAAGAACAGCGGCAGCGGCACCAGCGCCAGGCCGAGCACCTGCGTGGCAAGGTCGATCGCCAGCCACTCGGGGCTGTTGTCGGCCAACAGCGCGACTGGCGCCTGCGGGTACTGGCGCGCGGCCAGGGCGTCGCAGGCCTGCCGGACCAGTTGACCGAATGCGGCGCCGTCCAGGGTCGTGCGGCCATCAGACAGCAGGGCTGGCTTCCCGGCTAGCGAGTCGAGCAAGTTTTTCGTATCCATAGCGTATATCGCCAAACATGACGTGAGGGTGAGTGTCGTAGTAGCTGCCCCATTCGCACCCGCCACCGGGCAGGCGCAGCGGGTCGGCCGGAGCCAGCAGCTGCGGATGCAGGCGCAGCCGGCCGAAGGAATTGAGCAGGCTGGCAGTGGCGGTGAAGGCGACGATGTGCAGGCCGAGCTCATACAGCAGGCCGGTGGCGTGCACGATCAGGGCGCGCGCCTCGCCCGGCGAGCTGGCCGCCAGGTTGCCCACCTCGACTACCTGGTCGCGCGTCACGGGCCGTCCCAGGCGCGCGCCGATCTCGGCGTCCAGCGGGCCGTCGAGGTACTGTTCCAGGAAGGTCGGGCCGGCCGCGGCCAGCGAATAGCCGAGTGCCGCGGTCCACCCGCCATCGGCGCTGCGGGTGCCCACCAGCATGTCGCAAAAATGGCTGACGCGGGCGCCATAGCTGGCCTGGAAGGCATCGGCGATAAAGGTTTCCAGGCCAGGGCGGGCGGCGTCGCCGGGGCCGACGAACTCGAAGCTGCGCGCCGTGTGCGATGCGCGGCCGCGGGTCCTGGCCGGGGCGGGTGCAAGCGCACCACAGGTCGGCATCTGTGTCATGGATCTGCATTCCTTGTTTCAATGAATGCAGGCTAAGGGCGCAAGATTAATCTCACATTAACCGAGGCCGGAGGGATAAAAGCTTCCCCTGCTGACCGATCCGCGGGCCTGGCAGCAAGGCGTCCTGCCGCCCACCCTGCTGGCGGCGCAGGGAGCGATCATGCGGGCGTCGCATATCGTGCTGGTCTACCCGCTCTGGCTCGGCGGGATGCCGGCGCCGCTCTTGCGCTGGTACTACCGGGCGCACAGCCTCAAGGCACTGCGCCGCAACATCCCGGGCTTCGTCGGCATCGCGCCGGTCGCGGCGACCGTCGTGGGGGGCGCAGCCGACATGCCGGCCGAGCGCTGTGCGCGCTGGTGCGCCAGGCTGGAGCGGCTCGGCGTCCGTGCCTCCCGAGCAAGGGCAGCGACAGTACAGCGCTAGGCGATCCTCATAAAGCCTCTCTCGCCTTACCACCTGCCCTATAGGCAAGTTAGAATCTTGCCCGTTCTCACTACCGTCACAAGGATGTGAGGCGATGCCCGGGACCGGGCAGGCCGATCGCTCGGGCCTGCCGGCCGCGTCGCCTCGCCTGGCTCATGCAGCGTTTCCTTCCGGCCGCACCCGTTTCCCGCCTTGCACTGTTCATCGGTTTCCTGTTCCTTGCCGCCCTGCTGCTGGCCCGTCCCTCCAAGAGCGGCGATTTCCAGGAATACGCCCTGATGACCATTGCGCTGGCAAGCCATGGGACGCCGGAGATCCGCGTGTCCGACCTCGACACGGCGGCGAAGCTGTCGCCCGAGCCCGGTTTCGTACTCGTGCACGAGGCGCTGCGCGCCGGCATGCGCAAAGGCGACCTGCATCCCTTCCCCGGCTTCGTGCGCGGCAAGGATGGCGGCTATTATGCGATTCACTTCTTCGCCTATCCCGCGCTCGCCGCGATTCCATTCAAACTCATCGACCGTGTTGGCGGCAAGCCGCTCAAGGGCTTCCAGCTGGTGAACCTGGGCGCGCTCGCCATCCTCGCCGTCGCGCTGTTCCAGTTCACCGGTTCGCCCGGCCGCGCCATCTTCGGCGTCACGATGTTCCTGCTCTCTGGAGGCGTGCTCTATTCGAACTGGTGCAGCCCGGAGTTTTTCACGGCAAGCGCCCTCCTCGGCGGTCTCGTGTTCACGCTGAACGGCCGGCCCTACCTGGCCGCGCTGCTGGCCGGCGTCGCCGCGATGCAGAATCCGCCGCTGGCGTTGTTCGCAGCCTTCGGGCCGCTGATCCGTGTCTGTTATGTCTACGCGCACGAGCGGCTGCCGGCGCGCGCGGCGCTGCGCAAGGTGCTCACCGGCCATACGGTGCTGGCTTCGCTCCTTATGGGACTGCTGGCGGCGGCGCCGGTGTGGTTCAACTACCAGGTATTCGGCGTGCCAAGCATGATCGCGACGCTCGCCACCGACCCGGCCCTGATCACGCCGGCGCGGCTGGTATCCTACTTTTTCGACCTGAACCAGGGCGCCATCGTCGGTTTTCCGGTCGCCATGGCGCTGGTGCTGAGCCAACTGCTGGCGCAGGACCGGCTGCGCTGGCTGCCGCACACGATCGCCGGCATCCTGTTCGCTGTCGCAATGGCGATTCCTTCGCTGTCGACGGTGAACTGGAATTCCGGGGCCGCCGGCATGATGCGCTACGCTGCCTGGGGTGGCATGCCCTTGCTGTATCTCGGACTCACTTACCTGCAGCGGGCGCCGCGCTGGCCGCTCGCCGTGCTGGCGGCGCTGTTGCTGGTGCAGCTCGGCGCCGTCAGGCTCGCACGCAGCTACACCAGCGTCGAGTTCAGCCCGGCTGCGAAGCTGATGCTCGATGCAGCGCCCGGCTGGTATTACCCTGAGCCGGAAATCTTCCTCGAACGCAGCATGCACCAGGATGGCGCAATGGGCGTGGCGAGGGTGGCGGTCTATCTGGCGGCGGGGACACCTGTGAAAATCCTGCTCAAGGCCGACAGCGAGCTGGCCCACGCAAGCCTGTGCGGTCCGGCGGGCCGGGTGGCCCTGGACCGGGCCGAGGGCAACTATCCCGGGGG
This sequence comes from Massilia yuzhufengensis, assembly GCF_900112225.1. Taxonomy (GTDB): domain Bacteria; phylum Pseudomonadota; class Gammaproteobacteria; order Burkholderiales; family Burkholderiaceae_D; genus Telluria; species Telluria yuzhufengensis. Next base: position 94,810 of record NZ_FOLD01000020.1, on the reverse strand, counting down.
CTGGCGCTATCTCGATGGTCCGCCGCGATGTACGCAAGGCGCGCCGGCACGCGGGATCGGCAAATAAGGCAGGACCCGCGCACGCCTGACTGCCAGCCGTTTGCGTCGCCCTGCCGACGTGGGTAAGAATATACCTATGCGAACTGATCACTCGAAAGGACGAGCATGGGCATTACCGTGAACAATACGACGCCGGATACCGCCAGGATTACCCTGGTCGGTGAAATGATGGACGGCAGCTTCCACGCCAAGGTCATGGGCGAAACCGATGTGCCGTACACGAAGTACTGGGACAACGAGCTCGAACACCGGATCATCTACCTGCACCCGGATCCGGAGCAGCTCAAGTCGATCGTCAGCGCGCTCAACGAGCACCGGCTCTCGCTCGACGACCTGCAGGAATTCGGCAGCTCGGACGGCGGCGCTTCCGAACTGCCGATCTAATCCCCGGGCACGAGGCCGGGGCCCGAGCCGAGGATCTCGTCGTGGCGTTCGTGGTCGCGCTTGTGCAGGTAGGCCGCCGTGGTGGCGATGTTCGCGTGGCCGGCCGTGTCCTGCAGGGTCTTGAGCTGGACCCCGCTGTTGGCATGGTTGGTCAGCATGCTGTGGCGTAGCCAGTGGGTCGAGGCCTGGCGCAGCGCCGACGCGCTGTCGCCGTCGCCCTGCGCGGCGGCCAGGTCGGCGCCGGCGCCGAACACGGCTTTCAGCGCTTCCGAGGCGGCTTCGTCGGTGATGCGCACCGCTTCCTCCCTGCGGCTGGACAGCACCAGCGGCGTACGGTCGGCGCGGCTGGCCTGCGGCAGCAGCCCGAAGGCCAGGCGGTAATCGCGGAACGCGGCCAGCATGGCCGGTGGCACTGGCAGGCGGCGCGGCTTGGCGCCCTTGCCCATCACGTCCAGCCACCAGCGCCCGTCGCCTTCGCTGTAGATCGCTCCCATGCTGGCGCCGACGATCTCGTTCAGGCGCGCGCCGGTCTGGGCGAAGGCGATCAGCAGGAAGCGGTCGCGCTCGCGCTGGCGCACCATGGCAGGGGTATTGGCCACGCGCTGGCCGACCGCTTCGAGCGCGTGGCCGATCGCCTGCGGCGACAGGTAGCGGGTAATGCGGCTGCCGCCGGCCGCGCGCACGTTGCGCACCAGCCGGGCCGGGTTGCGCCGCAGGTAGCCGGTCTGCTCCGCGTAGCCCAGCAGGCCCTTGACCGCGATCATGGCCTGGCGCCGGCTGGCGTCCGACAGCGGCCCGGAAAACGGGCGGTAGCGCGGATCGTTGCGCGGCCACTTGGTGGCGCTGACCCATTCGGGCGGCGGGTTGCGGATGAATTCCTTGTAGGCGTTCAGGTCCGCCACGCTCAGGCCACGGAAGGTCTTGCGCGCCTCTTCGCGGCACCAGGTCAGGAAGCGGTACAGTTCCTTCTGGGTGTTGGCGATCGATTTCGGACTCAGCTCGCCCTGGCCGATGTACTCGCGCGCCAACTCGGCGTCGGTCTTCGCATCGGTCACGGGTTCGTCCGCGATGCCACGGAACACGCCGGCGCGCGCGCTGGCGGCGGCGCGTTGTGGCGGGTCTTTTTCGGGCGGGTCGAGGTCGATCGGAAGGAAGCGTGGCATGGTTCTTGGGAATACTGTGTTTTTATACAGTATAGCATCGCCGGGCGCCGCCACCAAGCGGGCATCTGCTGCATAATTGCGGTTTATCCCTACGCCCCAGGAGTTCCCATGCAGCTGCGCTTTCCGCGCCATGTCGCCCTTGCCGCCGCCCTCGCCTTTCCGCTGCTCGCCAGCGCGGCCCAGCCCGTGATCGAGGTGTTCAAGACCGCCACTTGCGGCTGCTGCAAGGAGTGGATCAAGCACCTCGAGGCGAACGGCTTTACGGTGAAGTCACAGGATGTCGCCAGCACGTCCGACTATCGCGCGAAGTTCGGCATTGCCCAGCAATACGGCTCCTGCCACACCGGCCGCGTGGGCGGCTACGCCATCGAGGGCCATGTGCCCGCCAGCGACATCAAGCGCCTGCTCGCCGCGAAGCCAAAGGCACGCGGGCTGGCGGTGCCGGGCATGCCAATGGGCTCGCCCGGCATGGAAGGACCGCGCAAGGATCCGTACGAGGTCCTGCTGGTGAAGGACGGCGGCAAGACGGCGGTATTCAAGCGCTACGAATAGGAGCGCGCGACTGGCATTGGCGATAGAAGGGATAATCGGTCTTCCCGCATTCACGGAGGCTTCGATGAGCAACCAACACCCGCAGGATGACCCGTCGACGACGCTCGGCGTCGGCGGCACGACCAGTGGCCAGCAAGGCGCCACGCCACGGCACGAAACGCAGCAGGAGACCGGCGGCAGCGGCGGCGATGGCCTGAGCCGCAACCAGTCGGGCGAGACCACCAATGCGCCGGATGGCGCGGTTGGCGGTGGCCAGCACGCCGAGGCGCCAGACAGCGCGATGACCCACGTGGCGCGCGGGCCGCTGGACACCCGTCCCGACCAGGCCAGCCCCACCGGGACCGGACTCGGTACGCCGGAGACCGGCGCCAACCAGGACGAAGGCGATTTGCCGCCGGCGCGCTAGGCGGCCTGGCTTACCGGTACGGCGGCCGCTGCTGCCGCCGCATCGCGCGCCGCCAGCTTGCGCCACCAGAGCCACGACACGATCGCATTGACCCAGAAGCCGGCATAGAGCATTGATGTCAGGTACAGCTCCCGGCTGAAGTAGAGCGGCACGGCGATCGTGTTCACCAGCAGCCAGACCGGCCAGTTCTCGATCCGGCGCTGCATCATCAGGAGCTGGGCGATCACGCTGAACACCAGCACCGCCGAATCGACGAAGGGCGCATACGCGTTCGTATAAAAGTGCAGCAGCGCGCCATAGGCGGCGGTGGCGGCGACGCCTGCCGGCGCCATCCACAGCAGCGTGCGCACGCCCGCATGCGTCACCGGCAGCGGCGTGCCATCGCGGCCGCGCATCCAGCGCCACCAGCCCAGGATGCTGGTGCCGACAAAGAACACCTGCAGCACCACGTCCGCATACAGGCGGCTCTGCGCGAACAGCAAGCCGAACAGCGTGCAGCCGATGATTCCGGTCCACCAGGTGTGGACGCTGTTACGCCCCGCAAGGACGATTGCCACCGCCGTGAAGGCGTTGGCCGCGATCTCGAGCAGGGTCATTGCACCACCCCGGCCTGCCGTACTCCCGTCATTGCTGCGCTCCTTGAGAAGAAGCGGCCACTCTACGCGAGGTCGGCAGGCTGAAGCAAGCGCCGTCGCCTACAGGCGGATGGTGCCGTGGTCGGTGTCCACGTCCGGGGTGGTGCCGGTGACGGCCGCCTTGGCCATCGCGAACAGGCGCACCATCTTGCTGTCGTTCGAATCCCAGTATTCCGCGGCGTGCGGCAGGACCCGCACCAGCACCACGTGCTCGTCTTCCGGGCCGTTCGGGAACCAGGCTTGCACCATCGGGTTCCACAGCGCCTTGACCTTGGTGCGGTCGACCACGCGTTCCGCGCGGCCGCTCACCGATACATAGGTGCTGTCGTCGTTGTTGGCGAAGCTGACGTTGACTTCCGGCTCGTGGGCGATGTTGGCCCACAGCTCGGTGGTGCTGCTGGTGTAGAACCACAGGTTCCCATCAGCGTCGACCTGCTGCTTGGTCATCGGCTGGCTGATCAGGTGGCCGTTCTCGTCGCGCGTGGTGAACATGGCGAAGCGCATCGAACCGATCTTGTCGGACAGCGCGTCCGCGTGGGTGTTATTGCTTGGCATGGCATTCCTCACTGGGTAGTTGAAGCCCGATCCTAGCCCGATACCCCAGGCACATCCGTGCGACCGCGTACATTGACCCGGCCTTGACCCCGGGGCGATGGTCAACGCGGAATGTGCAAATCGACTATAGTGATGCCTCTGTATAAACATACCAATGCCATGAAATTTGACGTCGCTATTGTCGGCAGCGGCCTGGCCGGCCTGTCGGTGGCCCTGCACCTGGCGCAGACCCGCACGGTTGCCATCGTATCCAAGCGCGAGCTGCTCGACGGCGCCAGCAACTGGGCCCAGGGCGGCATCGCCGCGGTGCTCGATTCGGCCGACAGCCACGACCAGCACATCGCCGACACCCTGATCGCCGGCGCCGGCCTGTGCGAGGAAGCGGCCACCCGCTACATCGTCGAGAGCGGCCGCGCCGCGATCGAATGGCTGATCGAACAGGGCGTGCCCTTCACCCGCGACGAAACGGCGGAAATGGGCTTCCACCTGACCCGCGAAGGTGGCCACAGCCAGCGCCGCATCATCCACGCCGCCGACGCCACGGGACACGCGGTGCAGGTAACGCTGGAGCAGAAGGTGCGCGCGCACCCGAACATCACGCTGTTCGAGCATCACTGCGCGATCGACGTCATCACCTCGGACAAGCTGACCGGCAAGGGCGTGCATGGCGGCACGCCCCACCTGGTGGGGCAACCACGCTGCTACGGCCTGTACGTGCAGGACGAGCAAAGCGGCAAGGTATTGACCTTCGAGGCCGAGCACACGGTGCTGGCCACCGGCGGCGCCGGCAAGGTCTACCTCTACACCACCAATCCCGACACCGCCACCGGCGACGGCATCGCGATGGCCTGGCGCGCCGGCTGCCGGGTCTCGAACATGGAATTCATCCAGTTCCACCCGACCTGCCTGTACCACCCGTACGCCAAGTCCTTCCTCATTACCGAGGCGATCCGCGGCGAAGGCGGTCTTCTGAAGCTCCCGCCGGAAGCCGGTCCCGCGGCCGGCACCCGCTTCATGCCGGCCCACGACGAGCGCGGCGAGCTGGCCCCACGCGACGTGGTGGCGCGCGCCATCGACTTCGAGATGAAGAAGCGCGGCCTGGATTATGTCCACCTGGACATCAGCCACCAGGACCCGGAATTCCTCAAGGAGCACTTCCCGACCATCTACGCGCGCTGCCTGGAGCTGGGCATCGACATCACGCAGGAGCCGATCCCCGTGGTGCCGGCGGTGCACTTCACCTGCGGCGGCATCGTCACCGACCTGGCCGGGCGCACCGACATCCCGGGCCTGTACGCGGTCGGCGAAACCGCGTGCACCGGCCTGCACGGCGCCAACCGCCTGGCCAGCAATTCGCTGCTCGAGTGCGTGGTGATCGGGCGCGCCTGCGCGCACCAGATCGCGGCGGCGCCGCGTGGCGAGAGCCCGCTGCTGCCACCGTGGGACGAGAGCCGCGTGACCAACGCCGACGAAGAAGTGGTGATCGCCCACAACTGGGACGAGCTGCGCCGCTTCATGTGGAACTATGTCGGCATTGTGCGCACCACCAAGCGTCTCGAGCGCGCCCAGCACCGCATCAAGCTGCTCAAGGAAGAGATCGACGAGTACTACCGCAACTTCCGCATCACGCACGACCTGCTGGAGCTGCGCAACCTGGTCGAGGTGGCGTCGCTGATCGTCAACAGCGCGCTGTCGCGCCATGAAAGCCGCGGCCTGCACTACTCGCGCGACTTCCCGGACACGCTGCCCAAGGCGCTGCCGAGCGTGCTCACCCCCGAGCGCTGCTAAATCCTACCTTGCCGGCCCGCGTGCGTGGGCCGGCTACGCTGCCATGCATCGCCCTGCCCTCACGCCGTCCACCATCCTGCTCCTGAGCATCCCGCCGGTCTTGTGGGCTGGTAACGCCATCGTCGGGCGCCTGGTGCGCGATGCGGTGCCGCCGATGACGCTCAACCTGATCCGCTGGAGCATCGCGCTGGCCATCCTGCTGCCGCTCGGCCGCGCCGCGCTGGCAAGCGGCAGCGGCATGCTCAGGCACTGGCGCCGCTACGCGATGCTCGGCCTGCTGGGCGTGGGCCTGTACAACTCGCTGCAATACCTGGCGCTGCAGAGCTCCACGCCGATCAACGTCACGCTGGTAGCCTCCGGCATCCCCGTGTGGATGCTGCTGGTCGGCCGGCTGTTCTACGGCGTGCCGGTCAAGCGCAAGCAGGTCGCCGGGGCGGTGTTGTCGGTGGCCGGGGTGCTGGTCGTGCTGTGCCGCGGCGACGTCGGGCAGCTGATGGCGCTGCGGCTCGTGACCGGCGACCTGTACATGATCCTGGCGACCATCGCCTGGTCCTTCTACAGCTGGATGCTGATGCAGAAGACCGACGTGCCCGGCCTGCGCGCCGACTGGGCCGCCTTCCTGCTGGCCCAGGTCGGCTATGGCGTGCTGTGGTCGGCGGCGCTGTCGGGCGGCGAATGGGCGCTGTACGGCGTCGACATCGCGTGGAGCTGGCAACTGGCGGCGGCCCTGCTCTACGTGGCAATCGGCCCGGCGATCCTGGCGATGCGCTGCTGGGGCGCCGGCGTGCAGCGCGCCGGCCCGAGCATCGGCGCTTTCTTCATCAACCTCACCCCGCTGTTCACGGCGCTGCTGTCGTCCGCCTTCCTGGGCGAGGCGCCGCACCTCTACCATGTGCTGGCGTTCGGCCTGATCGTGGGCGGGATCGGCGTGTCGGCGCGCTGAGAATGGTAGGATCCGCCAGGGGAGGAAGGATCGACATGGCAGATTCAGAGTTGCATGACGGGGCGCGCGCGCTGGCGCAGTTCCTGGAACGGCATCCGCGCGCACTGGTGCTCACCGGCGCCGGGCTGTCCACCGCCTCCGGTATTCCCGACTACCGCGACCGCGACGGTACACGGCGCGGGCGGCTGCCGATCCAGGGTCCGGAGTTCCGGCGCTCGGTCGACATCCAGCGGCGCTACTGGGCGCGCAGCATGGTGGGTTGGCCGGTGATGGCAAGGGCGGCCCCGAACGCGGGGCACCGCGCGCTCGCCGCGCTGGGGCGGCACGGCCGCTTCGCGCACCTGCTGACCCAGAACGTCGATGGCCTGCACCAGCGCGCCGGTAGCCACGACGTGCTCGAACTGCATGGGAATGTGCACAGCGTGGTGTGCCTGCATTGCAAGCAGCAGTTGTCGCGCGCTTTCGTCCAGACCCTGCTGGAAGAAGCCAACCCCGATTTGGCCAATGTGCTGGCTGCCCCCTTGCCGGACGGCGACGCCGCCATCGAGCCCGACGCGCTGGAAGACTTTCACCTGCCCTTCTGCGTCCATTGCGGCGGCACCCTTTCTCCGGATGTCGTATTCTTTGGCGATGGCATTCCGCCAACGCGCACCGCGAGCGCGCTGGCCCGGATGGCCGCGGCCGACGCCTTGCTGGTGGTAGGCTCGTCGCTGATGGTGTATTCGGGCTTCCGCTTCTGCCGCATGGCGGCGGAGGCCGGCAAGCCGATTGCGGCGGTCAACCTCGGGCGTACCCGGGCGGACGACATGATCGCACTCAAACTAGAAGAGTCGGCCGAGCGGCTGTTGCCGCGCGTCGCCGGCCTGCTCCGCGCGGAGGAGCTGGAGGAGTCACTACCACCATAACCGACCACAGGGGGATCTTGTGACCAAGCGCTACCGCACTACCGTCAGCACTACATCCGGCTCGACCGGCCTGCACGCCGGCGCTATCCTGGCCGGGATCGGCCTTGCCGCTTCCTTCTTCTATGTCCGCGCCAAGACCCGGCAAGCCCAGGCCGAGAATCCGCCGGAAGGCAAATTCATCGAGGTCGATGGGGTGCGCCTGCACTACCTGGAACGCGGCAGCGGCCCGACCCTCGTGCTCCTGCACGGCAACGGCGTGTATACCAAGGATTTCGAGACCAGCGGCCTGCTCCAGCGAGCATCCGAACGCTACCGCGTGATCGCCTTCGACCGCCCCGGTTTCGGCTACAGCGAGCGTCCGCGCACGACGGTGTGGACCCCGGACAAGCAGGCGGCGCTGCTGCACCAGGCGCTCGGCCAGCTCGGCGTGGAGTCGGCGATCGTCGCCGGGCACTCGTGGGGCACCATGGTGGCGCTGGCGATGGGCCTGCAGCAGCCGGATTTCGTGCGCGGGCTGGTCCTGCTGTCGGGCTACTACTATCCAAGCATCCGGCTCGACGCGGCCACCATGACGCAGCCGGCCATCCCGCTCATAGGCGACCTGCTGCGCTACACGATTTCACCGCTCTTCTCGCGCCTGATCTGGCCGGGGATGACGAAGCGCATGTTCGCACCGGCGCCGGTGGCCGAGGGTTTCAAGGCATTCCCGACCTGGATGGCGCTGCGCCCGAGCCAGCTGCGCGCCAGTGCGGCCGAAACGGCGCTGATGATCCCATCGGCGCTGTCGCTGTCCAAGCGCTACGCGGAGCTAAAGGTGCCGGCGGTGATGGTGGCGGGGACGCAGGACAAGATCGTCGATGCGGGGCACAATTCAGAGCGGCTGCACGAGCGGCTGCCGAACAGCGAGCTTGCGTTGGAGCCGGGTGTGGGGCATATGACCCATTATGCGGATCCGGGCAAGGTGATGGCGGCGATCGATGCGATTGCAGCGCGGGTGGGCGAGCCGGTGCATGCGAGAACGCCGGAGGCGGAGGCGCTGGCCAGGGCGAGTGAGAGCGGGGTGTGATAGACGCGAAGGCCTGCTTCCACCACCACTGGTAGCATCGTCGTTCCGGCGCAGGCCGGAACCCAATGTTGCTCGCGTAGCGCCTACGTCTGAATCCAGTAGATTGCGACGGAATTGGGTAGCGGCCTTCGCCGGTACGACGGATCAACGGTGAGTGGTGTCCGGCGACGTCACCCGTTGATCACATACTTGATCACGATCCCCGCCATCAGCGCGATAAAGATCACCATCGACAGCCCGCCATGCAGCGTCGGCGAGCCAATCGACACTTGCGCCGTCTTCGGATCCTGTTCCATCTTGATCGCCTTGCCGAACATGACCGGCCGCAGGAAGCCGCGAATGCCCACCAGGATCATGCCGATCCCGAAGCACAGGTCGGCCGTCGCGCCGGTGGCGATGCCATTCATTAGCGTCGGCACGCCCAGTACCAGGCCAAACAACAACCACAACACGCGCGCGCCGGTCGAGAGGCGCAGTCTGCTCCAGTCCATCATCATGCGCTCACGATCCGAAGGGAATAATCGGTCGCCCGCACATCCTTGGTGAGGCTGCCGATCGAAATGCGGTCGACCCCGGTCTCGGCAATCGCGCGCACCGTGGCCATGTTGATGCCGCCCGACGCCTCCAGCAGCGCCCGGCCTGCGTTGACGCGCACCGCCTCCACCATCCGCGCCGTGTCAAAATTATCCAGCAACACCGACTTGACGCCGGCCGCCAGCGCTTCTTCCAGCTGGGCGATGGTCTCGACTTCAATCTGCACCGGCACGCCGGCGCCCAGCGCATCGGCCGCGGCCAATGCCCGGCTCACGCCGCCGGCCGCGGCGATATGGTTTTCCTTGATCAGGATGCCATCGTACAGCGCCATGCGCTGGTTCTTGCCGCCGCCCACGCGCACCGCGTACTTCTGCGCCTGGCGCAGGCCCGGCAGGGTCTTGCGGGTGTCGAGGATCGCCGCCTTGGTGCCGGCGATGACATCGACGTACTTGCGGGTGGCCGTGGCCACGCCCGAGAGCAGCTGCATGAAATTCAGCGCCGCGCGTTCGGCCGTCAGCAGCGAACGCGGGTTGGCCTCGATGGTGCAGACGGTCGAATCGGCCGCCATCACGTCGCCTTCCGCGTACTGCCAGTCGATCTCGATGTCCTGGTCGACCGCCAGCATCACGGCTTCGAACCAGGGCGCGCCGCACAGGACGGCCTGTTCGCGCACGATCACGCGCGCTTTCACCCGCGTGTCGTTCGGCACCAGCATGCCGGTCAGGTCGCCGGTGCCGACGTCTTCCAGCAGCGCGGCAAGGATATTGGCTTCGAAGCTCGCTTGCAGCTTGTCGTCGAACTGGGCGTGCGGGTTACGGAGGGTCGTCATGCTGGCCCAACTCCTTGGTACAAAGTGGTGTTCTGCTCGAGCGCGCCGCTCGGCAGGGCTTGTGCTTTCTTGGCGGCGGCGAAATCGAGCATGCGGTCGATGGCGCGCTTGGCCTGGCGGCCGATTTCCGGGTCCACGTGCACTTCGTTGGCGCCCGATTCCAGCACCTCGGCCAGGTTCTTCAGGCCGTTCATGGCCATCCACGGGCAGTGCGCACAGCTCTTGCAGGTGGCGCTGTTGCCGGCGGTCGGCGCTTCGATGAAGTGCTTGCCCGGCGCGGCCTGGCGCATCTTGTGCAGGATGCCGTTGTCGGTGGCAACGATGAAGGTGGTGGCCGGCAGGTTCACGGCGGCGTTGATCAGCTGGGTGGTCGAACCGACCACGTCGGCCTGGGCCACCACGCCGGCGGGTGACTCCGGGTGCACCAGTACCTTGGCGTCCGGATATTCAGCCTTCAACAGGTCCAGTTCGACGCCCTTGAATTCGTCGTGCACCAGGCAGGAGCCCTGCCACAGCAGCATGTCGGCGCCGGTCTGCTTCTGGATGTATGCACCCAGGTGGCGGTCGGGCGCCCACAGGATCTTCTTGCCCTGCTCGTGCAGGTGCTTCACGATGTCCAGGCCGATCGACGAGGTCACCATCCAGTCGGCGCGCGCTTTCACGGCGGCGCTGGTGTTGGCGTAGACGACGACGGTGCGGTCCGGGTGCTGGTCGGCGAAGGCCGCGAACTCGTCGATGGGGCAGCCCAGGTCCAGCGAGCAGGTCGCGTCCAGGTCCGGCATCAGGATGGTTTTCTCGGGGCTCAGGATCTTGGCCGATTCACCCATGAAGCGCACGCCGGCCACCACCAGGGTTTGGGCCGGGTGGTCACGGCCGAAGCGCGCCATCTCCAGCGAGTCGGACACGCAGCCGCCGGTTTCCTCGGCCAGGTCCTGCAGGTCGGCGTCGACGTAGTAATGGGCCACCAGCACGGCGTTGCGTTCTTTCAGCAGGCGGCGGATGCGGTCCTTGAGTTCCACCTTCTCGGCGGCGGTCGGCGTGGCGGGAGTACGGGCCCAGGCTTCGGCGGTGCAGGCGCTGCCGGCTTGCGGGTGGTCGTATTCGTAGGTTTTGATCGGTACGGTAATCATGTGAAATATGGTCTCACAGTGCGGGCTGGGACAAAACGCCACTAGTTGCGGCGACCTATGCACGTCGTCCCCGCGCAGGCGGGGACCCAATTTTCATGCGTTACCGAGACGCTTGCAAACTTGGGTTCCCGCCTTCGCGGGAACGACGATCAACGGCTAACGATTAACAGTGAGCTAACGTGATCCGGCAGTTCCCTATCAATCGATACCCTGGCTCGTCAGGTACTCTTCATAATTGCCGCGGTAGTCGATGATCTCGTTCGGGCGGATTTCCAGCACGCGGGTGGCCAGCGAAGACACGAATTCGCGGTCGTGCGAGACGAAGATCAGGGTGCCGGTGTACTTGTCGAGCGCGATGTTGAGCGACTCGATCGATTCCATGTCCATGTGGTTGGTCGGCTCGTCGAGCAGCAGCACATTGTGGCGGCCCAGCATCAGCTTGCCGTACATCATGCGGCCCTTCTCGCCACCCGACAGCACCTTGACCGATTTCTTCACCTCGTCGCCGCCGAACAGCAGGCGGCCGAGGATCGAGCGCACGGCCTGGTCGTCGTCGCCTTCCTGGGTCCACTGGCCCATCCAGTCGGTGAGGTTTTCGCCGCTGGCGAATTCCTCGGTCGGATCCTGCGGCATGTAGCCGACGTCGGCGTTCTCGGCCCACTTCACGCGGCCATGGTCGGCCGACAGGCCGGTGATGTCCTCGCCGCCGATGCAGCGCAGCAGCGTGGTTTTACCCGCGCCGTTGGCGCCGATGATCGCAATGCGCTCGCCCGCTTCGACCATGATCGAAAAATTCTTGAACAGGGTGCGGTCGTAGGCCTTGGTCAGGCCTTCGGTTTCCACTGCCAGGCGGTGCAGCTTCTTGTCGCCTTCGAAGCGCACGAACGGATAGGCGCGCGAGGACGGCTTGAATTCCTCGATCTTGATCTTGTCGATCTGCTTGGCGCGCGAGGTGGCCTGGCGGGCTTTCGATTTATTGGCCGAGAAGCGGCGCACGAAGTCCTGCAGTTCGGCGACTTTTTCCTTGGCCTTGGCATTGTTCGCCAGCTGCTGGTTGCGGGCCTGGGTCGAGGCCAGCATGTAGTCGTCGTAGTTGCCCGGATAGACCTTCAGGGTGCCATAGTCCATGTCGGCCACGTGGGTGCAGACCTGGTTCAGGAAGTGGCGATCGTGGGAAATGATGATCATGGTGGAGTTGCGCTCGTTGAGCACGTCTTCCAGCCAGCGGATCGTGTTGATGTCCAGGTTATTGGTCGGCTCGTCGAGCAGCAGGATTTCCGGGTTCGAGAACAGGGCCTGGGCCAGCAGCACGCGCAGCTTCCAGCCCGGCGCCACGGCGCTCATCGGGCCCTGGTGCAGGTCGCCGGAAATATCCAGGCCGAGCAGCAGTTCGCCGGCGCGCGCTTCGGCCGAGTAGCCGTCGTATTCCGCAACCTTGCCCTCGAGCTCGGCGGCGCGCATGTAGTCGTCGTCGGTCGCTTCCGGGTTGGCGTAGATGGCGTCGCGTTCCGAGATGGCGTTCCACAGTTCGGTGTGGCCCATCATGACGACGTCGAGCACGCGCACGTCCTCATACGCGAACTGGTCCTGGCGCAGCTTACCGAGGCGCTCGCCCGGGTCGAGGCTGACGTTGCCTGCCGACGGTTCGAGGTCGCCGCCGAGGATCTTCATGAAGGTCGACTTGCCGCAGCCGTTCGCGCCGATCAGGCCGTAACGGTTGCCGTCGCCGAATTTGACGGAAATGTTCTCAAACAGCGGCTTGGCGCCGAACTGCATGGTGATATTGGCTGTAGATAGCACTGGGAAACCTTTGAAAGCGATGTGTTCGATTAACCCGCGATTTTACCATTGCATGGACAGCAAGGCGACCCCGGGGCCGATATTCGCGGCTTCACGCTTCCCGGGTGCGCAGGGTCGGGTAATCCGACAGGACCAGACTGAAGCCGTCGGCCTGCGACACCAGCCGCCCCTGCGCCCCGAACGGGATCGTGACCCGGCGCGGGATGTGGCCAAAACCCAGGCCATTGATCACCGGGATCGGCAGCGTGGCGCGCAGGTGGGCCAGCATGTGCTCGAAATCGTAGCCGTTGTCGTTGGGCGCGAGCTTGTAGCCCGAGAAATCGCCCAGCAGCAGCGCGCGCTGGCGGCCCAGCACACCGGCCTGCTGCAGTTGCAGCAGCATGCGCTCGACTTTGTAGGGATGCTCGCCGACGTCTTCCACGTACAGGATGCCGCCCTCGATGTGCGGAAAATAAGGCGTGCCCAGCAGCGAAGTCAGCATCGCCAGGTTACCACCCCAGACCCTGCCCTCTTCCGCGATCGACGGGTTGCCGGTGGCGTATTCCATGATGGTATGGGTGGGCCCGGCCAGGCATTGCCAGAAGTCGTCGAGCGTGAACTGCACCGGCTCAGGCAGGCCGAAGTCCACCGCCGCCATCGGTCCGGCGTAGCTGAGCGCGCCCGTGCGCGCCATCAGGCCCATGTGGATGGCGGTGATATCCGAGAAGCCCACCACCAGCTTGCCGCTGGCGGCGATCGCCTCGAAGTCGATGTGCGGCAGCAGGCGGGTGGTGCCGTAGCCCCCGCGGATGGCCATGATGAGCTGGACATCCGGGTCGGCTACCGCCGCATTGAGCTGTTGCAGCCGGCCAGTATCGGTACCGCCGAAGCGCTGGTGGATGCCGGCATGGTCATAATAGTTACGGACGAGGCAGCCATGCGCCTCCAGGCGGGCAACGGCGCGGTCGACGGCGCAGGGGTCGAGCGCCTGGCCGGCCGGGGCCACGATGGCAATGCCGATTTGAGGGGTGATCACTGTTTGACGAAGAGCCGGGGTGTTGAGTTCGGCAACATATTACCCCTGGCGTGGGCATCGATCAAGGCGAGGAGCCGCTCGACCAGCTGCGGCGGCAGGTCGTGCCCCATGCCTTCGACGATTTCCAGGCGGGCGCCCGGGATGCGGCTGGCGGTGTCTTCGCCGCAGGCGAGTGGCACCAGCGGGTCGGCGGCGCCGTGGATGACCAGCGAAGGCGCGGTGACGGTGGCCAGCTGCGCGCAGCGGTCGCCGGATGCGGCAATGGCCAGCAGCTGGCGCGCCACGCCGCCCGGACAATAGCTGCGGCGCACCGAGCGTGCGACCCGCATGCGCAGCAGTTTTTCGGGTGTCGGGTAGGCGGGGCTGCCGATGGCGCGCATGACCTGCACGCCGTGCTCGATGATGGCGTCCAGGTCGGCCGGGTCGCCCGGGCGGCGCGCCAGCAGCTGGCGCAGCCGTTTTTCGGGGCCGGGCAAGCCGCGCCGGCAACTGCTCGACATGACGGACGTGAGGCTGAGGATGCGCTGCGGGTAGCGGGCGGCGAGGATCTGGCCGATCATGCCGCCCATCGACACCCCCACCACATGGGCGCGCGCCACGCCCAGCGCGGACAGCACGCCGATGGCGTCTTCGGCCATGTCGTCGAGCCTGTAGGGAGCGCTCAGCCGCCAGCCGAGTTTCGACTTGAGCCAGGCCAGTGCGAGGTTGGGCACGCCGGCCTGGTCGAACTTGGTGGACAGGCCGCAATCGCGGTTGTCGAAGCGGATGACGTAGAAGCCGAGGTCGACCAGGCCTTCGATGAATTCTTCGGGCCAGGCGGCCAGCTGCAATCCGAGGCCATGCACCAGCAGCAGCGGCGGGGCCTTGGGGTCGCCTGCGGTATCGAAGGCGATGCGGATTCCGTTGGCGTTCAGCGTGGGCATGGCAGCATGGCGGCGCTGCGGACGCGCGTCGCCGGGTTCCTGGGTAGCGGAGGTTATGCTCGCCGCGAAAACGGCTTGCGGCCAGCATACCATTTTCGCCAGTCGCCGGGCGCTCGCCGCGTCAATCCGGCGTCAATCCGGCGTCAAGGGGCGCCGGGCGGCTTGCGCGAGGCGGCCCGGCGTTCGGCGAAGAAGGCCTTGAGCATGCTGCTCGCCTCCTGCGCCATGACGCCGCCGGCGACCTCGGTATGGTGGTTGAGTTTTTCCTGCTCGAACAGGTTGAGCACGGAGCCGCAGGCGCCGGTCTTGGGATCGGGTGCGGCATACACGACACGCGCGAGCCGGGCGTGCATCATGGCGCCGGAGCACATGATGCAGGGTTCCAGCGTGACATACAGCTCGCAGCCCGGCAGGCGGTAGTTGCCGAGCTTTTCGGCAGCCGCGCGCAGGGCGACGATTTCGGCATGGGCGGTCGGGTCGTGACGGCCGATCGGCTGGTTGTAGCCGGTCGCGATCACTTCACCGTCCTTGACCACCACCGCGCCCACCGGCACTTCGCCCTGGGCCCAGGCCAGCCTGGCCTGGTCGAGGGCGAGCGCCATGAACCCCTCCTGCTGTTCAGGCATCGGTGACTTCAGCCCAGCAGTTCGGGGTCTCGTGCAGCACCAGCTTGTGCAGGCGCAGGCCGGTGCCATAACGGTCGGTGAAGACCGTCTTCAGGATGGTGAAGGCGACGCGCGCCAGGTTTTCCACCGTCGGGATGCAGTCGATCACGACGGTCTTGTGGCCAGGCAGCGAGGCGAGGAACTCGCGCACCTTGTCGTCCTTTTCGTACACCAGGAAGGCGTGGTCCCACACGTCGACCAGATGCGCCTTGGCCAGCGTCTTGACGTCGGAGAAATCCATGATCATCCCGTTGTCGGAATTTCCTTCAGCGTCGATGACTTCGCCGGTAAGGGTGATCTCGAGGGTGTAGCGGTGGCCGTGCAGGTTGCGGCACTGGCTCTTGTGGTCGGGAATGCGATGGCCTGCATCGAATTCCAGCTTGCGGGTAATGGTGAGCATCGGGCGTCAATATCAGGGAATCTGGAGCAGTTTGTGGGTCTGGAGGCTGAGCTTCCACTTGGGGTTGCGGCGGCAGGTCTCGATCGCCAGGCGGGTGTTTCGCGCGGCCAGCAGGCCGTCCATCGGCTGCACGTAGAAATTCTCGAAGTCCAGGTGCTCGTAGGCGGCCAGGTCCTGGCCGGCCTGCGGGATGACGACCTTGATCTCGTTGCCCTTGGCGACCACCAGCTGCGCGCCCATCTTCGGGCTGACGCAGATCCAGTCCACGCCCTCGGGCACCGGCAGCGTGCCGTTGGTCTCGATGGCGATGGTGAAGCCATGCGCGTGCATCGCGTCGATCAGGGCTTGGTCGAGCTGCAGCAGCGGCTCGCCGCCGGTAAAGACGACGTACTTGCTGGCCGCATGGGTGGCCGGCCACAGGCCGTCGATCTCGGCGGCCAGGGCGGCGGCGTCGCGGAACTTGCCGCCACGCTCGCCGTCGGTGCCGACGAAATCGGTGTCGCAGAACGTGCAGACGGCGCTCGCGCGATCGGCCTCGCGACCGGTCCACAGGTTGCAGCCGGAAAACCGGCAGAACACGGCCGGGCGCCCCGCATGGGCGCCTTCGCCCTGCAGGGTATAGAAGATCTCTTTGATGCTGTAAGTCACGTTAAGCCTCTCGTCAACCTTCCATTATAGCGTGCCGGGGGCCGGCCGTGGAAGCCCCCGCCGCCCGCCGGTCGCCTTGCCCTGCATTGAGGATCGACAATATTCCCTGTTGGACTGCGGTGTACCTTCATACGGAATCTTCCGAACGTGCGTAAGAAGGGTGCCATGAACAAGTACTCGACATTCCTAGTCCGTTTTTCAGCGTATGCCTTGGTCTTCGCTTGCGCGACTGCCAGCACGCCGGCCAGCGCCGCCGCGCCCCTGCCCCTGCCGCTGCGCGGTGCGCCGCCGGAACTGATGGCCGCCGCCATGCTCTCCCTGGCCGCGGTCGCCACGGCGCTGCTGCTGCAGCGGCGCTTCCGCTCGGCGGAAGAACGCAGCCGCTCGCTGGAACAGCAGCTGGCGGCCGAGCGCTGCGCCCATACCGATGTCGAAGACGCCCTGGCCGGCAGCCACGAAGTGCTATGCCGCCTGGTGCGCCAGCAGGAAACCGTGCGCGAAGCCGAGCGCGCCCGCATCGCCCGCGACCTGCACGACGAGCTCGGCCACCGGCTACTGTCCCTGCGCGTGGAGCTGGCCCTGCAGCAGGCCGCGGTGCGCGGCACCTCCCCCGGCGTGCACGACAAGCTGACCCTCGCCGTGGCCAACCTCGACGCCGCGATCCGCTCGGTGCGCGCGATCGTCGCCGGACTGCGCCCGATCGCTCCCGGTGTCAGCCTGCGCCTGGCTGCCGAGCGCCACCTGGCCGATTTCTCGCGCCTGCATGGGCTGGACTACCGCTTCGACGCGGGCGCCGACCCGGAGTCGCCCCGCGATCCGGAACTCGAAGGGGTCTTGTTCCGCGTGCTGCAGGAGTCGCTGTCGAACGTGGCGCGGCATGCCCAGGCCACCACGGTCTGCGTCACCCTGGTGCAGTCGGCCAGGGAGGCCGTGCTGACGGTCGAGGACGACGGCGTCGGCCCGCTCGGGGTGGGCGGCGCCGGCAACGGCATCGACGGCATGCGCGAACGGGCCGAGGCGTTCGGCGGCAAGTTCTCCCTGGCGCCAGGGCGCCGTGGCGGCACCGTGGTCTGCGTCAGCCTGCCCCTGAAGCGCCTTCCGGTGCTGGCATGAAGCCGATTCCGCGATAAGAAGTCTTGCTGAAAATCAATAAGGTCGCGTCTGCGAAGTAGCAGAATCGTTTCCTGTTGGCAGTCATTCGGCTGCCGGACCGGAACGCAGAGGACGACCATGATCCCTTCATCGAGCACCAGTGCAGGTGCCAGCCACGGCGCCGGCGCGCCCGCCCCGACCGCCCTCGTGAAGGATGGCGCCTTTGTCGGGCAACTGATGGCTTCCCTGTCGATCCCCGTCTTCGTGCTCGACACGCAGGCCAGGGTCATGATCTGGAACCATGCCTGCGAGCAGCTGACCGGCGTGCCCGCGCAAGAGGTCATCGGTACCAGCGAACACTGGCGCAGCTTCTACGAGCACCGCCGCCCTACCCTGGCCGACCTGGTGCTGCAGAACCGCAGCGAGGACGTGCGCCGGATCCTGCCGCGCAGCGCTTCCGACATTTCGCCTACCAGCCTGTGCATCGAGAGCTGGTTCGACATGCCGCGCGCCGGCCGCCGCCGCTACCTGGCGGCCGACGCCAGCCCGATCTTCGGCGCCGACGGCGAGATTGCCGCCGTGGTCGAGACGCTGCGCGACCTGACCGACGAAAAGATGGCGCAAGTCGCACTCGAGCAGCTTGCCACCCGCGACGGCCTGACCGGCCTGGCCAACCGGCGCTGCTTCGACGACACCCTGCACGCGGAATGGTCGCGCGCACTGCGCCAGCAGCAGCCATTGTCGCTGCTGATGGTGGACGTGGACAATTTCAAAGCCTATAACGACGCCAACGGCCACCTGGGCGGCGACGAATGCCTCAAGCGCATCGCCCGGGCGGTGTCGAGCGAGATGCGGGCCAACGACCTGGTGGCGCGCTATGGCGGCGAGGAATTTGCGGTGATCCTGCCGAACCAGTCGCTCAAGGGCGCGGCGATTGTCGCGGAGCGGATCCGCTGCCGTGTCGAGCAGCTCCAGCTGCCCTCGACCGCCCCCACCCGCCATGTGACGGTGTCGATCGGGGCCGCCACCGCCATCGCCGGGCCAGAGAATACGGCCAGCCAGCTCGTCGCCACCGCCGACGCCGCCCTGTACCGGGCCAAGCACATGGGCCGCAACCGGATCAGCCTGCCCCTGAGCGAAGCGGCGTAAGCACCGCAAGGCGGGCTGCATATGTGCATGCCCGATTCCGCTGTTCTTTCCTTGTCGAATAATCTATCCTGCGCGGATAGCAATATTCCTAGAAGGAGAGAACGTGTTGAAACTCAATCTGTCGCGGACCACGCTCGCGACCGTCATTTCCGCCGCGCTGCTGGCCTTTGCGTCGCCGTCCTTCGCGGCGCCGGCGCCCAAGGCCGCCGCTACCGCCAGCGCCGCCGACGTGCTGCCGTTCAAGGCCACCGAGAAGACCCTGCCGAACGGCTTGAAGGTCATCGTGGTGCCGACCGGCTTCCCCAACCTGGTCTCGGTGCACATCCCGGTGCAGACCGGTTCGCGTAACGAAGTCGAGCCGGGCAAGTCCGGCTTCGCCCACTTTTTCGAACACATGATGTTCCGCGGTACGCCGACCTACCCGCCGGAGAAGTACCAGCAAATCATCACCAAGGCCGGTGCTCGCCAGAACGCCTACACCAGCGACGACCTCACCAACTACTACACCACCTTCGCCAAGGAAGACCTTGAAACCGTGCTGAAGGTCGAAGCCGACCGCTTCCAGCACCTGTCCTACCCGGTCGAGGCCTTCAAGACCGAGTCGCGCGCCGTGCTCGGCGAGTACAACAAGAACAGCGCGAACCCGATGCAGAAGCTGTTCGAGACCCAGCGCGAAGCGGCGTTCACGACCCACACCTATCGCCACACGACGATGGGCTTCCTCAAGGACATCGAGGACATGCCCAACCAGTACGAATACTCGAAGGTCTTTTTTGAGCGCTGGTACCGTCCCGAGCGCACCACCGTGATCATCGCCGGCGACGTCGAGCCGGCCAAGGCGGTGGCGATGGTCGAGAAGTACTGGGGCAGCTGGAAGCGCGGCAGCTTCAAGTCCAACGTTCCCGTCGAGCCCGCGGCCAAGGGCGCGCAATACCGCCACGTGCCATGGCCGACCCCGACCCTGCCGCTGGTGACGGTGGCCTTCCGCGCCCCGGCCTTCTCGGAAACCCAGAAGGACCAGGCCGCGCTCAACATGCTGCTGTCGCTCTCGTTTGGCCGTACCTCGCCGCTGTACAAGCGCCTGGTGCAGGACGAGCAGAAGGTCGACCAGCTGTTCGACTTCACCCCGAACCGGGTCGACCCGACCCTGGCCACGATCGGCGCGCGCGTCAAGAAGCCGGCCGACGCCGTGTATGTGCGCGACGCCATCCTGGAAACCGTGGCGAAACTGCGCGACGAGCCGGTGAGCGCCGCCGCGCTGGCAGACGCCAAGAGCGCCAACAAGTATGGCCTGATCCGCTCGCTGGACAATACCGAGGCGATCGCCTCGACCCTGGCGTCCTACGTGCACTTCGACCGTTCGTACCATACCCTGAACCGCTACTACCGCGTGGTCGACAGCCTCACCCCGGCCGACCTGCAGGCCGCCGCCCTCAAGTACCTGGTGGACGATGCGATGGTGGTCACCACCCTGTCGCACGAAGCCCTGCCGGCCGACATCAAGACCCTGCCGGCGATGGCCAGCTTCGCCCCCAAGGCGGCTGACGCGAAGTTCGACGTGCTGGTGCAGAAGTCGGCCCTGCCGCAGATCCGCTTCAAGCTGCTGTTCTCGGCCGGCTCGGCGCATGACCCGAAGGGCAAGGAAGGCCTGGCGGCGCTCACCGCCGCGATGGTCTCGGCCGCCGGTTCGCGCGAGCGCAAGATCGACGAAGTGACCAAGGCCCTGTTCCCGCTGGCCGGCAGCTTCAGCGAGCAGACCGACAAGGAGATGACCACCTTCACCGGCTCCACCCACCGCGACAACTGGGACCAGTACATGGCCATCGCCATGCCGCTGCTGGTGGAACCGGGCTTGCGCGAAGAAGACTTCCGCCGCCTGAAGGACGCCCAGAAGAACGCGCTGGTGCTGGACCTGAAGGACAACAACGAAGAGGAGTTCGGCAAGGAGCGCCTGCAGGCCAATGTCTTCGCCGGCACCCCCTATGGCCACCCGGTGCTGGGCACGCTCAAGGGCATCGAGTCGATCACGCTGGACGACGTGAAGAACTTCTACCGCCAGGCTTATACGCAAGGCGCGGTACGGGTCGGCATGTCGGGTGATGTGAGCGACAAGATGGTCGCTTCCCTCAAGACCGCGCTGGCGCGCCTGCCCGCAACCGGCAACCTGGCCGCGACGCCCGCCATCCGCGGCCGCATGCCGAACGGCCTGGAAGTGGAGATCGTCGAGAAGAACACCCGCGCCACCGCGATTTCCTTCGGCCTGCCCCTGGAAGTAACCCGTTCGCACCCGGACTTCCCGGCCTTGTGGATGGCCAAGACCTGGCTCGGCGAACACCGCGCCTCGAGCGCCCGCCTGTACCAGCGCATCCGCGAGGAGCGCGGCATGAACTACGGCGACTACGCCTATATCGAGGCCTTCCCGCGCGGGATGTTCCAGTTCTTCCCGAACCCGAACCTGGGCCGCAAGGCGCAGCTGTTCGAAGTCTGGATCCGCCCGGTGGCCCCGCAAAACGGCCACTTCGCCCTGCGCGCGGCGCTGTTCGAGCTGGACCAGCTGGTGGCCAATGGCCTGAGCCAGCAGGACTTCGAGACCACCCGCGGCTACCTGATGAAGAACGTGTTCGTCATGACCGCCACCCAGGACCAGCAACTCGGCTACGCGCTCGACGCGCAGTGGTACAAGACCCCGGAGTTCACGCGCATGATGCGTGAGGGCCTGGCCAAGCTGACCGTGGCGGATGTGAACGCGGCGATCAAGAAGCACCTGTCGAGCAAGAACCTGTCGGTGGTGATCATCACCAAGGATGCGGCGGGGCTGAAGGAAAAGCTGGTGATGGATGCGTTTTCGCCGATCAGCTACGACGCCAAGAAGCCGCAGTGGCTGCTCGACGAAGACCAGCAGATCGGCGCGATGAAGCTGGGGATCAAGGCGGAGGCGGTGAGGATTACGCCGGCGGTGCAGGCGTTTGCGGAGTGAGGTAGGCTTGCTTTTCCGCGGTATGAGTAGAATCGGCGCCCGTTGGGCGCCGATTTTTTTGGGTGGCAGATGTGGAGCAAACCGCAACCGGATCTTAAGACGTCATCCGATCCCACCCATGCCGCACCGCCGACTTCATCTTCTCCCACGTCGACGCCCCGGTGCTGCCATAACGCGTATCCCAGTCGGAACGCAGGTCGTTTTCGACATCGTTCCACTGGCGCCCACGGTACTTCTCGCTGCGCGCCATTTCGGAGCCGTAGGTGTAGGCAGGCCGGTATTCATCGTAGGTGCCGCCGCCTTCCACGCCGTAGGTATTGGTCCAGTGGCTGCGGTACTCGTTGTCATCGTCGTCGGTGATGCGTTCCCAGCCATGGCGCACCGCCGCCTTCATGCGGTCCCACGCGCCTTCGACCGCGGCGCCGGTGCTGGCGCCCGTCGTGCCGCGCTGCGCGATGCGCGAATCCCAGCCCTTGCGCATGTCGCCTTCGATGTCGTCCCACGGCTGGTTGCGGTACATCTGGCTCTTGCGCATTTCGGTGCCGTAAGAATAGGCCGGCTTGTAGCTGTCGTAGTCGTCGCCCGAGTCGCCGAGCCTGGAATCGTAGTGGCTGCGGTAGTAGGCGTCGTCATCGTCGCTGGTGATGCGGTCCCAGCCGCGGCGCACGGCGGCTTTCATCCGGTCCCAGGTTGCGCCGGTGCTGCCGCTGTTGCGGGTTTCCCAGTCGCTGCGCAGGTCGGTTTCGACTTCGTCCCACTTGCGGCCGCTGTACTTGGCGTCGCGCGCCATCGAGCTGCCGTAGGCATAGGCCGGCTTCACGCTGTCGTAGTCGTCGTTGCTGTAATTGGCGAGGAAATGGTTGCGGTAGTATTCGTCGTCGTCACCGGGCAGGCTGCCGATGTCCAGGCTGGAACCCGAACTGGACGACGGCGAGTAGATGCGCGACTTGCCGCGCTGGATCTCGGTGCTGGTGAACCCGCCGCTGGTCGAGACGCCCGACACCGAACCGCCCAGCGCGCTGTCGCGCTGCTGCGCGCCACCTGCCCCGCCCTGGTAGGCCGAGCCTGCGAGCGACGACCCCTGCAGCGCCGCGCCTTCCTGGCCGACCCTGCGGATCGAGGTGTCG
This sequence comes from Massilia yuzhufengensis, assembly GCF_900112225.1. Classification (GTDB taxonomy): domain Bacteria; phylum Pseudomonadota; class Gammaproteobacteria; order Burkholderiales; family Burkholderiaceae_D; genus Telluria; species Telluria yuzhufengensis. The sequence continues at coordinate 72,064 of NZ_FOLD01000020.1, read as the reverse complement.
GTGTTCTGGGTGCCGTCGAGCGACGAGCCCTGGACCGAGTTTTCCTGCAGCGTCGAGCCCTGCAGCGAGGTGCCGCCGGTGGCGGTGAGGCCGCTCTTGCCCATCGGCTCCTGGTAGGTCGTGCCCATCGGCTCGGCCTGGTTGAGCGACTGCTGCTGGAACAGCTTGCGGTCGCCGGGGTTGTCGAGCTGCTGGTTGGCGCCCGTCGCGGACTGCGCCGCCGCATGCGCCGTCTGCTGCATGCCGCCCGCGCCGCCCATGCGCATCGATTCCGGCACGCCGCCCATGCCCATGGCGCCGGCGCCCGGCCCGCTGGCCTGCTCGTCGATGTCGGTCGGCCCGTAGCGTTCGACGATGTCGGCCGCGCGCTCGACTTCGGGCAGCGAGTCGGCGATGACGGTCAGCACGTGATGACCGCGCGTGACGGCGCCCTCGTAGCGGCTGGCATAGACGCTGTTGTCGGCGCCGAACAGGTCGTTGAAGAAGTGCTTGATGCTGGCGCCCAGGCCTTCGCCGGATTCGGACGTGTCGCGGTCGGTACGGCCGGTGGTGCTGTCGGTCATGCCGGTCGGGTCGGCGTTGGACAGCTTGACTTCATTGCGCGAAAAGTTCGACGAAAGCAGTTCGTTCATCGCATTCTGGGCATCGGTGCGATTGTCGAACACGGCTACAAGGGTATGTTGCATGGTCGTTCCTCCGTGGTGCGTGATGGGGATTGTCTGGCGAAGGGCTGCACACCGGTTTGAAGGGCCTGCATCCACCGCTCAGCATGTTTGTTGAGATTACTCCAATATTGCCGTGGCCCGCGCGCGCCTGCCGTACGTGCGCGGCGCAACGAGGACCACGGAACGATCATGCGTTGGCTAACGCAATACCGTCGTTCAGTCCGTCATCCGATCCCAGCCATGACGCACCGCCGCCTTCACCTTTTCCCAGGTCGACGCGCCACCGGCATTGCGGGTCTCCCAATCCGAGCGCAGGCTGCCTTCGACATCGCCCCACTGGCGGCCGGCGAACTGGCTGCGCATGTGGGTGCCGTAACCATAGGCCGGGGCGTAGTCGTCGTACGAGCCGCCGCCGGTACCGTAGGTGTTCTGGAAGTGGTTGCGGTAATAGGTGTCGTCGCGCACGCCGACCGATTGGTTCACACGGGTCTCGACGACACGCGAGAAGATGCGCACGCCGCCGCGCTGGACTTCGCGTTTGCCGATCTTGAGCTGCTCTTCGACTACCGGAATACCCTGGGTCGCGGTGTCGCGCTGCTGGCTGAGCGACGTCTGCCCCGACTGGGCGGAGATCGGGGAGGCCGACATCCCGCTCTGGCTGCCCGACAGCAAGGCGCCGGCGGTGCCGACCTGGCCGCTGCCGGACGAATGCTCGTCGATATCGGTCGGGCCAAAGCGTTCGACGATGTCGGCGGCGCGTTCGACTTCGGGCAGCGAATCGGCGGTCAGGGTGACCACATGCTGGCCGCGGGTGACCGCTCCCTCGTAGCGGTTGACCTGGTCGACGCTGTCGTCGTCGCCGAACAGGTCGCTGAAGAAGTTCTTGATGCCGCTGCCAAAGCCGGTATCGGTGTCCGGGGAGGATGCGGAGGATGCGGTGGAACCGGCGGCGGTGGCGCCGGACGAACCGGACATACGCACGTTTTCGCGGGTAAAGCCTGAAGCGAGCAATTCGTCGAGCGCGCTCTGCGCGTCGGCAAGGTTATCGAATACGGCGACCAAAGTATGTTGCATGGTGTTTCCTCCGATGGAATCAGGGTGCGGGTGCTGCGCCGGCATCGTCGAAGCGTTCGACCTCGACCCGCTCGCGTTTGAGCGAGACGGCGTCCTGGTAGCGTTCTTCGTGCCGGGCTCGCGCGATATGCAATTCTTCCTCGATGCGCAGGCGTCGTTCGGTGACCAATACTTCCTCGAGCACGGGCACCACAAGGGTATCGCCTTCATAGCGCGCGGCCGGCTGTTCGCCGGCGGCGACGATCCGGTCGACCGGCACATGGCGCACCTGCAGCTCGTGGCGCAGCAGGCGTTCGTCGATGACGACGTCCTGCTCCGATAAGGTCTTGTGGATGCGCACGCCGCAGCCGGTCTCGACGACACTGTCGCGGTCGGCGGGCTCGGGGATGGTGCTGGACATCGATCACTCCTGGAAGACGCGTAAGGAGTGGTCGAATCTACATGATTCGTCCTCGAGCATGCACACCCTTGACTCTCGGAATGAAAGAGATGGCGCTGAGGGAGAAAATGGCGGGCCCGCGCGTTAGCGGGCCCTGATACGGCTCAGGCGAACGGGTTGTCCACCTGCTTGATATCGGGTGCCGGAAGCTGCTCGGGCAGCGCGCGCGACTCGAGCGCGGCGACGATGGCGCCCAAGGCCTCGTGCAGGCGGCGGGCGTGGGCCAGGCCGGCCTGGTCGGCAGTGAGGTCGACGTCGCCCGAGACGGTGATGCGGTCGACGCGGTTCTCCAGCATCAGATTGCCGACCTCCAGCACGTCGGCTTCGTTGGCATAGGGGGTGAAGCTTTTCTTGCGGGTCATGGGGGGCCTCCCGGGTTCAGTTGCGGTTCCTGTTCTTGCCCTGCCGGATCTTCGGCAGCGCGAGCATGCGTTCCTTCTGCTGCTGGGTCAGCGACGGCAGCAGCTCGATGCCGACGATGCGTTCCAGTTCGGCCACCGGGACCACCTGGATCGTCGCATCGGCCTGGTTCTCGACGAACCAGGCGGCGGCGGCGCGCTGGCGGGGACTGTACACCACCTTGTACAGGTGGCTCGGCACGATCACGTTGCCGACCTTGCGCAGGCTGCTGCCCAGGAAAGCCGGTCCGGTGATCACGTACAGGCCGCCTTCCTTCTTCGCCATCTTGCGGGTCGCGCCCTCGATCGGCGCCCAGATGTGGCGGTTGTGGTCGCGGTCCTGGGGCACCATGTTGGCCAGCGAAAAGCTCTCGCGCTGGGCGCGGCGGTCCGGCATGTCGCCGTTGGGGGCCAGGTGACCGCGATCCAGGCCACTGCGTGCGTAGTCGGAGAGCTCGGCACGCTGCCCGCGCGGCAGGCGCGGCTCGGCGTGGAAGGCATTGTCGCGGTCCAGGCCTTCGGCGGCGTTCAGTTGCGCGCTGCTCAGGTGCTCGGCCGACCACAGCGCGGTGCGGGTGACGCCCGAGTGCATCACGCCGAACTCGTCGAAGCACAGTTCGCGGGTGGCGGCGGCCAGTTTCGGGTTGCGGATCTCGGGCGCGCGGCCGTCGAGGTAGTGGGAAGGACAGCCGGCTGCCTGTACGGCGCCGGCGGCCAGCAGCGCGGCGAGTAAGGAGACTCGGCCGAGGCGGGCCAGGAAGGAACGGAACATGGTTGTCTAAAGGTGCATCAATAGCTCGCATTGTAGCCGAGCGCCGTTGAGCGCCGTCAAACAATCCACGCTGGAAGACGCGCACGATTGAAACTCCCTTTCCGCCAAGAATGAGCTAAACTTGCGGCTTTCTCAACAAAAGATTCCTTTTGGGAAAGCTCACCCGAAGCGAATGAACCGCCCGCCCATCCCCGAGGACCTGCGCCGTTTTGTCCTGACGAGCATCCCCTCCGTGCCCTTTCTCGAGGCCTTGCTGCTGCTGCGCGCCGATCCCGGCCAGCAATGGACAGGCGAGATGCTGGCGAGCCGGCTCTACACCAGCGAACGCACGGCCGAAACCTTGCTGAACGAGCTGTGCCGTTCCTACATGGCGAGCCCCTGCGAGGCGCCGAATGCGGATTGCTATTGCTATGCGCCGGCCTCGGAGACGCTGCGCGAACGCATCGACGGCCTGGCCGACCACTACGCGCGCCACCTGGTGGACATCACCAATCTCATTCACTCCACACTCGACCGGAAAGCGCAGCAGTTCGCCGACGCGTTCCGCCTGCGAAAGGACTAGTCCATGGGCGAACTTATCTACACCCTGTGCATGTTGACCTCGCTGGCCTGTACCTGGCTGCTGCTCGCCAGCTACCGGCGCACGCGCTACCGGCTCCTGTTCTGGAGCGGGCTGTGCTTCGCGGTGATGACCTTCAATAACCTGTTCCTGATTTTCGACAAGATCGTCTTCCCGAATGTCGATTTCATGCCGCTGCGCCTGATCAGCGCACTGGTGGCCTGCCTGCTGCTGCTGTACGGCCTGATCTACGAGAAGGAGTGAGGCCATGACAGAAATGATGTATGGCGCGATTTCGATGGCGTCGCTGACCATCGCGCTGTTTTTCCTGCGCTTCTGGCGCAACACGGGCGACCGCTTCTTCCTGTGGTTCGCCCTGTCCTTCTTCATCGAGGGCGTGCACCGGGTTTACTCGGCCATCCTCAACGAAGCGGGCGAGGATTCGCCCCTGCACTACCTGATCCGGGTGCTGGCCTACGGGCTGATCCTGTGGGCGATCGTGGAAAAGAACCTGCCGCGCAAGGAACCGCGCGACTAGCGTGCGACCGGCGCCGGGCCGCCGCGTGATAATGGGCCATGAAAAATCGTCCACAGGAGCACAGCATGGCACCACCAACCCAGCAAGGCAGTGACAAGAACCCCGCCGCGCCCGTCGCCGGCGGCGGCCAGGAGCAGCGTTCCGACAACCTGCTTCCCGGCGAAGAAGGTGCCGAGGATGGCCGCTTCGACGTGGCCGAGGAAGTGAGCCTGGACCAGCATTCCGACGAGGCGCGCCGGGTCGGCCAGATGCCGGCGAACGGCATTGCCGACGCGCTGCCGGACGCGCTCAAGACCCCGGTGCCCTCGCAGGGCGTGCCGGAAAAAGAATGATCCCGGGGCCGCTTCCAGCGGCCCCTTCTTCATCCACCCATCGTCACGCCCATCGTCAGCCCCTCGATCGTGTGGGCCTGGTAGATCGGCTCGAGCCGCTCTACCACGCGGCAGGCCAGGTGGCGCCGCACCTCTTCCGGCAGGCTGTCGTAATAGGCGCGCGACATCTGCAGGTCGTGCTTGATGGCGTTGGTGGCGTCCGGCGCATCGGCCCCCAGCACCAGTACCGGCCGCGACTTGTCGGACTGGTTGGCGGTGCCGCGGTGAATCGTCAGCGCCGAGCGCGCCGAGATGTCGCCCACCTTGGGCAGCTTGCGCTGCGCCAGCGCTTCGTAGCGCGGCCACAGCGCCTTGTCGGGGAACATCGGGTCGCCCTCGAACAGGTCCCACTGGGTGCCGGGCGCGATCTCGAACGGTCCCATGTCCTCGGTGACGTCGACCGTGGTGATATTGAAGGCCAGCGAACTCAGGCGCCGGCCCTCGACGGTCTCCGGCGGCGACTTGAAGTCGCGGTGCCAGGGCTGGTGCATCGCCCCCGGACCCGGCACGTCGAAGCCGACTTCGACGATCCGGTAGGCCGGGCCCAGCACGGCCTTGCACACGGCCGTCACCCACGGGTGGCTGGCGATCTCCACGAAGCAGCGCAGGCGCTCCGGGTGCACTTCCACGTAGAAGCGGTTCGGCCCGCGGTTGAGCGCCCCGCCCGGCCGGCCCTGGGCTTCCTCGAACAGCTGGTCGATGTCGGCCCGCAACTGCGCGACCAGCTCCGGGCTGAAAGCGCCGCGGCAGCCGATGATGCCATCGCCATACAGGCCGCGCATGATGTCGGCCACCTCGCCTGCTCCACTGTCGGTCACGCCGCTGTTGCTGCTGCTGCCCATGCTGTACTCCTTGTCTCGTCATGCCGGCTTGCTTGCCGCGAAAGCAGCATACTACTGACAATTTCCGCTCGGTGGCGCAAGGCCGGCGGGGCGGCGTCCGCGCCGTTGACAGGACCGCAGCGGCCCCGTAGATTGGCGGCAAACATGGTAGGAACACACCATGGGACCACCTTCGCCCGGCACCGGGGCAGCGCCTTGAGCGGCCCCGGCAGCGCCAGCCTGCTGTTCATCTGCGACCGGCCCGCAGCTGACCCGGTGCTGGTACGGGTCGCGGCCGAGCTGGCCGAGCCGGTCGTGCATGCCGGCTCGGCCGCAGACGGACTGGAACAGGCGGGCAGCCGCGACTTCGCGCTGGTCCTGGTCGGAGGTCGCGGTCTGGACCTGGGACATCGAGGCCGACCGGGTCGTGGGCGACGCGCGCATGGGCGCCATGTTCGGCATCCCGGAAGCGCTGCGCGGCGGCGCGGCGGTGGCCGACGCGGGCTCCCTGATGCGGGGCGTGGCGATCGACGCCACCCGCCAGTTCGAAGCCGCGCAGCAGCTGCGCCACAGCGAGGAACGCTACCGCACCCTGTTCGAATCGGTCGACGAAGGCGTGTGCGTCATCGAGATGTTGTACGACAATGCGGGCCAGCCCTGCGACTACCGGTTCCTGGAGACCAACCCCAGCGCGCTACCAGTCGATCGACATCAGCACCTCGCCCATGCGCGGCCAGCACAGGCCGCGCACATCATCGCGCACGGCCCAGCGGTAGCCATCCATCTCGGGGGTCGGCGCGCCGGTCACGTGGTGCGGGAAGGTGGTGCTGCAGTGCAGGTGCGCCAGGTCGTCCAGGCTGGCGGGCGCCTGCAGCATGAACAGGTGCAGGCGCTTGTCGCGCCGGTAGGCAAAGGGGCCCAGGTCGCGGAACAGCGCGGCCTCGAACTCCAGGCCGGCTTCCTCGCGCAGCTCGCGCATGGCCGCTTCCAGCTCGGTCTCGCCCGGGTCCAGCATGCCTTTCGGGATGTCCCATTTCGCGGTATGCGTGACGTGGCACAGCAGCAGCTCGCGCCGCGCGTTGAGCACCAGGGTGCCGCAGGAAACCGTGTGCCTGGTCATGCCATGCCCTCATACGAAAAAAACACGGCGGCGGTACCCCAGGGGTCCGCCGCCGTGCCGTCGCCAGCCAGCGGCCCGCGCGATGCGGGGCCGCTGGCCGCTTACCCTGTCGCTTCGCTTACGCGGTCTTTGCCACCGGGACCGCGTTGACTTTCACCGGCAGCACTTCGGCCATGACTGCGTCGGCAGGGGCCGGACGGCGCGCATTGTGCCCCGGCACCGCGCTGGTGATCAGTTCGTGCATGCGGCTCGCGGTGAGGTCCCACGAGGTGCCGGCCACCACTTCGCGCATGCGCTTGGCCATGGCCTGGCGCTCGCCGTCGCCCAGGGCCAGCTGGCGTTCGCAGGCGGCGATGAATTCTTCCGTCGTTTCGGCCACCGCCACCACGTCGCCGTAAGGCACCTTGACGTCGGTGATCGGGGTCGATACGGCCGGCAGCTCGGCCGCCATGTATTCGAGCACCTTGGTTGGCGAGATGAACTTGGTCGAGTCGTTCATGGCGAACGGCAGCAGGCAGACATCCCAGCCGGCCAGGAACTTCGGCAGCTCGTCATAGGTGCGCTGGCCCATGTAGTGGACATTGGCCTGCTTCGGCAGGGTCGCCGGGTCGATCTTGACGACCGGGCCGACCAGCACGATCTGCCATTCCGGATGGGCGTCGGCCATGCTCGAGACCAGGTCGACGTCGAAGCGCTCGTCGATCACGCCGTAGAAGCCCAGGCGCGGATGCGGGATGTGGGCCTGGTCCGGGTGCGAGATGTCGGCGTCCTGGGCCTGGCGGAAGTGCTTGGCATCGACGCTGCTCGAGAAGCAGTGCGCGTTCGCATGGCGGTCGCGCTTGGACTGGTACAGGCTCGGTCCGCCGGTGAAGACGACGTCTGCCATGTTCAGCAGTGCGCTTTCGCGCTGCAGCAGCTGCTTCGGCGAATTCTTGAACATCGCCAGCTCGTCCATGCAGTCGTAGATGATCTTGGATGGGTTCAGGCCCTGCAGCAGCGGCAGCGCCATCGGGGTGTAGAACCAGACCACCGGCTGCTCGCCTTCCGGCACGAGGTCTGCCAGCATGGCTTGCAGGGTCGGGATCTGGTCGTCGTGGAAGCCAGGCGCGTGGATCGGGGTATGCGGCTGGCAGACGGTGATGTTCGGCGCGGCGGCGGTCTTCTTCATATACGCCTGCCCTTCGCCATACACCGGTTCCTCGACAAACAGGATTCGGTAGTGTTCCGCCAGACGGGTCATCAGGTGCTGGGGACGCTGGAAGACGAAGTCCCAGCGCAGGTGGCAAAACACGATCAAGGTCGGCATGTGTAGTTCCTTTTCGCCTTCGTGGCGCTCTAGTTGTTGGCAAAGCCCGGCAGCTTTTCTCTCGATTGCCGGTCCCCGGAAGCGCTCTGCGCCAACCGGACCCACGCATCGTATCATGCAAAATTCGTAAGATTTTCAGTTATGCATTGCAATATTTCCAACACGTAATGTTGCAACCGGATGTAACAAACCGCCTTCATAGGGGGGAGTCGGCGGCTGGGTGCATCGATGTAGGGAGGGTCCTACACAACTACAGGAAGATCCACTACGAATACTCATCATCAATGTTACCTTGCACCTGCGTAGCGCAGCATCTAAACAGGCTTTGACACGCGACGGCAAGGCTCCGTTTCATTCGGCGCAGGCAGGCCAGCGCCGGCTTCGGTGCAGTGCAGCATAGCTTGGCGGAATATGTAGGAAGGCAGCCCGCCCTCCCGGCCATGGCATCAGCCCGGCTGGTAGGGCTCGGCCCCTTCCGCATGCCCGTCCTGGCTGAAGCCGCTGGCCACCGATACCCCTTCCAGGCCGAGCGACAGCAGCGCGTCGCACAGGCTGTCCATCTCGGTGGACAGGTCGGCCGCCAGGTCGACCGGCATGTCGACGCTGCCCCAGGGCGTGCCGCCGTCGAGGGCGTACAGGTTGATCCGCATGACGATGTGCTCGCCCGCGTCGAGCGGCGCCACCGCCGCATGCACCTGGTCGGCCTCGAGTTCCTTGGCCACCAGGGTGCGCGCCACTTCCGACAGGATGCCCAGCATGGCCAGCTCGCCCACGCCCTGCTCCTTGGCGGCGTAGAACAAGTCCTGGTACAGGAAGTTCACTTCGATGCTGTCGGGCTGGCGCGACAGGCAGCGGCGCACCAGCGGCGCCACCGTCGCGGTCCAGGCGCGGTAGCGCTCCTCGCGCGCGGCGAACCAGGCGTCGGACGCTTCCTCGGCCGCCGGCACCGCGTAGAACGGGTCATCCAGGTGCTTGAGCGAAAAGCCGAGCAGGAAGCGCAGCTCCATGCTCGATTCGTCCGGCGCGAAGCGCTCCCCGGTCCAGCCGCGGATGCTGGCCTCGATGGTGGGCGCGGGCTGCAGCTTTTTCTCGAGCAGCGAAGCGGCCGCCTCGCGCAGCATCTCGTGCAGGGTCGAGAAGGCAATGTGGTCGATCTCGGCCAGGTCGTAGGCGTGCTGGATCAGCACCACCTTCGCAGTGGCGCTTTCCAGCCCGGCCGGATGGAAGCTGGTCGACAGCGCCTCGAAGGCTTCCAGGTCCTGAAAGCTGTCGCCGGCCTGCAGGCCGCCGGTGCTGCGCACGAACAGCGGGACCAGGAAGGCGTCGATCTCGTATTCCCGGCCGTCGTCGCGGCGCAGGCGCAGGATCGCCGCTTCCTCCTCGATGCGCCCGCGCAGCAGGCGGCAGGCGTCGGGGTCGGTGTAGCGCGCGATCTCGATGGCTTCGTACAGGGCTTCGTCGCGCTTCTTGCGCACCAGCTTGCGCACGGCGGCCAGCAGTTCCTCGTTGCCGTCGACGGCGACGGCGAGGCCGCCGGGTTCTTCCTCGCGCTCGGCGATGGCCAGGGCCAGGTCGGCCAGCTCCTGGGCCACGGACGCATTGTCCGGTTCGCGCGGGTTGTTGGAGGTGCGGGGCAGCGGGCGCTTGTTCTTCATGGCGGTGTGTCGGTGGGGGAGAAAGCGCCATGGTAGCGCATCAAGCGCCGTGCGGATGTTATGCTTCAGGCAAAACAACGACGGAGCGCAGCCAGATGCTCGACAAATTCTTCCAGCTCACCCAGAGCGGCACCAACGTGCGTACCGAACTGCTGGCCGGGCTGACCACCTTCCTGACGATGGTCTACATCATCTTCGTCAACCCCTCCATCCTTGGCGACGCCGGCATGCCCCGGGAATCGGTGTTCGTCGCCACCTGCATCGTGGCTGCGCTTGGCACCGCCGTGATGGGCCTGTACGCCAACTACCCGATCGCGATGGCGCCCGGCATGGGCCTGAACGCCTACTTCGCCTACGCCGTGGTGCTGGGCATGGGGATCGCCTGGCCGGCCGCGCTGGGCGCGGTGTTCATCTCGGGCTGCCTGTTCATCCTGGTGTCGCTGCTGGGCCTGCGCGGCATGATCGTGAACGGCATCCCGACTTCGATGCGGGTCGCGATCACGGTCGGCCTGGGCATGTTCCTGGCCCTGATCGCCCTGAAGAACGCCGGCATCGTGGTGGCCAACCCGGCCACCCTGGTCAAGGCGGGAGACCTGCACAAGCCGGAAGCCATCATGGCCATCGCCGGCTTCTTCGCCATCGTCGCGCTGGACCGCCTGCGCGTGAAGGGCGCGATCCTGATCGGCATCGTGCTGGTGACGGTGCTGTCCTTCTTCTTTGGCGGCAATACCTACCGCGGCATCTTCTCGGCGCCGCCCTCGATCGACCCGACCCTGTTCAAGCTCGACATCCCGGGCGCGCTCTCGAGCGGCATCCTGAACGTGGTGCTGGTGTTCTTCCTGGTCGAGCTGTTCGACGCCACCGGCACCCTGATGGGCGTGGCGCGCCGCGCCGGCCTGCTGGTCGACGGCAAGATGGACCGCCTCAACAAGGCCTTGCTGGCCGACAGCGGCGCCATCGTGGCCGGCAGCCTGCTCGGCACCTCCAGCACCACCGCCTACCTCGAAAGCGCGTCCGGCGTGCAGGCCGGCGGGCGCACCGGCCTGACCGCGGTCACGGTGGCGGTGCTGTTCCTGGCCTGCCTGTTCATCGCGCCGCTGGCCGGCGTGGTGCCGGCCTACGCCACCGCCCCGGCTCTGCTGTTCGTGGCCTGCCTGATGCTGGCCGACCTGGGCGAGGTCGACTGGAGCGACTCCACCGAAAGCATCCCGGCCGCGGTCACCGCGCTGGTGATGCCCTTCACTTTTTCGATCGCGGAGGGGATCGCCTTCGGCTTCATCAGCTACGCGGCGCTCAAGCTGCTCACCGGGCGCGCGCGCGAAGTCGCGCCCGTGGTATGGGTGATCGCGGCCCTGTTCACCTTCAAGATCGTCTACGTGGGGACCTGAGCTGAAATTGTGACGGAAAGCATCTTTCGCGCTGTCTTTGGGATACAATGTCGCCCATCCTGTCGGCAACATGATGCTTATGAAAATCCTCCCGACCTTCGCATTACTCCTGCTCGCCGCGCCTGCCCTGGCCCATGCCGGCCCTGACCTTCCCGCAGTCGGTAACGTCCATGCCCCGCTGAGGGTGGCGCCGCCCACGATCCCCGAAGGCGGCTGGTTCACGTCCGCGGAACTGGGCGCGATCGCGACGTCCGGCAACACCACCGGTACGTCCATCACCGGCAAGATCGACGCTCGCCACGAAACCGCCAACTGGAGCCACGAATTCGTGGTCAGCGGTTTCTTCAAGGAAGATGAGTACGAGGACGACGACGGCAATATCGAGCGCAGCAAGTCGGCCGAGCGCTTCGCCGCCTCGGCCAAGGCTTCGCTCAAGCTGCTGGGCGAAGGCAAGCGCGCCTTCGTGCTCGGTTCGCACGTGAACGACCGCTTCGGCGCCTACACGCGCTACTCCTCGATCGCGGTCGGCCACGGCGCACAATGGTTCAATTCGGGCGACAAGTCGCTCGACGTCGAACTCGGCCCGGGCTACTTCGCGGGCGAACGCGCCACCGGCGAGGACGAAAGCGGGCTGACCGTGCGCGGCGCGGCCCAGTTCCGATGGCGCGTCAGCCCCTCGGCCTATTTCGCCCAGTCGGTCAGCGTGGAAAAAGGCACCTCGAACACCCACTCGGTGGCCGAGACCTCGCTGAGCACCAAGATCAATTCGACCATGCAGATGAAGGCCGGATTTTCCGCCCGCAGCGACACCAGCGTCCCGGTGGGCAAGAAGAACACCGACACCCAGACTTCGCTGACGATGGTCTACTCGTTCTAATAGGCGCTGTCACCTTTCGCTATGGATGGGTTTGATTGCCAGGTGCAGCAATCGCTCGGCAGACGTGACGCGCCGGCCGTCGAGCGCCCTGCGC
>NZ_FOLD01000020.1:0-58742 GCF_900112225.1 Massilia yuzhufengensis | reverse complement strand
GGGAGGCTCCGTCGGATGGCGATACGGTTTGGACCGTAGTGCAGCTCGACAGTTCAATCCTCATCCATAGCCAAGGGTGACAGCGCCTTCTGATACCTACAGGCCGAATCCACCCGCGGATTTCGTAAACGCATTGATGCCGGCGCTCATCGCCGTGATCAGCGCGCGCTCGGCCTGCGACAGCTGCGGGTGCCAGATGTCGAAGATCAGCACGACCCGCAGCTCCCCGCTGTCGTTCCAGGCCTCGTGCTCGATGGTGTCGTCGAACACCCAGGCCTTGCCGGGTTCCCATGCGCGGGTGTCGTTCCCGACCCGGAAGCCGCAACCGGCGGGCACGATGAGCGGCAAGTGGGTTACCAGGCGCACGTTGCTCACGCCGGTGTGCGGTGGAATCCGGGTATGCGGCTCCAGGACGGAAAACATCGCGCTCGGCGTGCGCCCCGGCTGGTCCGGCTGCGGCGCGCCTTGTAACAACGCCATGGTGCGCGGGCAGCGGTCGGCATTGCCCGGCACCGGCGCGCCGTTGTCGACCAGGCGGAAGGCGCTCCAGTTCAGGGACTTGTTCAATTCGGCCCACTGCGCCAGCGGCTGGTCTTCCGAGTAATCGATATACGGCGAAAAGCCCTGCTGCGCGGCTTGCGCCGCGAGGAACTCGGCGCGGATCTCGCCGGTGGCGGCTTCGAACGCGTCCAGCCAGGGGAAGTCGGCGCGCTCGAAGAACGGCGCCGGGGCCAGGCCCTGGTAGTGGAACAGCTGGGGCTGCGGTTCGTAGCGGCGCTTGCGGCCGGTCATCACGTCGAGCGAATCGCGGAAACGCCGCAATTCTTCCTTGCCCATCGCGCCCTGCAGTTCGCGCAGCCGGGGGGCCAGGTAGTCGTCCAGGTAGCCGCCGAATTCCTGGTTGTAGTCGGCGTGCCAGGCCAGCGCTTCGCGCACCGCCGGCTGCAGGTCGGGCGCCAGCCGGTCCAGCGGCGGCGCCACCGCCGCCACCGCGGCGCAGGCGCCGGCCGCTTCCTGGCGCCGGCCCTGGCGGATGAACAGGCGGCTGCGCATCACCAGCGCGACCAGGTCATACGCATCGACCGTCAGCGCGCCGCGGATCGCCGCCTCTTCGGCCGCGTCGTCCCGCATCGCCAGGCACACCACGGCCAGGTTCAGCCACTGCTGGATGTCGCGGCCGTCGGCCACGACCAGCCGGTCGAGCAAGCCGCGCGCGCGCGCCAGGTCGCCGGACTGGAAGGCCAGGTGCGAGAGCGAGCGCAGGGCGCGCGGATGGCCAGGCGAGCGCGCCAGGATGCTTTCCCACAGGCGCGCCGCGCCCTGGGCGTCGCCCCGGTTGGCCGCCTGCAGCGCGTCGCGCTCGAGCGTGGCGAGCTGGCGGGGGTCTGGCTGCTGGGTGTGTGCCTGCTGCATGGGAACTCGAGTGTCGCTGAGATAAAGGCATTCTCAAGCACGCCCATGCATATGTGCAAGCAGTATTTACACGCGACTAGTTTCCCCGGCGCGGGGCCGGCTGCCGCCGACCATCAACAGGGCGAACAGGCTCAGCAGTGCCGCCGCGCTCAGGTAGTAGCCGACATACGCCAGTCCGTAGTTGGTGGCGAGCCAGGTCGCCGCATAGGGCGCCAGCGAAGCACCCAGGATGCCGGCCAGGTTGAACGTAAGCGAAGCGCCGGTATAGCGCACCTCGGGCGGGAACATCTCGGCCAGCAGCGTCCCCAGCGGCCCGTAGGTAAAGCCCACCAGACACATGCCCAGGATCATGAAGGTTGCCACGGCCAGCATCGAGCCGGCCCCGAACAAGGGTCCGAACAGGAGCCCGAACACGGCGATCGCCCCGCTCACCAGGATCATCGCCATGCGCCGCCCGTGGCGGTCGGCCAGCAGCGCCGAAGGCGGGATCGTCAGCCCGAAGAACACCACCGCCACCAGCTGCATGGTCAGGAACTGCTGGCGCGAGAAGCCCAGCCTGGTCGTGCCCCAGCTCAGCGCGAACACCGTCATCAGGTAGAACACGACGAAGGTCGAGACCGCGATGATGGTGCCCAGCACCAGCGCGCGCCGGTGGTCGCGCAGCACCGCCAGCACCGGCACCTTGACCCGTTCGTTACGTTCGAGCACCTTCTGGAAATCAGGCGTCTCGGTGATCTTCAGGCGCACGTACAGGCCGACCAGCACCAGCAGCGCGCTGGCCAGGAAGGGAATGCGCCAGCCGTAGCTGAAGAAGTCGGCGTCGCTCATCAGCTGGCCCAGCAGCAGGAAGGTGCCTCCCGACAGGAAGAAGCCGATCGGCGCCCCCAGCTGCGGGAACATGCCGTACCAGGCGCGCTTGCCGGGCGGCGCGTTTTCGGTGGCCAGCAGCACCGCCCCGCCCCACTCGCCGCCCAGGCCGAGGCCCTGGCCGAAGCGGCACAGGGCCAGCAGCAGCGGCGCGGCGGTGCCGATCGACGCGTAGGTTGGCAACAGGCCGATCAGGACAGTGGAGATGCCCATGGTGAGCAGGGCCGCGACCAGGGTGGCCTTGCGCCCGACGCGGTCGCCGAAGTGGCCGAATACGGCCGAGCCGACCGGGCGCGCGAAGAAGGCGATCGCGAAGGTGGCCAGCGACTGCAGGGTGGCGGCGGCGGGATCGGCCGCCGGGAAGAACAGCCGCGGGAAGACCAGCACCGCGGCGGTGGCATAGATATAGAAGTCGTAGAACTCGATGGTGGTGCCGATCAGGCTTGCGAACAGGACAGTGCGCGGCTTGTTGGCGGGGGTAGCGGCTGCCTGGCCACTCATGCTGCACCGGCCTGGGCCAGCGCGACGCGCACTTCATCGGCCGACACCGGGCGCACCACGCGCGCGACCTCCTGTCCATCCTTGAGCACGACGACCGTCGGCCACAGCTTGACGCGGAACGCGCGTCCCAGCACGCGCCCGGGTCCATCCTCGACCTTCAGGTGCTGGACGGCGTCGCTGCCTGCGACGGCCCGGTCGATGAGCGGTTCGGCGGCGCGGCAGTAGCCGCA
This sequence comes from Massilia yuzhufengensis, assembly GCF_900112225.1. GTDB lineage: Bacteria > Pseudomonadota > Gammaproteobacteria > Burkholderiales > Burkholderiaceae_D > Telluria > Telluria yuzhufengensis. Next base: position 55,731 of record NZ_FOLD01000020.1, on the reverse strand, counting down.
CCAGTTGGTGCCGAAATCGAGCAGGACGGTGCCGGGCATGGCTGCCACGGCGCTGCGCTCGGGCTGGGCGGTTTCATAGGGTGTGGACATACGGGTCTCCTTTGCTGGTCGTGCCAATCATGCAAGCGTACCTCAAAAAGTTGCCATTGGCACGGCCCCGCTGGGCGATGCGGGACGGATCGGGCCGAAACGTGAAGCACCGAACGGAACGCATCGGTTTCGGCAGGCATGCTGGCAGCAAGCCATGTGATCAAGGAGGCAATCATGTCTGACAACCTGCAGAACAGCGGCGCCCAGGACCGCGCCCGCATCAACGTGCATGAAGAATGGGAAGTGCGCCACTGGACCGAGGCGCTGGGCGTGAGCAAGGAAGAGCTCGAGCGCGCCGTGAAGCAGGTTGGCACCAGTGCCGACGCCGTACGCGAGCACCTGAAGCGCCATTGAACTTCCCGGGCTGTTGCCTGCCCGTTTCTCCTGGGTGCGCCGGCTCCCCGGCGCGGCCACTGCGCCAGCATTTCGCGCTGCATCCGCCGTAAAACCGCAACGCCCGCAGCTGGCCTGCCCGCTTGCGACCCTGTAGCACTGCCACCGGTGCGGCTGTCCCCGTGCGCCGCCATTGCCGCCTGCCCTACGCCTTCTCCCCCGGTATGCGCGGCCGGTGCCGGTGCGCCCGAAAGGAGTCCGGTTTGAATAATATCTACAACTTTTTTGCGTCCCTAAACATAACTCTGGCCAATGGCCTGTTTGCACTAGGCGCCACCGTCGCCAGCTATATCCTGATGCATGGCGCGCTGATCCTGTTCCGCAGGCGGCTCGGCCAGCTCAGCGAAGAGCGCCAGCACCGCACCATTGCCCAGGTACTGAGCAAGACCCTGGCCCGCACCGGCGCCGTCGCCATTTTCGCCACCGCCGCCCTGATCGGCCTGTCGGTACTCGACCTGCCCGAACCGTGGGAGACCCGACTGGGCCACCTGTGGTTCTTCACCCTTGGCATGCAGGCCGCCATGTTCCTGCATCGCGCCGTCAAGATCGGCGCGCGCCGCTACTTCGTGACGCACGGCCGCGGCGCCGCCAATGACCAGGTCACGGTTGCGCACACGGTCGTCATCTGGCTGTTGCAGACCACGGTCTGGGTGGTGTTCGTGCTGGCCCTGCTGTCCAACCTCGGCATCAATGTCACCACCTTCATTGCCAGCCTCGGGATCGGCGGCGTGGCCATTGCGCTGGCCGTGCAAAACATCCTGGGCGACCTGTTCGCCTCGATGTCGATCGCCGTCGACAAGCCATTCGAAGTGGGCGACTCGATCACCGTCGACAAGGTGTCCGGCACCGTCGAGCACGTGGGCCTGAAGTCGACCCGCCTGCGCGCCGTCGGGGGCGAGCAGATCATCATGTCGAATGCCGAACTGCTGCGCAACACGGTGTTCAATTTCAAGCGCATGAGCACGCGCCGCATCCAGTTCACCCTGCGCGCCTGCCCGGCCACGCCCCCGCAACTGGCGGCCCGGGTGCCCGAAATGCTGCGCGAGATCGTCGGCAAGCACGACAAGGCCCGCTTCGGCCGCGCCCACCTCAAGACGGTGGACCAGAACTGGATCGAGTACGAGATCGTCTACACCATGCTCGACGCCGACTACGAGCTGTACATGGACACCCAGCAGGCGATCAACCTGGACGCCATGCAGATGTTCGCCGACCTGGAGATCTCCACCGCGCCGCGCCCGCAGCGCCTGTTGCTGCAGGAGGCGCCCGCCACACCGGCCGAGGTGCGTGGTCCTGCAACGGCCGCCGCCAACGAATATGCCCCCGACGCCGCACCGGCCATCGTCACCCCGCGCCAGGTGAAGCACTGAGCAGATGAACTGAACCGTGTCTGTCGCTCGTTGCCCATCCGGGCAGGCGCGCACGCATGCAGAAAAGCATTCCGGGCGGATAGGCCTTCTGTTAAGCTTGCCGCCATTGCAACTTTGGAATGGCGCAGCAGCGCATGAAGACCCGCACTTACCTGTTCCTGATGGCCGCCGCGATCCTGGGCCCGGTCGCCCTGGCGTTCTGGCTCGGGGTGTCCATGCTGCTCGACTGGGAACGCGAGTCGCGTATCCAGCGGGTCCAGGAAACCGCGCGCGCCACGGCGCTGCTGGTGGACCGCGAAATCGCCGTCAAGGAAGCGCTGCTCAAGACCATCGCCAACTCGGAAAGCCTGGGCGAACAGAACTACCCGCGCGTCTACCGGCTTGCCGCGCGCCTGAACTCGGCCGATTCCCTGTCGTGGACGACCCTGGTCGACCACCAGACCCGCCCCATCTTCAATACCCTGACGCCGTACGGCACCCGGCTGCCGCCTTCATCGCGCAACTACGCCGAGGAAGTCCTGCGTACCGGGAGGACCCGGGTCTCGGGCTACTTCCATGGCCCCTTGGCCAAGCGCGCGGTGGTGTCGGTCGACGTGCCCTCGCCTCCCGGCGCAGCCGAGCGCTACGTGGTCAGCCAGATCTTCGATGCGCGCTACTTCGAGCGGGTGTTCGCCAACAATGCGCTGCAGCCGAGCTGGCTGGTCGGCATCTTCGATGCCGACGGCGTCACCATCGCCCGCAACCGTCCCGCCACCCACTCGGCCGGCAAGCCGATGCACGGGGAGATGCGCAGCGCCGCCAAACACGCAGGCAGTGGCGTGCTGCGCCACACCACCCACGAAGGCGTCGAGGTCTATGGCGTGTACACGCGCGCCGCCGTCAGCGGCTGGACCATCGTGATCGGCGTGCCGGTGGCGGAAATCGAATCGGCGGCGCGCACCGCCGCGCTCTACGCCACGCTGGCCCTGGCCATCGTGATGGGCCTGGCCGTGTTGCTCGCCGTCTTCCTCGGCAACAAGCTGTCGGCCGCGCTGCAGCAGGCCGGCAGCGTGGCCAACTCGCTGGCGCGCGGCGCCATCGCCACGCCGCGTCCCACCAAGGTGGACGAAGTCGACGCCCTGCTCGACGGCCTGCACTACACCAGCGAAGCGCTGGCACGCGAGAGCGCGGCGCGCCAGTCGCTGCAGCACGAGCGCGAGCAGCTCCTGGTGAGCGAGCAGCGCGCGCGCCGCGTGGCCGAAGCCCAGAGCCGCGCCAAGGACAGCTTCCTGGCCATGCTCGGGCACGAGCTGCGCAATCCGCTGGCGGCGATTTCCGGCGCCATGAGCGTGCTTGAAATTCCGAACCTCACGCCCGAACGGGCGGCCAGCGCGCGCGAGATCAGCCGGCGCCAGATGCGCCACTTGACCCGCATCGTCGACGACCTGCTGGATGTGCAGCGCATCCTGTCCGGCAAGATCGTCCTGCAGCATGCGCCGGTGAACCTGGGCGAGGTGCTGCGCGCGTGTGCCGACGCCAAGCGCCTGGTCGATGCCGGCAACCACCATTGGGACATCGCCCTCGAACCGGCCTGGGTCGACGGCGACCGCACCCGGCTCGAACAGATCGTCGACAACCTGCTGCACAACGCCATCAAGTACACCCCGGCCGGCGGCAGCATCGCGGTGCGCTGCCAGGTGGTGGGAAGCGAGGTGCTGGTGGAGGTGCGCGACAGCGGCGTGGGCATCGCACCGGAGCTGCTGCCGGTGATTTTCGACGTGCTGGTGCAGGGTCCGACCAGCATCGACCGCGCCCAGGGCGGCCTCGGGCTCGGCCTGGCGCTGGTGAAGGAGCTCACCGCCCTGCACGGCGGCCGGGTATCGGTGCACAGCGCCGGCCATGGCCAGGGCTGCAGCTTCACGCTGGTCTTCCCGCTGGCCACGGCCGCGACCCGCCAGGGCGCCCCGGGCCTTGATACCGTCGCGCAAGCCGGCGCCTGACCCTGTCAATCCGGCGGGTTGGCCCCAGATACCAGGAATGCGGACTTTCCTGCGCAGCTTGCTGCTCGCCATCCTCCTCCTCGCCGCCTGGGGCCTGCTGGGTCCCTGGGCAAGGCATGGCCTGTACGCCATGCGCCTGGCGTCGATGCCGGCGCCGGAGCGGCTTGCCATGCCGGTGAACGGGGTGCAGCCGCGTGCCCTGCGCGATACCTGGCACGCCAGCCGCGGCGCGGGCCGGCGTCACGAAGGAATCGATATCTTTGCCAGGCGCGGCACGGCGGTGCGCTCCGCCACCGAGGGCATCGTGCTGCGGGTGGGAAGCAACCGCCTCGGCGGGCAGGTGGTGTGGGTGCTGGGACCGGGCGGGCAGCGCCATTACTACGCCCATCTCGACCACTTTTCCGATGTCGCCGCCGGGATGCGGATCGAGCAAGGGCGGGTGCTGGGCTACGTGGGCAATACCGGAAACGCAAAGACCACACCGCCGCACCTGCACTACGGCGTGTACGGCGCGGGTGGGGCGCTCAATCCATATCCGCTGCTGCGCTAACGGTTCCCCGCGTCAAACGTCGATGTCATCCTCGCCCGTAGGCGGCGGCGGGATAATCTCGGGCATCGGCGGCGGCGGCATCGGCTCCGCCGGTTCCGGTTCGGGGGCGTCGTCCTCGATCGGCGCCGGATCGGGCACTTCGGTTTCTTCCTGCATGCCGCCATCGAACTCCAGGTCGCCCGGCAGTTCGTCGATTTCCTCCTCCGGCTGCTGGACCGGGCGCTGCACCTGGGTGCGCCCGCCCGGCAGCAGCGCGTTCGGATCGAGCTTGCCGCTTTCCAGCGCAGACTTCATGAAGTCGCCCACCAGCAGCAGTGCGTTGTGGCCGCCCTGCCCCCAGTAACTGCTGCGCATGGCCACGCGGTTGTCGTTGAAACCCACCCAGGCGCCGCTGACCAGGTTCGGGTGCATCAGGATGAACCAGCCGTCGTTGTTGTTCTGGGTGGTGCCGGTCTTGCCGGCCACGTCGCCGCTTACTCCGAAGCGATAACGCACGCCGCCGCCGGTGCCGCGGTTGACGACCCCGCGCAGCATGTCGATCAGGTTCAGGGCCGAATCCTGCGACATGGCGCGCTGCGGCGCCTCCGGTGCGAAATCGGCAACGATCTTGCCCTCGCGGTCGGTGATGCGGCGCACGAACACCGGCTTGCGGTAGTCGCCCTGGGCCGCGATGGTGCTGTAGGTGCTGACCATCTCGAGCAGGGTCACGGGGCTGGTGCCCAGCGCCAGCGACGGCACTTCCTCGAGTTTACTCTGGCGGATGCCCATGCCCTGGGCCAGGCGCATGATCGGTTGCAGGCCCACCTGCTGCATCACCTGGGCGGTGATGGTGTTCTTGGAGAACACCAGGCCATCGCGCATCGTCATCATGCCGCCGCTGCTGCCCGACATGTCGGTCGGGCGCCACACCGTGCCGCCCACCTTGATGTCCTGCACCGCGTCGCGGAAGGTCTGGTCGGGCGAGATGCCGCTTTCCAGCGCAGCCGCGTACACGATCGGCTTGAAGGTAGAGCCGGGCTGGCGCGCGGCCTGCACCACGTGGTCGTACTGGTCGCGCTCGAAACTGCGGCTGCCGACCCAGGCCCGCACTTCGCCGGTGTTCGGGTCCATTGCGACGAACCCGGCCTCGAGGCGCGACTTGGCGCTCTTGAGGGTGGACATGAATTCGCGGTCGCCCTTGAAGCGCTTGAGCGCGGCGGCCGGCGCCTCGCCGTCTTCCACCGCGCGCCGGTACTCGGCGCTTTCGCGCACGAAGGCATCGAGTTGGCGCTGGTGCGAGCTCCAGTAGTACGAGAACGGGTTGACCTCGCTGCGCATCGACGTGTACATGCCGGTCGAGGTGGAGCGCGGCATGCCCTGGTAAGCCCATTCGACGTCGGCGATCGCCTGCAGCGTATTGGCCTGCCGCTCGACGGCGCGCAGGGCCGCGGCCTGCAGTTCCTGGTCGAGCGTGGTGTGCACCACCAGGCCGTCGAGCTGCAGGTCGTAGTCGTTGTCCTCGGCCCACTCGAGCAGCCACTTGCGCACATAGGCGGTGAAGTGGCTGTCCTTGCCGCTGCGGTCGTTCAGGCGCGCGAAACGCACCCGCAGCGGGCGCTTGGCCAGGGCGCGGTAGCGCGCTTCGCTGAAGGCGCCGTGTTTGGCCATTTGCGACAGCACCACGTTGCGGCGGGTCTTGGAGCGCTCCGGGTTGGCAACCGGGTTGTAGTAGTGGGTCCCCTTGAGCATGCCCACCAACGTGGCCGATTCGAGCACGTCGAGCCTGGCCGCCGTCTTGCCGAAATAGGTGCGCGCCGCCATTTCGATGCCGTAGGCGTTGTACAGGAAAGGTACGGTGTTGAGGTAGGCTTCGAGGATCTCGGTCTTGCTGTAGGTGTTCTCGATCTTGATGGCGGTGATCAGCTCTTTCATCTTGCGGTTCAGGCTGCGCGCACGGCCGATCTCTTCGGGGAACATATTGCGCGCCAGCTGCTGGGTGATGGTCGAGCCGCCCTGCGCATCGCCCTTCAGGGTGGCGATCAGGGCGCCGCCGATGCGCTTGAAGTCGACGCCGTGGTGGTCGTAGAAGCGGTGGTCTTCGGTGGAAATCAGGGCTTTCACCACGTGCGGCGAGACCTGCGACAGCTTGACCCGCTCCTGCAGGCCCTTTTCAAACGTGCCCAGCTCCTTGCCATCGGCGGACAGGATGACGGTCGGGCGCGCGGTGCTGGCCTGGCGCAGGTCGTCGATGCCGGGGGTGAGGGGGACCAGGATCACCAGGTAGAGGAACAGGGCCACCAGGCCGGCGGCCATGGCCCACAGGCCGATCAGCAGCGCCTGCTCGAAGCGCGGGCGGTCGCGCAGGCGCCCCTGCGCCATCGCATAGCCGGCCCGGGCGCGCACGCCGGCGCCTTCGAACAGGCGGCGGCCATGGCGCCCGATCCGGCTGGCACGCGAGCCCGTGCCGGTGTGCTGGTCCGCGTCGTCGCGGGCGTTGGTCTGTTCGTCCTGGTCCACTATAGAAATCCTTGCTGCACTGATGAGCATTGCGTATGCGGCAAGTATAGCCGACCGGGGCCGGAACCACGGTCCGGTTTGGGCGCCGGGATCAAGCGTGCAGCGGAGTCGGCTCCATGGTCCCCTTGCGCAGCAGCAGTTCGACTTCGCGTACCGGCTCGGGGCGCGCGTAGATGTGGCCCTGCACTTCGTCGCAGCCGCAGCCGCGCAGGTAGTCGAGCTGCTCGAGCGTCTCGACGCCTTCGGCGATCACCTGCATGCGCAGGCCGTGGGCCAGCGAGATGATGGCGTCGACCATGGCCGCGCCGTCCGGGCTGCCCACGATGTCGCGGATGAAGGAGCGGTCGATCTTGAGCACGTCGACCGGGAAGCGCTTCAGGTAGGCCAGGCTCGAGTAGCCGGTGCCGAAATCGTCGATCGAGAGCTTGACGCCCATCGCCTTCAGGCAGCGCATGGTCTCGATCGCCGCTTCGACGTCGGCCATCATCATGCTTTCGGTCAGCTCGATCTCGAGCGAGGGGGCGGCCAGCCCGGTCTCGTCGAGCACCCGGCGCACGTTCTGCACCAGGCCGGGCTCGGAAAACTGGCGCGCCGACAGGTTGACGGCGATGCGCAGCGGCCCCAGTCCCGCGTGCTGCCAGGCGCGGTTCTGGCGGCAGGCGGCGCGCAGCACCCAGTCGCCGATCGGGACGATCAGGCCGGTCTCTTCGGCCAGGCCGATGAAGCGGTCCGGACGCACGGTGCCGAAGTCCGGATGGCGCCAGCGGATCAGCGCCTCGGTGCCGACCACCCGTCCGCTGCCGAGGTCGACCTGCGGCTGGAAGTAGAGCTCGAACTGGTCGTCGCGCAGGGCGCCGCGCAGCGCCCCTTCCAGCGCCAGCCGGTCGATCGCATGGGCGTTCATGTGCGGCGCGTAGAACTGGACCGCATTGCGGCCGGTCTGCTTGGCGCGGTACATCGCCACCTCGGCGTGCTTGACCAGGGTCTCGGGATCGCGGCCATCGGCCGGGTAGCCGGCCACCCCGGCGCTGGAGCCGAACACCAGGGTGTGGCCGTCGCACTCAAGCGGCTCGCCGATGGCCTCGCGCACCGCCTGCAGGCGCGCGGCGGCCTGGCGTTCGTCGGCGCATCCGCACAGCACCAGCATGAAGTCGTCGCCGCCGGTGCGCGCGGCGGTATCGGCCTGGCGCAGCGCGCCGGCGATGCGCGCGGCCAGCCCGCGCAGGGCCTCGTCGCCGAGCTTGCGCCCAAGCGTATCGTTGACCAGCTTGAAGTGGTCGATATCGAGCGCCACCGCCCACACCGGGTTGCCGCCCGCGGTGGCGATGGCGCGCTCGATGCGGTCGGACAGCAGCGCGCGGTTGGCCAGGCCCGTGAGCGTGTCGTACCTGGCCCGGTGCGCCAGCTCGGCCTCGTAGCGCTTGGCCATGGTGACGTCGTAGGTGGTGACCACGAAATGCTCGGTATGGCCGTCGGCATCATTGACCGGCGCGAGATAGACCTCGCTCACCAGTTCACGGCCGTCGAGCGCGGCCTGGTGCACCAGGGCGTGGCCCTTGCGCCGCTCTTGCAGGGCCTGGCGCAGTTCTTCCAGCCCGGGCTCGTCGCCCCCGGCTCGCGACAGGCAGGAAACCGGCTTGCCGACCAGTTCGCCGGGCCCGTAGCCGAGCGTGCGCTCGCAGGACGGGTTGGCGTACTCGATCGGGTAGCCCGGCCGCGTCGCGCTGATCAGGAGGATGGGGTTGGCGGCCGCCTCGATGGCGCGCTGGTGCAGGCGCAGCGCACCGGCCGTCATGGCCAGGTCGGCGGTGCGGCGCTCGACCAGCGATTCGATGCGGCGGGTGCGCGCGCTGCGCTGCTGGACCAGGGCCGCCGCGGCAATGCTGAGCACCAGGCCGTAGCCGAGCATCGACAGCGAGCCGACCTGGCCGTCGAGGCGCCGCGCCACCCGCACCGCCTGCATGTCCCAGTGCGAGCCGGCGACCGTGAAACTGCGCGTGATGGCCACCGCCGGACCGCCCAGCCAGCGCTCCCAGGCCGCCTGCGGGTCGGGCGCGCCGGGGTGGCTGAACACCGCGACCTTCCGGCCGCTGCTGCTGCGGCCATACAGTTCCAGCGTATAGTCGCCGTAGGTCAGCAGGCGCGCGGCGTTCAGGCTGCCGCCGACCAGCAGGCCGGCGTCGAGCACCACCGTGGTGGTGCCGACGGCGGCCGCGCGCCGCCCCGCCACGCTGGACAGGTCGGCGCCGGGCCGGTACACCGGCATCGAGACCAGCACCCCGCGCAGGCCGCCGTCACCCTGCACAAGGCGCAGCACGGGACTGGCCACCGGCTCGCCGCTGTCGATGGCCCGCTGCATGAAGGCGCGCTGCTCGTCGCGGGCCCAGGCGTCGTAGCCGAACACCGCGCTGTTGCTGGCGATCGGCACGACGTAGTCGTTGACCAGGTAGCGCTCGCGCGCCGCGGCCGGCACCAGGACACCGGCTGGGCTGCGTTCGCGGATCGAGAAGCCGGGCCAGAAGCGGCGGCGCGCGGCCTCGAAGGCCGGGCGTTCGGCGGCGCTGACGAAACGCTGGAACTCGAGCGCGACCAGGTAGCCGTTGCGCGAGGCCAGCGGCTGGGCGAAGGCATCGAAGGCATCGCGCGAGACATCGCCGCCACTGGCCGCGAACAGCAGGTTCAGCGCGCGCAGGTCGTAGACCGCGCCGGCGAACGCACGGGTGACCGCGGCGGTGCGCACGGCCGTGCGCTGCTCGAAATCGGCGCGCGCACTCCCGCCCTCCATCTGGCGCGCCGCACCGAACAGCACGGCGGTGAGCACGAACCCAGCCAGGAGGGTCACGACGGCGGCGCGTGACACCGCGCGCCGGCGCCGCAGCAAGGGATGTGCGAGCAGCCGGTTCATGCACCATCCTAGCAAAAGCCGCACCGCGCCGCAGCTTGTTTCGGATGCGCAAACGGCGGGCCCGGCAGCCCCTGCGCCGGCGTTTTCAGCTATGATCGCGGCATGTCCGAGAATTCTCCCCACCCCGACAGCGGCCAGCCGATGCGCGTGCTGCGCCAGTTCCGTATCGTATTCAACGCAGTCAAGACCCATTTCCGCCAGGTCGAGCGCGAAGCCGGCGTTGGCGGCGCCCAGTTATGGGCGCTGTCGGTCATCGAGCGCCAGCCCGGCATCGGGGCGACCGGCCTGGCGCGCGAGCTCGACATCCACCAGTCGACCGCCAGCAACCTGGTGCGCAGCCTGGTAGAACGCGGCTATGTGGTGGGCGCACGCGAAGGCGCGGACCGGCGCAATGTGGCCTTGCGGGTGCTGCCGGCCGGCGCCGAGGTGCTCAAGACCGCGCCCCTGCCCTTCGCCGGGGTACTGCCGGACGCGCTCGCGGGTCTCGCGCCGGAAACACTGGCGCGGCTGGAGCAGGACCTGGAACGCCTGATCGCCCAGCTTGGCGCCGACCCCGAGGCCGGCAGGTTGCCGCTGGCCCAGATCTAGGGCGGCGTCAGGCTGGACGCCCTGACAATTTCCATCCGAACCACGCCATCGGAAGATAAGCGAACACCAGGTCGAGCGCCGAGAACCACAACGGCGACGGCAGCATCGCGATGCTGGCAACACCGCCGGCCAGGAACAGCAGGCCGACGCTGATCGCCATGTAGAGGTGGCGGGCCGGGGCCAGCCGCGCCGCGACCAGTGCGCCGACCAGCGTGCCCAGCGCATGCGCCAGGAAGGGCGCCAGGAAATGCTTCGGCTCGAACAAGTGCATCGAGGCCTGCAAGCCTTCCATCGAGGCCACATCCGCGCCGGCCGGGGCCGGGATCAGCACGCCGCCCAGGCTGATCAGGCCCATGTTGACCAGGCTGCCGACCACGAAACCGGCGACGATCGCCAGCACGTATTTCATCACGGGATGCTTCTGTGTCGCTGCATGCATGGCCGGCGCCTGTGGGCTGGTTGAATAGGGAGATAGCTAAGCAATCACGCCGACGCAGTGTAACGACAGCGTGATGGCGTGTCTAGCTCGGCGGGATTCGAACGCGCGGCCGGCACCGCCGGCCACCCTACGCACCCTCCTCGAAGATCTCGCTGGCCACGCGCGCCAGGTCGTTCATGCCGCCGCCCGCCGCCAGATGCCGGCGCAGCAGGCCGGCCTGGCCGCCATCGCGCAGCAAGTCTTCGATCACGGCGCAGGCCTTGCCGAAGCCGGGGTCGCTGGAACGCTTGAGCAGGCGTTCCAGGTCGGCGCGGATCACCGCGGCGACCGGCAGCGAGGTGCCGGTTTCCGGGTCGATCCACTGCGCATCCACGCCGTCGCGGGCGGCGTTGAAGCGGTTCCAAGTGTACAGCTCGCGGCTGCCGTTGGATGGCCACGCGCCCGGCTGCGCCGCGAATTCCAGGCACAGTTCGCGCGCATAGCAGGCCAGCGCGGCGGCGTACACGGGCTTGAGCGGCGTGTCGAGCACGCGCAGTTCGATGGTGCCGTATTCCGGCTTGGGTCGCACGTCCCAATAGAAATCCTTGATGCTGTTGACGATGCCGAAGCCCGCCAGCCGGTCGAAATAGTCGCGGAAATCCTGCCAGCTGCGGAACTCGTGCGGCTGGATCCCGCTCATCGGGAAGGCCCCGACCACATTGCTGCGCGAACTGCAAAAGCCCGACACCTCGCCCTGCCAGCACGGCGAGTTGGCCGACAGGGCGACGAACAGCGGCGCGCGCTGGGTCAGCCAGGCGCACAGGCGGATCGCTTCGTCGGCGCTGCCGGCGCCGATGTGCACGTGCATGCCGAACACCGTGAACAGCTTGGCCAGGTAGCCGTACTTGCGCTCGGATTCGAAGTAGCGCTCCTTGGGGTAGATACGCTGCTCGTTCCAGCGCTGGAACGGGTGGGCGCCGCCGCCGGAGATCGAGGCGCCGACCTCGAAGGCGGCGCGCCCCACGGTGCTGCGGATGTGCTCGAGCTGCTCCTGGGCTTGGCCAAAGGATTCCAGGATCGAGGTCGCCACTTCCAGCATCGAGGTGGTGATCTCGGGCGTATGCACCCACGGCTTGTCGTGCTTGTCGAGCACGCGCAGGATGTCGGGCGCGGCCGGGAACAGGTCATAGGTGAGGCGGTCGAGCACCATCAGTTCCAGCTCGATGCCCATGGTGCCCAGGGTGGAATCCTTGAAGTCGGGCAGGAAGGCCGGGCCCTGGCCCGCCACCGCCTGGGCCTGGGCCAGCGCCAGGCTTGCCGCTTCGTTCATCGCGATCTCGTTCATGCTCTCACCTCGCTTCTTGTCGGTAGGTCTCGCCGGCCAGGCGCAGGCCGAGCCAGGTCAGGCCGGGGGCCAGCAGCACGTTCAGGGCCAGCAGCGCGCCCATCAGTTCGGTCGATGCCGGGTCCAGGCCGGTGTAGGCGTTCAGCGTCGTGTCGACCACCAGGCCCCCATAGCTGACCAGCGAGCACATCGACAGCGCCATCGCGTGCTTCTTGCGTTCTTCCCAGGCGCTGGCGGGCCACAGGGCCAGGCGGGTGGCGCCGATGCGCACCGCGAACACCAGCAGCGCCCCCATCAGCACCCAGCCCTGGGCCAGCTGCTGAAGGTCGACCAGCGCGGCCGACATCAGGAACAGCAGCACGTAGCCGATATCCTGGGCGGTCTTCAATTGGGCCTGGAACACGTTGTCGCGCCGCTCCGCGTTGCGCAACAACAGGCCCATCAGCAGCAGCGAGAGCAATGCGCTCGACGAGGAAATCGAGCACAGGCCAAGGTCGATCAGCAGCGCGGCCAGCAGCATCCCCGGCCGCATCGTGGCCGGCACCTTGCACAGGCGCGTGGCCAGCGCATACAGGCCGTAGGACAGCAGCGCGATCCCCGCGCCCAGCGCCAGCTTGCCGCCCTGGCGCAGCAGTTCGCCGCCGAAGTCGGCGCCGGCCTCCAGGCCCTGGCTGCGGGTCCAGGCCATGGTTACGGCCAGCACCAGCAGCGCGACCAGGCTGCTCAAGCCCACCATGTTGGCGGTGGCGAAGGTGCTGGTGCCGCTGGCGTTCTCGTCGGCCACCATCGAGTTGACGATCACCGGGTTCACCGCGATCAGGATCGAGGCGATGAAGATGGCCGCGCCCCATGGCAGGCCGAGCAGGCGCACGGTGATGGCCACCGCCACGAAGCGGGCCAGGGTGGCCAGCAGCAGGCTGCCGCCCTGGCGCCCACTGCGCAGCAGCCAGGCCAGGTCCATCTTGCGGCCGACATCGAACAGCACCAGCGCGGCCGCGGCATTGAGCAGTTCCTGGAACTGGGCCAGCAGGGCCCGGTCGATCAGGTTGCCCCCGGTCGAGCCCAGCAACAGGCCGGCGATCACGGCGCCGTACAGCTTGGGCACCTTGAAGCGCTGCAGGGTGAGGCCGATCACCAGGGCCAGCATCAGGCCGCCCCCGAGCACGGCGAGCGGCGACAGCAGCCACAGCGGCGTCGTCAGTTCTTCATTCATGGCGCGCCTCCCAGGCATGGGCGAGCGCAGTGAGCTCGCGTTCGATGAGGGCGGCGCGCTGGCGCACCGCCTCGCCCGCGCCGGCGGCGACATCGCTGGAGATGCGGGCCCGCACGATGCCGCCGTCGTCGCGCAGCGGGATCCACAATTGCCCGTGCAGCGCGGCGCCCTCCTTCCATACGGCGATGAACTTGGCCCCGGTGCGGTCGCCCGAAATGGCCGGCTCGATCAGGGTGAAGGGACGCAGCCACTGCGCGGCCGGGTAGCGGCGCGCTAGTTGCACCTGCATCGCACTGCGCTGCTCGAGCCGGGCGTCGTCGCGCGAAAACGGCAGTGGCACCAGCGCCTGGCCAGGCTTGGCCGTGCGCAGGTCGAGACAGGCCGCTCCGCTGGACCAGCGCCAGCTGTCCGCGCCCAGCATGCGCGGCTTGCCGTTGGTGGCGTCCAGCCAGGCCGTCATCAAGGGCGGGCGCGGCTGGGCCGGATTGCCGGCATCGACTGCGCGCACCGCCTGCGCCACCTTGCCCCAGTGGCCGGCCTGCCAGTTACGGGTCGGCAGCCGGTCCGACGGGCGCCAGCGCCACAGCACGGCCGACCACCGGCCGTCGGGACGGCGCCAGACCGAACCGGCCTGGTGCACGCCGTCGGCCTGGACCAGCATCGACTGGCCGGTCCAGGCCTCGCCCCAGGGCGGCAGCACGGCGCCGGCGCCGGCGCCCAGGCGGTGCCAGGCCACCGCCGGCAAGGGTAGGCAGGCGCTTGGCGCTTCAGGCAACTCCTGCCAGTAGAGCATTTCGACGTGCTGGCTCCATGCGCACTGGCGCAACGTCGGGGCGCCGACTGCCGCAAGGCCGGCGGCCAGCGGCGCGCTGCAGGCGCCGGCCCGGGCGCCCGAGAGGAATTCGAAATCGGCTGCGGCGGGGAGCGCCGGCCGGGCCGGCTTGCGTGGCGCCGCATGGGCCTGGGGCGCCAGGGTCGCGCACAGCGCGAGCGCCAGCATTGCCATCCGTGGGCGGCAGCGGAAGACGCGCCGGGGCGCCAGGGTCGTTGCGGGAATGAGCGTGCTCAAATTTCCTCCGGTGGGTCGCGCAGGAACAGCGAAACGCTCTTGCCTGGGCGGTGGGCCGGCAGGCGCTGGGTGCGCCAGCCACGGCAAGCAGGGCCGCGGCACCGAAAAAAGCCCCCCGGCCGTGGGGCGGGGGACGAAAAGAAACGGGATCAACCGCCTCACTGCTGATGGGGCCCCGCACCGGTCCCGGGCGACGCCACCCGGCTATACTGCACGAAAAATAACTCGGAAGCAATCATATTTGTCCCCATGTATGTACTTCTCGCTGATTCGCTGGCCTGGAAACCGGCGTCGATCATACCTGAAGCTCAATTGTGCCCGATGTAACAGGCAATGTCGCGTTATCATTGCGGCAACAGGTAACGGGAGCATGCATGGGTGGATTGCCGGTATGGCTGCAGGCCGGATTGTGGGGACTGCTGGCCGGTGGCGCGCTGCTGCTCGGCGCGGCGGTGGGTTACCGGTTCAAGGTGCCGCAGCGCCTGATCGCCGCCATCATGGCCTTCGGCAGCGGCGTGCTGATCTCGGCGCTGTCGTTCGAGCTGATGGAACACGCCTTCCACACGGGCGGCTTCGCCTCGACCGCCGCCGGCTTCCTGGGCGGGGCCCTGGTCTATACGGTCGCCAACTGGGCCTTGTCGCAGCGCGGCGCACGCCACCGCAAGCGCTCCGGGCGCCAGCCGTCGATCAAGGATAACGACGGCAGCGGCACGGCGATCGCCATTGGCGCCCTGCTGGACGGGATCCCGGAGTCGATCGTGATCGGCCTGTCGATGCTGGGCGGGCAAGGCGTCAGCATCGCCGCGGTAGTGGCGATCTTCCTGTCGAACATCCCGGAGGGCCTGTCCAGCGCGGCCGGGATGAAGCAGGCCGGCCGCTCGCCGCACTATATCTTCGGGATCTGGGGCGGGATCGCGCTGGCCTCAGGTATCGCCGCGCTGGTGGGGTACGCGGTGTTCCGGCACTTTTCACCGCAGGTGGTGGCGGCGACGACGGCAGTGGCGGCGGGCGGGGTGCTGGCGATGCTGGTCGATACCATGATTCCGGAAGCGTTCGAGGAGACGCACGATTTCGCGGGCTTGATCACGGTGACCGGGTTCCTGGCGGCGTTTGCGTTGACCAAGCTCGGGGCCTAGGGAACCCAATTTTGCATGCGTGCAGCTGACGCAATGTTGCAAACTGACGGGTTGCGCGACCACATTGGGCACCGGTCTTCGCCGGTGCGACGGAGCAAGGGTCAATGAAGGAAACAAGACTGCACACTGCATGCGGTCGTTCAGTCCCACAAGCCGGCGCCAGCCCAGCGCGGCGCCGGGCTCGCGGACCGTGCCGGCACCGCCCTGCCCGCGTAGCCACGGCTTGCGAGCAAGCGCGGGAAGGCGCGGCAGTAAGTGGACTGGATGCCGGCCAGGCGCGCCAGCGTGGCATAGTCGACCACCATCCCCGGCGGCGCCGCGTCCAGCACCTGGAGCACGCGCTCGCGCCAGTCCTCGGCCATCGGAGCCATGCGCCGGTCGAGGATGCGCACCGGATCGCCTTCCCGGATAGCGCCGCCCTGCACCACCCGCGCCAAGATCCCGCGCCGGGCGCCGATGGCGCGCGCCAGGCCCGGGTGGCGGGCGTCGAGGGCGCCGCAGGCTTCGCACTGGAAGGACAGGCGCAGCACCGCCTCAAGACCGACCGCCAGCAGCATGCCGGATTCCAGGCCGACGGTATCAACATCCACCAGCAGGTTCTCGCGCAGGGCCAGCGGCGGCAGGCCCAGATCGTCGTAGGCGGCGCTGCCTGCCAGCAGCAGCTGGCGCGGCGAATGCGGGTCGGCGTGGCGGTCGCCGTCCAGGCCCCTGCCTGCGACCGCCTGCACGGTGGGGACCCGCAGCGGCAGGGCCGATGCCGGCGCGCGCGTCGCCAGTGCGACGACGGTCCCCCTCACTTGGGGGTCGGCGCGGGCGCCGGCATCGAGCGCAGGTAGGCCACCAGCTCGCCCACCTGGCGTTCGCTCATCATGCCCCAGAAGCGCATGCGGTTGCCGGGCACCACGGCGTCGGGGTCGCGCAGGAAGGCTGCCAGCCGCTGTTCGTCCCAGGTAAAACCGGCGCGGCGCATCGCCGGCGAATAGTCGAAGCCAGGGGCCGATCCAGCACGGCGCCCGACGATGCCGTTGAGCTGGGGCCCGAAATGGCTGCGCGCGCCTGGGCCCACCTGGTGGCAGTTGGCGCAGCGCTTGAAGGCGGCGCGCCCGGCGGCGGCATCGACCGCATGCACGGCAGGGGTAGCAAGCAGCATGGCAAGACCGGCGAGCACGACGCGCATGCGGCCGCCCTACTTTACCCGCTGCTTCTCGAGCTTGCGCGCCAGCGTGCGGCGGTGCAGGCCGAGGCGGCGCGCGGCTTCCGAGATGTTGAAATCGGTCTCGGCCAGCACCGCGTGGATGCGCTCCCATTCGAGGGTCTTGATGGAGGTGGAGCGCGCCGTGAGTTCGATCTCGGCATTCCCCGCCACGTGGCCGAAGGCGGCCTCGATGTCGTCGGAGTTCGACGGCTTGGCCAGGTACTGCACGGCGCCGAGCTTGATCGCTTCCACCGCGGTGGCGATGCTGGCGAAGCCGGTCAGCACGACGATCAGCATGTCCGGGTCGTGCTCGTGCAGCAGCTGGACGCAGGCCAGCCCGGAGGTATTGCCCTTGAGCTTGAGGTCGACCACGGCGTAGCCGGGCGAGTGCTGCGCCAGCAGCGCGGCCGCCTCGTCCTGGCTGTGCGCGACCAGCACCCGGTAGCCACGCCGCTCGAAGGAGCGGTTCAGGGTGCGCGCAAACGCTTCGTCGTCTTCGATGATGAGCAGCAGGCGCTCGGGAGTGGTGGTCAAATGCGGTCCTCTTCCAGTTCAATGCTTGCCAGCGGCAGCGTGAGCGCCACCTGCGCCCCGCCCTGCGGCAGGTTCACCGGCACCACCGAGCCGCCCAGCTTGCGCACCACGTTCACGGCCAGGAACAGGCCCAGGCCATGCCCGGGTTCGGCCTTGGTGGACTGGTAGGGCTTGCCGACCTGGCCCAGCATGGATGGCGCAAAACCCGGGCCGCGGTCGGTGACGACCAGGTGCAGGGCGCCGTCTTCGATCCAGCAATCCAGCCCGACCCAGCCGGGCGAGGCTTCCAGGGCGTTGTCGAGCAGGTTGTCGATGGTCTGCCTGAGCGCGGAATCGGAGGCGACCGGGCGGTCTTCGCGGATGCGGTTATTGTACTGGAAGCTGGCCACCGGCCGGCTCGCCTGCCAGTCGTGCGCCAGGGTGTCGAGGAAGCTGCGCACCGTCGTGCGCACCGCCGATTCGCCGCGCGCCTCGCCGGCCGACAGCAGGATGCCGCTGACGATCGACTTGCAGCGCTGGAGCTGGGTCTGCATCTCGGTGAGTTCTTCGAGCAGGCCGGGGTCCCCGCGGAACTGGGGCATGCGCTTCCAGTCGCCCAGGATCACCGACACGGTGGCCAGCGGCGTGCCCAGTTCGTGCGCCGCGCCCGAGGCCAGCAGGCCCATGCGCACGATGTGTTCTTCCTCCACCGCGTGCTGGCGCAGCAGCGCGAGCTGGGCGGCCTTGTCGCGCAGGGTGGCGGAAATGCGCGAGATGAACATCACCAGCAGCGCCGCGTCCAGCGCGAAGCACACCAGCAGGCCCTGGATGTACAGGCTGGAGATGCCGCGCGCGTGGTCGAAGGGCAGCGCCAGCGGCTGCGCGAACATGGCCAGGCCGGCCATGCAGGCGATGGTCACCAGCACGATGATCCAGGTCCACAGCGTTTCCAGCAGCACCGCCGACAGGATCACCTGCAGCAGGTAGAGGAAGGCGAACGGGTTGGCGATGCCGCCCGACAGGTAGAGCAGCACCGTGAGGCTGGCGACATCGACCAGCAGGGCCATGAACATCTCGCCGTTCGAGACCGGCCGCCGCTCGTGCCAGCGCAGGTGGCTGGCGACGTTGAAGGCGATCAGGCAGGCCAGCACCTGCAGCATGTGCACCAGCGGCAGCTCGATGCCGAAGATGAGGATGGCCGCGGCGATGGTCGTGACCTGGCCGATCACGGCGATCCAGCGCAGCTCGATCAGCTGCAGCATGTTCTTGTGGCCGGCCGCGAACTCCACGTTGGCGGCGGCCGCCTGCGGCGAGCTGCGCCCGGCCTTGGCGAAGAAATCGAGGGGGTTCTGGATCATTGCCCTTGTATGCGTGGGTGGTTCAGTCGTCGGCTTTGGCGCCGTGACGGCCGATCCACCACCAGGCCCCCAGCACCATCAGGGCCAGAGCATACCAAGTGAGGGCGTAGACGAGGTGATTATTCTGGAACGCGATGACGGTCAGGCCGCCGACCGCGCGCTGCGGCGCGGCGACCGGGTCCTGACCCTTGCCGGCGTCGATGAAGAACGGGGCGACCACAGGAGCGCCGTTCGGCGCCACGCCCGCCAGGCCGCGCGTCTTGGCCAGCAAGGCGACGTCGCGCGAATACCAGCGGTTGCCCGCCGGGTCGTTTTCACGCAGGAAGCCGCCACCGGGTTCGGCGATGCGCAGCAGGCCGGTCACCGTTACCTGCTCGCCGCCGCCCGCGCACGGGTTGGCTCCGGCACGCCGGGCGGCATAGGTGCCCGGCTTGTTCTCGGCGGCGGGGATGAAACCGCGGTTGATGAAGACGATGTGGTTATCCGCCGTGCACAGCGGCGTGAGCAGCCAGAAGCCCGCGCCCAGCTCACTGAGCGCCTGGACCGGGGTGGTGTAATCGTAGAGGTAGTGCCCGGACACGCGCACGCGCCGGTATTCGTCGGATTTTTTGGAAACCTGCGCCCAGCGCGCCACCGGGGGCGGCGCGGCCGGGGCAGCGTGCACGCGTGCATCGACCCGTGCGATGAGGTCCAGCTTCCACTGCAGGCGGATCACCTGCCAGGTGCCGAGCCCCACGAACAGCACGGCCAGCAGCAGGGCCGCCAGCGCCGCCACGCGGCGCGCGAAGGCGCTGCGGGGTGGATGCCTGGCGGGTCCCGCCGGCTGGTCGCGCTGGTCCAGCATCACGGCATGTCGTGGGTGCCGTGGGTGGTGTCGCTGGCGCCGCCCATGGCCGGCATCATGTTGGCGTTCATGTGGTACATGACCCAGATCGAGCCGGACAGCACGATCACCAGCAGGACGACGGTGAGGATGAGGGCCATCATGTTCCAGCCCTCTTCCGACTTCGAGTTCAAGTGCAGGAAGTAGATCATCTGGACGACGACCTGCACGGCGGCGAAGCCGAGGATCACGAAACGGGTGGTGTCGGTCGGCAGCACATTGGCCATCACCAGCCAGAACGGGATCGCAGTCAGGACCAGCGACAGCACGAAGCCGATCGCATAGTCCCTGGCGCTGTAGTGCGTCACGTAGGTATCGTGACCATGCGCGTGGCCGTCATGGCCGTGCTCGTGGTGTTGGGCGCTCATGGCAGCACTCCCATCAGGTAAACAAAGGTGAAGACGAAGATCCAGACCACGTCCAGGAAGTGCCAGAACAGCGACAGGCACTGCAGGCGGCGGAAGTTCTCGCCGGTGAGGCCGTGCTTCTTGAGCTGGACCATCAGGGTGACCAGCCACACGAAGCCGAACAGCACGTGCAGGCCGTGGGTGCCGACCAGCGAGAAGAACGCGGTCAGGAAGCCACTGCGCGACGGGCCGGCGCCTTCATGGATCAGGTGGTAGAACTCGTACAGTTCCAGCGACAGGAAGGCCAGGCCGAGCAGGCCGGTCACGCCCATCCACAGGATGGTCTTGCCGACATTCCTGGCCTGGGCCGAGATCATCGCGAAGCCGAAGGTAATCGACGACAGCAGCAGGAAGCCGGTGTTAATGGCGATCAGCGACAGGTCGAACAGCTCGGCGCCGGACGGGCCGCCGGCGTAGTTACGGCCCAGCACCGCATAGGTGGCGAACAGGGACGCGAAGATGAGGCAGTCGCTCATCAGGTAGATCCAGAACCCCAGCAGGGTTCCGTTCTCCGGGTGGTGCTCGCGCACCAGGTAGCGCGCGGTCACCTCGTCGGCGCTCAGGGCGCCGGGCATGGTTGCTTTAAGTTCAGACATGGCTTTCCAGCAGACGGGTATGCGCTTCTTCGGTACGGGTGACTTCTTCCGCCGAGATGTAGTAGTCGCGCTTGTAGTTGAAGGTGTGGACGATGACCGCGGCCAGCAGGGCGACGAAGGACACGGCGGTCAGCAGCCACATGTGCCAGATGATCGCGAAGCCTACCGCTGCCGCCAGCGCCGAGATCACGAAGCCGGCCCAGGTATTGCTTGGCATGTGGATGGCCACATAGTCCTTCAGTGGACGCTGGTAGCCGTTCTTCTTCATGTCGGCGAAGGTGTCGTTGTCGTGCACCACCGGCGTGAACGCGAAGTTGTAGTCGGCCGGCGGCGACGTGGTCGCCCATTCCAGCGTACGGCCATCCCATGGGTCGCCGGTGACGTCGCGCAGCTTGGCGCGGTCTTTCCAGGTGAAGAAGATCTGCAGCAGCAGTGCGCCGATACCGCCGGCGATCATCAGGGTGCCCGCGAACGAGATCTGGAACAGCCACTGCACCGATGCGTCCTCGAAGTGGCTCACGCGGCGGGTATAGCCCATGAAGCCCAGGATGTACGGCGGGGTGAAGGCGACCCAGAAGCCGATCGACCACAGCCAGAACGAGACATGGCCCCAGAACTGGTTCAGCTTCACGCCGAACATCTTCGGCGCCCAGTAGTTGAAGCCGGCGAACAGGCCGAACACGACACCGCCGATGATCACGTTGTGGAAGTGGGCGATCAGGAACAGCGAGTTGTGCAGCACGAAGTCGGCCGCGGGAATCGCCAGCATCACGCCGGTCATGCCGCCGATGGTGAAGGTCAGCATGAACGAGACGGTCCACATCATCGGCAGTTCGAAGCGGATGCGGCCCTTGTACATCGTGAACAGCCAGTTGAAGATCTTGGCCCCGGTCGGGATCGAGATGATCATCGTGGTGATGCCGAAGAAGGAATTGACGCTGGCCCCCGACCCCATGGTGAAGAAGTGGTGCAGCCACACCAGGTAGGACAGGATCATGATCACGACGGTGGCATAGACCATCGAGGTGTAGCCGAACAGGCGCTTGCCGCAGAAGGTCGAGACCACTTCCGAGAAGATGCCGAAGGCCGGCAGGATCAGGATGTAGACTTCCGGGTGGCCCCAGATCCAGATCAGGTTCACGTACATCATGGCGTTGCCGCCGCGGTCGTTCGTGAAGAAGGCGGTGTCGAACAGGCGGTCCATGCCCAGCATGGCCAGCACGGCGGTCAGGATCGGGAACGACATCACGATCAGGATGTTGGTGCACAGCGAGGTCCAGACGAAGACCGGCATCTTCATCAGGCCCATGCCCGGTGCGCGCATCTTGATGATGGTGACGATCAGGTTCACGCCCGAGAGCAAGGTGCCGACGCCGGCGATCTGCAGCGACCAGATGTAGTAGTCCACGCCCACGCCGGGGCTGGCGAGGATGCCCGACAGCGGCGGATAGGCCAGCCAGCCGGTACGCGCGAATTCACCCACGAACAGCGAGGCCATCACGAGCACGGCGCCCATGGTGGTCATCCAGAACGAGAAGTTGTTCAGGAACGGGAAGGCCACGTCGCGGGCGCCGATCTGGAGCGGCACGACGTAGTTCATCAGGCCCGTCACCAGCGGCATCGCCACGAAGAAGATCATGATCACGCCGTGGGCGGTGAAGATCTGGTCGTAGTGGTCCGGCGGCAGGAAGCCGTGGTTGGAGCCGAAGGCGAATGCCTGCTGGGCCCGCATCATCAGCGCATCGGCGAAGCCGCGCAGCAGCATCACCAGGCCGAGGATCATGTACATGATGCCGATTTTCTTGTGGTCGATACTGGTGATCCAGTTGTTCCACAGGCCGCCCCACTGGCGGAAGTAGGTGATCAGGGCCACCAGGCCAATGCCGCCCGCGATCACGCCGGCGAAGGTCGCCAGCAGGATCGGCTCATGGAAGGGAATCGCGTCCCAGCTGAGCCGGCCGAAGATGAGCTTCGTCAGGTCGAATGAGTCTTGCATGATTACTTCTTCACAATATTGTTAGGGATGCTGCCGGGCACGCCGCCGGCTGCCGGCGTCACGCACATTTCCAGTTCCGCCAGCTGGGCGGGATTGGCTTTTGGCAGTTGCTTGACGGCGGCGGCGACTTGCGCACGCTTGTGGTCGTCGGCCATCTGCTGGTTCATGCAGACGCTGCCGTCGGCCACGCAACGGTTCAGGATGCGGGTGAACAGCGCCGCTTCCACGTTGCCGTAGTGGCGGACCGGCTCGCGCACGGTCGGCTTTTCCAGTTCCAGGTAGCCGGCGCGGTTCAGTGCGCCAGGGGTGGCCTTCATCTTCTGCACCCAGGCGTCGAACTCGGCGGCGCTGACGCCCTTGTAGCCGAAGGTCATGTGCGAGAAGCCTTCGCCGCTGAAGTTGGTCGACCGGCCTTCGTAGTCGCCGCTCTTGTTCAGCACGGCGTTCAGGGTGGTCTCCATGCTCGGCATCGCGTAGATCATGCCGGCCAGGGTCGGGATGTAGAAGGCGTTCATCACGGTCGAGGCGGTGATCTTGAAGCGGATCGGGGTGTCGATCGGCGTCACCAGTTCGTTCACCGAAGCGATGCCCTGCTCCGGATAGATGAACAGCCATTTCCAGTCCAGCGCCACGACCTGCACCTCGAGCGGCTTGGTCGACGCGGCGATCGGGCGGTTGGCGTCGATGCGGTCGAGCGGGCGGTAGGGGTCCAGCTTGTGGGTCGAGACCCAGGTGATCAGGCCCAGCACGATGATGATCAGGAGCGGCGCGCCCCAGATCACCAGCTCGAGCTTGGTCGAGTGGTCCCAGTCCGGCTCGTACTTCGCTTCGGTATTACCCTTGCGGTAGCGCCAGGCGAAAAAGACGGTCAGGAGCATCACCGGGACGATGATGATCAACATCAGCAGGACCGAGACGGTGATCAGGTCGGCCTGCTGTCTTGCTATATCGCCGTTGGGATTCATTACGACCGTGTTGCAGCCGGACAGCAGCGCAAGCAGCAGTAAAGGGAGTCCGCGGCGGACAATTTTAGGAATCATGCTAGGTATCTAACGTTACATGGGAATAAGAACATGCTACTGTACCGATTAAGGCCTACGGCAACCATTGGACACTTTGTCCCACCCTTGCTATATTGCAATTACTGCAAGAACAGGCCGTAGTACAGCAGATATCAGGAATCAGGCAACAGGCTTCGGGAGACGAACACATGCAAAGCAACACGACCTACGGCGGCCCAGGCGCCGCACCCATCACCCACCCTGCCAGCGGGGCCCGCAACATCAACGCCCGCGATGGCGAAATCCACCCAGGCGACATCGCCGTCGGCGTGATCATCGGCCGGGCTTCGGAATACTTCGAATTCTTCGTCTACGCCATCGCTTCGGTGCTGGTCTTCCCGGCGGTGTTCTTTCCCTGGGCAGACAGGCTGGAAGCAACGCTGTATTCATTCACTGTATTTGCTTTTGCATTCATCGCGCGCCCGATTGGCACCGTGCTGTTCATGGAGATCCAGAAACGCTACAGCCGCGAAATCAAGCTCACCATCGCCCTCTTCCTCATGGGCACGTCGACGGTCGTGATCTCCTTCCTGCCGACCTATGGCCAGATCGGCATGACCTCGGTGGTGCTGCTGTCGCTGATGCGCATCGGCCAGGGCGTGGCCCAGGGCGGCTCGTGGGACGGGCTGCCGTCGCTGCTGGCCCTGTCGGCGCCGGAGGGCAAGCGCGGCTGGTACGCCATGCTGGGCCAGCTGGCCGCCCCGATCGGCTTCCTGATCGCCGCCGGCCTGTTCGCCTACCTGCTCACCAACCTGACCTCGGACGACTTCCTGGTCTGGGGCTGGCGCTTCCCGTTCTTCTGCGCCTTCATGATCAACGTGGTGGCGCTGTTCGCCCGCCTGCGCCTGGTCTCGACCAGTGAATATTCGCGCCTGCTCGACGCCCACGAACTCGACCCGGCGCCGGTCGGCGAGCTGGTGAAGTCGCAAGGCAGCAACATCGCCATCGGCGCACTGGCGGCGCTGGCCAGCTACGCGCTGTTCCACCTGGTCACCGTGTTCCCGCTGTCGTGGATCCAGCTGTACGACACCCGCCCGATGGATGAGTTCCTGCACATCCAGATGTATGGCGCGGTGCTGGCGGTGCTGGCCATCCTGGCCTCGGGCTTCATCGCCGACAAGGTCGGCCGCCGCACCACGCTGGGCACCCTGGCAGCGCTGATCGCGCTGTTCTCGGGCTTCGTGCCGTCGCTGATGGATGGCGGCGAAACCGGCCAGAACATCTTCATCCTGGTCGGCTTCACCCTGCTGGGACTGTCGTACGGCCAGGCGGCCGGCGCGGTCACCGCGAACTTCAAGCAGCAATACCGCTATACCGGCGCGGCCCTGACCTCGGACCTGGCATGGCTGGTCGGCGCGGCCTTCGCGCCGCTGGTTGCACTGGGCCTGTCGGCGCACTTCGGACTGGGTTACGTGAGCCTGTACCTGCTCTCGGGTGCGGTCGGTTCGCTGGCGGCGCTGAGCCTGAACCGGGCGCTGGAAATCCGCGACTGATCCCCGCGGCCACGCGCCGCACACGAAAAAACGCCCCGCCGCCTTGCGCGCCGGGGCGTTTTTTCTTGGCGTCCTGGACTCAGGCGACCGTGTAAAGCGGTGGTTCCGCCACCAGCCCCTGCTTGACGGCCTGGGTGTTCTCGTCGACCAGCACTTCGCTGGCGCCGGCCTCCAGTGCCGCAAACACCCGTTCCACCACGGTGGCAACCGACAGTTTCGGGATATCGAGGCCGCGCGTGAGGTCGGTGTCGATGAAGCCGACGTGCACGCCCAGCACCTGGGTGCCCTGGGCGCGCAGCGCGTCGCGTACGCCATTGCTCAGGTTCCAGGCAGCGGCCTTGGTAACCGCGTAGCCTGCCAGGATCGGGCTGCTCTTCCAGCTCGCGATCGACAGCACGTTCACGAAAGCGCCGCCGCCGTTCTTCCCGAGCACAGGCGCGAAGTGCCGGCTGGTGTTGTACATGCCGAAGACATTGGCTTCCATCATCCAGCGCAGCGCATCGGCGCCCTCCTCCGCCAGCAGGTTGCCGGTATTGGCAACGCCGGCGTTGTTGATCACCAGGTCCACGTCGCCCAGCATCGCGGCCAGCGCGGCGACTGCGGCGGCGTCGGTGACGTCCAGCTTGACCGGGACCACGCCCGCCAGCGTGACAGTGGCCGGATCGCGGGCCGCAGCGTAGACTTTGTTAGCGCCGCCGGCAAGCGCCTGGCGGGCGAATTCGGCGCCCAGGCCGCGGTTGGCGCCGGTGACGAGGACGGTAGCGTTCTGGATCTTCATGGCATTTCCTTTTCTGGCACAAGTGGAAATATGATTCTTGTCATATGACGATCATCATATTTTGGAGCGAGCGAAACCGGCGTGCGCCGGGGATACATCAAGTATGGGGTGTTGATGCGAACAGCCGGGCCAGCGCCGCGCGCGCGGTCGCCAGCACCGCCCTGCCGTCGGCGTTATCGCCCTGCACGCGCGCCAGCTGCAGGTTGCCGACCAGGGCGCCGGCGATGACGCTCGCCAGGCCCGAGTCGCTGGATTCGGGCAGGCTCGACGCCACCCGCCGCACCAGGCGGTCGACGCGCTGAAGCGATGCCTGGCGCACCGCCTCTTCCTGGCGCGGCATCTCGCTGGCCAGCGCGCCCACGACGCAGCCGTGCTCGGCATTGGCCAGGTGTTCGTCGGACAGGTAGAGCTCGATCAGCGCCTGGAGCGGGTTGCCGGTGTCGCGCGCCCGCGCCGCGATCCGCTCATCGAGCAAGGCGCTGCTGATGGCGCCCGCATGCTCGATGGCCTCCACCAGCAGCGCGTCGCGCGAGTCGAAATGGGCATAGAAGCCCCCGTGGGTGAGGCCAGCTTCCTTCATGACCTCGGCAACGCCGACGCCGGCGTAGCCATGCCGGCGCACGGCACGGCTGGCGGCTTCGACGATCCGGTGGTGTGACTGCTCGCGCTTGCTGGCTTTCACGGAGGTAGACATGGTGGCGCCTTAAATATGATGAACGTCATATTACGCCCATCATATTTTTCCTGTCAAGCGGCTTTTTAAGACAGCGCCGTATCCAGTACCGTCATCAGGATGAAGCCGAATACCAGCGCGATGCTGGCATGGGTGCCGTTGCCGCTCTGGCGCGATTCGGGAATGACGTCGTTGACGATCACCAGCAGCATCGCCCCGCCCGCTGCGGCCAGCGCGACCGGCAGCAGCCCCGCCGCGATGCCGATCAGCGCCACGCCGAAGGCGGCCGCGACCGGCTCGATCAGGCCGGATACAATGCCCAGGCCGACCGACGTCAGCCGGCTGTAGCCAACCGTGCGCAGCGCCAGTGCCACCACCAGCCCTTCGGGTACGTCCTGGATCGAGATACCGGTGGCCAGCGCATTGGCCTTTTCGATGTCGATGCCGGCATAGCCGACGCCGATCGCCAGCCCTTCGGGCAGGTTGTGCAGCGCCACCGCCCACACGAACAGCCAGGCCCGGCGCAGCGACACGCCGGCGTCGCTCTGGTCGAGGATGCCTTCCGCATGCACGGCGCGGCTGAGCAGCAGGATGGCCCCCGCGCCCGCCATGAGCCCGGCCCCCACCAGCAGGCTGGCTTCCCAGCTGCCGGCGCCGGCCGCGCGCGAAGCCGCCAGCGCGGGAATGACGAGCGAAAAGGCGGTGGCGCCCAGCATGACGCCGGCGCCGAAGCCCAGGAAGCAGTCGTAGGTGCGTTTCGAGAAATTCTGTGCCAGCAGAACCGGCAAGGTGCCCAGCGCCGTGGCCGCGGCGGCCGTTGCGCCACCGATCAGTGCGCGGTGCATCTTGGGATTGGCGTTGATGATCTGGTCGACCAGGCTGCCAAGCAGGACAATGAAGCCGACGCCGAGGACGGCCAGGATGATCGTGCGGCGCTGGCTCAGCGTGCGGAAGAATTCGCGCAGGTTGAGTTGCCGGTGTCCGTGTGCTTTTTCAGTACGAAAATTCATGCAATGCCCTGGATAAAGCCGCGCACCGCCTTGACACCCGGGCGGCGCGCGGCATGTCTTTACTTCTTCTTCATGGCCTTGGCCGACTTGGCAGTGCCCTTGTCGGATGGCTTGGACAGGCCGGTGTCATCCAGCGGCCCGCCCTTGCTCGCCGTGGTGGGTTCGCCCATTGCGCTGCCAGTGCTTCCGGCCATCGTACCACCGCCTGCCGATTGCATGCTCATACCGAGTTCGGCACCGGTGCGCGGCGAGGCCATCGGGTCGGACATGGTGCGCATGGCCATCTGCTTGAGCAGGTCGATGTCGCCGCTCGGCAGCGCCACTTCGGCTTCGCCCGAGCCGCCGTCGACCGCCTGCTGCTTCTCGCGGTCGGTGACGAAGTCCCAGTCGGCGCCCTGGTTCCACGGTCCGCGCATCTCGCCCGGGCCCTGCGACATGTTGTAGTAGACGCTTGCGAAGCGCGGATCGGCCGGCATTTTGCCCGGCGGGAAGTTCGGCTCGATGGCGTACAGCGCCTTCTCGAAGGACTTCTGGTGCGCCACTTCGCGCGTCATGAGGAAGCCCAGCGCTTCCTTCACGCCGGGATCGTCGGTGAGCGCGATCAGGCGCTCGTAGACGACCTTGGCGCGCGACTCCGCGGCGATGTTCGAGCGCAGATCGGCGGTCGGTTCGGTGATCGAGTCGATATACGCCGCCGTCCACGGCACCCCGGCAGAATTGGTGAGCGGCGCGCCGGCGCCGTACAGGACCTGGGTCAGGTGGCTGTCGTTGCCCGCACCGGTGATGGCCTTGTAGATGTCCGCTTCGCTGTCGACCGCTTCGGCCAGGCGGCCCTTGGCGCCCTTGTTGAGCATCGCGACGATGTGGCCGATGATCTCGAGGTGGCTCAGCTCCTCGGTGGCGATGTCGTACAGCATATCCTTGCGGCCTGGATCGTCCTCGGCAACCGCTTGCGTGAAGTAACGCATGGCCGCGGCGAGCTCGCCTTGCGGACCGCCGAATTGCTCCAGCATCAGGTTTGCCAGTCCAGGATTCGGGCCGCTGACGCGGACCGTGTATTGCAGGCGCTTATTGTGTGCAAACATGAAAACGTACCTCCAGTGATTGGTCTGTGTGGCGCGCCGGGGCGGCGCCCTCCATCCGGCCGCAGTTGTTGCCGGCAGCCGACAAGTACTCATCTTGGCAGCCGGGCCTAGCGATGACATCAGGTGTTGGCGCGTGCGGCTGTAGGAATTGAACGACAAATAATGAATGTCCGGGCAATATTTTCTTGTCGCTAATTTCGAGCTGCGTGTTCGCCCGCGACTGACAGCAGCGCGGCGCGCGCGCCTACAGTAAGGCCGAGCAGCGGCGCTACCATGTTGGTCAACTGACCACGAAGGAGACCGACCATGTTTTCCCTGAATAAGCTGTGCCCGACGATCACCAACATGATCCGCTTCGACCATTCGCACGTAATGGTGACCTTCCATCAATACGAAAAGGACAAATCGCCGCGCGTGAAGAAGGCGCTGGCCGACACCATTTGCGATGCACTGGAAATCCATGCGACGCTCGAGGAAGAAATCTTCTATCCCGTGATGCGCCAGCGCGACGCGGGCGAGCCCTTCATCCACAAGGCCGAACCCGAGCACATGGAAATGCGCCGCATGATCGACGAACTGCGCCGCACCAGCGGCGCCGACCCGCGCCACGACAAGCTGGTGATGGAACTGATGCGCGACGTGATGCACCACGTGGCCGATGAAGAAACCACGCTGCTGCCCCACGCCGAAGCAAAGCTCAGCCGCGACATGCTGACCGACATGGGTGCGAAGATGACCCGCCGCCGCCTGGAACTGGTGGGCCCGAAAGCGGGCAAGCTGGCCAAGGAGCACGCGGTGGGCTTCTCGGGCAGCGCCGCCGCCGTGGTGGTGGGGCTGGCCAGTGCGCTGTTCGCGGCCAAGGCCTTCGGCCCCAAGAAGCCGTGGAAGTCGAGCCCGGCCTGACTCCCGGGCTGGCGCGTCCCTAGCCCAGCCAGCGCATCAGGGCCGGCACCAGCACCGGCGCCACCAATGCGGTAAGCGCGCCGTTCAGGCCCATCGCCAGCCCGGCGAAGGCGCCCATGTCCGGGCTGGCCTGGAACGCACGCGCCGTGCCGATGCCGTGCGAGGCAAGGCCCAGGGCGAACCCGCGCGCGGCCGGCGAGGCGATGCGGAGCAGGTCGAAGATCCAGGGCCCGAGCACTGCGCCGAACACCCCGGTGCAGACCACCAGCGCGGCCGTGAATGCCGGGATGCCCCCGAGCCGCTCCGACACCGCCATGGCGATCGGCGACGTTGCCGACTTCGGCCCCAGCGAGGCCGCCAGTTCCGGCGTGGCGCCGAGCAGCAGCGCGATCGCCACCGCCGAGACGATGGCGGTGATGCAGCCTGCGCCCAGCGCGAGCGCCAGCGGCAGGAAAGCACGCCGTAGCCGCGGCAGCTGGCGCACCAGCGGCACGGCCAGGGCCACCGTGGCCGGCCCGAGCAGGAAGTGCACGAACTGGGCGCCGGCGAAGTAGCGCTGGTAGGACATCCCCGAGAGCCACAGCACCAGCACCACCAGGGCGATCGCGATCGCCACCGGGTTGGCCAGCGGCGAGCCCTTGGCCAGCACGAACAGGCGCTGGGCCAGCAGGTAGGCGCACAGGGTCATCGTCAGCCCCAGCAGCGGCGACGCGGACAGGTAGACCCAGAACTGGGTGAAGTTGGCCAGTTCAGGCATTGTTGTCCTTCTGGTCCAAACCCCGCAGCAACAGGCCGGTGGCGCCGAGCGCCAGTACGGTGCTGGCCACGAGCGACGCGGCGATGGCGAACCAGTGGCCGCTGCCGCTGGCTGCTGTGGCAATGATGCCCACGCCGGCGGGGACGAACAGCAGGGACAGGTGGGAAAGCAGCGTGTTGGCGGCCTGCTCCACCAGCGCCTGCAGGCGCGGCCAGGCGATCAGCGCCGCCATCAGCAGCAGCATGCCGGCGACCGGGCCGGGGATCGGGAGCTTGAGGAGGAAGACGAGGCCTTCGCCGAGGCATTGGAAGAGGAGCAGGATGGTGAAGGCGGACAGCATGGGAGCTTTCCTGTTGTTGAAGAGCTCAGGATAGCAAAGATCAGGTTCGCGGGTGCTCGACGGAATTGGGTCCCGGCCTGCGCCGGGACGACGTTGGTCCACTATTGTGTAGATCCTAAGGGCTACGATTTCTACGCTAACCTAAAGACCGTCGCTCCGGCGAAGGCCGGAGCCCAATTTGACTTTTACACCGCAGCCGCCCCTTCGATCGCCCCGCGCCGCACCTGATCACGCTCGATCGATTCGAACAGCGCCTTGAAATTCCCCTCGCCAAAGCCGTCATCGCCCTTGCGCTGGATGAATTCGAAGAACACCGGACCCAGTTGCGTCTCCGAGAAAATCTGCAGCAGCAGGCGCGGGCTGCCGTCCTTGACCGAGCCATCGAGCAGCAGTCCGCGCGCCTTCAATTCGCCCGCGTCTTCGCCATGTCCCGGCACGCGCTCCTCCAGCATCTCGTAATAGGTCTCGGGCGGTGCGCTCATCAGGGGCACCCCCGCTGCGCGCAGCGAGTCGACGGTCTTGATCAGGTCATCGGACAGCAAGGCGATGTGCTGGATGCCTTCGCCGTTGAACTGCATGAGGAATTCCTCGATCTGGCCGCCGCCCGATTTACCCTCTTCGTTGAGCGGGATGCGGATCATGCCATCCGGCGCGGTCAGTGCCTTCGAGGTCAGGCCCGTGTATTCGCCCTTGATGTCGAAGTAGCGGATCTCGCGGAAGTTGAACAGCTTCTCGTAGAAGCCGGCCCAGAAGCTCATGCGGCCGCGGTAGACGTTGTGGGTCAGGTGGTCGATGATCTTCAGGCCGTGGCCGGCCGGATTGCGTTCGACGCCGGGCAGGAATTCGAAGTCGATGTCATAGATCGACTTGCCGTCTTCGAAACGGTCGATCAGGTACAGCGGCGCGCCGCCGATGCCCTTGATGGCCGGCAGGCGCAGTTCCATCGGGCCGGTCGGGATCTCGACCGCCTGGGCGCCCAGTTCGAGCGCGCGCGCGTAGGCTTTGTGGGCGTCCTTCACGCGGAAGGCCATGCCGCAGGCCGACGGGCCGTGTTCGGCGGCGAAGTAGGCGGCGTAGCTCTTCGGCTCGTTGTTGATGATGAAGTTGATCGCGCCCTGGCGGTACAGGGTCACCGCCTTGGAACGGTGCACGGCCACCTTGCTGAATCCGAGCTGCTCGAACACGGCTTCCAGCACGCCCGGCGTGGGCGATGCGAATTCGACGAACTCGAAGCCCATCAGGCCCATGGGATTCTCAAACAGGTCTGCCATTTCTCTTCCTTCCATGTTGTGGGTCAGGCCGGCCGTGTGTCTCGTCACGGCCGATACAGTCTTTTCTTCATTCGGCGAATACGTCCGCCAGCAGGCCGCGCAGCCACTGGTTGCCCGGGTCCTGGTTGTAGCGCCGGTGCCAGAACACATTGGTCTGCAGTGGCGGCAATTCCAGCGGCGGCGCGATCCATTCCAGCGCGAACGGCGCGGCCGCGCGCTCGGCCAGTTTCTGCGGCACCGTCACCACCAGGTCGCTGGTGCTGACCATGTAGGGCACCGCGGTGAAATGCGGCACCCGGAAACGCACCGCCGGGCCGATCCCGGCGCGCGCCAGCAGACCGTTGATGCGGTCGTACGGGCTTTCGGTCGAGTCGACCAGCATGTGCTCGGCCCGCACGAAGCGCGCCAAGGTCATGTCACCCTTCCCCAGCGGATGGCCCTTGCGGAACATCGTCACATAGGGCTGGCGGAACAGCTGGCGCTGGTACAGCGCTTCCGAGATGTCCTCGAAAGGGCCGATCGCCAGGTCCACCCGCCCGCCTTCCATTTCCTCTTTCAGCGCCACCGCCCGCGCCCGCACCGAGCTGATTTCCACCAGCGGCGCCAGCACGCGGCAGCGTTCGATCAGCGCCGGCATGAAATAAATCTCGCCCACGTCGGTCATCGCCAGCGTGAAGCGCCGGTGGCTGCTGGCCGGGTCGAAGCGGCTGCGCTGGTTCAGCGCCAGCGCCACCTGCGCCATCGCCACCCCGATCGGCTCGGCCATCTGCGTGGCCAGCGGCGTAGGCTGCATGCCGGTGGCGGTGCGCACGAACAGTTCGTCCCCGAAAGCGCGGCGCAAGCGCGCCAGCGCATTGCTCACCGCCGACTGGCTCAGCCCCAGGCGCCGCGCGGCCGAGGAAATCTGCCGTTCGCGGTAGACTTCCTGGAAAACCGACAGCAGGTTCAGGTCGATGGTGTGCGGTTCGATCATGGGCGTCGTGAATTGGCTTGCATTGTGGGCGCGGCTGGCACGCGAGCATAGCTGTATTTAGATGGTGAATAGTCTACATTTTTCTATTCATCTCGTAAAACATGGTGTTTTCTTCTAGAGTAGGGCCGCGACGCACACATTCAGGAGACAAGCATGAGCCAGCCCCTTGGCTACCAGTCGGGTTTCGGCAACCAATTCGCCACCGAGGCCATTGCCGGCGCCCTGCCGCAGCACCGCAATTCGCCCCAGCGCGTGGCCCACGGCCTGTATGCCGAGCAGATTTCCGGCACCGCTTTCACGGCGCCGCGCAGCCACAATCGCCGCTCCTGGCTGTACCGGATCCGCCCGGCCGCCGTCCACGGCAGCTTTGCGCCGATCGACGCCGGGCGCATCGTGAGCCGCTTCGATACGCCGGCGCCGCCCAACCAACTGCGCTGGAGCCCCTTGCCGATGCCCACGGCGCCCACCGACTTCATCGCCGGCTGGGTGACCATGGCCGGCAACGGCGCGCCCGAAACGATGAGCGGCTGCGCGATCCACCTGTACGCCGCCAACAAGTCGATGGAGAAACGCTACTTCTACAGCGCCGACGGCGAGCTGCTGGTGGTGCCGCAGCAGGGCCGGCTGGCGATCCACACCGAACTGGGGCTGCTCGACGTGGAACCGCACGAGATCGCGGTGATCCCGCGCGGGGTACGGTTTCGCGTCGATTTGCCCGACGGCGAGGCGCGCGGCTACATCTGCGAGAACTTCGGCGCCCTGCTCCAGCTCCCCGACCTGGGCCCGATCGGCTCGAACGGCCTGGCCAACCCGCGCGACTTCCTGACCCCCGTGGCGCGCTACGAGGACCTCGAGGGCGACTTCGAGCTGGTGGCCAAGTTCTGCGGCGGCCTGTGGCGCGCCCCGATCGGCCACTCGCCGCTCGACGTCGTCGCCTGGCACGGCAACTACGCCCCCTATAAATACGACCTGCGCCACTTCAACGCGATCGGCTCGATCAGCTACGACCACCCGGACCCGTCGATCTTCCTGGTGCTGCATGCGCCCAGCGACACCGCAGGCGTGTCGAGCCTCGACTTCGTGATCTTCCCGCCGCGCTGGCTGGTGGCCGAAGACAGCTTCCGCCCGCCCTGGTTCCACCGCAACGTCGCCAGCGAATTCATGGGCCTGATCCACGGCGCCTACGACGCCAAGGCCGACGGTTTCGTGCCCGGCGGCGCCAGCCTGCACAACTGCATGAGCGGCCACGGTCCGGACGCCGCCACCTTCGACAAGGCCAGCAAGGGCGACACCAGCAGCCCGCACAAGGTACAGGACACCATGGCCTTCATGTTCGAGACCCGCCACGTGATCGTGCCCACGCCTTACGCACTGTCCTCGCCCCAGCTGCAGCCGGACTACCAGCAGTGCTGGGCCGGCATCGCAAAGCACTTCCGCTTACCAGACTGACAACGGGTGTGGCGTTCAGGGCGCGCGGCATGCGATGATGTGGCCTGCGCCCTCTCCGGGCGCCCGGCCACGGCCCGGTCAGTCCGAGAAAGGCGCGCGCGCCAGTGTTAACCGACATATTGATCATCTCCTTCCTCATCCTGATGAACGGAGTGTTCGCCATGAGCGAGTTATCGCTGGTGTCAGCCAAGCGCATGCGCCTGGAACGGCGCGCCGAAGACGGCAGCCGGGGCGCGCGCGCCGCCCTCAAGCTGGCCGACGATCCCAGCCACTTCCTCTCCACGGTGCAGGTCGGGATCACCCTGATCGGCATTTTCAACGGTGCGTTCGGCGAGGCTTCGCTGGTGAGCCACCTGACGCCCCACTTCGAGACCGTCCCCGTCCTGGCTCCCTATGCGCGCGAAGTCGCGCTGGCCGTGGTGGTCCTCGTGATCACGGTGGCCTCGATCATCTTCGGCGAACTGGTGCCCAAGCGGATCGCCATGGCCTACCCGGAAACGGTGGCCACCCTGATCGCCCAGCCCCTGCGGCTGCTGTCGGTGACGATGTCGCCCTTCGTGAAATTCCTGTCCCTGAGCACCAACGCGATCGTGCGCGTGCTGGGCATCCACGAAGCCAAGGAAGAAGCGCCGACCGAGGAAGACATCGCCGGCATCATCAAGGAAGGCGCCGACACCGGCGTGTTCGAGAAGACCGAATACGACATCGTCTCGCGCGCCCTGCGCCTGGACGACCAGCACCTGAAGTCCCTCATGACGCCGCGCGTGGACCTGGTGATCATCGACCTGGCCGAAGACCGCCACGCCAACCTCGAGATCATCGCCGCCAATCCCTACAGCCGCTTCCCGGTATGCCGCGGCGACCGCTCCCACATGCTCGGCTACGTGATGGCGCGCGACCTGTTCGGCCAGGCGGTGCGCACCAAGTCGGTCGAGGCCATCGACCTCGACGCGGCGATCCAGGAGCTGCTGTATGTGCCGGAGACCGTGAGCGCGATGGCCCTGCTCGAGATGTTCAAGAAAAACCGCGCCGAACTGGCCCTGATCGTCGACGAGTACGGCGACATCCAGGGCATGGTTACCCTCAGCGACGTGATGAGCGCGTTGGTCGGCGACGTCACCGTGGCCGGCGAGGAGCACGACCCCGACGCCGTCCAGCGCGCCGACGGCAGCTGGCTGCTCGACGGCGGCGTCTCGCTCGACCGCTTCCGCGACCTGCTCGGCAGCGCGGCGGTCTTCCCCGGCGAGGACGAAGGCGCCTACCACACGCTGGCCGGCTTCCTCCTGTACCAGCTCGGCTTCATCCCGAAACCCTCCGACCTCGTCGACTGGCATGGCTTCCGCTTCGAAGTGATGGACATGGACGGCAACCGGATCGACCGCATCATGGTGTCGCACCACGCGCCGCCCGACGCCGAACCGAAACTGGACTGACGCGATGGATGCGCTCACCATTGGCCCGGTGGTCCTGTCCACCGCCGTGCTGCTGGCGCTGGCCGGCGTGCTGGTATCGAACGGCGTGGCCGAATGGTTCCGCCGCCGCGGCGTCGATCCCGGGCCGCTGCTGTGGAAGATGACGCTGTCCGGCTTCGTCGCCGCGCGCGCGGTCTTCGTCCTGCGCCACCACGACCTGTTCCTCGCCCGGCCCTGGTCCGCTCTCGACTTCCGCGATGGCGGCTTCGCTCCGATGGCCGGCCTGCTGGTCGCCTGCCTGGTGGGCGCGGGCCTGGCCGGACGCCAGGCCGCGCTGCGCCGCCCCTTGATGGCGGCCAGCGCCGCGGGCGTGGCGGTGTGGCTGGGCGGCACCGTACTGCTGCAGGCGCTGGCGCCGCCCGGCGCGCCCCTGCCCGACATGAGCGTGCGGCGCCTGGATGGCACCGAAGTGTCGCTGCGCAGCTACCAGGGCAAGCCGCTGGTGGTCAACCTGTGGGCCACCTGGTGCCCGCCCTGCCGGCGCGAAATGCCGGCCCTCGGGGCGATGCAGGCGGCGCGGCCGGACGTGGCCTTCGTGTTCGTCAACCAGGGCGAATCGGCGGCAGTGGTGGCGCGCTACCTGGCGGCGCAGGGCCTGCGCATGCAGAACGTGGTGACCGACCCGGCCCGGCAGCTGGCGGCGCGCACGGGGGTGGTGGGGTTTCCGACGACCCTGTTTTACGATGCGGGCGGGGTGCTGCGGGGGAGGCATGTGGGGGAGTTGTCGGAGGCGGCGGTGCGGGAGCGGCTGACGGAATTGGGCCGGTGACTGCGCGACGAACTTGGGTTCCCGCGCCCTCTGCTTCCCCTGAATCCCCACCTGTGGTAAAACATCGCCGCACCCAGGAGCCCCCCATGCAAGTGAACCCCATCCAGCTGTTCGATGCCGAATCGTCCACCTACACCTACATCCTGTCCTCGCCCGACAACCGCGATGCGGTGATCATCGATCCGGTCGACCGCCACTGGGAGCGCGACCTGGCGCATGTCGAGCGGCTGGGACTGACGCTGACCCACGTGCTGGAAACCCACGCCCACGCCGACCACGTCACTTCGGCCGGCAGGCTGCGCGCGCTCACCGGGGCCAAGGCCTGCGTGCCGAGCGGCTGCGGCATCCCGCCGGCCGAAATGCAGCTCGAAGACGGCGACCTGATCGAGTTCGGCCAGCACGAGCACATCGCCGTGCTCCACACCCCGGGCCACACCGCCGGCAGCATGTGCTACCTGTGGCGCGGCAACCTGTTCACCGGCGACACCCTGCTGGTCGGCGGCTGCGGGCGCACCGATTTCCAGGGCGGCAGCGCCGAAGCGCTGTACGACAGCGTCACCGGCAAGCTGTTCGCACTCGACGACGCCACCCGGGTCTGGCCCGGCCACGACTACAAGGGGCAGTCGGTGTCCAGCATCGGCTGGGAAAAGCGCCACAACGCCCGCCTGGCCGGGCGCAGCAAGCCTGAATTCGTGGCCCTGATGTCCGCCCTGGACCTGCCGCGCCCGAAGCTGATGGACGTGGCGGTGCCGGCCAACCGCAACCTGGGACTGGCGCATAGCGTATAGGCGGCGCACACTGTTCAAATACAACAGGCGCATGCGCGCCGCATGACATGACGACATCTTTACGGTATCATATTTCGTTCTATCAACAATTAGTGCGCTAAAGTAACTTTCATCTAGCAAGCGTACCGAGGCTGCTGCATGAAACAGTTCTATGACCTAGCGCACTGGCGCGCCCGGATCTTTACCAAGCTGCTCTCGACGGTCCTCGTCATCGGTACTGCCCTGGCCATCCCGAGCATCATCCTGGTGGTGGCCGACGGCATGTGGCATATCGCGGTCATGGACGTGGTCGCGCTCGGCTGGATCTTCGCGCTCTGGTGGTTCGACCGCCTGCCCTATACGCTGCGGGTACTGAACTTCCTTGCCGTGATCTTCCTGATCGGCGTCGGCCTGATGCTGAGCATCGGCGCGGTCAGCCAGATCTTCCTGATGGGGCCGCCCGTGCTGGCGGTGGTGCTGCTGGGCACCCGCCAAGGACTCGCCTCCTTGTTCCTGAGCGCGGCGACCATCCTGCTGCTGGGCCTGGGCGGCTGGGCCAAGCTGTATGTCAACGGCTTCGACGACCACGAACTGCTCTCGTCGCTGCTGGTCACCCTGAACTTCCTGTGCGTCGGCGCCATCGTCACCCTCACCTGCGGCACCCTGCTCAGCGGCCTGTCGCAGACGCTGGGCGAAGTCCAGGGCTTTGCCGAATCGCTCGAGAACAAGCAGGCCACGCTGCACGCGCTGAACGCCGAGCTGCGCCTGACCTCGGCCGCGGTGGCGCGACTGAACGACATGGTGCTGATCGCGCGCGCGGTCGACGTACCGGGCGCGGAACAGCCGATCATCTTCGCCAACGACGCGTTCGAGCGGCGCACCGGCTACAGCCGCAGCGAGATCATCGGCCGCAGCATGCGCATCCTGCACGGCCCCGATACCGACCCGGGCGAAACCCTGCGCATCCAGCAGGCCATCGCGCGCAACGAGCCGGTCACCGCCGAACTGCTCAACTACACCCGCAGCGGCGAAGCGTTCTGGGTCGAACTGGAGATCGTGCCCTTCGCCAGCGAGGGCGGGCGCAACACCCACTGGGTCGCGGTCGGGCGCGACATCACCGAGCGCCGCAACTCGGCCAAGGCGATCCACAACCTGGCCTTCTATGACGTGCTCACCGGCCTGCCCAACCGCCGCCTGCTGACCGAGCGCCTCGATGCGCTGGTGGCGGCGCGCCATGCCGACGGCGTGCTGGGCGCCGTGCTGTTCATCGACCTCGACAACTTCAAGCACATCAACGACGCGCGCGGCCACGCCACCGGCGACGCGCTGCTGCGCCACGCGGCCGAGCGCCTGGTCGCGACCGTGCGCGGGCGCGACACCGTGGCCCGGCTGGGCGGCGACGAATTCGTCATCCTCCTCAACGACCTCGGGCCGGACAGCGAAACCGCCACCGCCGCCGCACTCAAGGTGGCCAACAAGGTGCTGGCGGCGCTGGGCGAGGAAGTGCGGATCGGCGAACACAGCTACCGCTCGACCGGCAGCATCGGGGTGGCCCTTCCGCTGCGCGCCGGCGTCACCGCCCACGACCTGCTGCGCAAGGCCGACATCGCGATGTACGAAGCCAAGGGCAGCGGACGCAATGGGGTGGCGCTGTTCGAATCGAGCATGCAGGCCGACGCCGAGCGCAAGCTGACCCTGGAGCGCGACCTCGCCCTGGCGCTCGAGAACGGCGAGCTGGCGATGCACCTGCAGCTGCAGGTCGACCACGCGCAGGCGCCGGTCGGCGCCGAACTGCTGATGCGCTGGCGCCGCGCCGACGGCGTGCTGGTGCCGCCGGACGTGTTCATCCCGATCGCCGAATCGAGCGGCCTGATCGTCCCGCTGGGGAACTGGGTGCTGCGCCAGGCCTGCGCCGCCTGGCACCGGCTGGCCGGCGCCGGCCACCCGATGCCGCTGTCGATCAATGTCAGCCCGGCCCAGTTCCGCCAGCCCGACTTCGTCGACCAGGTGCGCGCGGTGCTGCAGGAAACCGCCGCCCCGGCCGGGCAGCTGATCTTCGAGGTCACCGAAGGCCTCCTGGTGACCGACCTGGACGACACCATCGCGCGCATGCACGAACTGGCCGGCCTGGGCATCCGCTTCTCGGTCGACGATTTCGGCACCGGTTATTCGAACCTGGCCTACCTCAAGAAGATGCCGCTGTACGAACTCAAGATCGACAAGAGTTTTATCCGCGACACCCCGAACGACGTCAACGGGACCGCCATCGTGCAGTCGATCCTGGCAATGGCCGACCACCTCGGCCTGCGCGTGGTGGCCGAGGGCATCGAGACCGCGCAGCAAGCCCGGTACCTGGCCGACAACGGCAGCCCGTGCATGCAAGGCTACCTGTTCTCGCGCCCGGCGCCGCTCGAGGACTTGCTGGCCGCCCTGGATAAAACAGGCGCGGCGCGCGCGGCGGCCTAGCCCCGAAAACTGCTAATCTGCCGGCGAAGCGATTCGACCCAGCGGAGCAGCCATGGCCTACCAGTCCACCCTCGAATTTTCCATGCCGGGGCGCGGCACGCGCGACATCACCGGCGCGGTGGCCGATGTGGTGCGCGAGTCCGGCGTACAGTGCGGCCTGGCCCACGTGTTCGTGCAGCACACCAGCTGCTCGCTCTTGATCACCGAGAACGCCGATCTTGAGGTGCGGCGCGACCTCGAGACCGTGCTGGCGCGCCTGGCGCCCGACGGCGACCCCGCCTACCGCCACGACGCCGAAGGGCCGGACGACATGTCCGCCCACGTGCGCAGCATGCTCACCGGCCCAAGCCTGCAGGTGCCGGTCGGCGGCGCCCGCCTGCTGCTCGGCACCTGGCAAGGCATCTACCTGTACGAACACCGCAGCGCCCCGCACCGGCGGCGCGTGGTGGTCACGGTCCTGTAGCGGCCCGCTTCGCCCAGCCGTGGGGGGAAGACCCGGGAGCCGGAGTTACCTACACTGCATGCAGGTCGTCACGCTGCACCTGCGAGGCGCAGCGAAAACGGCCCCGAATTCCCGTCACCAAGGAACCGACCTCGCCCATGGATTTCCTCAACGAGCTTCAATCCGCTCAAGGACTATGCGCTGGCCGAGCTGGAACGCTGCGCCGCCCACCCGCAGCTGCGCCACGGGATCAAGATGCACTTCGGGAATTCCGACGTGCAGCTGGAAAACCCGGCCCACATCGCGCGCCTGAAGGAAGTCTTCCGCGCCGCCAACCGGCACCGGATGGCGATTGCGATCCACATGCGCGCCTCGATTTCGCTCGAGCGCCCCTATGGCGAAGCGCAGGCGCGTGCCTTCCTCGATCACCTGATGCTTGAAGCGACCGACATCGTGGTGCAGGTGGCACACCTGGCCGGCGCCGGCCCCGGCTACGAAGACCCGCCGGCCAACGAGGTGATGCGTACTTTCGCCGACGCCGCCGCGCGCAAGGAACCGAGCACCCGCAACCTGTACTTCGACGTGGCCTCGATCGCCACGCCCGACATCACGCCTGAACACGCGCGCGAGATGGTCGAGCGCATCCGCAAGGTCGGCGTCGACAAGATCTTCTACGGCTCGCGCGCGGCAACCCCCACCAACCTGAAGCCGCGGGAAGCCTGGGCCGCCTTCCGCGCGCTGCCGCTGACCGAAGCCGAGATCAATCGCATCGCCGACAATGTGGCGCCCTACCTGCGCTGACCCGCCGCGTGCGCTGCCGGGCGCGGGTGCATGCTATCTTTGCTCGGCAATAACGCGCGCCGAACGGGAACTCCCGCATGCATCCGTCCAACATCGTCCTGCTCGAATTCCATCCCGAACGCGATGAACTCTGCTACGGCAAGGAATTGCGCGATGGCCTGTCGGTGGCACTACGCATGGGCGATTCGCTGTGGCTTGCCAACGACGAGTCGGTGAGCCTGGAACGCCTGACGGTCTGCCAGGAAGACAGCACCGGCAACAGCAGCTTCGCGCGCGAGCACCGGCAATATGCGCTGCACGACTACCTCGACCTGCCGCTGCCGCCCCACGGCGAGACCCCGGACGACATCAACGAAGCCGACATCGAGGGCCTGGCCTGCGATGGCAAGTACCTGTGGATCGCCGGTTCGCACAGCTTGCGTCGCAAGCAGCCGAAGGATGGCGACGGCGCCAAGAAGGCGCACCGGCGCCTGGCGACGGTGAGCGCCGACGGCAACCGCTACCTGCTGGCACGCATCCCGGTGCTGAAGGAAGGCGACGGCTACACACTGGCGCGCGAGGCCGCGCACAAGGGCGGCAAGCACAGCGCGGCCCTGCTGCGCGGCGACGAACACGGCAACGAACTGACGGCCCTGCTCAAGCATGACGAGCACCTCGGGCCCTTCCTCGCCATTCCCGGCAAGGACAATGGCTTCGACATCGAGGGCCTGGCCGTGGCCGGCAAGCACCTGCTGCTCGGCCTGCGCGGCCCGGTGCTGCGCGGCTGGGCGGCGGTCGTCGAAATCGCGCTGGTCGAGGACGAACTGCCCGGGCGCCTGCGCCTGGCGCCGGTGGCCGACGACGGCCGCCTCTACATCAAGCATTTCCTCGACCTCGGCGGGCTGGGCATCCGCGACCTGTGCGTGCTCGGAAAAGACATCCTGGTGCTGGCCGGGCCGACCATGGACCTCGACGGGCCGGTGTCCCTGTTCCGCTGGCGGCTTGAGCCGAAACGCGGCAAGGAAAGCGTCGTTCCGGCAAGCGATCTCGCGCGCCTGCTGCAGCTCCCTTTCGGTGAAGGGGTCGACCATCCGGAGGGCATCACACTGTTCGACGCCGGTAAGGGCGCGGGCAAATCGCTGCTGGTGGTGCACGACGCGGCATCGCCCAGCCGGCAGATCGGCGAAAGCACCGTAGTGGCCGATGTCTTTACGGTGCCAGGCTCGCTGTAATGCTGTCAGGAAATCTTCCAGGCGTTTCTTACGCCAATAAAAAGATGCACTGAATCAAGGGTTGCCTTTCCGGAACGGAAATTGCTTTTGTTGCCTCCCAAATAACTGGGGAGTCCTTCATGTACGCGCATTTCCGCAGGTCCGCCAGCCTGTTCCTCGCAGCCCTCGCCTTCGCGGCATCTGCCCACGCGGGCCCCGTCATTGCCAACGGCGGGTTCGAAACCGGCGATTTGGGTGGCTGGAGCCTCGGTGCATCGAGCGCCTTTGCCGCTGCCGAAACCGGCGTGCAGCGCAGCGGCGATTATGCGGCCGTGTTCGGCGAGGTGGGCGCCTCCGTCCTGCTGCCGCAAAGCGTGGCGACCGAAGCCGGCCGCAGCTACCGGCTCAGCTTCTGGCTCGAGAACGCCGGCGGCAGCAGCAGCGCCGATTCGGTCAACCTGTTCCAGGTGATGCTTGGCGCCAACACCCTCTACGCCTTCTCCGACAAGAGCGCGGCCGGCTACCAGCAACACGCCTTCACCTTCACCGCCGACGCCGCCCTGTCGGAACTGGTCTTCAGTTTCCAGCATGACGACACGTTCTGGCTCTTCGACGACGTATCGATCAGCGAAGTCGCCACCGGCACCCCGGTGCCGGAACCATCGTCGGTGCTGCTGTTCGGCGCGGCCCTGGCCGCCTCCGCGCTGCGCCGCCGCGCCTGACCTGGACAGGAACCGATCATGTCCATCCAAGACAGCCAGCACCTCGATCCGGAAGCGCGTATCTTGTCGCTCGGCGACACCCCGTCGGTCCAGGCCGGCAGCAACGACTGGCTCAACGCCTGGTCCAAGCGCGGCGTGACGGCGACCCACAAGGCCAACCTCACCAATGCGCTCGAAGCCTGGAGCGCCGTCAAGTACACCAACCTGCTGGCCACGACCCTGCTCGGCGGCGACATCGCCGCCGGCGCCCTGGGCGTGGGCGGCCAGTCGGCCGCCACCAGCGCGGTGCGCCAGGAAATCGACGGCAAGGAAGCGCTGCGCTTCACGCTGGGCGAACCGGCGTCCGCCGTATCGATCAGCCTGGCGTCGTTCTTCGCCAACGACGACGGCACTGCCTACGCCGAAGGCGCGCGCGTGCGCCTGTTCGACGGCGCCGGCGCCATGGTCGGCCAGGGCTTCGTGTTTGCGACCCAGGCCAGCGGCAAGCAACTGGTGCAGCTCGCATCGAACCAGCCGTTCGTGACGGTCGAGCTCAGCGCCGGCGCCCAGGGCGCCAGCGGCGCGTTCGTCCATGGCGCCTATACCGACGCCCAGGGCGCCTTCGCCACCGCGATCTTCAGCAACGCCAGCGGCGCCCACGGCAGCGATTTCCTGGTCGAGCAGGTCGTCTTCGAATTCGCCCGCCCCAAGGCCGCAGGCGACGCCTACCAAGCCACCGAGGATGGCGGCGTGCAGGCTTTTTCCAGCGTGCTGGCGAACGACCGCGACGCCGCCGGCGCCGCCCTGAGCGCCGAGTTGCAGTTCTCGCCCGAACACGGCACGCTCAGCCTCAACGCCGACGGCAGCTTCACCTACGTCGCCGACCCCGACTACTTTGGCGAAGACAGCTTCAGCTACCGCGCCTTCAATGGCAAGGACTATTCCGACCCGACGATCGTTGAGCTGCAGGTGCGCAGCGTCAATGACGGGCCCACGGCAGCCGACGACAGCG
Organism: Massilia yuzhufengensis; assembly: GCF_900112225.1. Taxonomy (GTDB): domain Bacteria; phylum Pseudomonadota; class Gammaproteobacteria; order Burkholderiales; family Burkholderiaceae_D; genus Telluria; species Telluria yuzhufengensis. The sequence continues at coordinate 11,818 of NZ_FOLD01000020.1, read as the reverse complement.
CTACCGTCTACCAGGGCGGCCATGCCAGCCTGATCGACGTGTTGGCCAACGACAAGGCCGGCCCGGCCAACGAAGCCGGCCAGGTGCTGGCAATCACCGCGGCCTCGGCCGCGAACGGCACGGCATGGGTGCGCGAAGACGGCCAGCTTCTGTACGTCCCCAACGCCGGCTTCACCGGCACCGACACCATCCGTTATACCGTCACCGACAATGGCCTGAGCAATGGCGTGGCCGACCCGCGCAGCGCCAGTGCCCAGGCCAGCGTGACCGTCGTCGGCGTGAACGGCGCGCCGGTCGCGCGCGGCGACAGCGCCGCGACCGACGAAGACAGCGCCGTCTCCGGCAACGTCCTCGACGGCAGCAACGGCGGCCTCGATACCGACCCCGACGACGACCCGCTGGTCGTCACCAGCACCGGCAGCTTCACTACCGCGCTGGGCGGCAGCAGCACCGCCCAGGTCGCCATCACCGTGCATGGACGCAACGAGGCGCCGTCGCCAGTGGCAGGCCAGGGCGTCATCAATCGGAGTGTCGAGCCGGGCACCGACATCAGCTACTACCTGCGCTACACCAACGCTGCCGGCGCCGTGCAGTGGCTGGCGGTCGACTCCTTCGCCTGGGACGCGTCCGCGGAAAACTCCTTCACCAAGGGCGGCGGCGCGGCCGTCGGCAAGCCCAACCCCGGCCAGTTCGACCTCGTGCTCGGTTCAAGCCGGGCCACGACCGAATTCCTGGCCAAGATCATGGAAGGCAAGCACTTCGCCGACCTGGTGCTCGAAGGCATCGTCATGGACCGCTCCGGCCGCCCGGCCTCGGTCCAGGAATACCTGCTCAAGGATGCGTTCGTGACCTCGGTGCGCATCAGTGGCAGCGCCGATTCCACGTCCATCGGCCTGAGCCTCGTGGCCAAGGAAATCAGCCTGGGCATTGCGCCGCTCGATGCCCAGGGGCGCGCGCCGGCAAGCGCATTCGACTTCGCCTGGAACATTCCCGCGGGGAACCTCACCGCCCTGCCCGTCAACCCGCGCGTCAACGCCGACCTGGACCACCTGGGCCAGTCGCTGCCGGTGGACGCGCCGCTCGACTACTACGTGCGCATCGACGGCATCGACGGCTGGTTCAGGCTGTCCGGGTTCAGCATGGGCTTCACGGCGGAATCCAGCTATCTCAAGGGCGCCGGCGCCGCCGTCGGCAAGCCGGTCCCGGACACCGTGACCATGGCACTGGGCTCCAGCCAGGCCATCACGGACCTGCTGGCCAAGCTGGTGAAGGGCGCCCATGGGCCGGTCGTCGAAATCGAGACCTACGCGAGATTGCCAGGCGCCGAAGGCAAGCAAGTGCTGGTGGAGGAATTCTTTTTCAGGACTGTCTTCACCACCAGCGTCGCGCAATCGGATGACGGGCATAACGACATCAGCTTCGTCTACAAGTCGTTCTCCGAAAGCCATATTGCCTACAAGGCCGATGGTCAGGTGGACGCTGCCAACTCGGGCAGGTTCGGCTACGACGTCGGAAGCGCGCAAGTGATTGGCGTGCCGGATCCCGTTGCCGACCTGTTCTAGGGCACTGCCCGCCACGCATAGGAAAAGGTAAAACGGTATAAATAGGGGCAATAAACCTCCAGATATGCATCGGTTGGTGAGTTTTGTTGAAGTTTGCGCACGGAGGCGGATGGTATCCTCGCTGCCTTCGTAGCCGATTCGATGCAATGACACCCAAGAACACCCTGCTGGCGCTGCTGGCGCTCATGTTTGCCTGCGGTATGGCCGACGCCCTGTATGCCGCCACCCATATGCAGATGCCCGCATGGTGGACGGTGCTGTCGGCCCTCCTGCTCAATTTCCTCCCCTTCTACTGGTACCGCCTGGACAGCGAAGCGCGCCAGTTCCGGCGCTCGCGCTGGATGAGCTCGGCCGTCGTGGCGATCTCTCCGCTTGCCATCCCGCTCTACCTGCTGCGCAGCCGCCCACAGGGCGCCCGCCTGCATTCGCTGGCGCGCATGTCCGGTTTCGTGCTGATGATGCTGGCCGCCGGGGTGGTCGGCGTGTTCGCCTTCTTCGTGATGCCCGGGTGACATAGCCTGCGCCCCAACTGCGCCGATCCTGCTAAGCTCATTTCCGTGCCGCGCGCCGCGCGGCCTACCGACCCACGAATGGAGCTTACGATGCGCAAAATCATCATGATGGCAATTGCTGGTTTCCTCTGGAAGAAGTTTGGCGGCAAAACCGCCCAGCGTTTCCCGCTCGGCCGCGGCTATCGCCGCTACTGATCCGCAACACGGGACGGCCGCCGGCAAAAATCGCCCGGCGCGCCGTCCGCTGCGCGCGTCCTTGCAGTAGAATCGCTGGCTTTAAGGCAATACTTTCTTAAGGCCGAAGATGGAACACGCGACGCACGAACTCAAGCGGGGACTGAAAAACCGCCACATCCAGCTGATCGCCCTCGGCGGCGCCATCGGCACCGGACTGTTCCTGGGCGTGGCCCAGACCATCCAGCAGGCCGGTCCCTCCGCCCTGCTCGGCTATGCGTTCGCCGGCCTGATCGCCTTCCTTATCATGCGCCAGCTCGGCGAGATGATCGTCGACGAGCCTGTCGCCGGCTCCTTCGGCTATTTCGCCAGCAAGTACGGCAGCCCGATGGCCGGTTTCGTCTCCGGCTGGAACTACTGGGTGATGTATATCCTCGTCAGCATGGCCGAACTGTCCGCGCTCGGCATCTACGTCCAGTACTGGTTCCCTGACATTCCGACCTGGGTCTCGGCGCTGGGCTTCTTCGTCCTCGTCAACCTGCTCAGCCTGCTCAACGTGCGCGCCTTCGGCGAGCTCGAATTCTGGTTCTCCATCATCAAGGTCGCGGCCGTGGTCGGCATGATCCTGTTCGGCTCCTACCTGTTGATCAGCGATACCGCCGGCCCGCAGGCGGGCGTGGCCAACCTGTGGCAGCACGGCGGCTTCTTCCCGAATGGCTTTGCCGGCCTGGCGCTGTCGATGGCCGTCATCATGTTCTCCTTCGGCGGCCTGGAAATGATCGGCATCACCGCCGCCGAAGCCGACAACCCGGGCCACACCATCCCGCGCGCCATCAACCAGGCCATCTGGCGCATCGCCATTTTCTATGTGGGCGCGCTGGCCGTGCTGCTGATGCTGTACCCGTGGCAGAAGGTCGTGCTGGGCGGAAGCCCCTTCGTGCTGATCTTCGCGGCGCTCGACAGCAATGCGGTGGCCAATATCCTGAACCTGGTGGTGCTGACGGCGGCGCTGTCGGTCTACAACGGCTGCGTGTATGCCAACAGCCGCATGCTGTTCGGCCTGGCCGAACAGGGCAATGCGCCGCGCGCGCTGCTGAAAGTGTCGAAACGCGGCGTGCCGCTGGCGGCGCTGGGCGTCTCGGCGCTGGCCACCGGCATCTGCATTACCATTAATTACTTCTTGCCGCGCGACGCCTTCGGCATGCTGATGGGGCTGGCGGTGGCCGCCCTCGTCATCAACTGGGGCATGGTGTGCTGGAGCCACCTGCGCTTCCGCCGCGCCAAGCAGGCGGGCGGCCAGGCCACCGCCTTCCGCAGCCCGCTGTTCCCGCTGACCAATTACTTGTGCCTGGCCTTCCTGGCCGGCATCGTGGTGGTGATGTACCTGACGCCGGGGCTGCAGCTGTCGGTGTGGATGATCCCGGCCTGGCTGGCATTGCTGGCATTTGGCTACTGGCTCAAGCAGCGCCGCGCGGCGGCCGCAGGGGCGGTATCGGCCTGAACTCCCGACAGTTCGTAGGGTGTGCGGCTCTGCCGCACGCGCGTCCAGCCAAGGCACGCCCAGCCACGATGCCAGTAGCAGTCGAACGCGCGGTCGGCACAGCCGACCACCCTACGATTCATCCAGCCGCGCGCACCAGCGCCGCCTCCGCCAGTTCCGCCGCCTCCATCTGGCGCACCACCTCGCCGAACGACACCGGCCGCCCGAACAGCCAGCCCTGGCCGAACTGCACGCCGTGCTTGCGCAGGAAGTCGGCCTGGGCCTGGCTCTCGACCCCTTCGGCAATCATGCGCAGCCCCAGGTCCTTGGCGATGCGGATGATGTGCTGCACCACCTGGCTGGTAGGCGCCCCGGTGCCGATCGCCTCGATGAAGCTGCGGTCGATCTTGAGGTAGTCCAGTTCCAGCGTCTCCAGGTAGGACAGGCTCGAATAGCCGGTTCCGAAATCGTCGATGGCCAGGGCAAAGCCGTGGCGGCGCAGGTTGGCCGTATTCTCGCGCGCCACGACCGGATCCATCAGGCCGCGCTCCGTCACTTCGAGGATCAGGTTGCCGGGGGCGGCGCCCATCGCCTCCAGCGTTTCCTGCAGGCGCAGCAGCAGGTTGCCCGCGTAGAAATCGGCAGGTGCGACATTGATGCCAACATGGAAATCCGGGTGGGCGGCGAGCCAGTGGCGGGTGTCGTGCGCCACCATCTCGAGCACCTGGCCGGTGAGGCGCACGATCATGCCATTGTCTTCCGCGATGGCGACGAACAGGTCGGGCATGACCACTTCGCCGGTCGGGCGGCGCCAGCGCACCAGCGCCTCGACCCCGACGCAGCGTCCCGTCGCCAGTTCGACCACCGGCTGGTATTCCAGGAAGAACTCCTTGCGTCGCAAGCCCATCTTGACCGCGTTGGGCAAGGACATCTGCTGGCGGCCGAGGAGCATGATGGCCGCCACCAGCATGACGCCCGCCACCAGGCCGGCCGGCACCAGGCGCCGCGCCACCGCTTCCGAACGGCTTTCCAGGTAGCTGATGGGCACGGCTGCGACGCCGGCCGTGAGGAAACGCTGCGACCGGACGACGGCCACCACGCTGCCGTTGTCGACGAACACCACTTGCCGCTCCCGTCCCAGCCGGCGCAGCCATTCCGGCTTCACCTTGCCGCGCACGATGATCGGCGCCGGGTCCTCCAGCGACAGCACGGCCAGGGCGATATCGGGCTCGCTGTTGGCCATATCGACGATGAGCCGCTGATGGATGATCGCCGCGAAGCTGTCGAACTCGAGCACGATGAAGGAGTTCTGCGCCGCGAACGGAAAACGCACCTGGCGCCGCACGGCCGCGCCGGCCGAGGTGGTGTAGTCGGGCGGGCCCAGGTCGAGCACGCGCGACTGGCCGGCGATGGACGAACACAGCATCTGGTTGCGTTCGATGTAGCCGATCGCCTGCAGGTAGCTCGAGCCGAGGTCGATCTCGCGCATCAGGTCGATGGCCGCGGGGGAACAGGGATTGTCTGCGTGCAGGGCCTTCAGGCGGTCGACGCCGCCACGCGCCTGCCTGCCGGTTTCGTCGGCCCGCACCAGGATGTCGCTGGCGAAGCCGAGTGCGCGCACGCTCTCGGCCTTGTAGGCCTGGCGCTCCGATTCCTCGATCGCCAGCCAGATCGGCAGGCCGATCCCGGCAATGGCAAGGAGCAGCGTCAGGAAAACGGCGGCAGTTTTTTTCATGTTTCCCTGCGCTCGGCATGTGGGGAAAAGCACGGGTTGATCCATACTACCGCCACCGCGCGGGGGCCGCAATAAGCAAAGCAGGCTGGTCTATCCAGCCTGGTGATGCTGCGGTTTATGCTGCAAAGCAGTATGAAAATAATTGGCCCACACGCCCGTGCGGGACGCTGTTGGCCGTATCATGCTTGCCGCAAGTCACCTTACAAAGGGGTAGCGTTTATGAGTCAGAGTAAGCCTCTGTCGCTGCATGTACCGGAGCCTACCGGCCGCCCGGGCTGCAAGACCGATTTTTCGTACCTAGCTGTCAGTCCCGCCGGTTCCGTCCGGCGTCCGCCCGTCGATGTCGCGCCGCTCGACACCAGCGACATCGCGACCACGCTGATCCGCGTGCTCGACGAGCATGGCAATGCCGTCGGCCCCTGGGCCCCCGAGCCCGACCGCGAACTGCTGCGCTTCGGGCTGCGCACCATGATGAAGACCCGCATCTTCGACGCGCGCATGGTCATTGCCCAGCGCCAGAAGAAAATGTCCTTCTATATGACCTCGCTCGGCGAGGAAGCCATCGGCACCGCGCAAGCGCTCGCCCTCGAAGACGGCGACATGCATTTCCCGACCTATCGCCAGCAAAGCCTGCTGTTCGCCAAGCAGGTGCCGCTGGTGGAAATGATCTGCCAGCTGCTGTCCAACGAGCGCGATCCGCTCAAGGGCCGCCAGCTGCCGGTCATGTACTCGGTGCGCCGCGCCGGCTTCTTCACCATTTCCGGCAACCTGGCCACCCAATACCCGCAAGCGGTCGGCTGGGCCATGGCGTCGGCCATCAAGGGCGACACCAAGATTGCCTCGGCCTGGATCGGCGACGGCGCCACCGCCGAATCCGACTTCTCCACCGCCCTCACCTTTGCCCATGTGTACCGGGCGCCGGTGATCCTCAACGTGGTCAACAACCAGTGGGCGATCTCGACCTTCCAGGCCATTGCCGGCGGCGAGAGCGTCACCTTCGCCACCCGCGGCATCGGCAGCGGCATCGCCTCGCTGCGCGTGGACGGCAACGATTTCCTGGCCGTGCTCAGCGCCTCGCGCTGGGCCGCCGAACGCGCGCGCAGCAACCTCGGGCCGACCCTCATCGAATGGGTTACCTACCGCGCCGGCCCCCACTCCACCTCGGACGACCCGGGCCGCTACCGCCCGGCCGACGACGTGGCGCGCTTCCCGCTGGGCGACCCGATTGCCCGCCTGCGCCAGCACCTGACTTTGCAAGGGTGGTGGTCGGACGAAGAGAACGACGCCGTGCAGGCTGAGTTGGAAGCGGAAATCCTCGCGGCCCAGAAAGAGGCCGAAAGCTACGGCATCCTGGGCGACGAACGCGCGCCGAGCGCCGCCACGATGTTCGAGGACGTGTACAAGGACATGCCGGAGCACTTGCGCCGGCAGCGCCAGGAATTGGGAGTATGAGCATGGCGAGAGACGATCAAGAAAAAGACACGGCCACCATGCCGATGACCATGATCCAGGCCCTGCGCTCGGCGATGGATGTCGTGATGGAGCGCGACGACGATGTGGTGGTATACGGCCAGGACGTGGGTTACTTCGGCGGCGTGTTCCGCGTCACCGACGGCCTGCAGGCCAAGTACGGCAAGTCGCGCGTGTTCGACGCGCCCATTTCGGAAGGCGGCATCGTCGGCACCGCCGTGGGCATGGCGGCCTATGGCCTGCGGCCGGTGGTGGAAATCCAGTTTGCCGATTATTTCTACCCGGCGACCGACCAGATCGTGTCGGAAGCGGCGCGCCTGCGCTACCGCTCGGCCGGCGAATTCACCGCTTCGATGGTGATCCGCATGCCTTGCGGCGGCGGCATCTGGGGCGGCCAGACCCACAGCCAGAGCCCGGAAGCCTTCTTTACCCATGTGTGCGGGCTGCGCACGGTCATGCCGTCCAATCCCTACGACGCCAAGGGCTTGCTGATCGCGTCGATCGAGAACGACGACCCGGTGATCTTCCTGGAACCCAAGCGCCTGTACAACGGCCCCTTCGACGGCCACCACGACCGTCCGGTGGTGCCCTGGTCCGGCCACGCGATGGGCAATGTCCCTACCGGCCACTATACGGTCGACCTGGATAAAGCCTCGATCGTCCGCCCCGGCAGCGACGTCACCGTGCTCGCCTACGGCACCATGGTGTGGGTGTCGGAAGCGGCGGCGCGCGAATCGGGCATCGATGCCGAGGTCATCGACCTGCGCAGCATCTGGCCGCTCGACCTCGACACCATCGTCAAGTCGGTGCAAAAGACCGGCCGCTGCGTCATCGTCCATGAAGCGACCAGGACCAGCGGCTTTGGCGCCGAACTGGCCGCGCTGGTGCAGGAACACTGCTTCTACCAGCTGGAGGCGCCGATCGAGCGCGTCGCCGGCTGGGATACCCCTTACCCGCATGCGCAGGAATGGGCTTACTTCCCGGGGCCCGACCGCGTTGCGGCGGCCTTGACACGTGCGATGGAGGGTCGTTAAACATGGGCATTCACGTCATTAAAATGCCGGACCTGGGCGAAGGCATCGCCGAAGTCGAAGTGGTTGCATGGCACGTGCAGCCGGGCGACACCGTCAAGGAAGACCAGGTGCTGGCCGATGTCATGACCGACAAGGCGACCGTGGAAATCCCGTCGCCGGTGGCCGGCACCATCACCAGCCTGGGCGGCGCGATCGGCCAGTCGATGGCGGTCGGTGCGGAACTGATCCGCCTGGAAGTCGAAGGCGCCGGCAACTATTCCGGCGACAAGGCCAAGCAGGAACCCGTGAAGTCGGCGGCCGCCACGGCGCCGGCCGAAGAAGTGGGCGAGCCGCAGCTGGAAGCGGTAGCGGCGGCAGAAGCGTCCTCGCACGCCACGGCCCGCGCCCCGGCGCCGGCCGCGCCTCGACCTGCGCAGCAGCCGCCGCAGCGCGGCCAGCAGGCCCCGGCCCCGATGCGCGCCGACGGCGACAAGCCGCACGCCGCACCGGCCGTGCGCCAGCGCGCCTGGGACCTCGGCATCGAGCTGCAGTTCGTGCATGGCAGCGGCCCCGCCGGGCGCATCACCCACGCCGACCTCGACGAGCACGTGTCGGGCCGGCGCCAGGGCGGTGCGCGCGCGGGCAGCGACAACCGCTATGCCCAGCTGCACGGCGAGCACGCCACGCCGATCATCGGCCTGCGCCGCAAGATCGCCGAGAAGATGCAGGAGGCCAAGCGCCAGATCCCGCACTTCACCTACGTCGAAGAGATCGATGTCACCGAGCTGGAACTGCTGCGCGCCCAGCTCAATGCGCGCTATGGCGCCGAGCGCGGCAAGCTGACACTGCTGCCGCTGCTGATGCGCGCCGTGGTGCTGGCCATCCGCGCCTACCCCATGATGAACGCGCGCTACGACGACCAGAACAACCTGCTCACCCAGTACGAGCCGGTCCACCTGGGCATCGCCGCGCAAACCGAGGCCGGGCTGATGGTGCCGGTGGTGCGCCACGCCGAGGCGCGCGACCCGTGGGACAGCGCGCTGGAAGTGGCGCGCCTGGCCGACGCCGCCCGCAGCGGAAAGGCCACGCGCGACGAACTGACCGGGTCGACCATCACCATCACCAGCCTGGGCCCGCTGGGCGGCATCGTCACCACCCCGGTGATCAACCGTCCGGAAGTGGCGATCATCGGCACCAACCGCATCGTCGACCGTCCGGTGATCAAGGACGGCGCCATGGTGGCGCGCAAGATGATGAACCTGTCGTCCTCGTTCGATCACCGCGTGATCGACGGCCAGGTGGCGGCCAAGTTCATCCAGGCCATCCGCGGCTACCTTGAAACCCCGGCCACCATTTTCGTGGAGTGACGATGGAGACCCTGAATACTACTTTGCTGATCATCGGCGGCGGTCCCGGCGGCTACGTGGCCGGGATCAAGGCCGGCCAGCTCGGCGTGGCCACCATCCTGGTGGAAGGCGCGCAGCCGGGCGGCACCTGCCTGAACATCGGCTGCATCCCGTCCAAGGCGCTGATCCACGCAGCCGACGAATTCTGCAAGGCGCGCAGCTATGCGGCCGAGACTTCGCCGCTCGGCATCACCTCCAGCGACCCGCGCATCGACCTCGATCGCACGGTGGCCTGGAAGGACGGCATCGTCAAGAAGCTCACCGGCGGCGTCGGCGCCCTGCTCAAGAAGAACGGCGTCAAGCTGGTGGACGGCTGGGCCACCATCCTCGATGGGAAAACGGTCGAAGTCACGCCGCAAGGCGCAAGCGAACCCACGGTGCGGATCCGCTGCGAGCACATGCTGCTGGCCAGCGGCTCGGTGCCGGTCGAACTGCCCTTCATGCCGTTTGGCGGGCCGGTCATCTCGTCCACCGAAGCCTTGTCGCCGGACGGGATTCCGGAGCGGCTGGTGGTGGTGGGCGCCGGCTACATCGGCCTGGAACTCGGTACCGCCTACCGCAAGCTGGGCGCGCAGGTCACGGTGGTGGAAGCGGCCGACCGCATCCTGCCCGCCTACGACGCCGACCTGGTCAAGCCGGTGGCGGCAAGCCTGGCCCGCCTGGGCGTGGAGCTGCGCCTGGCCACCTCGGTGCTGGGCATGGACGATGAGGACGGGCTGAAGCGGGTGCGCGTGCGCGATGCTTCCGGCGTCGAGTCCCTGCTGGAAGCGGACCGGGTGCTGGTGGCGGTCGGACGCAAGCCGCGGACCACCGGCTGGGGCCTGGAGAACCTCATGCTCGACATGGATGGCCGCGCGCTCAAGATCGACAACCAGTGCCGCACCTCGATGCGCAATGTGTGGGCCATCGGCGACCTGGCCGGCGAGCCGATGCTGGCGCACCGGGCGATGGCGCAGGGCGAGATGGTGGCCGAGATCGTGTCCGGCAAGCGCCGCCACTTCGCCCCGGGTGCGATTCCGGCGGTGTGCTTCACCGACCCGGAAATCGTGGTGGTGGGGATGTCGCCGCTTGAGGCAGACAAGGCGGGCATCGAAATCATTACCGCCAACTTCCCGTTCAGCGCCAATGGCCGGGCCATGACCATCGAGAGCACGGACGGATTCGTGCGCGTGGTGGCGCGCAAGAGCGACCACCGCATCGTCGGCTGGCAGGCCGTCGGCGGCGCCGTCTCGGAACTGGCGGCCGGCTTCACGCAGTCGATCGAACTGGGCGCCCAGCTGGAAGACATCGCCGGCACCATCCACGCCCACCCCACCCTGGGCGAAGCCGTGCAGGAAGCCGCCATGCGCGCGCTCGGCCACGCGCTGCACATCTAAGCCTTACCCGCTGCCGTCCGCCCGGGCGGCAGCTTTTCCTATGCAAGCGCCATATATTTGCCTGTTTTGGCTCACAGGCAAAGCAATCATGCATACAACGTTACATTTGCAAACAATATTTGCATATTTGTGCCTAGTGCAAAATTACGATAAGCGTAATAATCGCACCGCGCTCGGGACTGTCCCCAGCGCACCACCAGATAAAAGGCACATAATATGTTCAAGAAAATCGCAGCCGTCACCACCCTGATCCTCGCTTCGTCGGCCGCTGTCGCGGCCCAGCCAGGCACCGTGTACGCCGGCGCCGACGTCGGCAAGACCAAGATCGACGGGTTCAATCGCGACACCAGCGTCGGCGCCTTCGTCGGCTACAACTTCCACCAGAACTTCGCAATCGAAGCCGGCTATCGCCGCCTGGCCGACTACGAGTTCCGCATGGGCGGTTCGTCGGTCGACGTGAGCGCCGACCAGCTCGCGCTGTCGGTCATCGGCAGCATGCCGGTGGGCGAAAGCTTCAGCGTGTATGGCCGCCTGGGCGCGAACCGCCTCGAAGCCAAGTCGCGCTTCATGGGCGCGAGCATCAAGGACTCGACCACCAAGGCCCTGTACGGCGTCGGCGTGAGCTACGCCTTCACCCCGGCCGTGTCGGCGCGCCTCGAGGTGCAGAAGCCATCGAGCGACAGCACCAACCTGAGCGCAGGCGTGGCCTTCCAGTTCTAAGCGGCTTCCGGCACGCTTCGAAGCCCGGCCTGGCCGGTAATGCCGTTCAGTTAAGGTAGTTTCTTGACCTTCCTGACGGCATAGCGCTTCGGCGTTGCCTTGACGGCCCGGTCGCATTTGCGGCCGGGCCGTTCGTCTTTCAGAAGGCTAACCAGCCTTTCTCGCAAGTGTTTCATCGAGGCTGGCAATTTTCCGTACGACCTAGTGACGCCCGCCCAATGCAGTTCGAACTGGATCAGGTGGAAAGCACGAATGAAGCTCACCTCGGTCGGCTCGCACTTGACCGCCAGCGCGGCCTTGGCGATTTCAAGGCGGATTAGGTTGTAGGCAATGAGCGTACCCCAGATTTCCTGATATACCCCATCCATTG
>NZ_FOLD01000048.1 GCF_900112225.1 Massilia yuzhufengensis | reverse complement strand
AAAAAAACTACTTCTTCCAGATTCAGAGTTTTTGACCAGTTGGTCAAAGACTCGTACAAGTCAAAGCCTGATGACCATAGCAAGTCGGTCCCACCCCTTCCCATCCCGAACAGGACCGTGAAACGACTTTGCGCCGATGATAGTGCTGCAACCAGTGTGAAAGTAGGTTATCGTCAGGCTAGTTATAAGAAAAAACCCGCAGAGTGATCTCTGCGGGTTTTTTTGCGTTTGGGCGTTGGATATTCGAGTCGCACCCGCGCAGGCGGGTGCCTGATTTGACCTTGGCTGCAGCACGCCAGCCCCAACTCACTGCGCCGAAAGCTCCACCATATACGCCGCCGCGAGTCTCGCAAACTTCAATGCATGCGCCGTTTGGCTTCCTGAATGGGCCAGCGTGTCCTTGCCCGTGTGGATGTAAGGATTATCGCGCGCCATCGAGGACTCAAATGGCATTGAGGCCGGGTAGCCCTGGGCATCCCAGCTTGCGTGATCCGAACATCCGTAGCCGCACCTGTCGTAGCCGACCTTGAGCGAGGGCAGATAGGCGCCCGCCAACTGGGCGAGGAATGCGTTCTGCGGGCCGTTCGTATAATCGGTGATCAGGTAGATGTCGTTCGGCGCGCCCTTGTAGTTGGTCATGTCCAACTGCAGCACCCCGGCCACCTTCTCGCCGGCCTGCCTGAAACTGCGGGCAATCTCTTGCGATCCCCGCAATCCCGCTTCTTCAGCCGCATAGGCGACGACATAAATGGTCCTGCGCGGCCGGTAGCCGCTCCCGATGATCGCGCGCAGCGCTTCCGTCATGCTCGCTACCCCGGACGCATCGTCGTCCGCGCCCGGTGCGCGGGCCGTTTCGCTCATGCCGAAGCTGAGGATCGAATCCAGGTGCGCTCCCACCACGACCTTTTCATCGGCCAGGTCGGTGCCGGCGATCGTCAGGGTGACCGACGGCTGCGGATATGCTGGATGCACGACTTGGGCTACCGAGATGTCGTCGCGCCCGGTCGCCAATCCGCGCCACGCCGACAGCAGCCAGTTCGACGCGTCGACACCCAGGCGGCTGCGGTAATAGCGGTTGGCGAAGCCGCTCAATCCCACGATCGTGGCTTCGATGTGTTGCTCATCCATGCTGGCGAGGATGGGCTCGACCAGGTCGCGATGCTTGATCTCGTACACGCGTGCCGGCGGAGCGGCGGCGCGCCGTGCGAGTGCGGCCCGTGCCTCGGCTTCGCTGGCGTGATACATGAAGCCGCCGCATTGCCCCATTCGCTGGTGGATGGCAGCCGTCACGGCCCCGATCCTGGATTCATCCATGACGACCGCGTGGACCTTCTCCGCAGCGCCCGCCACGCCGAATTGCCGGCTGTCGATGACCACGATATCGGGAGCGGCTGCTTTTACCTGCCGCAAGGCCCCGTCGCCGATCGTGATCCAGGCCTTGCGTTTTACGGTGGGGCCCGTGCTGGCGGCAATGCCGAGGGAAAGGAAGGACAACACGCAGAGCGTCAGGAAGGGCGACTTCATGATATTTCCTTCTGGCATACCAGGCAAAAATGCTAGCAGTCCAAGCCTGGCAGCCGTTTGCTGCGCCTCAACGCAGCCTCTCCGTTACCTGAGCGGTAATCGTACGGCGATTCCTACAGTGTCTCGGAGTCTCCTCCTATACAGCGCCCTTGCTTCGGCGCGCATGATCGATTCACCGTGTCAGCAAAGGGAGGAGGGAACATGAAATCGAAGGATAAGGGCCTGGGTGGAGACAAGCGTTCGCGCGGCCCCCACAAGCCGAAAACCGTGAGTGTCGCGGAAGGCAGCCTGCAGTCGCGTGCACCAGGGGCCGTGATGCGCGGCGGACCCGACACGCTTTTCCCGACCGCGAACACCGGCTCGCAGCAGTCCGATCGAAGCCGTGCGGGTGCGACGACCAACGGATGGAGCGCACGCCAGCGCGGCGAGCGGATGCAGGCGCGGGCCGAGCAAAACCGCCAGGGAGAATCCCGGCAATCCGGGGCAGGCACGAAGCAAAACGCGAGTTGATTCCCGACGGAACCATCGCCAACCCGGGCTTGCCGGGTTTTTTTACGCTTGCCGCCCGCGCATCGCAGGCGCGGGAACGGTCCCGGTCCCCAAACTGGGGCACAATACACCTGTCAGCTTGCCATTTCAACCACGACGGGAGCAGCATGAACGAACAGGTCGCACGCAATGTCGTGCTGGTGCGCGCCATCGAGTCCGCCGACGCCAAGCATGAGGTGCTGAGCGACGACGACCGCAAGTACGCAAGCCGCAGCGCGAAGGAACTCGCCGCCTGGCAGGCCGCCGACGGCAAGACCGCCGTCACCCAGCATCACTTCCTGCAGCAGCGTTCCGAACAGATCCTCAAACGTCTGGGCGAACGCTCGCCCGCTTTCGGCGCCTTCGCTACGCGCCGCCTGGGCCTGGGCGGCCTATGGCTGGCCTTGCCCTTCCTGGCACTAATGGGCGGCGCCGCCATCGACCGCATCGCCGATCCGCATCGCGTCGACCTGCTGTCCGCGCCCTTCCTGCTCATCATCGGCTGGAACCTGCTGGTCTACCTGTTCATGGCGGTGTGGGCACTCATTCCCGGCAAGCGCCATGGCTGGGCCGGCCCGAACCTGCTGCGCCGCCTCAGTGTCGGCAAGGCCGCGGTACCGCGCAAGCTGCCGGCGCCCATGGCCGACGGCCTGGCCGCCTTCATGGCCGAGTGGGCCGCGCTGAGCGAACCGCTCACGCGCGCTCGCCTGTCCCGCACCATCCACCTGTCGGCTGCCTGTTTCGCGCTTGGTGCGATTGCCTCGCTGTACGCGCGCGGCCTGCTCACGCAATACGTGGTCGGCTGGGAGAGCACCTTCCTCGATGCGCGCGAAGTCCATACGCTGCTGTCCTGGCTGTTCGTGCCGGCGATGAGCGTCTTCCACTTCTTGCAGGGCTTCTCGCTGGCCGAGATCGAGCAGCTGCGCTTCGGCCGCACCGTGAGCGCTGCGACCGGCGCGCGCTGGGTCCACCTGTACGGCGCGACCTTGCTGCTGCTGGTCGTGCTTCCGCGCCTGCTGCTGGCGGGCTTGGCCGCATGGCGTGCGCGCCGCTTGGCCCGGCACTTCGCGCTCGACCTCGACCAGCCCTACTATCGCAAGCTGGCCGACAGCATCGGCGCCGGCACCCCGGCCCTGCTGCGCGTCCTCCCCTACAGCTACACGCTGGACGAAGCGCGCGACCGCGGCCTGTGGGCGCTGGCCGCATCCGCACTGGGCGCGCAGGCGCGTGTCCAGCTCAGGCCCGCGGCGCCCTACGGCGTCGACCCGAAAGAAGGGCTGCGCGACACCGCCCTGGACGATGCCGGCGTCACCGTCACCGCCGCCCTGTTCAGCCTTGCGGCCACACCGGAAAAGGAAAACCACGGCGCCTTCCTCGACTACCTCAGCAAACACGTGCGGCGCGGCGTCGCCGTGCTGGTGGACGAATCGCCCCTGGTCGAGCGCATCGGCGAGCAGCCGGACGACGCGCGCCTGGCCGAGCGGATCGCCCTGTGGCGCCAGTTCTGCAGCTTCCACGGCACCTCGGCCACGGTCGTCAACCTGGCCCGGCCCGACAAGTACCCGCTTGAACTGGGCGCTGGGCTCGCCCTGCCGGAGCTGCGATGAGCGACGCGCCCGTGAAGGTCCAGTTCGCGCTGGTCTCGCACACCAACAACGGCAAGACCACGCTGGCCCGTACGCTGGTCGGCATGGACGTGGGCGAGGTGCGCGACGCCGCCCACGTGACCCAGTTCGCCGAAGCGCACCTGCTGCAGCAAAGCGCGGCGGGCGATACGCTGGTGCTGTGGGATACGCCAGGCTTCGGCGATTCGGTGCGCCTGCTCAAGCGCCTGTCAATGGCGGGCAACCCGATCGGCTGGTTCCTGCGCGAGGTGTTCGACCGCTACCGCGACCGTCCGTTCTGGCTCAGCCAGCAGGCGCTGCGCGCGGCCAAGGAAGAAGCGGACGTGATCCTCTACCTGGTCAATTCGTCGGAGTCGCCGCAGGACGCCGGCTACCTGCCGTCCGAGATGAAGATCCTCGAATGGCTCGGTAAACCAGTGGCCGTGCTGCTCAACCAGATGGGGCCACCGCGTCCAGCATCCGACGAGTCGGGCGAGCAGGCGCGCTGGCGCCAGCACCTGGCGCAGTATCCGGTGGTGAAGGACGTGCTGCCGCTGGACGCCTTTGCGCGCTGCTGGGTGCACGAAACCGTGTTCTACGAAGCGATCGGCCGGCTGATCGACGACGCCAAGCGGCCCGGCTATGCGCGCCTGCTCGACGCCTGGTCCGGCGCCAACCGCCAGCGCTACGCCGGCGCGCTGCGCGTCTCGGCCGAGCAGCTGGCCGCCGCCGCCCGCGACCACGAACCCATCGCGCAAGAGGGCCGCAACCTGCTGCGCAGCGCCCTGAAAGCGGTCGGCATCGGCAAGGACGAGGAGCGCCGCCAGGAGCTGGCGATGGCCGCGCTGGTCGCGCGCCTGAACGACCGCATCAATGGCGCTACCGCGCGCATGCTGGCCCTGTACCGGGTCGACCCGGGCCAGGCACTGGCCATCAATGCGCGCGTGCGCGACAATTTTGCAGTGCGCGCGCCGGTCGACAAGGCCCAGGCCGGGCTGCTGGGCGCGGTGGTGTCGGGGGCGGCCACGGGCCTGTCGGCCGACATGATGGCAGGTGGCCTGACCATGGGGGCCGGCGCGCTGCTCGGCGCCATCGTCGGCGGCCTCACCATGGCCGGCGCGGCCTGGGGCTTCAACCAGGGAACCAGCCGCGACAAGCCGGGCGTGCAGTTCGCCGATCCCTTCCTGCAGTCGCTGCTGGTGGGGGCGATGCTGCGCTACCTGGCGGTGGCCCACTTCGGCCGCGGACGCGGCAACTGGGTCGAAGGCGAGGCGCCCGCCTTCTGGCAGGCCGAGGTCGAGCAGGCGCTGGCCACGCAGACAGTTACGCAGCCCAAGCTTTGGGAAGCCGTGCGCGCCGCGCCCGATGCCGCGGCAGCGGCGGCGCTGGTCGAAGCCGTGCTGTTTCCCGCGACCGACGCCACGCTGGCCAGGCTGTACCCGGGCGTCGCCTTGTCCGCACAGGTGACAGGTGAACAGCAGCTGATGTGACACCTGTTCCAAACTGGCACAGGCCAGCGCCTTAAAACCTGTGCCAGGCGATGGCATGCCATTTGCTCCTGCTGGAGTACAAGATCCATAACCAGCAGGAGACACCCATGAAACACCTGATCCGCATCCTATTCGCCGGTACTGTGCTCGGCATCGCCGGTTTCGCCTCGCTGCCGGCCACGGCCCACGGTCCCGTCACGCCGCAGGCGGTCGACACCAAGGGCCTGCCCGCGCTGGGCGACAAGTGGCGCGACGAGAATCCCTTCCGCACCAATCCGCAAGCCCTCAAGATCGGCGCCTCGGCCTATAACCAGAACTGCGCACGCTGCCACGGCCTGGAAGCCGTCTCCGGCGGCATCGCGCCCGACCTGCGCCAGCTCGACCGAGATTGCACGGACATGAAGAACGCCACCAAGAAGGCCGCCTGCATCAAGGAGATGGACAACTACTACCTGACCAGCGTCCGGGTCGGCAAGGTGCGCAACGGCGCGGTCTACATGCCGCCGTTCGAGGGCGTGTTCAACCAGGAAGCGATGTGGGCCATCAAGACCTACCTCGATTCGCGCCGCGAAGCCAACTGAACCCCTCGAGAGGCCAGGTATGAAACGACGCTGTTTTGCGCGCGCAGGCGTGCTGCTGGCTTGCGCCGCCGCGGCGGCTACCCTGGCCGCACCCGCGCGGGCGGATTGGGACAAGCTGCGCGAGCGCGGCACCCTGAAGGTGGCCGTCTATAACGAGTTCGCCCCGTTCTCCGGCAAAGAAGGCGGCATCGACGTCGACCTGGCGCAGGCGCTGGCGGCGAAACTGGGCCTGAAACTGAGCCTGCTGCCCTTCCCGGCGGACGAAGAAGTGGCCGACGACTTGCGCAGCATGGTCTGGAAGGGCCACTACCTCGGCTATGGCCCGGCCGATGTGATGATGCATGTCCCGGTCGACAAGCGGCTCATGAACGACAACCCGCAGGTGCGGATCTTCGCGCCCTACTACGTGGAGACGCTGCGCCTGGTGCGCAGCGCCCGCGGCATCCCGCAGTTCGAGGGCATCGATTCGCTCGCCGGCAAGCGCATCGGGGTCGAGAAGGTGTCGATCTCCGGCATGCTGATGCTGGGCGAAGGCGAGGGCAGGTTCCGCGAACAGGTCCACATCTACCCGAGCGCCGCCGAGGCGCTAGGCGCGCTCAGGGCGGGCAGCCTGGACGCGGTGCTGGCCAAGCGTTCCGAGATCGAAGCGGCCCTGCGCGGCGACCCGGAATTCCCGCTGGAAGACCTGGCCTTCCAGCGCATGCCGCGCGCCGGCTGGGCGGTCGGGATGGCGGTCCGGAAGGACGACGAGGAACTGGCGCGGCGCCTGCAGGCGGCGCTCAACGAGCTTTCCGCCAGCGGCGAACTGGCCGCGCTGTTTGCGAAGCATGGCGTGAAAGTGGCCAAGCCATGAAGGCGCGCCTGAACCGGTGGGTGGGACCTGTGGGCCTGCTGCTGGCCACGCAGGGTGTAGCGGCAGCCGGGCCCGAAGGGGCCGCGCTGGCCCGGGTCGAGATCGTGGGCGTGCTGCCCTTTGCCGACGCCGGCATCGAGGCCGACCGCCTGCCCTATGCGCTGCAGTCGCTCGACCGCGAAGCGCTGCGCGACGGCCAGGGCGGCAACCTGGTCGAGACCATGGCGCGCAAACTCAATGGCGTCACGGTCAACGAGATCACGGGCAGTCCCTTCCAGGTCGACCTGAGCTACCGCGGCTTCCGGGCTTCGCCCCTGCTCGGCACCTCGCAGGGCCTGTCGGTCTACCTGGACGGCGTGCGCATCAACGAAGGTTTCGGCGATGTCGTCAACTGGGACATGGTGCCCGAGGCGGCCATCGGCCGGCTGGCGCTGGTCCCAGGGTCGAACCCACTCTACGGACTCAATACGCTGGGCGGCGCGATCGCGCTCGAGACCCGGAGCGGCCTCACCGACCCCGGCGCCGACCTTGCGGTAACCGCCGGCTCGCACGGGCGGCGCCGGGTCGACCTGGCCTACGGCGCCAACCGCGATGGCTGGCACGGCTTCGTGGCCGCCACGCTGTTCGACGAGGAAGGCTGGCGCCGCCATTCGGCTGGACATCTGGCCAACGCCCTGGTGAAGCTGGGACGCAAGGGCAGCGCCACCGACTGGAGCGCCACGCTGTCGGGCGGCCGCAGCCGCCTGCTCGGCAATGGCCTGCTGCCGGATGGCCTGTATGACGACGACCGCCGCGCCGTCTACACCTACCCGGACCGCAGCAGCAACCGGGTGGCGCAAGGCAGCCTGCGCCTGACGCACCGCCTGCGCCCCGGCATGGAGATCAATGCCCTGGCCTATGTGCGCGACAGCCGGCGCGACACTGTCGGCGGCGATGTGGGCGACGCCTACGCCGACTATGTCGAAGACTGCGCCGATGGCTTCGAGGCCAATGGCGAACCCGAGGATCGGGACGAATGCGGGTTCGAGCGCGACGACGGGGAAGCACTGCACCCGGCCAGCCTGAACACCACCGCCACGCGCCAGCGCGGCAGTGGCGCCAGCATCAACCTGCACCGGCGCGCCGGCGCCAACGCCTTCGACGTCGGTGCGACGCTCGACCGCAGCCGGGTGCGTTTCGCGCAGTTCGAACAGGAAGCCTTTTTCACGCCATCGCGCGGGGTCGATGCCAACCCGGAAGAAGAGATCGAGCCCGCATCCTCGGTGACTGGCAGCGCGCGTATGGCCAGCGCCTACGCGGCCGCCACGCTGGGCCTGGGACGCGGCACCGACCTGACGCTGTCGGCGCGCTTCAACCGCGCCCGCGTCGGCAATACCCTGGTGACCGAAGACGGCCCGAAGCCGCACGAATCCTTCACCTATTCGCGCCTGAACCCGTCCATCGGCCTCACGCATGCGCGCGGCGGCCTGACCTGGTTCGCCAATGCCGCCCAGAGCAACCGCGTGCCCACCGTGATCGAACTCGGTTGCGCCGACCCTGCCGAACCCTGCCGCCTGCCGGTAGGCCTGCAGTCCGATCCCTACCTCAAGCAGGTAGTGTCGCGCACCGTGGAAGCAGGGGTGAGGAGTGAAGGCTTTGGCGCCACCGTGTTCCGCACCGTGAACCGCGACGATATCCTGTTCGGCCGCGCCGGCGCAACCCGGGCCGGCTATTTCTCCAACTTCGAGCGCACCGTGCACCAGGGGGCGGAACTGGATTGGTCCTTCCGCAAGGGCGGCCTGTTCCTCAAGGCCGGCTACAGCTACCTCGACGCCACCTATGGCGCGCCCGGCACCCTGTTCACCGGTGCGCGCTCGGTTCGGGTGGACAGCGGCACCCGCATCGCCGGGCTGCCGCGCCATACGCTGAAGCTGAATCTCGATTGGGAATTCCGCCAGGGCCTGGTGCTGGGCGCCGAGCTGCGCGCGCTGTCGCGCATGGCCAGCCAGGGCAACGAGGATGGACGGGTGGACGATGAAGGCGACGCCAGCGGCGACTGGGGCATCGCGGGACACGCGCTGCTGAACCTGCACGCGAACTGGACGCCTGCGCCGGGCTGGCAGGTCTTTGCCCGCATCGGCAATGCGCTGGACCGGCGCCACGAGAGCTTTGGCGCGCTGGCAGTCGACCTGTTCCCGGGCGGCCGCCTGCTGCAGCCGCACACGGGCGCGGTCGACCCGGAAATCACGCGTTTCGTGGCGCCCGGCGCGCCGCGCACACTGGCGGCCGGGCTGCGTTACCGCTTCTAGAACTGATACTGGGCGCTTGCGCCCAGTATCCAGTTGCGGCCCGGGGCGCCTTCGTAATAGCGGCGGTTGGTATCGCCGACAATCACCGAACCCACATAGTCGCGGTCGAACAGGTTGTTCAGCCGCGCGAACTGCTTCAGGCGCCAGCCACCCAGCTGCTGGCTCGCGTGTACGCGCGCGTTGACGATGGCATAGCCCGGCGCCGGCGTTTGCGTATTGCTGTCTTCCGCATACACACGGCCATTGGCGATGGTCTCGAGCGCCGCGCCGAAGCGGCCCTGCGCTTCCTTCCAGCCAAACTCGCCATAGAAGCTGGTCTTGGCGATGCCGGGCAGGCGGCTGCCCTCGGCCACGGCGCCGAAGCCTTCGTCATAGATCGCGCGCAGTGCGGTCAGCGCCAGCTTGGCATTCCAGCCTGCGCCGAATTGTGCAGCCAGCGACAGCTCTCCGCCCTGGCGCAAGGTGGCGCTGGCATTGCGGTAGCTGGTGCGCCCGCCGGCCGAGCTGTCCACCACCAGCTCGTCCTTGGTCCGCACCTGGAACAGCGCGGCGTTGAGGCGCACGCCGGACGCCAGCATGGCCTTGAGGCCAGCCTCCAGGTGGGTGCCGATGGCCGGGCTGAGGCTGAAATTGAATCCCGCGCCGGTGCCGGAGTAGAACAGCTCGTTCAGGGTCGGCGTTTCGAAGCCGCGCGCTGCGCTGGCGTAGACGTTCAGCGCCGGCGAGACCTTGTACAGCACGCCTGCCAGCGGCGTGGTGTGGCGGTAGTCGACGCTGCCGCTGTCGTTGCCGTTCGAGAGATAGCGGTCGCGCACGCCGAATTCCAGGCGGCTGCGGCGCACACCGCCCGTGAGGACCCAGCGGCCGCCTTCCCATTCCAGCTGGGCGTAGGGGTCGCTGCTGCGTACTTCGTTCTCTTCGTCGCGCCGCAGGTTGCCCTTCACGCCAAAGGTATTGCCGATGAAGTTTTCGAAGCCCTGGCGCGCATCCGTCGAACGTGCCAGCTCGAGCCCGACCGTGGCGCGCAAGGTGCCGCCCGCCACCTCGCGCACCATGCGCCAGTTGGCGTCGATCCCGTGGAAGTCGCGGTCGAAGTCGATCACGCCGCCCGAGTGGGTAGGCGGAGCCTGGAAGCCGCGCGAGAACGACTGGTACTGGATTACGCGGCGATTGCCGCCCCAGGCGGTGACCTGCAGCCGGTCCGGCCCGAAGCGGCCTTCCCAGGACACGCCGAACTGCTGGTGGTCGATGCTCTTGCGCGTGTCGTAGCGCTCGGCCAGCGTGCGCTGGGGCGACTGGGTGTCGGTGGTGTCGATCTCGCCGGCGCGCGGGTTGCGCTGGTAGGTGGCCCAGGTGACGCCGAGCGGATCCTGCGTATCGTCCTGGCGCAGGCCGCTGGCCGTGATCGCAAGGCGGGAGGTAGCGGAGGGCTCGACCACCAGCTTGGCATAGGCCTGCTCGCGGGTGGCGGCGCTGTGGTCGCGGTAGCCGTCGGTCTCGAAGCGCGAGGCGTCCAGCAGGTAGCCCAGCGCACCGCTGCTGCCCTGGGCGTTGACGTCGAGCTTGCGCAGGCCGTCGCTGCCCGCCGAGAAGCTCGATTCGATCGCGGGCGGACCTTTCGGATCGCGCGTAAACAGCTGGACCACGCCGCCGGAGTGGTTGCCGTAGAGCGCAGAGAAGGGACCGCGCAGCACTTCGATGCGCTCGGCCATGTCGAGGTTGAAGGTCGCGGCCTGGCCCTGGCCGTCCGGCATGGTGGCCGGGATGCCGTCCGCCACCAAACGCACGCCGCGCACGCCGAAGGCCGAACGCGCGCCGAAGCCGCGCGAGGAAATCTGCAGGTCTTGCGCGTAGTTCTGGCGGTCGCGCGCAACCAGGCCCGGCACCGCGGCCAGGGCTTCGGAGGCGTTCACGCGCGGCTGGGTGTCGCGGATCTGGGAGGCGTCCACCACGTCGATGGCGGCGGGCAGGTCGAAACTGGTGTGCTCGGCGCGGGTGCCGCTGACCACCACCACGCTGACCGGGTTGCGTATCTCATCGGCGGCAGCGGCGCACAGGGGCCAGCATGCGCACACGGCGGCGATGGCGTTCAGGCGTATTGCATAGTGCTTCATCGGGTCTCCATTCGTTTGACAGCATGCCTCTCGCGGGCGGCCGTGCTATCCCGGAAAGCAATATACCTGCCATGGTGAAAACACGTGCGCACCCCAGTGGCACGGCGCTTGCATTTAGACCGGCAAGGCGCAGCGTCTGCGCCGTCACGAAAGGTCGACCATGTTCCTGATCCGCTCCAGCCTTGTCCTTGCAGGCATCCTCTTGTGCACCAGCGGCGCCGCGGCGCCGCTGGCCTACGTCCCCAATGAAAAATCCGCCACCCTGAGCGTGATCGACACCAGCACCGGCGCCGTGCTGCGCGAGTTCGCCGCCGGCAAGCGCCCGCGCGGCATCGCCGCCGACCCCGCCGGCCGCACCCTGTTCGTCACCGACGCCGCCAGCAGCGCGCTGCTGGCGCTGGACGCCCATGCCGGCACCCTGCTGGGGTCGATCGCCCTGGGCAAGTCGCCCGAGGGCGTCAGTGCCTCGCTCGACGGCCGCTACGTGGCGATCGCTGTGGAAGAAAACCACAGCGTCACGCTGGTGGACGCCGCCACCCGGAGCATCGTGGCCGACATTCCGGTCCAGGGCCGCAACCCGGAGCATGCCGTGTTCAGCCCGGACGGGCGCTGGCTCTTGGTGAGCGCCGAAGATGCGGAGCAGGTCGACGTGATCGACGTCGCGCTGCGCAAGCAGGTGGGCTCGGTCGCCGTCGGCCTGCGCCCGCGCGGCATCGGCTTCAGTCCCGACGGCAGCCGCGCCTATGTCGCCTGCGAGCTGGCCAATGCGGTCCACGTGATCGACATGGCGGCGCGGCGCGCGCTGGCAGCCATCCCGGCGGGCCGCAACACCGCCGGCATCGCCGTGCATCCGGACGGCAGCCGGGTGTACGCCTCCAACGGCATCGACGGCACGGTGACGGTGATCGACACCGCCACCAACCAGGTCAGCGCCACCATCCCGGTCGGCAAGCGGCCCTGGAACATGGCGCTCACGCCGGACGGCGGCCGCTTGTACGTCGCCAATGGGCGCTCCGACAGCGTGTCCGTCATCGACACCGCGAGCGCGACCCGCATCCAGGACATCGCGGTCGGCCAGCTGCCCTGGGGTGTGCTGATCCGCTGAGCTGTTCAAGTTTGGAACAGGTGTACCAGAAACGGCCGCCGCCGCAGCCGGAAAGCGCGTCTGGAAGGGCAGGAAAGGGCTGGCACGACCCTTGCGAAACGATTGAAGTGCCACACAGACCGTTGCCGAAAACGGAACCCAACACACCAACATAGAGGATGACATGAATCTCGCGGACATCAACAAGCTCGGCGTCGCCAACCCGTTCAAGCAACGCTACGACAACTACATCGGCGGCCGCTACGTCGCGCCGGCCAAGGGCGAGTACTTCGCCAACATCACCCCGATCACCGGCCAGCCTTTCTGCGAGGTGGCGCGCTCGACCGCCGAAGACATCGAGCTGGCGCTGGATGCCGCCCATGCGGCCAAGGACGCCTGGGGCAAGACCTCGCCGGCCGAACGGGCCAACATCCTCAACCGCATCGCCGACCGCATCGAGCAGAACCTGAACCTGATCGCCACCGCCGAGACGATCGACAACGGCAAGCCAATCCGCGAGACCATGGCCGCCGACATCCCGCTGGCGATCGACCACTTCCGTTACTTCGCCGGCTGCATCCGCGCCCAGGAAGGCTCGATCGCCCAGATCGACCACGAGACCTATGCCTACCACTACCACGAGCCGCTCGGCGTGGTCGGCCAGATCATCCCGTGGAACTTCCCGATCCTGATGGCGGTATGGAAGCTGGCGCCTGCGCTGGCCGCCGGCAACTGCGTGGTCCTGAAGCCGGCCGAGCAGACCCCGGCCTCGATCCTGGTGCTGATGGACCTGATCGGCGATCTGCTGCCGCCGGGCGTGGTCAACGTGGTCAACGGCTTCGGCCTGGAGGCGGGCAAGCCGCTGGCCTCGAACAAGCGCATCGCCAAGATCGCCTTCACCGGCGAAACCGGCACCGGCCGCCTGATCATGCAGTACGCGGCGCAGAACCTGATCCCGGTCACGCTGGAACTGGGCGGCAAGTCGCCCAATATCTTCTTCGCCGACGTGATGGATGCGGACGACGCTTTCTTCGACAAGTGCCTGGAAGGTTTCGCCATGTTCGCGCTGAACCAGGGCGAGGTCTGCACCTGCCCGTCGCGCGTACTCATCCAGGAATCGATCTACGAGCGCTTCATCGAGCGCGCGCTGGCCCGTGTCGCCGCCATCAAGCAGGGCAACCCGCTCGACGCCTCGACCATGATCGGCGCCCAGGCGTCGCAGGAACAGCTGGAGAAAATCCTGTCCTACATGGACATCGGCCGCCAGGAAGGCGCAGAGGTGCTGGCGGGCGGCGAGCGCAATACCCAGCAGGGCGAACTGGCCAGCGGCTACTACGTGCGTCCCACCGTGTTCAAGGGCGACAACACGATGCGCATCTTCCAGGAAGAGATCTTCGGCCCGGTGGTGTCGGTGACCACCTTCAAGGACGAGGAAGACGCGCTGCGCATCGCCAACGACACCCTGTACGGCCTGGGAGCCGGGCTGTGGACGCGCGACAGCGCGCGCGCTTTCCGCATGGGGCGCGCGATCCAGGCCGGCCGCGTGTGGACCAACTGCTACCACCTGTATCCGGCGCACGCGGCCTTCGGCGGCTACAAGCAGTCGGGCATCGGCCGCGAGAACCACAAGATGATGCTCGACCACTACCAGCAGACCAAGAACCTCCTGGTGAGCTACAGCCCGAACGCGCTGGGCTTCTTCTAGGCGCGCCCACCACCAGGATGCCCCATGACGACCTCGATCGATCGCGTGTGCGCGACGCCGGCCGCGCTGGCCTTTTTAGAAGAACTGCGGCGCCGCCACGGCCCGCTGATGTTCTTCCAGTCCGGCGGCTGCTGCGACGGCAGCGCGCCGATGTGCTACCCGGCCGGCGAATTCGGCCTGAGCGACAGCGATGTTTACCTGGGCAACCTGGACGGGGCGCCGTTCTACATGGGGCTGGAGCAGTTCGGCTACTGGCAGCACACGCAGCTGCTGATCGACGTGGTCGAGGGGAACGGCGGCATGTTCTCGCTCGATAACGGCACGGGCAGGCGCTTCCTCACGCGGTCGCGCCTGTTCACGGACGAGGAGTGCGCGCTGCTCGGCAACCAGCCGCCCCAGGGGCCACCAGCCCCGCATGCGTGACATCGACATAACAACAAGGAGACGACAATGAAGAAGAATCTGCTGTTCCTGCTGGCCGCATTGGCCACCGGCGGCGCCCATGGCGCCGACGTCAGCACCGCCATGATCGACAACGATGCCAAGGACGAGAAGAGCGTGCTGTCCTTCGGCATGGGCACCAATGGCCAGCGCTACTCGAAGCTCACCCAGATCAATACCGGCAGCGTGGGCCGCCTGGTGCCG
The DNA here is from genome assembly GCF_900112225.1 of Massilia yuzhufengensis. Lineage (GTDB taxonomy): Bacteria > Pseudomonadota > Gammaproteobacteria > Burkholderiales > Burkholderiaceae_D > Telluria > Telluria yuzhufengensis. Next base: position 8,702 of record NZ_FOLD01000048.1, on the reverse strand, counting down.
GCGTGGTCGTTCTCGTTCGGCGGAGAAAAGCAGCGCGGGCAGGAATCGCAGCCGCTGATCCACAACGGGAAGATGTTCGTCACCGCGTCCTACTCGCGCATCTTCGCGGTCGACCTCAAGACCGGCGCCAAGCTGTGGAAATACGAGCACCGCCTGCCGGACGGGATCATGCCCTGCTGCGACGTGGTGAATCGCGGCGCCGCCCTGTTCGGCAACCTGGTGATCTTCGGCACCCTCGACGCCCAGCTGGTGGCGCTCGACCAGGCCACCGGCAAGGTGGTGTGGAAGGAGAAGGTCGACGACTACGCGGCCGGTTATTCGATGACCTCGGCGCCGCTGATCGCGAACGGCATGCTGCTCACCGGTGTCTCGGGCGGCGAGTTCGGCGTGGTCGGCCGGGTCGAGGCGCGCAACCCGCTCACCGGCGAACTGCTGTGGATGCGCCCCACCGTCGAAGGCCACATGGGCTACCGCTACGACAAGGACGGCAAGGCGATCGATGCGGGCGTGAGCGGCACGGTCAACAAGACCTGGCCAGGCGAGTTGTGGAAGACCGGCGGCGCGGCCACCTGGATGGGCGGCACCTACGATGCCGGCACCGGGCTGGCCTATTTCGGCACCGGCAACCCGGCGCCCTGGAACAGCCACTTGCGCCCGGGGGACAACCTGTATTCCTCGTCGACCGTGGCGCTGGACGTGAAGACCGGCCAGATCAAATGGGCCTACCAGAACACGCCCAACGACTCCTGGGACTTCGACGGCGCCAACGAGTTCGTGACCTTCGACATGAACGGCAAACGCTATGGCGGCAAGGCCGACCGCAACGGCTTCTTCTACGTGATCGACGCCGCCAACGGCAAGCTGCAGAACGCTTTCCCGTTCGTGCGCAAGATCACCTGGGCCAGCAGCATCGACCTGAAAACCGGCCGCCCGAACTTCATCCCGGCGAATCGCCCGAGCGACCCGACCAAGGGCCAGGACGGAAAGAAGGGCTCGACCGTATTCGCCGCGCCCGCCTTCCTGGGGGCGAAAAACCAGATGCCGATGGCCTACAGCCAGCAAACCGGCCTGTTCTACGTGCCGGCCAACGAGTGGGGCATGGATATCTGGAACGAGCCGATCTCGTACAAGAAGGGCGGCGCCTTCCTGGGCGCCGGCTTCACCATCCGGCCGCTGTTCGACGACTACATCGGCGCGCTGCGCGCCATCGATCCCAAGACCGGCAAGATCGTCTGGGAAGCCAAGAACACGGCGCCGCTGTGGGGCGGCGTGATGACCACCGCCGGCGGGCTGGTGTTCTACGGTACGCCGGAAGGCTACCTGAAGGCGCTCGACGCGAAGACTGGCAAGGAACTGTGGAAGTTCCAGACCGGTTCGGGCGTGGTGGCCCCGCCTGTCACCTGGGAAGAAGGCGGCACCCAGTATGTGGCGGTGGTGTCGGGCTGGGGCGGCGCGGTGCCGTTGTGGGGCGGTGAAGTGGCGAAGAAGGTCAACTTCCTCGAGCAGGGCGGGTCGGTGTGGGTGTTCAAGCTGGCCGGCAAAGGCTGATTCGCCTGGAATGACTCCGGTGTTGGAAGCGGGCGTGCATCGGTCGGGTGCGCAACCGTGCCATGTTTGCTGGCGGCTCCGGTCGCCAGCTTTTTTTTGGCCCGTTGCCGCCGTGTCGAACGGCCGGCGAACGATCCAGAACAGCACACCTGATCCGATTCGGCGCAGCAAAGTGCAGGTGAAGCACGCGTTTGGCCCCGCAAACCGCAGGCACGCTCCTTGCCATCGCAGTCATGTGCATCACTCGATGCAACCAACCACAAAAAAGTAGAAACGAGGAGACCTCATGAAGAAGATCTGCGTACTGGCCGCGCTGTCGGCCTGCGTCCAGCCGGCGATGGCAGTGGACATCAAGGCCGGTGACTGGACCGTCTCGGTCGGCGGCATCGTCAATGCCTATGCCACCGTCGTCGATTGCAGCGGCGGCCAGCCGGGGGGGCTGGCGCTGGGCGGCCAGGCCCTGGGTTGCGGCGGCGAAGAGCGCCGCACCACGATCGGCAACGGCCTGCTGCCCAATGCGCTGACGGCGGGCGCTTCGGCTAACCTGGGCGGCTACGACGTCAAGGCGCTGGTCGGCATCTACGCCGCCACCGCTACCGACAGCGCGATCGCGCAGAACAGCACGGTCGACGTGCGCCAGGCTTATTTTACTTTCGGCCGCAGCAGCCTGGGCACGGTCAAGCTGGGGCGCGACTACGGCATCTTCGGCAGCAACGCCATCCTGGGCGACATGACCCTGGTCGGCGCCGGCGCACCGGTGCAGGCCACGCAGCGCGGCCGCGTCACGCTCGGCCACATCGGCGCCGGCTATGCCTACCTCGGCACCTATGGCCAGATCGCCTACAGCACGCCGGCGTCGGGCAGCGGCTTCGGCGTCGACGTCGCCGTCATGAGCCCGGTGGCGGATACCCCGGTGGTGGCGGGCGCCGCGTATTCATCGAGTTCGTCGCCGCAACTGCAGGCGCAGCTGCGCGTCGCGCAGGGCGGCTTCAAGGCCTGGCTCGGCGCCAAGGGCCAGCGCTTCAATGCGGTAGCGCCCACAGTGCAAGACCTGTCGATGCGCGGCCTGGAGCTGGGCGCCTCGCTGCAGGCGGGTCCGGCAGGCTTCCTGGTGAACGTGCAGCGCGGCACGGCGCTCGGCATCCTGTCCGATGCCGACCAGGGCGACGTGCGCACCACCCACTACCTGGCCCAGGCCACCTACAAGGTGACGGATGCGCTCAAGCTGGGCGTCGGCTATGGCCGCAGCCGCAACAGCGACGCGGCGCCCGGCACCGCCGGCCTGAAGTCGAACGCCAACCTGACGCTGGGCGCCTACTACGCCCTCAACAGCGCGATCACGCTGGTGGCCGAAGCGGGCCAGACGCGTTCCGAAGCCTTCGCAGGACCGGAAGGCAAGATGAACGGCGTGTCGCTGGGCGGCATCATCTTCTTCTGACCTGTCCCGGACCACCCCATGCGTGCACTGCGCTTCCTCGTCCTGCTGCTGGTACTGGCTGCGAATGCGGCCGGCGCCGGCGTGCTCACGAAGGGGGAGCTGGTGCGCCGCTTTCCGGCGCCGCTGGTGGTGGGCGACAAGGCAGCGGAGGTGCCGGCCTGGCCGCTGTTCAAGCAGAACGGCACGGCGACCGAGTTGGTGGGGTATGTGTTCGAGTCGGCCGACCTGGCGCCGGTGCCGGGGTTCACCGGTGTGCCGCCCAACCTGCTGGTGGCGATCGACCCGAAGGGCACCTTCATCGAGGTGCGGGTGCTGTCGCAACATGAGCCGGTATTCCTGGACGGGCTGGGCGAGGAGCCGCTGCATGCCTTCGTGCAGCAGTACAAGGGCGTGTCGCTGGGCCAGAACATCGACGTCGGCGGCGCAGGTGGCGCGGGACGGGTGCAGCTCGACGGCGTCTCGAAGGCGACGGCGTCGGTGCGCATCGTGAACCAGAGCGTGCTGTCGGCGGCGCTGAAGGTGGCGCGTGCAAAGCTCGGTTTTGCGCAGGGCCGTGAGCCTGGAGACATCGCGCGCGTACGGGAAGATGTTTTCGAGCCGATGTCCCTGCAAGCGCTGCTCGATGCCGGCCTGGTCGAACACCTGCGGGTGCCGAACCGCGATGTGGAGCTGCTGTTCTCCGGCAGCCCCGGTGCGGGCCTCGACCCGGAAGCCCTGGCGCGGCCGGGCGAGACTTTTATCGACCTCTACCTGGCATGGGCCTCGGTGCCGGCGGTCGGCCGCAACTTGCTGGACGAGGCTAGCTGGAAGCGCCTGGCTGCGCGGCTCGACCCGGGCGACCACGCGCTGCTGGTGATGAGTGCGGGCCGCCACGGCTTGCTGGCGAACGATTTCGTACGGGGCAGTGTGCCGCAGCGGATCGCACTGCGCCAGGACGGCCTGCCGCTGGAGATGCGCGATCTCGACCTGGAACTGGGCCTGCGCGTAGCGCTGCCGGTGACGGAGATCGTGGCGCTGCGCGTCATCGCCCAGGCCGGGCTCGATCCTTCGCAGCCGCTCGACTTCAGCCTGCCGGTCACGCGCAGCAAGGGCATCGTCTATCCGGAGCAGATCACGCGCACAATCCCGCTGCGTTACCAGCTGCCCGCGCAGTTGTACAGCAAGCCGGAACCGGCGGCGCCCGCATGGCTTGCGAGCTGGCGCAGCCGCGCGCCGGACCTGCTGGTGCTGGCCGCGGCGCTGGTGCTGCTGGCGCTGGCCCTGGCCATGCCGCGCCGCCTGGCCAGGAATGGCAGGCGCTTCGCATGGGCGCGCCGCGCCTGGCTGCTGTTCACGATCGGCTTCATCGGCTACCACGGCCAGGCCCAGCTCTCGATCGTCAACATCACCGGCGCCGTGCAGGCGCTGCGCGAGGGCAGGGGACTGGGCTTCATGCTGTTCGACCCGATGACGCTGGCGTTGTGGGCTTTCGTGCTGGGCACGCTCCTGCCCTGGGGGCGCGGGACCTTCTGCGGCTGGCTCTGTCCTTTCGGCGCCTTGCAGGAGCTGGCCGGCCAGCTGGGCAAGGCGTTGCGGCTGCCGCAGTTGCGGATGCGCCGGCCGGCCGACCTGCGCCTGAAGCGCCTGAAGTATCTGGTGCTGGCGGCCATCGTCGCTGCGGCCTTGCTGGTTCCGGCGCTGGCCGACCGGCTGGTGGAGGTGGAGCCCTTCAAGACTGCGATCACGCTCGGCTTCGTGCGCAGCTGGCCCTACGTGGCCTGGGCCGCGGGCCTGCTGGCGCTGGGCATGGTTTCTTATAAATTCTTTTGCCGCTACCTGTGTCCCTTCGGCGCGGCGCTGGCGCTGCTGGGCCGGGTGCGGGTGTTCGACTGGATCGCGCGCCGCGCCGAATGCGGCGCGCCCTGCCAGACCTGCCGCCACCGCTGCAGCTACGGCGCCATCGCTCCGAATGGAAAGATCGAGTACGACGAATGCTTCCAGTGCCTGGACTGCATCGTGATCTACGAGAGCGATGCGCTGTGCGCGCCGCGCATCCTCGAGCGTAAGCGTGCGCGCACCATTTCCATCATGCCGGTGGCGGGAACGTGACCATGCGACGACGCACCCTGATCGCAGCGGGGCTGGGCGCCATGTTCGGGCTGCCCGGCATGGCAACTGCGGGCATGCGGCTGCACCGCGGCGCGGCGCTGGCCTTCGGCACCACTGTGTCGGTGGCGGTGCGGCATGCCGACGCAGGCGCGGCGCAGCGCGCCATTGCAGATGCGCTGGCGGCGGTCGGGCAGGTCCACCGCCTGATGAGCATCTACGACCCTGCCAGCGAGGTGTTCCGCCTGAACCGCGACGCCACGCTGCAGCGGCCCGACCCCCGTCTGCTGGAGGTGCTGCGCCATGCGCGCGCCCTGTCGCGCCTGTCCGGCGGCGCTTTCGACATCACGGTCCAGCCCTTGTGGCAGGCCGGACGCAAGGCGGCGGAGCGCGGCCGCATCCCGACCCGCGAGGAACGCGAATGCGCCCGCACCCTGGTGGGCTGGCAGGACGTCGAAGCCAACGGCGAGCGGGCGGTGCTGCGCCGCCCCGGCATGCGGATCACCCTGAACGGCCTGGCGCAAGGCTATGCGGCCGACCTGGCGCTGCGCGCGGTGCGCAGCCACGGCGTGCAGCATGCGCTGCTGGACACGGGAGAATTCGCCCCGGCCGGCAACGCGGGCGAGCGGCCCTGGATGCTGGGTGTGCTCGACCCGCGTGCGGCGGGCGGCCTGGCGGCGGCCTTCGCGGCGGACGGGCGCTGCGTGGCGACGTCGGGCGACTACGCGTCCCCATTCACGGCCGACCTGCGCCACCACCACATTGTCGATCCGGCCACGGGCCAGTCGCCGCCCGAACTGGCGAGCGTCACCGTGCTGGCGCCCACCGCGCTGGAGGCGGACGGCCTGTCGACCACCTTTATGGTGATGGGGGCGCGCCGCGCCCATGCGCTGGCGGCGCGCTTGCCGGGCGTGGACCTCCTGAGCATCGACAAGCGCGGCCACGCCTGGCGCTCGCAGGGCTTCCCGGAGCTGCGCGCATGAACCTATTTCAGGTGCGGCAGCTTGCGATAGATGGTGTTGCGCGACACGCCGAGCGCGCGCGCGGTGGCCGAGACGTTGCCGCCGTTGGCTTCCAGCGACTTCATAATGGCGCTCAGCTCCATCTCTTCGAGGTTGGCGCCGCTGGCCACCATCTGCGCGGGGGAGCCGGCGTGCGCCGTCGGCAGCTCCGCCATCGCGTCGATATCGTCGAGGAAGTCGTCGGGCATGTGGCGCAGGCCGATTTCATGTTCGTCGCCGGCCATGATGATGGCGGTGCGCAGCAGGTTGGTCAGCTGGCGGAAGTTGCCGGGCCATCTGTGGCGGCGGAACAGGCGCAGCGCTTCTTCCGACATCGTGTACGGGCCGCCATCGGATTCAGTCGACAGGATCTTCCGGACGACGGTCTCCAGGTCGGTGCGTTCGCGCAGCGGCGGCAGCTTGACCACGAGGCCATTGAGGCGGTAATACAGGTCTTCGCGAAACAGGCCCTTGGCGATGCGTTCGCGCAGGTTGTGGTTGGTGGCGCAGATCAATTCCACGTTCACGGGAATCGATTTGCCGCTCCCGAGCGGGGTCACCATCCGCTCCTGCAGAACGCGCAGCAGGTGGGCCTGCAGGCTGAACGGCATGTCGCCGATCTCGTCGAGGAACAGGGTGCCACCGTTGGCCTGCAAGATTTTGCCGGACGCGCCCTTCTTGCGCGCGCCGGTGAAGGCGCCTTCTTCGTAGCCGAACAGCTCGGACTCGATCAGGCTTTCCGGGATCGAGGCGCAGTTCACGGCCACGAAAGGCCCCATGGCGCGCGGCGAATCGTTGTGGATGGCCTGGGCCAGCAGTTCCTTGCCGGTGCCGGTCTCGCCCATGATCAGGATGGGGATGTCGCGGCCCAGCACCCGGTTGACCTTGTCGATGACCTTTTCGAGCTGCGGATCGCCGGTGTTCAGGTAGCGCAGTCCGGACAGCCGGCGCGGCTTGGGCGGCGGCGGCGCGGCGATCGCCGGCTCGCCAGGGTTGGTAAGCGCATGGGCGCCGCTGCCCAGCCGCAGCTCGGCGCGGCCGCGCACCCGCACGCCGTTGTGCATGCACAGGTCGAGCAGGCCGGGCATCGCGGTGCGGTAGTGGTCGAACAGGGCCGATACCGGCAGGCCGAAGAGCGAACTGAAGGTATGGGTCTGCAGCGCGGGGAGGGACAGGCCCAGGTGGAACAGGCCGTTGCGGTTGGCGGCCAGGAAGCGTCCGCCCTGGCTGAACGCGCAGATCCCTTCCATGAGGGTGCCGATGAATTCGGGCCGCGCATGGAAGCGCAGGACGATCGCATGCTCGAAGGTGGCGGCGAACAGCTGGTTCTCGATCATCAGCGCAGACATGCGCACCAGGGCCATGGTGTGCTTGTGGTAGCTGCGCCGGTCGCCGCTGACATCGAGCACGCCGATCACCTTGCCCTGGTGATCGGTGATGGGCGCAGCGGAGCAGGTGAGGAAGTGGTTCGAGGCCAGGTAGTGCTGGTCCGCGTGCACCAGCGAGGGCGCCTTTTCGGCGATGGCGGTGCCGATCGCATTGGTGCCCATCCGGTCTTCGGACCAGCCGACGCCCTGGGTAAGCGCCACGCGGTTGGCTTTTTCCAGGAAATCCGCATCGCCCAGCGAATGGAGGATCACGCCCTGCGCATCGGTCAGCAGGACCATGTTGTGCGTGTTGATGATTTGCTGGTAGAGCGTCTCCATCGCCGGCACCGCATGGGCATGCAGCAGGTGGTTCTGTTCGAGCAGGAGCGAAATGTCGCTGCGCGCCAGCGGCATGAAGTCCGGGCGGGCGCCGGGGCACAGGCCGTAGCCGGCCGACCGGAGATGGGAGGTCTGGATAACCTCCGCAGTATCGCTGTTCCAATGCGCAGCCGCGACAGACGTGCCGGCCGGCGACTCCCCCGCTGAGTCTTGATGCATCATTCCATGTCTCCTTTTGGCCCCGTAGCGGGGCTCTTGTGCTGGAACTGCTGTCCCATAATGTAGCACCTGTGTCAGTACAGAACAAACCGGCCTGCGGTTCGGCCGCGAGTCGCGTGCTCACGCACGGTGCATGACATCCCTATGCAAATGTAATGCCATGCCACGCACAGGGAAATGAGACAGGCTTGCGGACACGTGAAACCTTTGTTATGATTCGCCTCCGCTTCAGGGGCACTGCAAAGTGCTGGACTAAAAAGGTTAACGTAATCAAGTGGTTACGGTGACAAGTTCCACAGAGAAATCTGAGCTGAAGCAAAAACAGGATTGACGAGCTAAGCGAAACACTGCATAATCTCATTCCTCTGCTGCTGACGAACACAACGCTTCGCCAGATACAGCAAGGCAGTACCGAATACCGTTCTTTAACAATCAACAGTCGATAAGTGTGGGCGTTTGATGAAGGTGCCAGTGACTTCGGTCATTGATTACTTAAATTATCAAATGTTCACAAAAGTATTAAGCGTTGTCCCAGCAATGGGATAACGGTCAGTATCTTGAGTGAGCGACCTACCAGCAATGGTAGTGACACGAAAGTGTCAAAAACAGAGATTAAACTGAAGAGTTTGATCCTGGCTCAGATTGAACGCTGGCGGCATGCTTTACACATGCAAGTCGAACGGCAGCGCGGGGCAACCTGGCGGC
>NZ_FOLD01000035.1 GCF_900112225.1 Massilia yuzhufengensis | reverse complement strand
TTTGGACCGTGGCGCAGCTCGACAGTTCAATCCTCATCCACAGCCAAGGGTGACAGCGCCTAGAAAAAAGCGCGGCACAAGAAAAAACCCACGGGGCCGTGAGGCGCCGTGGGCGAACCCATTTTCATCAAATGGGGAGGGGAGATGGTGAAACACACGTATTCACTATAGGTGTGGATCCTTAACGATCAATTAAGCCTTACAACTTGTTACGAAGCTGAGAGGGCCATTGCGTTCATCATTCCCGAGCTGGAATTTGGCGATTTGACGCTAGTCAACAAACGTGGATTCAGCCGATATGCGCCGGCCGCACAATGCCACCGTTGACGACCGCGCGGCAGGGATTGGAACCCATCGCATAGGCCAGGTCGGCCGGACGCGCAATGTTCCACAGGGCCAGGTCGGCCTGCTTGCCCACTTCCAGCGAGCCGATCTCGCCCTGCAACCCGAGGGCGCGCGCCGCATGCAGGGTGGCGCCCTGCAGCGCTTCCTGCGGCGTCAGGCGCCACAGCGTGCAGGCCATGTTCATGGCCAGCAGCAGGGAGGTCATGGGCGAGGTGCCGGGGTTGCAGTCGGTGCTGACGGCCATCGGCACACCCGCCTCGCGCAGCGCGGCGATCGGCGGCTGCACGGTCTCGCGCAGGAAGTAATAGGCGCCCGGCAGCAGCACGGCCACCGTGCCGGCGCGCGCCATGGCGTCGATGCCCGCTTGCGTGAGGTGTTCGAGGTGGTCGGCCGACAGCCCTCCGTAGCGCGCCACCAGTTCGGCGCCGCCCTGGTCGGACAACTGCTCGGCATGCAGCTTGACCGGCAGCCCGAGCATGCGCGCGGCCGCAAAAATGCGCTCGGTCTGCGCGTTGCTGAAACCGATCCGTTCGCAAAAGGCGTCCACCGCATCGACCAGTCCTGCGCGCGCCAATGCGGGCAGCATGCGTTCGCACACTTCAGTCACATACTCGTCGGGGCGGCCGGCGAATTCCGGCGGGATCGCATGGGCGCCGAGGAAGGTGGTGACGACCCGCACCGGCAGCGGCTGCGCCACTTCCCGCGCGGCGCGCAGCATGCGTTCCTCGGCCGCCAGCTCCAGGCCATAGCCGGACTTGATCTCGAGCGTGGTGACGCCTTCGGACAGCAGCCGGGCCACGCGCGGCAGGCTTTGCGCCAGCAGCGCGTCCACGTCTGCTTCGCGGGTGGCGCGCACGGTGGACATGATGCCGCCGCCCTGGCGCGCGATGTCTTCATAGCTGGCGCCGTTCAGGCGCGCTTCCCATTCGTTGCTGCGGTTGCCGGCGTGGACGATGTGGGTGTGGCAGTCGACCAGGCCCGGCGTCATCCAGGCGCCGCCGCAATCATGTTCCGCATTGGCCGCCGGCGCCTCGCTGCGCGGCCCGAGCCAGGCGATGCGGCCATCGCGCACGCCGAGGGCGGCGCCCTGCAGTTCGCCGTAGCCATCCACCATCGTGGCCAGGTGCACGTTGGTGAACAGCAGGTCCAGCGCCTCACTCATACGATTCTTCGTCCTCGTCGCTGTGGTACCAGACATCGACGATGTAGATCATGCCCTGCCCGGCTTCGAGCTTCCACACCGAGCCCGCTTCCAGCACCACGGCGTCGAAGCGCACCAGGCCGATGCGCTCCTTCTCGTTGCGCAGCTCCAGGGCATCGCCCTCGGCCAGGAACAGGATGGTGACGTCGGCGCGCGCAACAAACGTGGAGTCGCCCGACAGGCGGCGCCGGCCGAAGGTGTGGTAGCAGCGCTCGCTGCGCGTCATGGCGTTGAAGTCGGTGCTGCCGCCGCGGCTGAGCTTTGCCTGGACCACCGAGCTGCCGTCGAAGGCCACCACCGGTCCGGCCTCGGTCACCATGACCGGGTCGCCGTCGATGTCCAGGGTCATGCCATGGCCTTCGACCAGGGCCAGCGTGCGGTCCACGCCGGGGAACAGCGAGAACGCGCCGTCCTTCTCGATGGTGGCCAGGCTGACGCGCCAGTCGAAATCCTCGAAGCCGGCATCCGGTGGGCCGATGGCGATTTCAGTCGTGCTGCCGCCGCCGTTTTTCCACGGCACCGGCGACAGCCCCGCGAATGGGATCAGTACGGTCATTGGCCCACCTCACTTTGTTCACGTAATTCGTTGATCGCCTGCCGGTAGCGCTGCGCTACCGTGTCCTGCGCCATGTGGCGCCCGGCCTGCACCACCCAGCGCCCGCCGCACAGCACGTCGCGCACCAGGTTGTCGTTACCGCAAAACAGGAAGCGGCCCATCACATCCTCGTCGGCCGCGCCGTCCAGGTTCGGATGGGTCCCGTCCAGCACCAAGAGGTCGGCGCGCCGGCCTTCTTCCAGCGCCCCGACCCTGCGGCCGGTCGCCTGGGCGCCGCCACGCAAGGCAGCTTGCCACAAGTACTGGCCGACGTCGCGCTGTTCTTTCGTGAACGCGATATTGCGGCGCTGGTGCAGCAGGCGCTGGCCGTACTCGAGCCAGCGCAATTCCTCGACCGGGCTTTGCGAGACGTGGCTGTCGCTGCCGATGCCGAAGCGCCCGCCGGCCTCGATATAGGCCTGCAGCGGGAACAGGCCGTCGCCCAGGTTGGCCTCGGTGGTCGGGCACAGGCCGGCGACCGCGCCGCTGCGTGCAAGGGTCCGCAGCTCTTCGTCGTTCAGGTGGGTCGCATGCACCAGGCACCAGCGCTCGTCGAGGTCGACCTGTTCCATCAGGTACTCGACCGGGCGCCGGCCCGAAAACGCGATGCACTGGTCGACTTCGCCCTGCTGCTCGGCGATGTGGATGTGCAGCGGGCGCCCGGCCGGCAGGCTGGCCGCCAGTTCGCGCACCTGGTTGACCGTGGCCGCGCGCAGCGAATGCGGGGCGGCGCCGACTTCGAACTGGGGGCCGCGCAGGGGACCGAGCGCGTCCACGATGCCGAAGATGTCGTCGACGCCGGTGCGAAAGCGCGCCTGTTCGATCTTCAAAGGCTGCTCGCCGAAGCCGGCATGGCTGTACAGCACCGGCAGCAGGGTCAGGCCCATGCCGGTGGCGTGGCCGGCCGCGGCCACGCGCTCGGCGGTTTCGGCTGGACGGACATAGGCCTGGCCGCCGGGACCGCGCTGCAGGTAGTGGAATTCGCACAGCGAGGTATAGCCATGGCGCAGGCACTCCACGAACAGCTGGGCGGCGATGGCCTCGATCTGCTCCGGCGTGATGCGGGCGGCGAAGCGGTACATCAGGTCGCGCCAGGTCCAGAAGCTGTCCGGGCCGCCGTTGGCGCTCGCCTCGGCGCGCTCGGTGAGGCCGCCCATGGCGCGCTGGAAGGCGTGCGAATGCAGGTTGGCCATGCCCGGCACCACGTAGTCGGCGCGCGCCACGGCCAGCGGCGCCGCGGCCTGGGGCACGACGCGGGTCAGGTCGCCGCGCGTGTCCCATTCGAGCAGCACATCGCGCTGCCAGCCCTGGGGCAGCAGCGCATGGCGCGCGAACAGGGCCCTCATGCGCGCACCCAGTCGACGGCCGAGCCGATCATCTGGCGCAGCAGCGGTTGCACTTCACCCGCGACCTCCGGACGGTACTCGAAGGGCGCGGCTTCGTTCATGTACAGGCACTGGCACATCTCCAGCTGGATCGCGTGGACATCGTCGTGGGGCTGGCCGTACTTGCGGGTGATGTGGCCGCCCTTGAAGCGGCCGTTGAGGGCGATGCTGAAGCGGTCCTGGGCGCGCGCCACGCCCAGCACGGCCTGCTCCAGGCCGGGGTCGCACGACTTGCCGTCGGCGGTGCCGAAGTTCAGGTCCGGCAGGCGGCCTTCAAAAAAGCGCGGCACTTGCGAGGCGATCGAATGCGCATCCCACAGCACCACGCGGCCGAATTCGCGCCGCAGGCGATCGAGTTCCGCGCGCAGCTGCTCGTGGTAGGGCGTCCAGTAGCGCGCCAGGCGGCGCTGCACTTCCGCTTGATCCGGCGCCTTCCCTTCCAGGTAGAGGCTCTCGCGCCCGAAGGTGTCGACCGGGCACAGGCCGGTGGTGTCCAGGCCCGGGTACAGGTTGGTGTCCTCGGGCGGGCGGTTCAGGTCGATCAGGTAGCGCGACCAGCGCGCCGAGATGGTCGACACGCCCATCTCTCCGAGGAAGCCATACAGTTCCGGCAGGTGCCAGTCGGTGTCGGCGCGCGCGCCGGCGCAGGGCGCCATCGTCGCCGCGACCTCGTCCGGGATGTCGGTGCCCGCATGGGGCATCGACACGAGCATGGGGAGCCTGCCTGCCTTGAACCGGTATTCCATTTCCTCTCCTGGCCTGGGTTATTACGGATGCAGCGCGGTAAACAGTTCCTTGCATGACGCGGACAGCTCGCCGTTCACGACCATCAGGCGCGCGGCCTCGATGTCGGGCGCGAAGAAGCGGTCGGCGTCGTACGGGGCCACCCTGGTGCGCAGCTGGGCGTGCACGTGCTCCAGGTGCTCCGAACTGCGCAATGGACGGTGGAATTCGATGCCCTGCGCCGCCGCCAGCAGCTCGATGCCCACGATCACCGACGTATTGTGCGCCATCTGGTCCAGACGGCGCGCCGCGAAGGTCGCCATGCTGACGTGGTCTTCCTGGTTGGCCGAGGTCGGCAGGCTGTCGACGCTGGCCGGATGGGCCAGCGACTTGTTCTCCGAGGCCAGCGCGGCGGCGGTAACGTGGGCGATCATGAAGCCGGAGTTCAGGCCCGGCTCGCGCACCAGGAAAGCCGGCAGGCCGGACAGGTTGGCGTCGATCAGCAGCGCGATGCGGCGTTCGCTCAGTGCGCCGATCTCGGCGATGGCCAGCGCCAGCGTGTCGGCCGCAAAGGCCACCGGCTCGGCGTGGAAGTTACCGCCCGATATGATCGCCCCGTCTTCCGGGAACAACAAGGGGTTGTCGGTGACGGCGTTCGCTTCGATCAGCAGGGTGCGGCCGGAGTTGGCGATGATGTCCATCGCCGCGCCCATCACCTGCGGCTGGCAGCGCAGGCTGTACGGGTCCTGCACGCGCTCGTCGCCCACCAGGTGCGAGGCGCGGATGGCGCTGCCCGCCACCAGTTCGCGATAGATGCCGGCAGCCGTGATCTGGCCTGGCTGGCCGCGCACCGCGTGGATGCGGGCGTCGAACGGGGCGTCGCTGCCGCGCGCGGCGTCCAGCGACAGCATGCCGGCCACCATGCCCGCTTCCAGCACCCGTTCGGCCATGAACAGGCCGTGCAGCGCCAGCGCGGTCGAGACCTGGGTGCCGTTGATCAGGGCCAGGCCTTCCTTGGCGCCCAGGGTCACCGGTTCGATGCCGGCGGCGCGCAAGGCGTCCTGCGCCTCCACCACTTCTCCACGATAGCGCACCGGGCCCACGCCCAGCATGGCCAGGGTCATGTGGGCCAGCGGCGCCAGGTCGCCCGAGGCGCCCACCGAACCCTGGCAGGGAATCGCCGGCATGATACCCGCGTTGTACAGGGCCAGGAGGGTCTCGACGATGACCGGGCGCACGCCCGAGTAGCCGCGCGCCAGGCTGCCGATCTTGGTCAGCACGATCAGGCGCACGATGTTGTCGGCGATGAGCGGGCCGGTGCCCACCGCATGCGACAGGATCAGGTTGCGCTGCAGGGTCGCCAGCTGCTCGTTCGGGATGTGGGCCTTGGCCAGGATGCCGAAACCCGTGTTGATGCCGTAGGCCGGGTCGCCCTTGGCGACGATGGCGTCGACCAGCGCGACCGACGCTTCGATCGCCGGCCAGGCGCCGGCAGCGAGGGTGAGCGGCACGTGGCCGGCCCAGACCGCGCGCAGGTCGGACAAGGCCAGCTGGCCGGGTTGCAGGGTAATGCCGTGGTTGGTGTCGGTCATGGTGTGCATCTTACTGTTACTTGATCATCGGGAGGTTCAGGCCATTGCGCTTGGCGGTGTCGATCGCGCTTTCATAGCCGGCGTCGGCATGGCGCATCACGCCCGAGCCGCTGTCGTTCACCAGCACGCGCGCCAGGCGCTTGGCCGCGGCCTCGGTACCGTCGGCCACGATGACCACGCCCGAGTGCTGCGAATAGCCCATGCCGACACCGCCGCCGTGGTGCAGCGAGACCCAGGTGGCGCCGCCTGCGGTATTCAAGAGCGCATTGAGCAGCGGCCAGTCCGAGACTGCATCGGTGCCGTCGCGCATGCTTTCCGTCTCGCGATTGGGGCTGGCCACCGAGCCGGTATCGAGGTGGTCGCGGCCGATCACGATCGGCGCCTTCAGTTCACCGGTGCGCACCATCTCGTTGAAGGCCAGGCCGGCCAGGTGGCGCTCTCCCAGTCCCAGCCAGCAGATGCGCGCCGGCAGGCCCTGGAAGGCGATGCGCTCGCGCGCCATGTCGAGCCAGCGGTGCACCTGCGCGTGCTGCGGGAACAGCTCCTTGATTTTCGCGTCCGTTTTATAGATATCTTCCGGGTCGCCCGACAGCGCCACCCAGCGGAACGGGCCACGGCCCTCGCAAAACTGGGGACGGATATAGGCCGGCACGAAGCCCGGGAAATCGAAGGCGTTCTCCACGCCCTCGTCCTTGGCCACCTGGCGGATGTTGTTGCCGTAGTCGACCGCATGGCAGCCCATGCCCTTGAAGTCGAGGATGGCGCGCACGTGGACCGCGCAGGATGCGGCGGCATCGGCTTTGAGGCGCGCGTGCTGGGCCGGGTCCTGCTGGGCGGCCTTCCACTGTTCCACGGTCCAGCCCAGCGGCAGGTAGCCGTTGATCAGGTCGTGGGCCGAGGTCTGGTCGGTAACGAGATCCGGCTTGATGCCGCCCGCTTGCGCGCGGCGCACCAGTTCCGGCAGCACCTCGGCCGCATTGCCGAGCAGGCCGATGGAGACGGCTTCGCGTTGTTCGGTGGCCTCCTTGACCATCGCCAGGGCTTCGTCGATGTCCCTGGCCTGCTTGTCGAGGTAGCGGGTGCGCAGGCGGAAGTCGATGCTGCTCTGCTGGCATTCGATATTGAGCGAGACCGCGCCGGCGAAGCTGGCGGCCAGCGGCTGGGCGCCGCCCATGCCGCCCAGGCCTGCCGTCAGGATCCAGCGCCCTGCCATGTCGCCGCCGAAGTGCTGGCGGCCGGCTTCGGCGAAGGTTTCGTAGGTGCCCTGCACGATGCCCTGGGTGCCGATGTAGATCCAGCTGCCGGCGGTCATCTGGCCGTACATGAACAGGCCCTTGCGGTCCAGTTCATTGAAGTGTTCCCAGTTGGCCCACTTGGGCACCAGGTTGGAATTCGCCAGCAGCACGCGCGGCGCGTCCGCGTGGGTCTGGAACACGCCGACCGGCTTGCCGGACTGGATCAGCAAGGTCTGGTCGTCTTCCAGCGTGCGCAGCGAGGCCAGGATCTGGTCGTAGCATTCCCAGTTGCGCGCGGCGCGCCCGATGCCGCCGTAGACCACCAGCGCCTGCGGGTTCTCGGCTACCTCGGCGTCGAGGTTATTCTGGATCATGCGGTAGGCGGCTTCGGTGAGCCAGCTCTTGCAGGACAGGTCGGTCCCGCGCGGGGCGCGGATGGAGCGCGTCGGGTCGAAGCGCGGGTCGGTGGGCATCGGTGAATTCATGGCGGCTCCTCGGTTGGAATCAGCAATGAGTCTAGGTTGTCTATACAACCAAGTCAATTCATTTCAGCGTCACCATTGACGCGTAGGGTGTTCGGCTGCGCCGAACGCGCGTTCAACCAGTCGTCGCGTCGATGCGAGACGGTGTTGAACGCGCGGCCGGCAGAGCCGGCCACCCTACTTCTTGAACACTTGCTTCCCACCCACCCAGGTCTCCAGCACGCCGGTCTTGTGGATGTCATAGGTCGGCATCCGGAACAGATCGCGGTCGATCACGATGAAGTCGGCGTGCTTGCCCGGCTCCAGCGTACCCAGGCTGTTTTCCTGGTGCCCGGCATAGGCGGCATCGAGCGTGAAGCAGCGGAAGGCTTCCTTCAGCGACATCGCCTCGTTCGGGTACCAGCCGGCCACCGGCTGGCCGCCGGCGTCCATGCGGGTGACGGCGGCGTGCAGGCCGAAGAAGGGATTGGGCGACTCCACCGGGAAGTCCGAACCGCAGGCGATGCGCGAGCCCTGGTGCAGGAAGCTGCGCCAGGCATAGGCGCCCTTGATGCGCTCCGCGCCGACGCGGGTCTCGGCCATGTTCTTGTCCGACGTCGCATGGGTCGGCTGCATCGACGGGATGATGTTCAGCGCCTTGAAGCGCGGGATGTCCTGCGCCGTCACGACCTGGGCGTGCTCGATGCGGTGGCGCTGGGCCGCGCTTTTCGTGGCCGCCACCTCTTTCTGGTAGATGTCGAGGATCTGCTTGTTGCCGGCGTCGCCGATCGCGTGCACATTGACCTGGTAGCCCTTGCGCATGGCCTTGGTCATCATGGCGTCCATTTGCGCGGTCTTGAAGAACAGCAGGCCGTGCGAATGCGGCTCGTCGCTGTAGGGTTTAATCAGCGCGGCGCCGCGGCTGCCCAGCGCGCCGTCCGAATACAGCTTCACCGAGCGCAGCGCGTACATGCCGTCCGCGTAATCCTTGAGCGGGCCGTTTTTTGCCAACTGGTCAAAATCCTTGTCGGTGCCGCCGATCATGGCGTACACCCGCGCCGTGAGCTTCTTCTTGTCGGCGTAGTCGCGGTACAGGCGGTCTTCGGCCACGCCGATGCCGGCATCGTGCACGGTGGTCAGGCCCACCCGCGCCAGCTCCTGCAGCGAGCGCTCGAGCACCATGCGCCCTTCGCTTTCCGTCTGCGCCGGCATGACCTTGGTGACCAGCTCCTGCGCCGCATCCACCAGCACGCCGGTGGCGTCGCCATTTGCATCACGCATGATCTTGCCGCCGGCCGGATCCGGCGTCGACTTGGTGATGCCGGCCAGCGCCAGCGTGCGGCTGTTGGCCCAGCCGGCGTGGCCGTCGACCCGCTCCAGCCACACCGGGCGGTCGGCGATCACGGCGTCCAGTTCGGCGGCGGTGGGGAAGCGGCCCAGCTTCCAGTTTTCCTGGTTCCAGCCACGGCCGCGGATCCAGGCGTGGCTTGTATTGGCCCTGGCGTAGGCGCCGATGGCGCGGGTGGCGTCCGCCAGCGAGCCGGTGGCGGACAGGTCGAGCTGGGTCAGCTGCTGGCCCAGGCCGAACACGTGGCCGTGGGCGTCGATCAGGCCCGGCAGCACGGTGCGGCCGCCCATGTCGACCTGGCGCGCCCCCTTTACCTTCGCCGCCACCTCGGCAGTGCTGCCGACAGCGGTGATGCGCCCCTTGTCGTCGAAGGCAAGCGCGCTGAACTGCACCAGTTCCCCCTTGGTATTGAGGGTGTAGCCGTTGGCGTTGGTGATGACCGTGTCGGCCTGGGCCGAAGTCAGGGCACCGAGGCCGGCGAGGACGATCAGGGAAGACAGGGGAATCTGGCGGGCGCGCATACTGTTCTTTTCTCCGTTTTTTGTTGGGCTGTCCGCGGCTCGTGGCCGCGGCACGGAGAGTGTATATAAGTTTGCAAGCCGGGCAAAGCGCGATACTAGGTCGCGTCGTGGAAGATGATGCCCATGGTGTGCCGGGTGCCGCGCCGCAGGCGGCTCACGCCGTGCCGCATCGCCACCCGGTAGACCCCGCGCGTGCCCTGCACCGGGCGCTGGTTCACGGCGAACACCACCGCATCGCCCTGCCCCAGCGGCACGACTTCGGCGCGCGACTGCATGCGCGGGCGCTGCTCGGTCAGCACGAATTCGCCGCCCTCGAAGTCCAGGCCCGGGGCCGACATCAGCACCGCCACCTGCAGCGGGAACACCAGCTCGCCGTACAGGTCTTGGTGCAGGCAGTTGTAGTCGCCCTCGCGGTAGCGCAGGATCAGCGGCGTGGGCCTGGCCTGCCCCGCCGCGTGGCACCGCGCCAGGTAGTCCTCGTGCCGCTGCGGGAAGCGGGTCTCGATGCGCAGCAGTGCGTGCCAGCGGTTGGCGATGGCGGCCAGCGGCCCGTACAGCGCGCCGCGCAGCGCCGCCAGCGGCGCCGGCAGCGGGTAGGCAAAATACTGGTACTCGCCGCGCCCGAACCCGTGGCGCTGCATCACCACCCGGCTGCGGAACAAGGCCGGGCGCTCGTACAGCGCGCTGGCAGCCACGCAGTCCTGCGCCGACAGCAGGCCGGGAATCACCGCGCAACCGTAGGCATCGAGCTCCCCGGCCACGCTGTCCCAGTCGATGGCCGTCACTGGCCCGCCTCGCGCTCGAGCAGGGCGCGCTTGCGCTCGACGCCCCAGCGGTAGCCCGACAGCGCGCCATCCAGGCGCACCACGCGGTGGCAGGGAATCGCCACCGCCACCGGGTTGGCGGCGCAAGCCCCGGCCACGGCGCGGGCCCCCGCCGGCAGGCCGATGCGCTCGGCCAGTTCGGCATAGCTGACGGTGGCGCCGGCCGGCACCATCCGCAGCGCTTCCCACACGCGGCGCTGGAAGGCCGTGCCGCGCACGTCCAGCGGCAGGTCCAGCCCGAGGCGCGGCGCCTCGACGAAGCCCACTACCAGGGCCACGGTCTGCTCGAAATCGGCTTGCGCGCCCACCAGCTCGGCCTGGGGGAAGCGCTGCTGCAGGTCCTGCACCAGCGGCTCAGGCTCGTCGCCGATCAGGATCGCGCAGATGCCCTGCGCCGTGCTGGCCACCAGGATGGCGCCGAGCGAGCAGGCGCCCACCGCGAAGTGGATGGTCTCGCCCTGCCCGCCCGCGCGGTAGCGGCTTGGTGTCATGCCCAGCGCGCCGGTGCTGGCTGCATAAAAGCGACCGCTCGAGCCGAAGCCGGCGTCATACAGCGCATCGGTGACGCTCGGCGCGCCGGCCAGCCCCTGCTGCAGGCGCGCATTGCGCTGCGCGCTGGCGTAGGCCTTGGGTGTGATGCCGGTGTGCGCCTTGAAGATGCGGTGGAAGTGGAAGCGGCTCATGCCCACCGCCTGCGCCAGGCTGTCCAGGCCAGGCGCTTCTTCGGCCGCCTCGATCAGGCGGCAGGCCTGGGCCACGGCCGCCGCCTGGCGCTCGGCCAGCGGCGGCTGGTCGGGCCGGCAGCGCAGGCAGGCGCGAAAGCCCGCGGCCTCGGCATCGGCGCAGCTGGCATGGAAGGCGACGTTGGCGCGCAGGGCCCCGCGCGAGGGGCAGGAGGGCCGGCAGTACACGCAGGTAGAGCGCACCGAATAGAAGAACTGGCCGTCGGCGTCGCGGTCGCGGCGCTGCACGGCTGCCCAGCGCGCTTCGTCGGTGTTGTAGATACTGGTCATGGCTGTCATGGTACGCCCCGGTGGGTAAGGATGGTCACAGCCTAGCCGCCGGGCCTTCCCGTGGCACTCCGGGTCTTGCTTTCGAATCGATCGGGGGCGCGGTGCTAGAATCCGGTGTCGCGGCCAGCTGCCGCCCACGCCTGCCCGGAGAGTAGTTTGGAAGAAGCGAACGCGCAAGACAGCACCCCCATTTTCCAGCGCATCAAGGATTACCTGCTCGGCGAGATTGCGGCCGGGCGCTGGAAAGAAGGCGAGCTGGTGCCGTCCGAGCAGGCGCTGGTGCGCCAGTTCGGCGTCTCGCGCATGACCGTCAACCGCGCGGTGCGCGAACTGACGGCCGAGCAGGTCCTCACCCGGCGCCAGGGCTCGGGCACCTACGTGGCGCCGCAGAAGTACCAGGCGACCCTGGTCGAGATCCGCAACATCGCCGACGAAATCCGCTCGCGCGGCCGCATCCACCGCAGCGAACTGCTGCTGCTGGCCGAGGAACCCGCGAGCGACGAGCTGGCGGCCGAGTTCGAGCTCGCGCCCGGCACGCCGCTGTACCACTCGGCCATCGTCCACTTCGAGAACGACGTCCCGATCCAGGTGGAAGACCGCTGGGTCAACCCGGCCTGCGCCCCGCACTACCTGGAGCAGGACTTCAGCACCATCACCCCGAACGAGCACCTGATGGCGGCCGCGCCGCTGCAGGGCGCCACCTATGGCATCGAGGCCCAGCCCGCGCCGGCCGCAGTGGCCGCCATGCTGGCCATCGGCGAAAGCCAGCCCTGCCTGGTGCTGCACCGGCGCACCACCTCGGGCGACCGGGTGGCCTCGGTGGCGACGATGTGGCACCCGGGCCACCTGGCGCGCTTCACGGGTAGTGTTTGATCTAAATCAACCAATTCGCAACGCCCCAGCAACATAGCGGTTCAATATCTCCACGGAACTGGAAAACTTCGCCATAATGGCCCCGGTCCAACCGCAGCCATCCCTCCTGAATGACGCTACCTTCCTCGCCAGCACCGTTTGCCGCGCCCCAGCGCGTGCTGTTGCTCGACGATGACCGCTTCATGCTCGACGTGCTGCGCGACATGCTCGACGGCCTCGGGCCCTTCGTGGTCCATGCCGAAATCGACGCCAGGCGGGCGCTCGACGCCCTGCCGCGCCACGCGCCCGACCTCCTGATCTGCGACCTGGCGATGCCGGACATGGATGGCATCGAGTTCCTGCAGGCCGCGGCCGGGCAGGGATTCAGCGGCCGGGTGATCCTGGTGTCGGCGCTCGAAGACGGGGTGCGCAACGCCGCCACCGAGCTGGCGCGCGCCCTCGGTTTGCAGGTGGCGGGCGCCTTCCGCAAGCCGGTCGGGATCGAGCAGTTGCGTCGTGCGGTGCAATGTTGAGATTTTGTACAAACCGCCCTACACTATTTGAAAAAATGCGGTATTATTCCGCACATCCCCGCCTGACACCTCCTTGCCGTCCTTCCATATTGTTTTTTGCACACAGTGCCTCCACCATTGTGTAGCGGTTATTTATAAAAGCATGCATTGGAAGCGGCCAGACCTGAGCAGGGTCGGCTCAGCAAGCCAGGCGTACCAATTTGATCTTTACCTCTTTTGAGGAACATATGAGCGAAAACATTAAACACATCAGCGATGCTAGCTTCGATGCCGAAGTGCTCAAGTCCGAGCTTCCGGTCCTGGTAGACTTCTGGGCCGAGTGGTGCGGTCCATGCAAGATGATTGCGCCGATCCTGGAAGAAGTCGCCAAGCAATACGAAGGCAAGCTGGTGGTGGCCAAGGTCGACGTCGACGCAAACCAGGCCGTACCGGCCCAGTTCGGCATCCGCGGCATCCCGACCCTGATCCTGTTCAAGAACGGCGTCGCTGCTGCCCAGAAGGTTGGCGCAATGGCGAAAGGCCAGTTGACCTCGTTTATCGACAGCAACATCTAATACGCGACGGCGGCGCGCCCGCGCTGCCGTCATTGTCGGGAAGCCAGCCGGCCTCGGCCCTTCCCAGCTTGATGAACCCACGCAGTTCCCTCCCCTACCTTTACTTTCCCGTCACGGGACACCCACACAAACATGCATTTATCTGAACTGAAGGCAATGCACGTCTCCGCGCTGCTGGAGATGGCAATCGGCCTCGATATCGACAACGCAGCCCGCCTGCGCAAACAGGAACTGATGTTCGCGATCCTGAAGAAGCGCGCCAAAGGCGGCGAGCAGATCTTCGGCGACGGCGCCCTCGAGGTGCTGCCGGACGGCTTCGGCTTCCTGCGCTCGCCGGACGCCAGCTACATGGCCTCGACCGACGACATCTATATCTCGCCGTCGCAGATCCGCCGGTTCAACTTGCATACGGGTGACTCGATCGAAGGCGAAGTGCGTACGCCGAAAGACGGCGAGCGCTACTTCGCACTGGTCAAGGTGGACAAGGTCAACGGCGAATCGCCGGAAGCCTCGAAGCACCGCATCCTGTTCGAAAACCTGACGCCGCTGCACCCGAACGACCCGCTGCGCCTCGAACGCGACATGAACGGCCAGGAAAACATCACCGGCCGCATCATCGACCTGATCGCGCCGATCGGCAAGGGCCAGCGCGGCCTGCTGGTGGCCTCGCCGAAGTCGGGCAAATCGGTCATCCTGCAGCACATGGCGCACGCGATCACCGCGAACCACCCCGACGTGACCCTGATCGTCCTGCTGATCGACGAGCGTCCGGAAGAAGTGACCGAGATGCAGCGTTCGGTCCGCGGCGAAGTGGTCGCCTCGACCTTCGACGAACCGGCCACCCGCCACGTGCAGGTCGCCGAGATGGTGCTGGAAAAAGCCAAGCGCCTGGTCGAGATGAAGAAGGACGTGGTCATCCTGCTCGATTCGATCACCCGCCTGGCGCGCGCCTACAATACCGTGATCCCGGCCTCGGGCAAGGTGCTGACCGGCGGTGTGGACGCCAACGCGCTGCAGCGTCCGAAGCGCTTCTTCGGCGCCGCCCGCAACATCGAGGAAGGCGGCTCGCTGACCATCATCGCCACCGCGCTGATCGAAACCGGTTCGCGCATGGACGACGTGATCTTCGAGGAATTCAAGGGCACCGGCAACATGGAAGTCCACCTCGAGCGCCGCCTGGCCGAGAAGCGGGTCTACCCGGCGATCAACCTGAACAAATCGGGTACCCGCCGCGAAGAACTGCTGATCAAGCCGGACCAGCTCCAGAAAATCTGGATCCTGCGCAAGCTGCTGTACTCGATGGACGAGATCGAAGCGATGGAGTTCATCCTCGACAAGATGCGCGCGACCAAGAACAATATCGAGTTCTTCGACATGATGCGCCGCGGCGGTTGATCGCCAGCGCAGCAATCGCGTGAATGGGCGGCCTGAGGGCCGCCTTTTTTGTTTCGCATATCGCTAGCACAATTCCATTGTTACCCCTAAGACCGTCGTAGGCGCCAGTGGCGCGTACGACGGTCTTGAAGATAACAATGAAATAAACGCCCACACCTGACATTGCCCTCCACCCCAAACCCCTTTATAATCGCCGGTTCAGTTCAACCCCCTGGCAAGTGATCGGCAATCGGGTCAAGAAGCAGGACGACCGACGAAGTGCTGTTTGGCTACCTACACTTAGAAAGCACTACCATGAAGACCGATATCCATCCAGAATACCGCGAAGTCGTTTTCCACGACCTGTCGTGCGACTTCAAGTTCGTGACCCGTTCGACCATCAACACCCGCGAAAAGATCACCCACGAGGGTAAAGAATACCCGCTGATCAAGATCGAAGTCTCGGCTGAATCGCATCCGTTCTTCACGGGCAAGCACAAGATCGTCGACACCGCTGGCCGCGTCGAGAAGTTCCGCCAGAAGTTCGGCGCAGTCGGTTCGAAGACCGCCGTCGCCAACGGCTAATCGCCACTGTACGACAGCAAGCCCGGGCCCCAGCGCCCAGGGTTGCCATAAAAGAAGCCGGTTCACCGGCTTCTTTTTTTTCGCGGCTATACTACGCGACTATTCTCATCCCGTAACAGACTGCCTGATGAAACCCGTCCGCCTCCCCGCCGCCGCCACCTTGGCGCTGCCCCGCTGGGCCCTGCTTGCGCTGGGCATGCTGTACATCCTGCCGGGCCTGATCGGCCGCGACCCGTGGAAGGAAGATGCGGGCAGCTTCGGCATCATGTGGACGATGGCGCATGGCGGCCTGGACGACTGGCTGTACCCGAACATCGCCGGCCTGGCCGCCGCCGGGGAAGGCCCGCTGGCCTTCTGGCTCGGCGCCGCCTGCATCAAGCTGTTCGGCTGGATCCTGGGCGACGTGCTGGCCGCGCGCGTCTCGACCATCGGCATTTTCGTCACTGGCGCCGTGTCGCTCTGGTACACCGCCTTCCACCTGGGCCGCCGCGCCGAGGCGCAGCCGCTGCGCCTGGCCTTCGGCGGCCAGCCCGAGCCGGACGACTACGGCCGCACCCTGGGCGACACCGCGGTCCTGATCTACCTCGGCTGCCTCGGCCTGCTGGTGCAGAGCCACCTGACCCTGGCGGCCACCCTGCAGGGCGCCCTGCTCGCCTATTTCCTGTACCGCGCGGTGCGCTACGTCGAAACCGCGTCGCCCCGCAACGCGGTGCTGGTAGGCCTGTCGCTGGGCGCGCTGGCGCTCACGCGCGGCATGCTGGCGCCGGCGGTGCTGGTGCTGGCGCTGTATGCCTGCACCCGCTACCTGAAGCTGGCCACCGCCGACACCCTGCGCCACCTGGCCGGCGCGGCCGCTGTCGGATTTCTTATCACCCTGGTGTGGCTGGCGCCGGCCGCCCTGATGCAGCCCTACGGCCTGTCGCCGGTCGGCGAATGGCTCGACTGGAACGCGGGGCAGCTCGGCTTTCCCGGCGCGGCCTCGGTGAAGGGCTTCTTCCGCATCGGCGTGTGGTTCTTCTGGCCGGCCTGGCCGTTCGCGCTGTGGGCGATCTGGGCCTGGCGGCGCCAGCAGCACCTGCTGCACATCGTCATGCCGGTGATGTTCTTCGGCGCACTCACATTGCTGCTGCTGTGCGACCCGGCGCCGGAAAACGGCGACTTCCTCAAGATGCTGGCCCCGCTGGCCCTGATCGCCGCCTTCGGCCTGCCGACCATGAAGCGCGGCGCGATCAATGCGATCGACTGGTTCTCGGTGATGGTGCTGACCATCCTGGGCGCGCTGGTATGGCTGTTCTGGATCGCCAAGCTCACCGGCTGGCCGGCCCAGCTGTCGCACAATGCGCTCAAGCTGGTGCCTGGATTTAAGCCGGAGGTGGGGATCGTCGCCTTCGCCGTCGCTGCCGCCACCAGCATCGGCTGGATCATGCTGGTCCATTGGCGCCTGTCGCGCCAGCCCTCGGTGCTGTGGCGCGCGGTGGTGTTGTCGTCGAGCGGCCTGATTCTGCTGTGGGTACTCCTGATGACCCTGTTCCTGCCGGAACTGAACTACGGCCGCAGCTATGCCGCCGTGGCCCAGCAGATCGCGGCGCGCCTGCCGCATGACGCCGGCTGCATCGATACCAATGCCGGCCCGGCCCAGCGCGCCTCGTTCGCCTACTTCGGCCGCCTGCCCTTCGCCACCATGGCCGGCGGAACCTGCAATTATGTGCTGCTGCAGGACAACATCCGCAACCGCGACGCGCGCGACCTGGTGTCGCGCTACGGCCTGCGCCGCGCTACCCTGCTGTGGGAAGGCCGGCGCGTGCGCGACAGCGACGAACGCTTCCGGCTGTTCCAGCGCGCGCGCTGAGCGCGACCTCGCCCAGGCTGTATTGACAGGCCGTCCGCGTGCATCGCGGGCGGCTTTGTGTTTTCTGGCACGATTCATGCATGCTTTTCGCCAGTGCGCGGCACGCCATGCCGACGATGAGAAGCGCCGCTCCAAAGCCCGAGTATTTGAGCGGAGTCAACTTCCCTGTCAGCTAGGCGGTCAGAATAAAAACTGGTCGCATTTTGTTGCCCGACGGCCCAACCGGTCACGCAGCGCTGCGAGGAGACACCATGAAAAGCGTTACATTTTCAGAAATTGTAAGAATTCGCGAACGACCCTTTTTCCTGCGCCGCCCCGCTACCTGGCGACAGCTGTTTCCATGGGCCCTCACCCTCGCCGTCGGCCTGCCGCTGCTGATGCTGGTCCTGCACGCCATCGATCCCGGCACGCCGCTGCCCTTCATCGTGCTGCCGGCGCTGGCGGGCGGGCTGATGCCGGTCGCCATGATGGGCCCGGGCCGGTTCGAAATGCGCACCCGCCTCGATGCCAACAATCTCCTCGGCACGCTCGATGACGCCCTGGTTTCGCTGGGCTACCGCCGTACGGCCTCCGATGCCGGCAGCCTCAGCTACTTCCGCCCCAAGCCATGGCTGCGCGGCCGCGAAGGCGCCATCGTCGTGGCGGTCAAGCCGCACGCGCTGCAGGTGGTCGGCCCGGTGGGCAGCCTGCGCCTGCTGCAGCAGCGCATCGGCGCCTGAGTCGCCAGGCCTTTCCGTACACAGCGGTACTGGTCAGCCGGGCAAACGGTGTGCTAATATGCGCGCCTGCTGTAGGGCCTCTGTGGCGGAATTGGTAGACGCACTTGACTCAAAATCAAGCGCCGTAAGGCGTGCCGGTTCGATTCCGGCCGGAGGCACCAAGAACACTTAACGCAACACACCGCAATTACCCACTTCCTAAGTAAAAACAAGCACTTAGCAGGTGCGGCGGGCCACGAGGCTCTCTACACTTTCCCATATTTCCCCGCTTCATCGCCCCACTTAATACGCACGTTTTTCGCAATAATTACGCACGGAACACTCGGCGTGAGTGCGAAGCGAGGCTTTATGCGAAGGCGAGCGTGGGTGGTGATTTAAGGCGTCCGAGATTTACGAGTAATGCCAACGAAAGCCGAGGTAATCGCCTGGCGACAGCAGCGAGGCCGAAATCCGTGGCGGCAAGACTACCGGATCCAGGCGGGGGGAGCGGTTAGCGATGCCCTCGACGGCGACGAAAAGGAGGTATCAGCCACGAAGCGCGGACATCGATCTGAAGTGCTTCGCCCTGCTGCGATCGGCGACTGGAAGATCCAGGAGAAGCCGTTCCGCGACATGAAGCTCGTCGATGCCACCTCCGAGGTGCTGGGGAAGTGGCGGGACCATCGTCTGGACACCGACTAGGTCAGCGGTTCAACGGTCCACCGCGAGCTAAATTTACTGTCGAATCTTCTTACAGTTGCAGCAAAGGAATGGAAGCGGATTTGAGACAGCCCGACGTCGGACGCGCGCCGACCGAAGGATTCGGAAGCGCGTGATCGCCTGTCGACGAGGCGCCGGCCATGGGTATCGATCACGGCGCTTGCTGCCGCTCGCTTCCTCACCGTGCATGGCGCCGGCTTCGCGCTCCTCGCGCGCGTGCTCGCAGAGCCCGAGCGTCGGCGACGTGGGCATGATCTAGTCCCGGAAGAGCGTTGACGACTGCCAAGTTGCAGCAAACCCATCTCTGCGACGATGCCCTCTCACTACAGGGAGGCATCATGGCAATCGACGTTTATCTGCAGATCGACGGCATCAAGGGTGAATCGACCGACTCCGTGCACCAGGGCTGGATCGAGTGTCTGTCAGTGGAATGGGCTGTGACTCAGCCGAAATCTGCGACAGCCTCCACGGCCGGTGGCCACACGGCTGAGCGCGCTAACTTATCCGAGATCGGCATAACCAAGCTGGCGGATATGGCGTCGCCGATTCTGTTCCAATCGTCGGCATGCGGGAAGACGTTCCCCAGGGCAAAGCTGGAATTCATGCGTGCCGACGGCGACGGCACGCCGATCAAGTATTTCGAGATCCAGCTCGAGAACGTGCTGATCTGCCACATGGCCTCGTCCGTCAGCGAGGGCGCCGTGCTCGGCGAAAGCCTCGGGCTCAAGTTCTCCAAGATCAAGATGGCTTACACCCAGCAGAGGATAGGCGGCGGCACGCTTGGGAGCACGATGGGCGGCTGGGATTTGGCCTCAAACCGGATTGCAGCATGAAGCGCAGCGCCCTGTACCTCGCTCTGTTGGTGGCTTGCAGCGCGGCTGCCAAGCCGCTGGGCGTGTTTCCCTGGCATCTGTCGGGCAATGACTTCGTGACACAGGTGTCGGGTGAGCCGGGCGTGGACAAGTGGCACCAAAGTCCCAATGCAGCCTACCAGCAGCGTTATGTAGAAGGCTATCAAGCAGGCGTAGTCGATGCGACCCAAGGTCGTCTATGGTGTGCGCCGCCTGGCATGAAGCCTACGGAGGTCGATGACCGGATATGGGAAGCGATGCGTAGCCGGGCAGGCTCAATGCCGGGCAGCGCTGCCGCCGAGCTCGTGCGCCTGTACGCTGCGCGCTTTCCTTGCCCCCAAAAGAGGCAGCCATGAACGTGCCTTTTAGCGTTCTGGCGAAGCACTACCCGCGCAAGCGCGATGTGCCTCCTGCTGCCCTGTTCCGCGAGCTTGGCTGGGACGACTTGATCGGGGACCCAAAATATGAAAACACCTGTGCAATCCGGGTCAGCCTTGCGCTGATCCGGTCGGGCGTGACGATTCCCGGCGGTCGCATGTCAATTAAAAAGGACGGCCCGCTCAAGGGAAAGAATATCGAACCAGGCCAGGCAAAGCTGTCGGCAATCCTGTCCCGGCCGTCGATGCTCGGCAAGCCCCAAAAATTCAGCGGACCAACGGCACTTACGGATATTGGAAACCGCAGCGGCATCGTTTCGTTCTTCCGCCTGACTCCCGGCGTATATGAAGGTGGACATATCGACATCGTGTCGCCGATGCTGGGCGGGATGAGCGCTTGCGGGACAAGCTGCTACTGGCTGAGCGCGGAAACGTGGTTCTGGTCGCTAGAGTAGCCGGCCAGTCTTGACGCTGCTGTGCAGACGTCTGCAGCGCAGCGTCCAGGACTTAGAGCAGATCAGCAGGCTCAGCCGCTCGGCCCCAGCTGTTGAAGGCGTCGGACCGCCAGTGGTCGATGGCAAGTTCGCGCGAGCGCATGTAGCGCAGATGAAGAATTCAATAACCGCCAACGTGAAAATCTGAGGCCGAGGGAAGACGATGCTGCCTCGAGTAATAGTGGTTTTGCTGAAGGTGCAACAGGTACATGCGAAATTCATCCAGGTCACATTCATGATACTTGGCGTTGCGCTTGACCGCGGCTCGCCTTCCGGCGATGACAGCACGACAGCATTTTGTCCCACATTCCGCCGTCGGAATAATTTACATAGTGATTCTCATTCCGCGATGGACGCGCGGCCGGCGCGTCACGGCTTGACGATCGGCTGGCCCCAGGTCTCGTAGTTGCGCTCGATCCGGCGGCTGCTGCCGTCGCGCGCCATGGCCTCGAAGGCCAGGTTGAGGCGGCCGATGACGGCGTCCGGTACCGCCCGGTTGCAGGCCAAGTAGGTCTCCACCTGCTTGAACACGAGCAGCGGCACGATCTTCTTGTCATAGCCGTATCTAGCCAGGATGGTGCTGCCGCTGCGCAGGGCTGCCGCCCACAGGTCTATGCGGTCGAGCAGGAGCTTGGCGGCATTGGCGATGTCTTCGTTGGCGGAGTCGACGTGGAACCCGCGAGCGCGCAGGTAGCCGTCGCGGGCGTCGCCGTTATAGGTGCCGATGCGCAGGCCGCGCGCATCGTCCAGGGTTTTCAGCTTGAGCTTGCTGTCGGCACGCCCCATCAGCACCCATTGCCCGGTGTCGATCGGACCGACCCATTTGAACAGCGCTTCGCGCTCGGGCGTGCGGGAAGTCGAATAGACGCAGGCGTCCGGGCGCTCCTGGGCCGCCAGGTAGGCGCGCTTCCATGGCAGCAGCTCGATCGTGTAGTCGACCCCGGCGCGGCGCATCGCATCGCGCACCTTGTCGGTGGCAATGCCAACGACCTGCGCGCCCTCCCGCATGCTCGACGGCGCCGAGGTTTCGGTCGTGATGTACAGGCGCGGCTGCGCGGCCGCACCGGGAGCCGAAACTGAGGCCGAGGCCCAGGCCGGGACTGCCGCCAAGCCGGCCACGGCAAGTGCTGCGATGAGAATTCGATTGAACGGCATGCTGTCCTGGTGGCGCGGGCGGGCGCGTGGTTTCAGCGAGCATATCAGGACCGTTAAAATTTCCGCAACGCATCTAGCCAATTTGATGGATACGGTGGCGCTCGCGCGACACATTCACGGGTCAAACCCGCATGATGCCTGCGTTCAACAAGACTTTCCCATACGGAAATGCGATACTGGTCTGACCATTTCCGGGCGCTTTCCTTGCCCAATTACGACAAAGCCGCCCCATGCTGCAACTCTTCTCAGTTCCGGATGATCCGTCGCTGCTCGCTTTCGGCGTCTTCGAACCACGCTTCGTGCTGCTGTCGGTCCTGATCGCCATTTTCTCTTCCTGGATGGGCCTGCAGATCGCCGGCCAGGCCGCCGCCAGCCGCACCCACCGCGCCATCGTGCTCGGCAGCGGCAGCCTCGCGCTCGGCGCCGGGGTCTGGGCCATGCACTTCATCGGCATGCTGGCGTTTAACCTGTGTACCGAGATCACCTACGACCCGTGGACCACGATCCTGTCGGCCCTGCCGAGCATCGGCGCGTCGGCCGTCGCGCTGTCGCTGATCTCGCGCCAGCGCCTGGGCCTGGTGGGCCTGATGATCGGCGGCGTGGTGGTCGGCGCCGGCATCGGCGCCATGCACTATTCGGGCATGGCGGGCATGCAGATGAAGCTGCAGCTGCGCTACGATCCGGCAATGTTCGCCTTGTCGATCGTGGTCGCGGTGGTGCTGGCCACGATCGCCCTGGGCGTGCGCTTCGGCCTGACACGCTTTACCTCGCTCACCGAATCGCGCCGCCTGCTGATCGCGGCCACCGTCATGGGCTGCGCCATCGCCGG
Organism: Massilia yuzhufengensis; assembly: GCF_900112225.1. Lineage (GTDB taxonomy): Bacteria > Pseudomonadota > Gammaproteobacteria > Burkholderiales > Burkholderiaceae_D > Telluria > Telluria yuzhufengensis. The sequence continues at coordinate 35,369 of NZ_FOLD01000035.1, read as the reverse complement.
CATGCACTACACCGGCATGGCGGCTGCGCGCTTCGTCGGCCAGGTCGAACCGGGCGGCAGCGGCGCCTCCAACAGCGAGTTCCTGGCGATCGCCATTTCGCTCATCACCGTGGTCTTCACCGGCCTGGTGGTCGGCGCCAACGGCCTGCTGCGCTACCGCCAGATGTTCCTCGAGCTGCAGCGCAGCGAAGCCTGGATGCGCGCCCTGCTCACCACCACGGTGGACGGCGTGATCACCATCGCGCGCGACGGCACCGTCACCGAATTCAACGCCTCGTCCGAACGCATCTTCGGCTGGCGGCGCGACGAGATCGTCGGCCAGAATGCCGGCCTGTTGATCGCCGACGACGACGTCACATCGCAAAATGGCCTGCTGGGCATCATGCGCGACGGCTATACCGAGGCGCTGAGCAAGAGCAGCGAGATCATGGGCAAGCGCAAGGATGGCGGCATGGTGCCGATCCGGCGCGCGATCGGCCATGCGCGCCTGGGCCAGCAAGACCTGTTCGTCTGCTTCATCACCGACATCAGCGAACGGCGCGCCATCATGCAGGCGCTGCACGCCAGCGAAGCGCAGTTCCGCTCCCTGATCGGCAACATCCCCGGCATCTCGTTCCGCTGCAGCGTGGACGGCGACTGGCCGATGGTTTTCATCAGCGACGCGGTCGAACGCGTCACCGGCTTCCCGGCCGCGGACTTTTTGGGCGACCCGCCGCGCCGCACCTTCGGCGCCATGATCCATGCGACCGACCGCGTGCGCGTGAACGACGAACTGGCGGTCGCGCTGCGCGAGGACCGTCCCTACCTGGTCGAATACCGCCTGCTGCACGCCGACGGCAGCGTGCGCTGGATGTGGGAAAACGGCAGCGGCGTGCGCAACGACGCAGGCGAGGTGGAGTGGCTCGACGGCGTCATCCTCGACATCACCGAGCGCCGCCTGATGGAAGAAGCGCTGCGCGAAGCCAAGGACAAGGCCGAGCAGGCCGCCGCCGCGCGCGCGACGTTTGTCGCCAACATGAGCCACGAAATCCGCACGCCGATGAATTCCATCCTCGGCTTTACCGACGTGCTGCTCGACGGCGAGTTGAACAAGGAACAGCGCCGCCACCTCGACACCATCCGCAGCGCCGGCCGCGCCCTGCTGCGCCTGCTCAACGAAATCCTCGACACCGCCAAGCTGGAAAAAGGCGCGGTGGAGCTGGAGCAGAACGACTACAACCTGCTGTCGCTGATCGACGAGCTGTCCTCGACCCTGGCTGCGAATGCGCGTGCCAAGGGCCTGCACCTGGACATCCACTACGACCCGGCGCTGCCGACCGGCCTGCGCGGCGACGAGCTGCGGGTGCGCCAGGTGCTCACCAACCTGCTCGACAACGCGATCAAGTTCACCCCGCAAGGCACCGTGACCCTGCGCGTGGGCTTCGAGGCCGACCAGCTGTGCATGTCGGTGAGCGACACCGGGATCGGCATCGCGCCGGAACGCCTGCAGGCGATCTTCGACCCGTTCACCCAGGCCGACGCCTCGATGACGCGCCGCTTCGGCGGCACCGGCCTGGGCACCACCATCTGCAAGCAGCTGGTCGAGCTGATGGGCGGGAAGATCTGGGCCGAGAGCGAACCGGGTCAGGGCACCACCTTCCACGTGCGCCTGCCGCTGGTGCTGGCGCGCTTCGCGCAGCAGGCCCCGCGCGTGCGCAGCGCCGCCGTGCTGCCGCCGCTGCGCGTGCTGGCCGCCGACGACGTGCCGCAGAACCTGGAACTGCTGCAGCTGCTGATGGCGCGCCGCGGCCACACCCTCACCGCGGTGCCCGACGGCGCCGCCGTGGTGCAACAGGCCAAGGCCGGCGAATTCGACCTGGTGCTGATGGACTTCCAGATGCCGGTGCTCGACGGCCTGTCGGCCACCCGCGCGATCCGCGCCCATGAAGCCGAGACCGGCCGCCGCCGCACGCCGGTGATCGCGATGACCGCCAGCGTGCTGGCCGAACATCGCCGCGCCAGCGTCGAAGTGGGCATGGACGGTTTCGCCACCAAGCCGGTTGACTGGTTCACGCTGTCGCACGAGATCGCGCGCGTGCTGGGCCTGGACCAGCAGCAGGCCGACAAGGATGGCGTGCAGATCCCGGGCCCGGCGCGCGAAGTGCTGAACCGCCGCGCCGGCCTGCACCGCTGGGCCGACAAGGCCGACGTGTATGCCGAGGCGCTCGACCACTTCGGCCGCCAGTACGGCGACCTCGCCACCACGTTGCAGCTGCACGCGGCGGGCGGCTCGCACCAGGAACTGCGCATGCTGGCCCACAAGGTGCGCGGCGTGGCCGCCAACGTCGGGCTGGAACAGCTGTCGGACGCGCTGTCCAAGCTGGAGCAGGCCACCAACACGGTGCCGACCGACGAGCGGGAAGCGGCCAGCGCGCTGGGCGCCTCCACCGCCGCCCTGGGCGAAGCGCTGGCGGCGATCCGCGCCGGCAGCGTGACGCCGACCCTGGCCCCGGAAGTGCTGGGCGCCTTCGACCTGGCCCGTGCCCGCCGTGCCGGCGGGGTGCTGCTGGAAGCCCTGCGCCGCGGCGCCCTCGACGACGCCGCCCTGGCCGGGCTGGCGGCGGCGCTGGCCGGCCACCCGGTGGCGCCGCGCGTGGCCCAGGTCCAGGGCTCGATCGGCGATTTCGAATTCGACCTCGCCCTGCAGCAGCTGGAAGCCGTGATGGCCACGCTGGGCGAATAGGCACATTGGATTGAAGCAGTACGACAGGACGCACCAGGACACACCGTATGACCCAACCGAACAACCGCCCGCTGATCCTCGCGGTCGACGACGAGGCCAGCAACCTGCAGTTGCTGCGCCAGATCCTGCAAGACCACTATCGCCTGCTGTTCGCCAAGGACGGCGCACGCGCGCTCGAGCTGGCGCGCCAGGAACATCCCGACCTGGTGCTGCTGGACGTGATGATGCCGGGCATGTCCGGCTATGAAGTCTGCGCTTCGCTCAAGGCCAACCCGGAGACGGCGGCGATCCCGGTGATCTTCGTGACCGCACTGACCGACACCGCCGACGAGCTGGAAGGCTTCGAGGCCGGCGCGGTGGACTACATCACCAAGCCGGTCAGCCCGCCGATCGTGCGCGCCCGCGTGCGCACCCACCTGTCGCTGGTGCGGATGGAAGAGCTGCGTGCGACGCGCCTGGAGATCGTCCAGCGCCTCGGCCTGGCGGCCGAATACAAGGACAACGAGACCGGCCTGCATGTGATCCGCATGAGCCACTTCTCGCGCATCCTCGGCATCGCCGCCGGCCTGACCGAAGCCGAGGCCGACGACCTGCTGCACGCCGCGCCGATGCACGACGTCGGCAAGATCGGCATCCCCGACCGCATCCTGCAGAAGCCCGGCCCCCTCGATCCGGACGAATGGAAGATCATGCAGAGCCATGTGACGATCGGCGCCGAGATCATCGGCGAGCATGAGGGCGGAATGCTGGCGCTGGCCGCGCAGATCGCGCTGACCCACCATGAAAAGTACGACGGCAGCGGCTATCCGCACGGGCTGCGCGGCAACGACATCCCCCTGGTGGGACGAATCGTGGCGATTGCCGACGTGTTCGACGCACTGACCTCGGTACGGCCGTACAAGAAAGCCTGGAGCGAGCAAGAGGCGCTGGACTTGCTGCGCGAGCAGAAAGGGCGCCATTTCGATCCGGCGCTGGTCGATTTGTTCCTGGAGCAGATGGACGCGGTGCGCGCGGTGCAGCAGCGCTGGGCCGAGGCCTGACTCCTCGCTTTGCCTACCTGGTCGGCGGCAGGCCGGCCAGTCCCACGCTTCCGCCGGCGTTCGCCGTCGCCTTGCGCGCCACCAGCTCCTGGTACAGCGCCGTATAACTGGCCGCCATCCGTTCCGACGTAAACAGTTCGTGATAGCGTTCTTCGGCGCGCGCGCCCATGCGGCGCGCCAGCTCCGGCTTGTCCCACAGCGTGCGCAAGGCGTGGCCAAGGGCCTGCGGATCGGACGGCGGCACCGCCAGCCCGGTCTCGCCATCGAGATTGATATAGGTGGTGCCGGTACCGATCTCGCAGGAGATCATCGGCTTGCCGTACATCGCCCCTTCCAGCAGCGAGATCCCGAAGGCTTCCGAACGCAGGTGCGACGGAAACGCCACGGCATAGCACAGGGTGAGCAGCGCGGCCTTGTCGGCTTCGTCCAGCGCCCCCGTGAAAATCACGTGCGTCAATCCCAGCCGCGCCGCCTGATCCTTCAGTGCCTGTTCTTCCGGCCCGGTGCCGACGATCACGATCGGGAAATCCGACTCCCTGGCCGCTTCGAGCAGGATGTGCAGTCCCTTGTAGTAGCGCAGCACGCCCACGAACAGGAAGAACTTCGGTCCCACCTTGGCCCGCCAGTGCGCCAGGCGGCAGGGCTCCACCGCCGGATAGGTGGATTTATCCAGGCCATAGGTGATGACGCGGGTCTTGTCGCGGTAGCGGTCCAGCACCGGCGACGAGGCCAGGTAGTTGGGCGAGGCGGCGACGATGCTGTCGACGCTGCGCAGGAAACGGTGCTTGAGCGGCTGGTACAGGCGCAGCAGGCGCTTCTGGCGCACGATGTCGGAGTGGTAGCTGACCACGGTGGGCTTCTTCACGCGCGAGATGAAGTGCGCCATGTCCATGAAGGGCCAGGGGAAGTGGTAGTGCACGACGTCGGCCTGCTGCGCCATGCGCGTCAGCGCGCCGAGCGCGGCCAGCGAGCAGGCGTTGGAAGCGATCTCGAAGTCCAGCGGCACCCGGTGCACGGCATGGCCGTCGAACTCGATCGGCGCCAGGTCCTTGTGGCGCGACAGCGACAAGACCGTATTGGTCACGCCCAGGCGTCCTGTGCCGACGCACAGCTGGCGGATCACCTGTTCGATGCCGCCGACCGAGTCCGGATAATAGGTCTTGTAAAAATGGAGGACACGCATGTTGAAAGCTTACTGCGAAAGCACGGCGCGGTACACGTCGGCGGTCTGCCGTGCGGTCGCATGCCATGTCAGTTGTTCGGCGCGTTCGCGCCCGGCGGCAATGCAGCGCGCGCGTTCGGCGCTGTCATTGGCAAGGGTGTGCATGGCGTCGGCCAGCGCCCTGGCGTCGAGCGGATCGACTTCCAGTGCGGCGCCCAGCGTGACTTCCGGCAGCGAGCTGGCATTCGAGGACACGACCGGCACGCGCGACGCGAAGGCCTCGACGATGGGGATGCCAAAGCCTTCGTAGAGCGAAGGAAAAACGAAGACGCCGGCGCCAAGATACAGGTGGCGCAGCTGCACCGGGTCGGTGAGCGCATTGAGCCAGACGATGTTTTCGCCATCGGCGCGGGCGGTTTCCAGCCGCGCCACCAGCGCTTCGCAGCGCCAGCCGCGCGCACCGACCACCACCAGCGCGCGCTCGTCGCGCAGCGCGCGCGGCAGCATCAGCCAGGCGTCAAGCAGGCGGTCGACATTCTTGCGCGGCTGCAGCGTGCCCACGGTAAGGAAATAGCCAGGATCGAGTTGGTAGTGCGCCAGCGTGGCGGAAACCGCTTGCGGGTCGGCCGGCTCGAGCCATTCGTCGTCTACCCCACAGTAGACCACCGAGACCCGGTTCGGGTTCACGCCGAAGCACTCCACCAGTTCATCGATCGCAAAGTGCGAGAGCGCGATGACATGGTCGGCCTTGGCCGTGGCCTTGCGCTGCAGCCAGTTCTTGACGCTGCGCAGGCGCGGATTGCACCACTCGGGATACTTGATCGGCAGCGCGTCGTGCAGGGTTGCCACCACCGGGCAATCCATGCGCACGATGCGGTAGTCGGTCACGTGGAACAGGTCGGCCGGCATGTGCACGCGGTGCGCACCGGGGGTGGCCAGGTCGACCAGGGACGCGGTTTCGAAGGATTGCGGCAGCGGCTGGCCGATGCTGATGCCGGCGGCGGCGCGCGAGCGCAGGCGCGGCCAGGAATACGGGAGCACGCTGCAGCCGGTGCGCGGCAGGTGGCGCAGCAGGGCCGTGGTGTAGACCCCGATGCCGTCGAGGCGCCCGCCCGTCAGGCCCGGTTCGATCATGGTCGTCCCGAGTCCGACGGCAAGACCGCCTGCGCTCACGCCTGGTACATCCAGCGCAGCGTCTCGGACAGCGGCGTCGGGTCGAGCTGGCCGATGACGGCGGTCAGCTTGCTGTTGCTGCCGGTGAGCGTGAGCACGTCGTTGGCGCGGACAAAGGCCGGGTTGACGTGCACGTCGATGCGGTAGCCGGCGATGTCGCCCATCATGTCGATCAGGCTGGCCAGCGAATGCGAGCTGCCCGAACAGACGTTGAAGGCTTCGCCGCCCGGCGCCACGGCCATCAGGCGGCGGTAGGCGCGCGCCACCATGCGCACGTCGGAGAAATCGCGCGCGATGGCCAGGTTGCCCAATTCGATGCGCGCTTCGTTGCGGCGGAAATGGGAGACGATCTTGGGCAGCAGGAAGTTCTCGGCCTGGCCGATGCCGGTGTAGTTGAACGGGCGCGCGATGGTGATCGGCAGCTTGTCCATCCAGAGGCGCGCCATGTATTCCATGGCCAGCTTGCTCACGGCGTAGTCGTTGGCCGGGCTGGGCGCCACGTTTTCGTCGATGACGGGCACGCTGGCGTTGCCATAGATATTGGCCGACGAGGCCAGCAGCACGCTGGTGGGACGGTGCTTGCCTTCGGCCAGGGCCTCGAGCAGGTTGCGCGTGCCGACCACGTTGACGCGGTACATCAGTTCGGCGTTGGTATGGGCCACGAAGGCGATCCCGGCCAGGTGCGCCACGACATCCGGCTGCACCGCGTCCACCATGGCCGCCACGGCCTCGCGGTCGCACAGGTCGACCGGGAAGATATCGGGGCCCAGCTCTTCGCCCGGCATCACCGTGCCATAGACACGGTAGCCGGCGGCGCTGAGTTCCTGCGCCATGTAGTAGCCGGTGAAACCGCGCAGGCCCGTGATGAGCGCGCGGCGTCCCTCGCCTTCCCGCCCGCCGATGAAGGCGGGGATGTCACCCGTGGCCACGCGTTCCATGTTAGAACGAGAATCCGATTTCGTTGCGACGCAGGTCGGCGTCGACCATCATCTGGCACAGCTCTTCCAGCGTGGTCTTCGGCTCCCAGCCGAGCACGCTCTTGGCCTTGGCCGGGTCGCCGATGAGGAGCTCGACTTCGGCCGGACGGTAGAACTTGGGCGACACGCGCACCAGCGTCTTGCCGGTGCGGGCGCAGTGGCCGACTTCGTTCTCGGCGGTGCCGGTGAATTCGATGGCGATGCCGGCGCCCTTGAAGGCCATGGTGACGAAGTCGCGCACGGTCTCGGTGCGGTTGGTCGCCAGCACGAAGGTGTCGGGCTGGTCGGCCTGCAGGATGCGCCACATGCCTTCGACATATTCCTTGGCATAGCCCCAGTCGCGCTTGGCGTCCAGGTTGCCCAGTTCGAGGACGTCGAGCTTGTTCAGGACGATCTTGGCCACCGAATCGGTGATCTTGCGGGTGACGAACTCACGGCCGCGCAGCGGCGACTCATGGTTGAACAGGATGCCCGAGGAACCGAAGATGTCATAGGACTCGCGGTAATTGATCGTCATCCAGTGCGCGTACAGCTTGGCGACGCCGTAGGGGCTGCGCGGGTAGAACGGGGTGTCCTCGACCTGCGGGATGGCCTGCACCTTGCCGAACATTTCCGAGGTCGAGGCCTGGTAGAAGCGGATCTTCGGGTTGATGATGCGGATGGCTTCGAGCAGGTGGACGGCGCCCAGGCCGGTGATGGAGGCGGTGGCGACCGGCTGCTCGAAGGACACGCCGACGAAGCTCTGGGCCGCCAGGTTGTACACCTCGTCCGGGCGCGCGCTGTCGATCAGGCGGATGCTCGATGACAGGTCGGTCAGGTCGTATTCGACCAGCGACAGGTTCGGGTGCTTCTCGATGCCGAGCTCTTCGATGCGCCAGAAATTGACCGAGCTGGAGCGGCGGAAGGTGCCGGTCACGTGGTAGCCTTTTTCCAGGAGAATCTGCGCCAGGTAGGCGCCATCCTGGCCGGTAATGCCAGTAATCAGGGCTCGTTTCGTTGTTTGCATGTTCTTGGGTTCTAGAAGATGGTCTCGCGGGCAGCCAGACTCAGGGCAGCCCGGATTGTAACAGAGAGGGAGTAGCTCACACCCTTGCAGAGCAGAAACAGGTGCAATAAAAGCAACACTTTGTCCCGACATTATGCCCCGAAACGGCTGGGGTAAGTCGCCCGCTTACGGTTTGTTACCGTTGTATTTGCGCGATGACAAACAGTGAAATTTGGAGGAAAACACCTTTGACGCCCCGCAAAGGACGGCGTCGTCGGGTGGTCGGCGGCGCCGACCACCCGACGACGCCGATTTACCGATCAGCGTTGTGAAACCGCATCAACCACGCACAGCGCCGTCATGTTGACGATGCGGCGCACGGTGGAGGACGGGGTCAGGATGTGCACCGGGCGGGCACAGCCGAGCAGGATCGGGCCGACCGCGATGCCGTTGCCGGCCGCGCTCTTGACCAGGTTGTACGAGATGTTGGCGGCGTCGATGTTCGGCATCACCAGGAGGTTGGCGTCGCCGGTGAGCTTCGAGTCGGGCATGATCTTGATCCGCACCTTGGCCTCGATCGCGGTGTCGCCATGCATTTCGCCGTCGATTTCCAGGTCCGGCTTCATGGCCTGCACCAGCGGCAGCACGGCGCGCATCTTCTGGGCCGAGGCGCTGTTGGAGGTGCCGAAGTTCGAATGCGACAACAGGGCCGCGCGCGGCTGGATGCCGAAGCGTTCCATTTCCTCGGCCGCCATCACGGTGATCTCGGCCAGTTCGCAGGCAGCGGGGTTTTCGTTGACGTGGGTATCGACGATGGCCAGCTGGCGGTCCGGGGTGATCAGGAAGTTCATCGCCGCATACACGTTGGTGCCGGCGCGCTTGCCCAGCACCTGGTCGATGTAGTGCAGGTGCATCTGGGTGGTGCCGTAGGTGCCGCAAATGAGGCCGTCGGCATCGCCCTTGTGGACCATCATGGCGCCGATCAGGGTGTGGCGGCGGCGCATTTCCAGCTTGGCCATGTCGATGGTCACGCCCTTGCGCATGCCGATCGCGTAGTAGGTCTGCCAGTAGTCGCGGTAGCGCTCGTCGAAGTCGGGGTTGATGACGTCCACGTGCTGGCCCAGTTTCAGGCGCAGGCCGAATTTCTCGATGCGTTTTTCCAGCACCGCCGGACGGCCGACCAGGATCGGGCGCGCCAGCTTCTCGTCGACCACCACCTGCACCGCGCGCAGCACGCGCTCGTCCTCGCCTTCGGCGTAGACGATGCGCTTGGCTTCCAGCGGCGTGCTCTTGGCCACCGAGAACAGCGGTTTCATGAAGGTGCCGCTGCGGTAGACGAACTGCTGCAGGCTTTCGGCGTAGGCTTCCATGTCGGCGATCGGGCGCGTCGCCACGCCGCCGTCCTGGGCGGCCTTGGCCACCGCCGGCGCGATGTGGGTCAGCAGGCGCGGATCGAAAGGCATCGGGATCAGGTATTCCGGGCCGAAGGACAGGTTGGCGATGCCGTAGGCCGAGGCCACGATGTCCGACTGCTCGGCATGGGCCAGGTCGGCGATCGCATGCACCACCGCGATTTCCATGTCGCGCGTGATGGTGGTCGCGCCGCAATCGAGGGCGCCGCGGAACATGTAGGGGAAGCACAGGACGTTGTTGACCTGGTTCGGGTAGTCCGAACGGCCAGTGGCGATGATGGCGTCGCTGCGCACGGCTTTCACGTCTTCCGGCAGGATTTCCGGGTTCGGGTTGGCCAGCGCCAGGATCAGCGGGCTCGGCGCCATCGCCGCGACCATGTCCTGCTTCAGCACGCCGCCGGCCGACAGGCCAAGGAAGATGTCGGCGCCGGGAATGACTTCCGCCAGCGAACGGTGCGGCGTGTCCTGGGCGAAGCGTTCCTTGTCCGGGTCCATCAGCTCCGCGCGGCCCTTGTAGACCACGCCGGCCAGGTCGGTGACGAAGATGTTCTCGATCGGGAAGCCGAGGTCGACGATCAGGTCGAGGCAGGCCAGCGCGGCCGCGCCGGCGCCGGAGACCACCAGCTTGCAGTTCTTCAGGTCCTTGCCGACGACTTTCAGGCCATTGATGATGGCCGCGCCGACGATGATCGCGGTGCCGTGCTGGTCATCGTGGAAGACCGGGATCTTCATGCGCTCGCGCAGCTGGCGCTCGATGTAGAAGCATTCCGGCGCCTTGATGTCTTCCAGGTTGATGCCGCCAAAAGTAGGCTCGAGCGAGGCGATGATGTCGACCAGCTTGTCCGGATCGTTCTCGTTGATCTCGATGTCGAACACGTCGATGCCGGCGAACTTCTTGAACAGCACGCCCTTGCCTTCCATCACCGGCTTCGATGCCAGCGGGCCGATGTTGCCCAGGCCGAGGACGGCGGTGCCGTTGGTAATGACGGCGACCAAATTGCCGCGCGCGGTGTACTTGAACGAGTTGGCCGGGTCCTTGACGATCTCTTCGCAAGGAGCGGCGACGCCCGGGGAATAGGCCAGCGCCAGGTCGCGCTGGTTCAGCAGGCCCTTGGTCGGGGTGACGCTGATCTTGCCCGGACGGGGAATCTGGTGGTACTCGAGCGCCGCAGCACGCAGTTGTTGACGCAGTTCTTCTTTTTTATCCGATGACGAATCCATGCCGGGCAGCCTTCCTGGTACTAGAGGGGAACCTCCAATTTTATCAGACGAGCACTTATCGAAGGCTACGTATTTTCAACAAGCAGCCTTATGATTCAGAAGACAAGCTTATTTCAGAAGACCATTCAGTTGCAAAGCTTATGAATCTGACGCGACAGCCCTCTCCAGCGGCGGTTTACAATCCGCGCATGCTCTCCGAATTCGACCTCATCAAACAGTTCTTCCGGCGCGACCGCCCCGGCCGCGCCACCCTCGGCATCGGCGACGACTGCGCCCTGCTCACGCCCACGCCCGGCCGGCAGCTGGCGATTTCCTCGGACATGCTGGTCGAGGACCGGCATTTCTTCGCCGGCGCCGATCCCTTCATGCTCGGGCACAAGGCGCTGGCGGTGAATCTGTCCGACCTGGCGGCGATGGGCGCGCAGCCGGTCGCCTTCACGCTGGCGCTGGCGCTGCCCGCGGCCGACCCGGCGTGGCTGGACGGGTTCTCGCGCGGGCTGTTCGCGCTGGCCGACGCCTGCGGGTGCGAACTGGTGGGAGGCGATACCACCAGGGGGCCGCTGAACATCTGCATCACCGTGTTCGGCGAGCTGGTACCTGGCCACGCGCTGCGGCGCGACGCGGCGCGGGTGGGCGACGACATCTGGATCTCGGGGACGCTGGGGGATGCGCGCCTGGCGCTGGCCGGGTACTGGAAGGAACTGGCGCTCTCCCCCGACGACCAGCAGGCGGCGGCGCAGCGCATGCACCTGCCGTCGCCGCGCGTGGCCCTGGGACTGGCGCTGGCCGCCCAGCCGGTGGCGCATGCGGCGCTCGATATCTCGGATGGGCTGGTGGGGGACCTGGGGCACATCCTGGCCGCGTCGCGCGTCGGCGCGACGCTCGACGTGGATGCGCTGCCGGCGGGGCCGGTGCTGGCGCGGCAGGACCGGGGCTTGCGACGGCGGTTTACGGCGGCGGGTGGGGATGACTACGAGTTGTGCTTTACGGCGCCGGTGGCCAATCGCGAGAAGGTGCTGGAGGCGGGGCGGGCGAGCGGGACGGCGGTGACGCGGGTGGGGAAAATTGACGCGGAGCCGGGGTTGAGGCTGGTGGATTCGGATGGCGCGGCGCTGGATCTTCGCTTGAGCGGGTGGGATCACTTCAGTTGAACTTGGGTTCCGGCCTGCGCCGGAAGTCGTAGGCGCCAGTGGCGCGTACGACGGTTTTTAGGCCAACAATGTAAGCACGTCGTCCCGGCGCAGGCCGGGACCCAATTTGATCGCCCCGCCTACGCCACCTTCTCATCCCCCTCCCTCGGCGCCTTGCGGTCGTCATACGGCCCATTGGTCATCCAGTAATGCCGGAACGCCAGCCGGATATTTTCCCGCAGCTGCTGGTCGTGCCACGGCTTGGTATAGAAGCGGTAGATCGCCCCGCGGTTGATCGAATCGAGCACGGTTTCCACGCCCGTGTAGCCGGACAGGATGATGCGGATCGTTCCCGGGTACATCTCCTTGACCTTGCTGAGGAACTCGGTGCCGCTCATGACCGGCATGCGCTGGTCGCACACGATCACCTGCACGCGGTACAGCGCCAGCAGCTCGAAGCCTTCGGCCGGCGACGACGCAGTGAGCACGCGGTAGTTGTCGCGCCTGAACAGGCGGTGCAGCGAAGTGAGCACGTTGACGTCGTCGTCCACGATGAGCAGGGTCTGCACCTTGTCGTCCTGCGCCGGCGGCTGGTCGGGCTGGGCGCGGTTGTCGCGCACCAGGCGGGCCAGGTCGTCGGCCGGGATGCCGCGCGAGAAGTGGAAGCCCTGGATCTCGTCGCAGCGGTGGCGCCGCAAATACGCCATCTGGGCGCGCGTCTCGACCCCTTCGGCGATCACCTGCATGTGCAGGCTGTGCGCCATGCTGATGATGGCCAGCGCGATGGCGGCGTCGTCCGGGTTGGTCACGATGTCGCGCACGAAGGCGATGTCGATCTTGAGCTTGTCGATCGGGAAGCGCTTGAGGTAGGCCAGCGACGAGTAGCCGGTGCCGAAGTCGTCGATGGCAATCCGGATGCCGAGCTCCTTCAGGCGCCCCAGCACCTCGATGGTGTGCTCGGCATTGGACATCAGCGCGCTTTCGGTCAATTCCAGTTCCAGCATGCCCGGTTCCACCCCGTGGCGCTCGAGCGCCGCGCGGATCACGCCTTCCAAGTCATCCTCGACGAACTGGCGGCTCGACACGTTGACCGCCACCCGCACGTCGCGCAAGCCAGCCGCGTTCCAGGCGGCGATCTGGCGGCAGGCTTCGTGGACGATCCATTCGCCGACCCGCACCACCAGCCCGGTCTCTTCCATCACCGGCACGAATTCGGCCGGGTACACCAGCCCGAAGCCGGGCCGGTTCCAGCGCAGCAGCGCCTCCACGCCGGCCACCCGTCCGGTATTGAGTTCGAGCTTGGGCTGGTAGTACAGCACGAACTCGCCGCCCTCGAGCGCACCGCGCAGCGCCAGTTCCAGGTCCAGGCGCGCCAGCACCTGCACGTTCATCCCGGCGGTGAAGAAACGGTAGCCGTCGCGCCCCGCCTCCTTGGCGCGCACCATCGCGGTGTCGGCGTACTTGATGAGCGCGCCCGGCTCGGTCGAGTCTTCCGGGTACATGGCGATGCCGATACTGGCCGTCAGCGCGGCGGCCTGGCCGTGCAGGTCGAAGGGCGCGCGCAGGGCCTCGCGGATCTCGTTGGCGACATTCACCGCTTCCTGCTGGTCGCGCGTCATGGTGAGGATCAGGGCGAACTCGTCGCCGCCCAGCCGGCCGACCGTGTCGCGCAGGCGCACGCAGCGCACCAGGCGGGTGCTGAACTGGCGCAGCAGCTCGTCGCCCAGCGCGGTGCCGAGCGAATCGTTGATGATCTTGAAGCGGTCGAGCGTGATGCACAGCACCGCCACGCGCCAGTTCTTGTCGCGCGCCAGTTCGATCGCGTCGCGCAGGTTCTGGAAGAACAGGGTGCGGTTCGGCAGGCCGGTGAGCGCGTCGTAGCTGGCCATGTGGCGCATGCGTTCCTGCGCGTGCAGGCGTTCGCTGATGTCGCGCGCCACCGCGATCAGCATGCGGCTCTTGCCCAGGTCCTTCAGCTTCCAGCTGATTTCCACCGCCACCGCGCCCTGCCCGCCCGCGCGCAGCAGCTCGGTCTCGACGATGTCGCCGGGCAGCGCGCCATACTCGACCTTTTCCGCCTGCGGCCCGCTGGCCACGGCGTCAGCGGCCAGGTGGCGCTCCAGCAGCTCGCGCGTCCCAAGGCCCAGCGCCACCGGATCGATCCGCAGCAGCGCGTCGCGCGAGAAGCCGAGCATGCGGCAGGCGCCGTCGGACACGTCGACCATCGCCATGCTGGCGGTGTCGATCAGGAAGATGGCGTCGGGCGTGGCGTCCATCGCGCCGCGAAAGCGCGCCAGTTCGGCGGTGCGCTCGCGCACCTCGCGTTCGAGCGCCACGCCGTAGTCCTGCGATTCGCGGTGCAGCAGGCGCACCTCGAGCAGGTTGCGGATGCGCGTCATGACCTCGACCGTGTCGAAGGGCTTGCCGATGAAGTCGCGCGCGCCGGCCTCCAGCGCCGCCAGTTTCTTGTCCGGTTCGGCCGTCACCACCAGCACCGGCAGCCACGAATCGCTCTCCAGGGGCTTGAGCGCTTCCATCACGTCGAAGCCGTCCATGCCGGGCATGTGCAGGTCGAGGATGATCAGGTCGTAGCGCTGTTTCAGGTGCATCGACACCACCTGGCGCGGGTCGTTTGTGCTCGCGACGTTCTCGTACCCGGTGGTTTTCAGCAGGTACTCGAGCAGCTGGACGTTGACGGGTTCGTCGTCCACGACGAGGATGCGCGCATGGCGGATGTCGGACAGTGAAATCATTCGGCCTTCCTTTCGGCCGGCGCCTGTTTCCCACCGCTTCCCGGTGGGTAGAGTTGCGCCAGCGTACTGTTGATCGCTTCGCTGAATTTGTCGAGGTCGATCGGTTTGGTCAAGTACCGGTTGAAGCCGGCCGCCTGGCCGCGCTCGATATCGCGCGGCATGGCATTGGCGGTGAGGGCGATGACGGGAATCGCGACGGTCGCCTGGTCGGCGCGCAGCTGCCTGAGCACTTCGATGCCGCTCATGCCGGGCAGGTTCAGGTCCATCAGGATGATCTCGGGCAGGTGGGCGCGCGCCAGCGACAGGCCCACATGCCCGTCCGGGGCCGACAGCAGCCGCAGGTCGCCGCGAAAGCGCACGATCTCTTCGACCAGGCGCAGGTTGGCCGGGTTGTCTTCCACATACAGGATCAGGTGCGGCGCGCCTTCGTCCGGCAGCGGCTGCGCTTCCCCGGTGGCCTGCGCGCCTTCCTCGAGCGTGGCGGCGGCCAGCGGCGCGGTGGTGGCCAGCTCGATCCAGAACACGCTGCCCACGCCCGGGCTGCTGGTGACGCCGATCTCGCCTCCCATCAGTTCGACCAGGCGCTTGGTCACGACCAGGCCGATGCCGGTGCCTTCCTGGTTGCCGCCCTCCTGGCCGAGCCGGTTGAAGGGCTGGAACAGGCTGGCCACCTGGTCGGCGTCCAGGCCGATGCCGGTGTCCTGCACCGACAGGCGCAGCCGGTTCGGCGCCACCTGCTCGCAGGCCAGCACCACGGCGCCGGCCTCGCGGTTGTATTTCACCGCATTCGACAGCAGGTTGAGCAGCACCTGTTTCAGGCGCGTGCGGTCGGCCAGCACCACCGCGCCGGGCGCCTCGGGGAACAGCACGCGCACGCCGCGCTGGGCTGCGATCGGCTCGACCATCGTGCGGGTTTCCGCCAGCGTGTCGGCGAGCGCCACCGGTTCCATCGACAGGGTCACCGTGCCCGACTCCACCTTGGCCAGGTCGAGGATCTCGTTGATGAGCGTGAGCAGGTGGCGCCCGGACTTGAGGATGTGGTTGGCGAACTCCTTCTTCTGCTCGAGCGTCGAGGGCAGCGTGTTGGAGGTGAGGATCTGGGCGAAGCCGAGGATCGCATTGAGCGGCGTGCGCAGCTCGTGGCTCATCGAGGACAGGAAGGCCGACTTGGCCTGGTTGGCGCTGCGTGCTTCTTCGTTGGCGTTGGCCAGTTCGGCGTTGGCCAGCGCCAGCTGCAGGGTGCGCTCGTCGACGCGCTGCTCGAGCTGCTCGTTCAGGCGCATCACTTCCTGCTGGGCGCGCGAACGCTCATACACTTCGCGCGCGATCTCGGCGCTCGAGGTTTCCAGTTCGCGGGTGCGGCCCTCGATCTCGATCAGCATGGCGTTGAAGGAATCGACCAGCTCCCCGGCCTCGTCGTCGCTGATGCGCGGCGCGCGGCGCGAATAATCGCGGGTGGCCACGACGTCGCGTGCGATCTCGGTAATGGCGACGATCGGCGCCGTCACCACGTGGCCCATGCGGCGCACCAGCAGGTAGGCCACGCCCATCGCCAGCAGGGTCACGCCAAGGGCGATGCTGAGGTAGTCGAGGGTGCGCGCCAGCAGCTGGTTCTCGGCGCGCAGGTAGACGGTGCCGAGGGTGTCGCCGTTCTCGGAGATGCGCTGGCGCACCACCAGGTCGTCGCCGTCGCTGCTGGGCGCCGCCGACAGCTGCGGCGGCATCTGGCGCGCTTCGCCCTGCGCCTGGTAGGAAGCGAACAGCTCGCCGTTGGCGTCGTAGATGGCGGCCGCGCGCACCATCGGGCGGGTGCGTAGCAGCGCCAGGTTTTCATTGGCCAGGCGCGGGTCGTCGAAGGTCAGCGCGGCCGAGGTCATGTGGCCGACCAGCTCGGCCTGGGTCGACAGGTCGTTGATGAGGCCGCGGTGGTAGCTGCGCAGGTCGTAGCCGATGATGATCGCGATCGATACCAGCAGCGCGGCCAGCGTGGTCGTCATGACGGCCGCCACCAGCTTGGTGCGGATGGTACGGCCGGTCATGCAGGCTCCGCCGCCGGCGCGCGGCGACGCGGTGCAGCTTGGGGCGGACAGCTGCCGCCCATGCCGCACAAGTGGGCCGGTCCGGTCCGGTCACGCGCATGTCGTTCGAGCGGCATTCCAGGTCCTACGGAAGACGAAAAAAGGTACCGGCCGCGCGTACGCGGCAGCGTCACCAGCATAGCGGAGCACTGTGTGTCATGTCGCACGGAACCTTTCACGATTGGGCTTGTCGGCGCCCGGTAAATACATCCATGCAGGGCGGGTAACATGGTGGCCGCACGTTCCTCGACGCTTTCCGTGCCAGATGGCCGTGGAGCGCGCTAGAATGAAGCCGTGCGCCACGCGCGCGCCACACCCCAGCGCAGACACGTACTCAAAAGGAGCTTCACGTGACGAACGATATTCTCGATCTTGCTACTAAAGTTGGCCGTGCGCTAGAGGCCAAAGGCCTGATGCTGGTCACCGCCGAATCCTGCACCGGCGGCGGCGTGTCGCAGGCCATCACTGAAATCCCGGGCTCCACCGGCTGGTTCGACTGCGGCTTCGTCACCTATTCCAACAACTCCAAGGCCGAGCTGCTCGACGTCTCGCCCGCGCTCATCGCCCAGTTCGGCTCGGTCAGCGAAGAAGTCGCCGGCAAGATGGCCGAAGGCGCGCTGTCGAGCAGCACCGCCGACGTCGCGGTCTCCACCACCGGCATCGCCGGCCCCACCGGCGCGGTGCCGGGCAAGCCGGTCGGCACGGTCTGCTTCGGCTGGGCGCGCGGCGACACCACCCACACCGAGCGGCTGGTGTTCCAGGGCGACCGCAAGTCCGTGCGCGAGCAGACCGTGGCGCACGCGCTGCAGGGCCTGCTGCGCATGATCGAATAAAGGCCATGTCCCGGCTGGCGCCGCGCCTGCCTGGCGGCCTGTCGTTCGGCCTGTGCCTGCTGCTCGGCGCCGGGCCGGCGGCTGCCGGCGCCTACACCGTGTACGCCGCCGGCGACATCGCACGCTGCAAGCACCCCGACCCGCGCTGGTCGGGCGCGGCCGCCACCGCCACGCTGGTGGAAGGCTTGCTGCGCGCCGAACCGGATGCCGCCGTGCTGTCGCTGGGCGACCACACTTACCCGAAGGGGACGGCGGCCGAGTTCAGGGACTGCTACGGCCCGACCTGGGGACGGTTTCGCGACCGCACCTGGCCCACGCCCGGCAACCACGAATACGCCACACCCGGGGCCCGGCCATACTACGCCTACTTCGGCGAGCGCGCAGGACGCGGCTACTACGCGCTGCGGCTGGGCAGCTGGCTGGTGGTCTCGCTCGACAGCAACCTGAAAGGGCCGGCGCACGCCGCCCAGATAGGCTGGCTGCGCGCCGAACTGGCGCGCTCGCCCAGCCGCTGCACCCTCGCTTTCTGGCACCACCCGCTCTATACTTCGGGCGGCCACCTGGGCCCGGGCCGGATGCGCGACGCCTTCGCACTGCTGCACGCGGCCGGCGCCGAGATCGTTTTATCGGGCCACGACCACGATTACGAGCGCTTCGCGCCGCAGGATGCCGACGGCCGGCTGGACCGCGCCCGCGGGGTGCGCCAGTTCGTGGTCGGCACCGGCGGCGCCTACGCCACGCCCTTCCTGCAGCTCACTCCCAACAGCGAGGTGCGCGACGCCAGCCTCGATGGCGTGCTGGCGCTGCGCCTGCTGGAGGGCGGCTACGAATGGCGCTTCCTGCCGGCCGACCCCAGGCGCGTCCCGGCCGGCGCCACCCCCGACCATGGACGCGGCGTGTGCCACTGATGGAAGCCCGGCATGAAACTCATTACCTTGATCCTCCCGCTTATGCTCCTTTGCCCTGCCCCTCCCGACGCCCGCGCCCAGGCGCCGGCGCCCACCGTCGCTTTCGACAAGACCACGCTGTCCAATGGCCTGCAGCTGATCCTGGTCGAAGACAAGCGCCTGCCGATCGTGGCGGTGAACATCTGGTACCACGTCGGCCCGGCCAACGAGGCGCCAGGGCTGGCCGGCTTCGCCCACCTGTTCGAACACATGATGTTCGAGGCCACCCGCCACATCCCGCGCGGGCTGGCCGACCGCCTGCTGGAGGGCGCCGGCGCCCTCGACAGCAACGGCAGCACCGACTACGACCGCACCAACTACTACGACACGGTGCCCTCGAACCAGCTCGAGCTGGCGCTGTGGGTGCACGCCGACCGCATGGGCTACCTGCTCGACGTGCTGGACCAGAAGGCGCTCACCACCCAGCAGGACGTGGTGCGCAACGAGCGCCGTGAAACGGTCGAGGGCGAGCCCTATGGCCTGGTGGAGGAAGCGCTGGCGCATGCGCTGTTCCCCAAGGACCACCCGTATTACGCGTCGATCATCGGCTCGCACGCCGACATCCAGAACGCCAGGCTCGAGGACGTGCGCGAGTTTTTCACGCGCTACTACGCGCCGAACAACGCCAGCATCGTCATCGCCGGCGACATCGACAAGGTCAAGACGCGCGCGCTGGTCGAACGCTATTTCGGCTCGCTGAAGCGCGGCCCGGCGGTGATGCGGCCCAGCGTCATCACGCCGCCGATCGCCAGCGAGCGCCGGGTGGTGGTGCACGACCGCGTCGAGCTGCCGCGCGTGTTCATGGGCTGGCACACGCCGCCGGCCTACCAGCCGGGCGACGCCGAGTTGTCGGTGGCCGCCGTCATCCTGGGCGGCGGCAAGTCGAGCCGGCTGTACAAGAAGCTGGTGTACGAACAGCAGATCGCCCAGGACGTCGACGCCGCCCAGCATTCCTACGCGCTGGTGTCGACATTCGTCATCGACGTCACCGCCCGCAGCGGCATCGAGGCGCGCGAACTGGAGGCGGCGATCGATGCCGAACTGGCGTTGCTGCGCGACGAAGGCCCGTCGCTGCACGAAGTGGAACGCGCCCGCAACAGCATCGAGACCGCCCTGCTCTCCTCCATCGAAAAGCTCGGCGGCGACGGCCTGGCCGACCAGCTGAACCAGTACAACCAGTACACCGGCGACCCCGGCTACCTGGCCAAGGACCTGGAGCGCCTGCGCCGCGTGACGCCGGCCGACGTGCAGCGCGTGGTGCGCACTTACCTGCGCCAGCAGGCGCGCGCCGTGGTCACCGGCCTGCCCGGCAAGCCAGTCATCAAGGACCCGCGGGTGCCGCCGGCGCCCAAGGGCAAGCGCACCGCCGCCCCGGCCAGCGAAGGCATCAACGCGCCCGAGCCATGGCGCGCGCAGCAGCCGAAGGCCGGGCCCACGCCGCAGTTCACCTTGCCCCGGGGCGAGTCGTTCAGGCTGGCCAATGGCCTCACCGTCATCCACCACCACAACCCCGGCCTGCCGCTGGTATCGAGCCAGCTGGTGGTGCGCAGCGGCAGCGCCGCCAATCCGGCCTCCCTGCCCGGCCTGGCCGGCTTCACCGCGCAGATGCTGGAAGAAGGCACGGCCACCCGCAGCGCGCCCCAGATCGCCGACGAGATCGCGCAGCTCGGCGCCTTCCTCGACAGCGGCACCAGCCCCGACGCGTCCACCGTGTCGCTGCTGTCGCTGCGCGCCACCTTCCCCCAGGCCCTGGACATCCTGGCCGACGTGGTGCAGCGCCCGGCCTTTCCGATCGCCGAAGTGGAACGCCAGCGCGCCAGCCGCATCGGTGACCTGATCCAGCAGCGCGACGAGCCGGAATCGGTCGCCGCGGTGGCCGCCGCCGGCGCCCTGTACGGCAGCCGGCACGCCAAGGGCTACGGCCAGCTCGGCACCGAGCCGGCGATCCGCAGCGTCACGCGCGACGACCTGGCCGCCTTCTGGCGCCGCCACTACGTGCCGGAAAACGCGGCGCTGGTGGTCTCGGGCGACATCACGCGCGCCGAACTGAAAGCCCTGGTGGAAGCGCGCTTCGCCGCCTGGGCCGGCGCCGACGCGCCGGGCGGCGGGCCGGGCGATGCGGCCGGCACGGACGCGCGGCTGGTGGTGGTGGACGAGCCGGACGCCGGCCAGACCGCGCTGCGCATCACCAGCATCGGCGCGGCGCGCGACACGCCCGACTTCCCGGCGCTGCAGGTCATGAACGGCGCCTTCGGCGGCATGTTCTCCAGCCGCCTGAACAACAACCTGCGCGAGACCCGCGGCTACAGCTACGGCGTGTACTCGCAGTTCCGCTACGACCGCACGCCGGGCCCCTTCGTCATTGCCGGCAACGTGCAGGCCAAGGCCACCGGCGCCTCGGTGCGCGAAGTATTCCGCGAACTGGCCGCGATCCGCGACACGCCGCTGCCGCCGGCCGAACTGGCGGCCGCGCGCGACGCCCAGGTGCTGTCGCTGCCAGGGCAGTTCGATACCAATGCCGACATCGGCGCCAGCCTGGCCGAACTGTTCATCTATGGCTTGCCGGCCGATTACTACGTGCGCCTGCCGGGGCAGCTGGCCAGCGTCACCGCGGCGCAGGTGCAGGCGGTGGCGCGCAAGTACCTGGTGCCGGAGCGGATGAAGGTCGTGGCCGTGGGTGACCGCAAGCGCATCCTGCCGCAGCTGCAGCCGCTGGGGCTGGGGGTGGCGGAAGTGCGGGACAGCGACGGGCAGTTGGCGGGGCCAGCAAAATGATGGCGCGCCCCGCATGCGTGGGCTGGCTAACCTTTTTTCAGCGACGGGTCAGGAGATAAGATCGGAATCCGAGCCGCCGTAGACTTTCCGGTATCTCAGGTAGCCCGCACATGCAATCAAATCTGATGCCGCGCCCCATGGCTCTCGTCCTTCGGTGACAAGGCGGGGAATCTTCCCGGTTTTCTGATACTCCTCGGCTGCGCGAATCTGGTCTTCGTTCAGCCTATCGTCTGCGCGCATCTGATACATGGCGTTTCCCCGACCGCGCATCTTCGATCGCAATTCATTATGGCTAGCTACCGCCTTGCGCCTTTTCACCCATTTATCGAGCGTAGAGAGCATATCTTTTTCGTTATCGGGATTTCCGGGAATGAGCTTGAACCATGCGCGTGAATCATGGACGTAGTTATCGAAGAATTCCAGCACAGCTGGCTGCACGGCCTTCTCCTTCTCCCACCATGTAGCGATCTCCTCCCATTCGGAGGCGTGACTGTTGCCAATTCCCGCCTTCTGGCTTGAAGGAGTGAATTGACCGCCTTTATCCCTGAGCCAGTTCCCGAACGCTTTGATTTCGTCTTCGAATTCATGGGCTGCACTGTGAAGATCGTTCTGGTCGAATACGGACGAGCGGAGGAAGCTGGGACTCTTATGTAAGGGGGAGCTTCCTGAGACACGCCGCGCGAGCCGCCATTCGATCTGCTTGCGTGCCTGCTCGCGCATGATCCGATGCAGCGGCCCGCTTTTTTCGGTGCAGGTCGCAATGTATGCGTTGAATGCGCGAATCGCCTCCGGTTTCAGGGCGAAGCGTTCCTTCGCCACAGAACTGGCGAGCTCCAGCTTCAAAGGGACGCCGTTCAGGCGCGCTGCCTTGTACATCATCAGGAGCGGAATTCGCGTCAGCATGTCGGCGCCTTTCGGGTCGATTCCGCGTCCTTGCTCGCCAGGGCAGTAGCCACAACCAACGTCGGAATGCACTCCGGGCACGACGATTTCCGTGCAGCCCGCAGCGAGGGCGCCGTTCACCGAAATCGAATCAACCGGGAAACTGCGGCGCAGCTCGTGTGCTGCAACCAGATGCAGGCAGTTGATTCCCGGAGGAACACGCAGGCTGTCTTCGGCATCAGCCCAGAGACCGTGGCCGTCAAAATATCCAAACGAGTTTGCCAAGCCGACCGAGGCGACAGTATCGAACAAGCCCAGGAAGTCGAAATGTACGGGAAAGCCTCCAAGCGACATTGCGCCAGTTTTTCCTCGCAGCCTGGCATCGAGCTTGCAGAGGGACTGCAGCCAGTTGACGAAAACACGTGCCTCGGTGGCTCCGCGGGAAAAGCCAAATACTGAAATATAGATGGTCTTGACGATGCCCGGATCGATCTTGGCGGGCTTGCCAGTTTTCCGGTCAGGCCAATGCTTCGATACCGCATCATGTAATCTGAGCAGGATTTCTTCGAACTTCCTCGGCACTAGCTTTTCTCGCTTGGAAATGAGCGCACCGCTGGTGCCCCTTCCATCAAGAAGCGCTCGCGTGAGCTTATTGATGATCATCTTCCCGACTAGCTCTTTCGTTTCAACAGGAGAAATCAGCGGGACGCCAGTGAAATAACGATGAAGATTGTTCACGGCTTGCACCAGTGCCCACACTATCCTGAAGTCGCCGAACCCTCCTGCCGCAGCGCCGGATGTTCCGTGCCAGCCTGTGCCGCTATCGCCTACCTGTGGAAAAGGCGAAGAGACACCGGGCACATACACTCTGAAGAAGTGCGTATAACTTGATGCATTTCCTTTCCAGTCTGTGGTGGGCGGAAGAACTCCCGGCACACTCAATCCGGGATAGCAATCGTAGAGTCGGGCGACGTTCGAGTGGTTATTCGCGGCTTCGGCCTGTTCGTAATTATTCTTGGTTCCATCAAAGAAGAAGCCAAAAAACAGATTGGTCTTGCAAGAATCTTTCGGTTTTCCAACAGGAGCGCGCTCGCGTACTTCATGCGTTTCCAAGAATTTTTTATTTTCCTCCACGGAGAAAAAATTAGCCACAATCGACCGCACTTGCAAAATTTTCACCAATAGGAGGAGAGAGCCGAGCAGTCATGGCTGCTCCTCCATGACTTGCCTCACCCTGTTCCGGCTATTCTCAAAATATTCGTTATAGTCCTTTCTTAGAAAAACTAAGTATTTTGGATCATCTGGACCAGAAAATCCTTTAATACTCTCGCGCTCATGTTCTTCTGCAAATTCCCAAGCAACTCTGGCCCTACCCTTAGGATCGGTTTCCAATTCATACAGCAAAGAGAGAGCGCCATATATACCGGTTAGCTCATGATTAAGGATAATCTTCCAGCGTTCCCGCCGATATTTGAGAGATGGCACCGGCCATCCCTTTACCGTGCCCGGCCAATTCAAATGGTCCGGCTGGAAGTCGCTCGACACCACACTAATTCCTCCATCGGCTGCGCGCAGCACCCACAGTTCCCCCGGCTTGCCATCGGGATATCGCGGCACCTCGACAAGATGCGTTCCTTTGATCTCAGGCAGCTCGCCGTCTGGACGCTTCTCCAGCCAATGCGTCGTGTTCACCTGGAGCTTGATTCCAGGACGCCAGGTCTTGGGCAGCGTCGCGCAGCACGTCGTCCCTCCAGCCGCGAATGGATCGATCAGCTCGCCGCCAGCGCCGCGCTGGTCCGCAAGAGTGGGATCCTTTACCGAATAGCTGAACGGCTCTTCACTGTAGTTGACACCATGAAGACTGACGTCGACCGTAGTAGGCCGGCCGCAGGCAGAAAGACCTGTTTCGATCAAGAGAAACATCAGAACAGGCGCTGCGCGGTTCAACATCGATTTGGGCATATCCATCCTCATACTGATGTTGTTCGCCATGCATGCAACATGTCTGCCGCGTCTGCGTTTTCACATAAGCGATCCTGTTGCCAGAACCATTCGCACCAGCCGGTCAGCTCGTGGTCGTCCATCCCTGCTGTTTGCGCGGCGAGCAAAGCGCAACGGAGCGGCGCATGGGTTCGCGATGGACGTTCATAAACTTCATGCCCGCGGTCGCCCAGCAGCACCGCCAACTCATCGGCGTGGCTATCGCCTGCCAGGGTGGCAAACTGGCGCTCGTCCAGTTCAGGGTTATCAGCAATCCCTGCGTCAGAACCTTCGACGGGCAGCGCATGCCAGCGGCCATCCCGAGCGACATAAGTCCAGCGCGACGCAGGCCCAAGGAACTGGGCGCGTTGGGCAGGATTCAGCGTGTCGACGATGGCCGGCAAACGCCGCGTATCCGGAAACCGGAAATTGAAACGCTGACTATCCACCTCCACAACGCACCAGGCCGACAGGCGACCAGCCAGTTGCGCAAGCGATTCCCGTGTCTCGATCACGCTGACCATCGGCCAGCGGTCGCAGCGCCGCAACAGCTTCTTCATACCCCTGTCGCCAGGTTCGAGCAAGGTCAGGAAAGGGGATGCATCGGCCGCTTCCGCCGTGCAGCCCGGAAGCGCAGCAAACAAAACAGCCTTGCGCTCACTCGCAAGCATCCTGTGTAATCCGGGGACAAAGGCGCCGTCGATAAGAATGTACTGTCGAGCAGGCAGGGCCACTTTCTCCGCACGCAGGTACAGGTCATCGAGCCAGTCTGGGGAGAAAGTATCGATGAGCATGTCACTCCACCATCGTGAAGGCGGGACCTGCCGCCAGTGATTTCTTGAGGCAGGCGATACAGACGCTGCGCGGCAGTGCCGGCATATCGAAACCCAATTTGGTCGGATCGGTAAAACTCTTCTTCCCGGCCTGCGCCTTCAGTGTGCCGGGACACTGGAGCGTGATATTTCCACCGTCGATAACGATGTTCGCGCCACCCGCCGTCGACAGGCTGATCCTTTTCGCCGCCGCCAGGTCCACCCGCATGCTGGCGCTTGACACCTCGAGCTGATCCCGAGCCTGCACCATGGCGCCATCTGCCTGCGCCTGGATATCGATACAGTCCTTGGCGGCGATCATCTGCAAGCCGACGTTGTCGTCGCCGGATTTGAGGGCTCCGCCCAATACGCCGATGGCCTGCCCGGTCTGTAAGCGCGTCTGTCCGCCAGCGGCAAATTGCGTATCCAGACCGCTCATTGCGACGACCGTTTCACCGTTCGCCAGCTGGATGCTTTGCCCAGCGCTCGCACTGAAGCCGTCCTTGGCTGCGGATGTCATGATCGGGTCGCGCGAATACGGCAGCTTGCCTTCGCCGGTCCCCGCGACCGATGCAAGCATGGCCTTGAGTGGAGCGCTCTCCTTGTCCAGTACACTCGCATCGGCTTGCAGGGCGCCATCGTGGGATGCATAGCCCACCGTCTGATGCGCCTTCGCCGCTGCATGGAGGCTGGCAGCGAGCGCGATACCCTGTCCCAACAGGCCGACGGGAGCCGCGTTCTCACCCACCGGCTCCCGACCGACCGATTCATGCCTGACCCCATAGCTGGTCACCAGCAGCCCTGCCGCCCTCACCGCTCCATAAGTATTGGTATGCAATGCGGCACCGAGACCGCGAAAGCTGCCCCGGTAGTTGTCGGCCGCGTGGATCAGGTGCCCCAGGCTCAACTCGGTCGCAGCATGCGTGCACTTGAAGTGAATGCGGCCTTGCGTATCCGTGTCATCGAATAGCAGCTGGCTGTAGCCCGAGCCGCCGAACTCCTTGCTGCGCATACCCCACTGCGCTGCGGCGTTGCGATGGCCGTCACTACCGTGCGATGCGCCATGCCAAACTGGACTGTTGCCGTCGGCGAGGTTAGCCTGGGCCGAGGCCATGTGGTCGTTTGCACGCGCGAAGCATGCCGGGTCGCGCTCGGCACCTGCCGCGCCGCCCGGGGTTGGCACGGTTCCGCCCTCGCCCTGTCCGTTGTACAGGGACCCGATGACGATAGGTTGGTCTATGTCGTTTTCCAGAAACTGCACCATGACTTCGTGCCCAATGCGTGGCAAGAACTGGCTGCCCATGCCACCGCCTGCGGCACGCTGGGCGACCCGGACCCAGCAACTCGCATCGCAGTTTTCCTGCCAATGAAAGCGGATGCGTATCCTCCCAAGACGGTCACAATACTGCTCCTCTGCGCCATGAGGCTGGTCGCGCCCATCGGGGCCGATCACGATCGCGCTTTGGGAACCGTTGGCAGTCGGCTTCGGATGAGCACTGTCGGCGTCCCAAGGCAATTGGGGGCGCCATGGCAACGCTGCCGGAATCGCCTCGAAGCAATTGGCGTAACCAGACTCGATAGCCCGGTCGATGACGAGCTCCAGGTTGCCGGGTGCATCGCTGTACGCAACATCCTGCAGCAACTCGGGAATCGATCCAAACAGCTCCGCAAGCGCATGCTGTGCAGGCGGCGGCAAGTTGTTCACGCCCACACTCATGACGCGCAACAGCGTGAACGCGGGCGCCTCGCCGAGCTCCTGCAGCGGCGTCCCGGTAATTGTCATGCGCGTCCCCGCACACAGGGTGCGAACCGTCGAACGTCCGCGCCATAGCTGACTACGGGCCTCCTGCCCCTCCATCTGCACGTCAGCATGGTCCTGCGCCAGCCCACGGCCGCGAATTGCGCAGGAGCCAAGCACGTCGAACGCTTCCAATGCCGGCAGCTTTCGGCTGGTGGGAAAACGCGACGGCGAACCGGCGGCCACGATCTGTCCAGCCTCGTAGTCATAGCTCAACACCGTTGCAAGCGACGAATGAATTCGGCGCTGCGCAACCAGAGCCTGCACCGTGTCCTGACGTTCGAGGGCGCTCACGCCGTGATAACGGATGCCCCCCTCCATTGCGCTGCCAGGGTCTTCGGGCACTGCGCGACGATGACTGCTGTCGGCAAACAGCACCATGCCGGCCCCGTCTTCGGTCCGCTCGAAGCGCCAGTTCAATCCTTCTTCGGCCAGTATCCTGCGCACGAATGCCAGGTCGGATTCACGGTACTGACAACGGTAAGGTCGCGGCGGACAAACTGCCATGAATGACGATGTCTCATCGCTCCAGCGCCATCGCGCGGCCGGCAAATATGCCCCAAACACCGAATCGACAATCTCGATAACGGTCTTGTCCTGCCACACGCGGCTATTGCGTACCTGGCCGAGGCGCCACAGCCAGGGTGAGAGGCGTATCCGATAGCGGGCAAAGCCCCCGTCACTGCCAAGCATCGCCACTTCGCTGACCTCGCCCTGAAAGCAAGCACGGGTTCCATCGGCCAGGCTGATCTCCATGCGTGCTGGACGCCCCAATAGCTTTTCGAACTCCACATGAATGCTGGTTGAGAGGACGATGACGTCACGGACGCTCAGTTCGTTCAGTGCCTCGTCGGCGATAAACGCTTCAACCAGCAGGCTCCCTATGCCTGGATTGGTGCTGCCGTCGCCGACAGTCAGTTCGTACAGCCTGTTCTCGCTGGAAAACAGTGCGGACGCGGTAGCGAGCTGCTCCGCCAACGCAGGGGTCATAGGCAAGCCTCGTTCTTTCGGTGATGGTGGATGTGGCAGACAGAGCTCACCGCTGCAGCAGGATGGTTCTTCATGGACGACATCGGCCAACATACCTTCAGACACGCCGTCGGCGCTTGCGGCTCGTCAGGAAATTTCCTGCAGGCGCAAGTTCACTTGCAAGGTATAATTTTTTGCACTAACATATGAACAACTCTTCACATGTTAAATATCATGACCACCACCGAATACGCTCCCGGCGCGGTCGAGGAACTGGCAGACCTTTTCCACCTGCTCGGCGACGCCACCCGCCTGCGCATCGTGCTGGCCTGCCTGGCGCAGCCGACCGCGGTGGGCGACATCGCCGCCTCACTCGAGTTGTCCAGTTCGCTGGTCAGCCACCACCTGCGCCTGCTGCGCGCGGCCCGCATCGTCAAGGCCGAGCGCCAGGGCAAGCAGGTCTTCTACTCGGCTGCGGACGCCCACATCAGCAGCCTGCTCGCCAACATGTTCGAACATATCGCCGAACCAGCCACCGGGATGGACGCATGAGCCACGACCACAAGCACGACCACCACGACCACGACCACGGCCACGGTTTCGGCCACCACCATCACCACATGCCCGATCCGGCCGGGAACGGGCGCGCCTTCGCGCTGGCGATCGGCCTCAACGCGGCCTTCGTGGCGATCGAATTCGTCTACGGCTTCATCGCCCACTCCACCGCGCTGATGGCCGACGCCGGACACAACCTGTCGGACGTGCTGGGGCTGATGCTGGCCTGGGGCGCGGCGGTGCTGGCCAAGAGTGCGCCGAAGGGCCGCTACACCTACGGCCTGCGCGGCTCCTCGATCCTGGCGGCGCTGGGCAACGGCCTGCTGTTGATGGTGGCTTGCGGCGCCATCGCCTGGGAAGCGGTGCACCGCTTCACCGAGCCGGCGCCGGTGCAGGGGCTGACGGTGTCGATCGTCGCGGCGATCGGCGTGGTGGTCAACGGCTTCTCGGCCTGGCTGTTCCTGGCCGGCAGCAAGGGCGACCTGAACCTGCGCGGCGCCTACCTGCACATGGCGGCCGATGCCGCGCTGTCGCTGGGCGTGGTGATTTCCGGCCTGGTCATCATGAGCACCGGCTGGACCTGGATCGACCCGGCGGTGAGCCTGGCGATCGTGGTGGTGATCGTGCTGGGCACCTGGTCGCTGCTGCGCGAATCGGTGCAGCTGTCGATGGCGGCGGTGCCGCCCGGCGTGGATGCTGGCGCGGTGCGCAGTTTCCTGGCGGGCCAGCCGGGCGTGAAGGAAGTGCACGACCTGCACATCTGGGCCATGAGCACCACCGAAAACGCGCTGACCGCGCACGTGGTGATGCCGGGCGGGTATCCGGGCGACCGGGTGCTGGACGGGATGGTGGCCAAGCTGCGCAGCGATTTCGGGATCCATCACTGCACGCTGCAGGTGGAGGAAGGGACGACGCATCATGATTGTGCGCTGGAGGGGCATGGGCGGCATGAACATGCGCACTGAAATTCGAGCTAACAAGACGCAACGAAATTAGGTTCCGGCCTTCGCCGGAACGACGTGCCTAGGCGGCGGGCCAACAGCTTGCGCTACCTCTTCTCACCTACCCTCAAGACCGTTGTCCCGACCAATTTTTCGCAGCACAGCGATACAGCATCCCCTGTCACACTCCCGACACACCCCTGTGATCTCATTCCTTGTACCTGCGCCCCCGCGCACACCGACAAGGAAGCCGATGCTCACCCACCATCCCCTGCTCGCCCCGATCAACAAGCGCTACGGCACCTGGCGTGGCCTGGTGCGTAGCCTGCTGGCGCGGGTGGAGCTGGCTGCGGGACGGCTGGACGACTTCCGCCTGCGCCAGCCCGAACAAGTCAGGCGCGTGGTGTTTGTCTGTCAGGGGAATATCTGCCGCAGTTCCTTTGCGCACCGGGTCGCGCTCGGCTACGGCCTGCCCTGCGCCTCGATCGGCCTGGCCACCACCACCGGCGGCAAGTCACCGGCCGTGGCGATCGCCGCGGCGGCGCGCGCCAATGTGGACATGCGCAGCCACCGCGCCACCAGCTTCACGGATTTCGAGGTGCTGCCGGGCGACCTGTTCCTGGTCATGGAAGTGCGCCAGGCGCACGCGATGCGCCGGCGCCTGGCGGGACGGGGCGACGTGCACATCGCCCTGCTGGGCCTCTGGTGCCGGGTAGGCATGCCGCACCTGCACGACCCGTTCACGCTGGGCGAAGCGTATTTCGACACGGTGTTCAAGCGCATCGACTGCGCCGTGCGCACGCTCAGCGGTGAGCTGGCCCACCTGACGCCGTGGCGCCCTAGCCCGCCAGGTTGGCGTACAGCGCTGTACTCAGGTAACGCTCGCCGAACGACGGGATGATGGTGACGATCAGCTTGCCGGTGTTCTCGGGCCGCTGCGCGACCTGGATCGCGGCCCACAGGGCGGCGCCGGACGAGATCCCGACCAGCAGGCCTTCTTCGCGCGCGGCGGCGCGGGCAGTCTCGAAGGCGTTGTCGTTGCTGACGGTGATGACTTCGTCGTAGGCGCGGGTATCGAGCACCGCCGGCACGAAGCCGGCGCCGATGCCCTGGATCGGGTGCGGGCCCTTGGTGCCCTTCGACAGCATGGGCGAGGCTTCCGGTTCCACGGCGATGGCCTGGAAGCCGGGTTTACGCGCCTTGAGGACCTCGCTCACGCCGGTGATGGTGCCGCCGGTGCCCACGCCCGCCACCAGGATGTCGACCTGGCCGTCGGTATCGCGCCAGATTTCCTCGGCCGTGGTGGCGCGGTGGACTTCAGGGTTGGCGGGGTTGTTGAATTGCTGCGGCATGAAGTAGTGCGGGTTGGACGCCACCAGTTCCTCGGCGCGCCGGATCGCACCCAGCATGCCTTCGCCGCCGGGCGTGAGCACCAGTTCGGCGCCATAGGCGCGCAGCAGCATGCGCCGCTCGTTGCTCATGGTTTCGGGCATCACCAGCTTGCAGCGGTAGCCGCGCGCGGCGCACACCATCGCCAGGGCGATGCCGGTGTTGCCGCTGGTGGGTTCGACGATGACGGTGTCGGGCTTGATGAGCCCGGCCCGCTCGGCAGCCTCGATCATGGCCAGGCCGATGCGGTCCTTGACGCTGTGGGCGGGGTTGTGGAATTCCAGCTTGCCGAGGATCTCGGCGCCCGCCCCGCGGGACAGCCTGCGGATCCGTACGAGTGGTGTGTTGCCGATGAGTTCAGTAACGTCGTTCGCGATGCGCATGCCGGTCTCCCGCCAGGTTGGGTTGGACTTACTTCACGTTGAGCAGTTCCACGTCGAAGATCAGGTCTGCGTCCGGCGGGATATCGCTGCCGGCGCCGCGCTTGCCGTAGGCCAGTGCGCTCGGGATCACCAGGGTGCGCTTGCCGCCCACCTTCATGCCGGCCACGCCCTGTTCCCAGCCCTTGATGACGCGGCCCGCGCCCAGCTGGAACTCGAGCGGCGTGCGGCCGGCGTCGAGCGAGGAATCGAATTTCCGGCCGCGCTGCTTGGGCGCCAGCGGCTTGTGGAACCAGCCGGTGTAGTGGACGGTGACATTGCTGCCGAGGCTGGCTTCCCTGCCCTTGCCCACCACGCGGTCGACGATCTCGACCTGCGGCGTTGGCGCGGCCGGCACGACTGGCTCGGCCTGCGGCGGTGCGGTTTGCGGCGCGGTAGCCTGGGGAACGGCTTGCTGCTCGGGCGCCGGCTGGGTGCTCGGCTTGGACGCGGTGTCCTGGGCGCTGGCGGCGGCGGCCGCCAGCATCAGGGCAGCCAATATGGTACGACGGATCATGGAGGGCTCTTTCAAGGATCGGATAACTGATCCTATGATAGCAAGGCCTCTTCCGCTTGCACAGTTTGTCGTTGGGCATCCGCTTCCCGCGCCGCCTCGGCATCGGCCGCGTCGGCCAGCTTGCGCAGCAGGTGGCCGGCGGCGACCATGCCGAACGTTGCCGTTACGACCATGCTCGAGCCAAAGCCCGCGCAATTCAGGCCGGTGACGCTGCCCGCATCGACCGCGCAGGCCTCGCCGCTGTCCGGGTAGCGCAGCGGCTCCATCGAGAACACGGCGTCGATGTGGTACTTGTTCTTTTCGCCCTTGGCGAAGCCGTACTGCGCGCGCAAGACCTTGCGCACCTTCTTCAGCAGCGGCTCCTGCTCGGTGCGCGCGAGGTCGCGCACTTCGATCTTCGTGGGGTCGGTCTGGCCGCCGGCGCCGCCGATGACGATCAGCGGCAGCTTGCTGGCGCTGCAATACGCGATCAGGGCGGCCTTCGACTTGACGCCGTCGATGGCGTCCACCACGTAGTCAAAACCCTTACCGGCGATCATGGACTCGAGGTTTTCCGGATCGATGAAGTCTTCGACCAGGGTCACCCTGCAAAACGGGTTGATTTGCGCAATGCGCTCCTTGAGCGCGTCGATCTTGGCCATGCCGATGGTCGAGGTCAAGGCCTGCAGCTGGCGGTTGATGTTCGATTCGGCCACGTTATCGAGATCGATCAGGGTCAGGTGGCCGACCGCGCTGCGCGCCAGCGCTTCCACGATCCAGGAACCGACGCCGCCCACGCCGATCACGCAAACGTGCGCCGCACGGAAGCGTTCGAGGGCACGCTCGCCGTAGAGGCGTGCGATCCCGCCGAAGCGGCGTGCAAAGTCGACTTCGTCATCCAGGCTTGCTGCGAAAGAGGGGGTATCGGTCAGGTTCATCCCAGCATTTTAACGGACGACGCTTGAGCGTCTGCACTAAAATAGCTTCTAGTCAACCAAATTCTTCTCGTGTGTCAACAAAATACCCCATGACCTCACTCCTCCACGACACCGCTCCCGATTTCGACCAGCCAATCGCCGTCCTCAAGCATTGCCACGGGCGCATCCGCAAGCAGCTCGCCACCCTCGACAAGCTGCTCGCCCACCTGCCCGAGTTCGGCGCCGACGAGCAGGCGCGCCAGGCCGCGCAGGCAGTGCTGACCTATTTCGAGAAAGCCGCCCACCTGCACCACGACGACGAGGAGCAGGACCTGATCCCGATGCTGCGCGCCGTGGCCCAGGGCGAGGACGCCGCTACCCTGCAGGCGCTGGCCCCGGTGATCCTGCAGGACCACCAGGACATGGACGCGCTGTGGCAGGACTTGCACGAACAACTCGCGGCCATCGCCACGGGCGGCGCCGCGACCTTGTCGGCCAGCGCCGTGCAGCGTTTCAGCCAGCGCTATCTTGCCCACATGGAGCGCGAGGAAAGCACAATGGCGCCGATGGCGATGCGCCTGTTCAGCCAGGAACAAATGGCGCAACTGGGCAAGGCGATGCAGGCGCGCCGCGGCATCGGCGCTGCGCCTGCGGCCCCCACGGTGGGCCAGGCGGTGGCCGACCTGCGCAAGGACTACGGCCAGGCGAGCCTGAACGAAACCGAGGTACTGGACGACCCGATGCTGCAGTTCACGCAGTGGTTCGAGCAGGCGCTCAAGGCCGAAGTGAACGAGCCCAATGCGATGTCGGTGGCCACCGTGGCGGCCAACGGCCGTCCCAGCTCGCGCATCGTGCTGGTCAAGCAATTCGACGAGCGCGGCTTCACCTGGTACACCAATTACGATAGCCGCAAAGGCCACGACTTGGAGGATAATCAATACGCGGCCCTGCTGTTTTTTTGGAGCGAACTTGAGCGCCAGGTTCGCATCGAAGGACGTGTAGAGCGCACTTCGAGCGAGGAAAGCGACCGGTATTTCCGCAGCCGGCCACTCAAAAGCCGCCTGTCGGCCATTGCCTCGCAACAGAGTGCCCCCATCGGCAGCCGCGCCGAGCTCGAACAGAACTACGACACCGTCGCGCGGCAGGCTGGTGACGATCCTGCGCGTCCGGGCAACTGGGGCGGTTTCCGCCTCGTGCCCGAGCGCCTGGAATTCTGGCAGGGACGCCGCTCGCGCTTCCACGACCGCATCGTCTACGAGCGGAAGGAAGACGGCAGCTGGACGCGCCAGCGTTTGCAACCCTAGGCCGGTTTTTCGCGCCCGCGTGCGCGTCGCCCCGGCCATCACCGCCGGAGGGTGCCATGTTCGAGCAAATGATGCTGTCGGCCTGGAGTGCGGGCCTGCGTGACAAATTGTCCCTGCCCTTGCGGGTGGAACTGTGGGACGGCCGCCAGCTCGCGTTTTCTTCCGATCCGCCGCGCGTGACCATCCGCGTCCCCGACCGCGCCGCCCTGCGTTACCTGCGCTCGCCCTCGCTGTACAGCCTGGGACGGGCCTATGTCGAAGGCGCCATCGAGGTCAAGGGACGGGCCGCCGACATCATCAGCGTCGGCAACTCGCTGGCCGCGAACCTGGGCAAGGGGCGCAGCCGCCTGGGCGACGCGCTGCGGCGCGCGGTGCCGCACACGCGCGAAAAAGACGCCGAAGCCATCCGCTACCACTACGACGTCTCCAACGCTTTCTACGCGGCCTGGCTCGACCCGGGCATGGTGTATTCCTGCGCGTACTTTGAAAACGGCGACGAAGACCTGGCCACGGCGCAGGAAAAAAAGATCGACCACATCCTGCGCAAGATCGGCCTGCGGCCCGGCCAAAGCCTGCTCGATATCGGCTGCGGCTGGGGCGCGCTGGTGCTGCGCGCCGCGCAGCAGTTCGGCGCGCGCTGCGTCGGCGTCACCCTGTCCGAGAACCAGGCGGCGCTGGCGCGCGAACGGGTCGAACGCGCGGGGCTGGGAAAACAGGTCGAGATCCGGCTGCAGGACTACCGCGACGTGGATGGCCAGTTCGACCGCATCACCAGCGTGGGCATGTTCGAGCATGTCGGCGTGCAGCACCTGACCGACTATTTTTACCAGGTGGTCAAATTACTGGCGCCCGATGGCGTGGTGATGAACCACGGGATCACCACCGCCAACGTCGACAACGCCGCCACGCCCTACGGCGGCGGTGAATTCATCGACCAGTACGTATTCCCGCAGGGAGAACTGGCGCATCTGTCCACCGTGGTGCGGGCAATGCAGAAGGGCGGGCTGGAAGTGCGCGACGTGGAAAACCTGCGCCGGCACTACGCGCACACCTGCGCGATCTGGACCGACAATTTCGAAGCCAATGCCGAGCACATCCGCACGCTGACGGACGAGAAGCATTTCCGGATCTGGCATTTGTACCTGGCGGGATGCGCGTATGCGTTCGCGCACGACAGGATCAGCCTGTACCAGATCGTGTGCGGGAAGGCGGGAAGTGAAGTGAGCCAGTTGCCATGGTCGCGGCGGTATATGTACCGGTAGGGTGGCCGGCTCCGCCGGCCGCGCGTCCAGCTGCCGCCAGCACATGCGCGGCATCGCCATCGCCATCGCCGGCGCTCACCGCGCGGACGGCCAAGCCGTCCACCCTGATATGTATTGACCCGTCAAGCGTTTCTTTCTTTTTCCTGCTTTTCGCTCGTTTGGGACGTGACCCGTCAGGCGGCAGCCCAAAGGCACCGCAAATTGGCGGGGTATGGGCTGCAAGGCCCATGCTAAACCGCAGTATCCGTGGACTCCAAGTTAGTGTCCGGCGCGGCTTCCCGGTCATGCTCAATCGGTCCGATGAGCCGCGCCTGTAGACGTCTTACATGTTTGAGTGCCGGTGCATTATCCAATGCGCTTACAGCAGAACGGGCGGCGAAACGACGGTTGATCAGCCTGATATACGCGGGTTTTCGCAAGACAAATATTCGTCGTGG
>NZ_FOLD01000002.1:225376-357745 GCF_900112225.1 Massilia yuzhufengensis | reverse complement strand
TTTGGACCGTGGCGCAGCTCGACAGTTCAATCCTCATCCACAGCCAAGGGTGACAGCGCCATTTCTTACGCAGCAGCACATGCGTCGGCGACTTCGGAGAAAAACTTGGGTTCCGGCCTGCGCCGGAAGTCGTAGGCGCCAGTGGCGCGTACGACGGTCTTGAGGCAAACGAAGAAAGCGGGCGGTGCCGCAATGCGGCAACCACCCGCTTTATCCGCCACGTGAGACGTTTCGCGGTATCTGCTTTTCGGGGCTTACTTACCCGGCTGATAAATCTGGTCAAACACCCCGCCATCCGCGAAGTGCGCCTTCTGCGCCTGGGTCCAGCCGCCGAGCTCCGCAATCTGGAACAGCTTGATGTTCGGGAACTGCGAGGCGTATTTCTTCGAGAACTTGTCCACCGCAGGACGGTAATAGTTCTTGGCAACGATTTCCTGGCCTTCGTCGGTGTACAGGAACTCGAGGTAAGCCTGCGCCACCTTGCGGGTGCCGCGCTTGTCGACGTTCTTGTCGACCACGGCTACCGGCGGTTCTGCCAAAATGCTCAGCGACGGCGCCACGATCTCGAACTTGTCCGGACCCAGCTCGCGCAGCGCCAGCAGGGCTTCGTTTTCCCAGGCCAGCAGCACGTCGCCGATGCCGCGTTCGACGAAGGTGGTGGTGGCGCCGCGGGCGCCGGAATCGAGCACCGGGACGTTCTTGTAGAGTTTGCCCAGGAAATCCTTGGCCGTGGCCGGCGAGCCACCCGGCTGGCGCAGCGCGTAGCCGTAGGCGGCCAGGTGGTTCCAGCGGGCGCCGCCCGAAGTTTTCGGGTTGGGCGTGATCACGGCGACGCCCGGTTTGACGATGTCGCCCCAGTCGCGGATGCCTTTCGGGTTACCCTTGCGCACCAGGAACACGATGGTCGAGGTGTACGGCGAGCTGCGGTAGGACAGGCGCTTCTGCCAGTCGTTGGCGATCAGGCCGCGTTCGCTGATGGCGTCGATGTCATAGGCCAGGGCCAGCGTGACGACGTCGGCCTGCAGGCCGTCGATCACGGCGCGGGCCTGCTTGCCCGAGCCGCCGTGCGACTGCTTGACGGTGACGCTGTCGCCGGTCTTGGCTTTCCATTGGCGGGCGAAGGCGGCGTCGATATCCTGGTAGAGCTCACGGGTCGGGTCATACGACACGTTGAGCAAGGTAACATCGGCAGCAAACGCGGCCGAAGGCGCCACGAGCGGCGCCAGCAGCGTGATGGTCGCCAGCGACTTCAGGAAATTTTTGCGAAGCATGTTGTTCTTTCAGAGGGCAGTTTGGAGCCTCTAGAGTACGGCCCGGTTCCCTCTGAAGGAACGAATTTAATCGCTTAACATTATGCGATTTTTAGTGCAGCCTTGGCTCAGTGCGCCTTGGACAGGATGAGCAGCCAGCGGCGGAACAGCAGGATCTCGATATGGCCTGGCTCGACGCCGGTGTCGCACTCGATGACCGGGTTGACCGCGTAGAAGCGCTTGCGGAAATCACGGGTGATCAACACTTCGCGGCGACCGATGCGCACCATAAAAGGGACAGGGGCATATTCCAGGCCGAAGTTGCTGTTCAGAGTGGTCATGGTGTTCTTCCTTTTATTAAGTTCGTTGGAGTAACTAAAGAATATCACAACCACTGTATAAATCTACAGGTACTGTGTGGATGTACAGTAAAAATTTTTAGCTGTAGTTTTTTCGCAAATTACCCTTATCTCAAGTTTCATGCCACACGATCCTCCCGTTTCCTTCCCCGCGCGGCTGCACCGTTTCGCCGCCGCCCGCTTCTCGCCAGAAGGCGAGTACGGCCTGCACCTGACCGCCGGCGTGCTGCTGCTGCTGCTGGCCACCGCCGTGTTCGCGCGCATGGCCGGCGCCGTGGTTGCCGGCGCCCCGATCACCCAGCTCGACGTGGAAGTGGCCAACTGGCTGCATGCGCACGCTCGCGCCAACGCGTTGCCGCGCCAGGTCCTGACGGCCATCACGCACGTGCACAGCACGCCGGGCATCCTGGTCCTGGCGGCGGTAGCCGGCGCCTGGCTCTACCGGCGCAGGCAGCGCTACTGGACGGTGGCGCTGGCCGCCAGCGTGCCGGGCGGGCTGGTGCTGAACGTGCTGCTCAAGCGCAGCTTCGAGCGCGCCCGCCCGCATTTCGCCGAGCCCCTGCTGGAGCTGAGCACCTACAGCTTCCCCAGCGGCCACACGATGGCGGCCACTGTGCTGTACGGCTTCATCGCCTGCTACGCGTCGCGCCACGCACGCGGCTGGGCGGGCAGGGTGCTGCCCTTCGTGCTGGCGCTGGCCATGGTGGCGACAGTCGCGTTCTCAAGGATGTATCTTGGAGTCCATTATCTGTCCGACGTGCTCGCGGCGGCCGCCGAAGGCTGCGGCTGGCTGGCGATCTGCATCACCGGCGCCGCCACCCTCGAGCGCCGCAGCCGCGCGCGCGCACGGCGCGCCGGCGAGGCGGTCGCGACCCAGGACATCTGAACCATCGGGAGAAGGCATTGCGCACACTTGTACACCTGTCGGACCTGCACTTCGGCCGGGTCGACCACAGCCTGCTGGCGCCGCTGCGCGAACTGGTCCAACGCATCGCGCCGGACGTGCTGGTGGTCTCGGGCGACCTGACCCAGCGCGCCAGGGCCGAACAGTTCGAGGAGGCGCGCGCCTGGCTCGACACCCTGCCGGGCCCGCAGATCATTGTGCCGGGCAACCACGACATTTCGCTGTACAACGTGTTCCGCCGCTTTGTCAAGCCGCTCGAACGCTACAAGCGCTACATCACCGACGACCTCGACCCGGCCTACATCGACGACGAGATCGCCGTGCTGGGGGTGAACACGGCGCGCTCGTTCACCATCAAGGACGGCAAGGTGAGCCGCGACCAGCTCGACACCTTGCGCGGGCAACTGGCCAATGTGCCGGCCTCGGTCACGCGCATCGTCGTCGCCCACCACCCATTCGACCTGCCCGAGCATTTCGAAGAGCGCGACCTGGTGAACCGCGCTTCGCGCGCGATGCAGGCGTTTTCCGAGACCGGGGTCGACATCCTGATGGGTGGGCACATGCATGCCAGCCACGCGGGCAGCACGGCGACCCGCTACGAGATGAGCGAGTACGCGGCGCTGGTGGTCCAGGCGGGGACGGCCACCTCGACCCGCGGGCGCGGCGAGGTGAATTCATTCAATGTGCTGCGGGTCGAGCCGATGAAGGTGGAGATCGACCGCTACGGGTGGGACGTTGTGCACGGGCACTTCGAGGTGGTCGACACCGACAAGTTCATGCGCACCGGGAACGTCTGGACCCCGCACAACGACGGCCTGATGGCCGCCGGTTTGTAAGGCGTTTTAGATCCAGTACTCGGCCAGCCGCCCCATCATCTCGCGCAAGCGGTCCTTCCAGGGCCGGTGGCGCCACTGCTCCAGCGTCACCTCCTTGGAATCGCGCAAGTCCTCGTTGAACGCGCTTTCCATCGCGCGCCCGAAGGCCGGATCCAGCACCACCACGTTCAGTTCGTAGTTATGGATGAAGCTGCGCCGGTCGATATTGGCCGAGCCGATGGTCGACCAGATGCCGTCGATCACCGCTGTCTTGGCATGCAGCACCGCCACCTGCAGCTGGAAGATCTTCACCCCGCCGCTGAGCAGCTGGTCGTAGAAGGCCTGGCCCGCATACTTGATCAGGTCGTGGTCCGACACCCCCGGCAGTACCAGCTTCACATCCACCCCGCGCTTGGCGGCCGCGATCAGGGCGTCGACGATCTGCTGGTCCGGCACGAAGTAGGCCGAGGTGACGTGGATCGACTGCTTGGCCTCGTTCATCGCGATCATCAGCGACTTGTAGATTTCCGAATCGCGGTCGGGCGAGGTGGCCAGCACGCGCAATACCTTGTCGCCTTCGACCTTCAGGCGCGGGAAATAATCGACCGCCGGCAGCTCGCCGGCATCCTGGCGCACCCAGTTGTCGATGAAGGCCCACTGCAGCGTCGCGACGGCCGGGCCCTCGATGCGGATATGCGTGTCGCGCCAGCCCACCTTGTTCTTGTCCGCCGTGCCGGCCTTTTGCTTGGAGCGGAACAGCGAGCTGTTGGCATAGGTCTCGCTGATGTTGATGCCGCCGGTGAAGCCGACCTTGCCATCGACGATCATGATCTTGCGGTGGTCGCGGTTGTTCAATTGCCAGTTGCCGGGCCGCTTGGTGGGATCGACCGGATTGAAGATCAGCACATTGATGCCGGCCGCGCGCAGGCGCTCGAAGAATTCCTTGGGCGTGGCCAGGGTGCCGACGCCGTCGGCCATGATGTTGACCACCACCCCCTGGCGCCGTTTCTCGATCAGGATATCGGCGAACTGCAGGCCGATCGGGTCCTGGTCGAAGATATAAGTCTCCAGGTTGATCGAGGTTTTCGCATCGCGCGCCGCATTCATCATGTCGCGCATGGTGGCGGGGCCGTCGAACAGCAGCGTGACCTGGTTGCCCGGAATCAGTGGAGCGCCGGTGGCCTGCTCCTCCAGCACGGCCAGCTGCTTCAGGTCGGCCGTCGCGTTGGCCCAGCGCTTGGTGAGCAGCTGCGAGGCCTGCTTGGCGTCGAGCATGCCGCGCTGGGTCGCCACCGTGGGCGTGCGCTTGAGCGGGGCGTCCGGCAGGGCCTCGGCACTGGGCAGGCTCTTGCATGAGGCGATCACGCCGACGAAGGCCAGGAGGCCGAGGAAGCTGGCAAGGCGTTTGTTCTTCATTTCGTGTCCCTCAAGATGAGTTCACTGCTGTCGGCATGGTCTTTCGGGCCGAGGAAAAAGTCGATGGGTGAAGCAAACAGGCGGCGCCCAAGGGCGCGCACCAGCAGGATGCCGCGCTTGAAGCGGATCTTGCGCGCGCGCATGGCCACCCACAGGGCCAGCCCGAAACTGACGACCAGGTTGACGGTGCCGATCAGGGCCACGCCGGCCGCGGCCGTGCCGATCGCGGCAGGCGCCAGCTGGTAGTCCAGGGCCACCAGCGCGGTGGCGAAGTTCGCGGTCGAGAAGGTCACGTGGCGGATGTCGAGGGGCAAGCCGAGCAGGTAGCCGACGGTGCCGGTCATGCCCAGCATGCAGCCGAAGAAGAAGTTACCCATCAGGCCGCCCAGGTTGTCCTCGACGTAGGCGGCGAAGCGGGCCTGGCGCTCCTCGCCCAGCAGGCGGCGCAGGCCGCGCAGCTGGCGCACGCGCTGGCCCATGCGGGTGTAGAGCGCCTTGTTGTCGTAGTAGCCCGAGATGAGCCCGGCCACGAACAGCCACACGCCGGCGATCGCCGCGTAGAACAGGGCCGGGCCATGGAAGGGATCGATGTCGGCCAGCAGGTGGTGGGCCTTGAGCGGATCGACCATGTGGCTGCCGTTGACCGCCTTATAGCCCACCGCGATCAGCCAGGCCACCGGAAAGGCCAGCGCCACGTTGCCCAGCACGGCCACGATCTGGGTGCGGAACACCTTGCACACCAGCTCGGCCAGGCTGTCGACGTCGAGCCCGCGCCCGTTGTCGGCCTGGTGCAGCGAAGCGGCGATGTGCTGGGCCGTCATGGCCGGCTGCTTGGTCGCCACCGTGAAGTGCAGCACGTAGATGAGGATGAAACCGAGCGAATAATTCATGCTGAACAAAAAGGCTTCGACCAGCGGCGCCGTGCGCAGGTAGCCGAGCATGATCTTGAACATCGCCATGAAGCCGACAATGAAGCCCGCGCCGGATGCGGCCACGAACATGTGGCGCAATGCGCGCCGGTTCTCGGCGATGTAGTGCTCGCCGGTGCGGCTGGCGTTTTCCGTCATGTTGCGGGCCAGCAGGTCGACGTTGTCGCGCATCAGGCCGCGCACCTGGTACTTGGTGTTGTGCGCCTCGATCAATTCCTCGGCCAGCGCGATGGCGGCCAGGCGGCGGTCGCTGGCCACCGTCCCGGCGCCGCTGGCGACCGAGCTGGCCACGGCGTCCAGGTCCACGCTCGCGGCGGACGGCAGCTCGCCCGTCACGTCCACCAGGTAGAGCAGCTTGTGCAGGCGGTCGATGCTCTGCTGCAAGGCCACCAGCAGGTAGGTCAGCGCCACGCTGGTGCCGGTGCTCTGGGCGCCGCGGCGGATCTTGAGCACCACGTCCTCGCACTGGTCGAGCATCACCAGGAGGTGGCGCGCCGGTTCGGGGCGGTCGATCTTGCCGTCGAGGTAGCGGGCGTATTCGTCGAGGAAGTCGTTGACCTCGATGTTCTGCATCAGGAAGGGCGAATCGAAGTGCTCGATTTCGCTGTAGCTGTGCACCAGGCGCGGTTCCAGGCCCAGCGCGCAGACCCGGCAGGACAGGGTGCGGATGGCGTCGAGGATGCCCATCACGGTGACGTAGCGCGCGCGGTCGGGCGTCGCGTGGGCCGGTGGCGGGGCATTGGCGATGACGTCGAACAGTTCCATCCAGTCGGCGTTGGGCACCGCGCGGATCCATTCGTAGTCGTTTTCGGCGTACAGCACCTGGTTGAGGGCGTCCGACAGGTACAGGTCGTTCAGGGCCGGCGGCAGGAAGCGGTAAGTGATGCGGCGCTTCAGTTCGGCGACGAAGCCGTCGTTCGACAGGATGCCGATGTCGCTGTAAAGGCTGGTATGGCGGCGGCGCTCGAGCAGGGTGGTGATGTAATGGCGCAGGTTCCAGGCTTGGGCCTGGTTACCCCGGAGCAGCTGGGTCAGCGTGCGCACCGCCTGGGCCGGATCGTCCGCTTTTTGCCAGACCCAGCGGTGTCGCGGGCGCAGGCAATCGACCAGTTCGACCAGCAGGTCGATGCGGTCGCTGTCGGGGTTGATCCGTTCAAGAATGGCGAGCATGGGTAAGGGTGACTTCGAAAGCATCAGTGTACGCGAGGCATCGCTTTCACATGGTTCGCCACCGAACAATGAACCCGTCGAAAGCGTTACACTGAAGGGCTGTACGAACCAGAAAATCGAGGGATGCATGTACCTGACTTATTTCAATGGCCAATGGACTGAAGGCAACGTGCCTTTGTATGGCGCCATGGATCACAGCCTGTGGCTGGGCTCATCCGTCTTCGACGGCGCCCGCGCCATGCACGGCAAGCTGCCCGACCTGCGCCCGCACCTGGAGCGCGTGATTTCCTCCGCCGACAAGCTGGGCTTGCGCTGCCCGCTGAGTGTGGACGAGATGGAAGCGCTGGTGCGCGAAGGCGTGGCCAAGTTCCCGGCCGACGCCGAACTGTACATCCGCCCGCTGGTGTTCGGCACCGACGGCTTCCTGATCCCGGTGGCCGAAGCCAGCCAGTTCGCCCTGACCCTGTTCGATGCGCCGTTGCCGCCGTTCGCCGGATTTTCAGCCTGCCTGTCGACCCTGCTGCGCCCCCAGGCCAGCATGGCGCCGACCGACGCCAAGGCCTCGGCCCTGTACGCCAACTCGACCCGCGCCATGCGCGAAGCCAAGGCGCGTGGCTTCGACCAGGCGATCATGCTCGATGCGGATGGTAACGTGGCCGAGTTCGCGGCCTCGAACCTGTTCATCGTGGCGGCGGATGGCGCGGTGGTGACGCCGAAACTGAACGGCACCTTCCTGGCCGGGATCACCCGGGCGCGCGTGATCGCGCTGCTGGCGTCGGAAGGCGTGACGGTGGAGGAGCGTACCGTGGGCAAGGAAGAACTGATGACGGCGCGCGAGATTTTCAGTACCGGGAATTATGGCAAGGTTACGCCGTGTACGCGCTATGAAGACCGGACGCTGGAAGCCGGCCCGGTGGCGCGTCGTGCACGCGAGCTCTACCTGGCTTTTACTGAGACGAGCTAAATCGTAGGGCGCGAATGACCACGCAAGATTGGGTTCCCGCCTGCGCGGCGAACCCAAGTTTCGAAATGCAGCGATACCGCATCGCGAAGCATCAACGAAAAAAAGCCGCCCAGCTTTCACCAGGCGGCTTTCATCAAACCATCAGTCCCATCAGAACTTGTAGTTCGCGCTCACACGGAAATAACGCCCCATCGCATTGTGCAGCTGGGTGTTGAAACCTTCGGTCGGGTAACGCGGGTCATACGGCGCCGCGGTGTCGAACAGGTTCTTGATGTTGCCCGACAGGGTCCAGTTCTTGATGCCCGTGTACGAGTACGACACGTTGAACGTGGTCCATTCCGGCACCGAGCAGTCGCTCACCCAGTTGCTGAACTTGTCCAGGCCGCCCAGGCTGTAGGCGCCGGCTGGCTGGCCCTTGCCGTAGTGGCAGTACGGCACCGGGTAGGTGACGTCGTTGTCGCTACGGCGCAGCAGCGAGACCGGCGAGACGAAGTCCACCGAACCGGTCAGCGAGTGCACGCCCACCGACCAGTTGGTCGACAGCGAGGCGCGGTGGCGCGGGATGTCGCCGACGGTGGTGGCCCAGTCGGAGTAGCCGCCGGCGGTGCCGACCAGGTTGGCTTCGACTTCGCCCGGACGCTCCGAACGCTTGAAGGTCAGTGCGTAGGACCAGTCCAGTTTCGTGGTCAGGCGGCCATTCGCGCCCAGGTTCAGGCGGTGCGCCACTTCAAAGTCCAGGCCCGAGGTCTCGGTTGCGCCCTGGTTCACGTAGGTGCGGTTCACCGCGCTCACCGGGCCGGTGCCCGGGATCGGCTGGCCGTTGGCGCCGACCAGCTGGTTGGCCGGGTTGGTGTCGCGGATGGCCAGGCCCGGATACAGGGCCGGGTGGTCGATCACGTAGCCCGCCGACAGCAGGGCGGTTTCGTCTTCCTTGCGGATCTTGTAGAAGTCCACCAG
The DNA here is from genome assembly GCF_900112225.1 of Massilia yuzhufengensis. Lineage (GTDB taxonomy): Bacteria > Pseudomonadota > Gammaproteobacteria > Burkholderiales > Burkholderiaceae_D > Telluria > Telluria yuzhufengensis. The sequence continues at coordinate 348,981 of NZ_FOLD01000002.1, read as the reverse complement.
CAGGTCGATGTTTTTGGTCGGGGCGATGATCGCGCCGAACGAGAAGCTCTTCGAGGTTTCCGGCTTCAGGTTCGGGTTGGCCTTCGACATCGACGAGATGCGGCGGGCGCAGTCGCTCGCGTCGCCGCCAGCCAGCGGGTTCTTGCCGTCAGGGCAGCGCACGGTGTCGACGACGGTCGAGAACGACTGGACACCGCCTTCGGCGATCTGCGACAGGGCCGGGGCGCGGAAGCCTTCGGCGTACGACGAGCGGAAGGTCAGCTTGTCGTTGACGATAAACTTGGCGCCGACTTTCGGCACGAAGCTGTTCTCGCTCGGGTACTTGTCGTAGCGGCCGGCGAAGTCCATTTCGAACTGCTTGGTGAACGGGGTACGCAGTTCGACGAAGGCCGATTTCACCATGCGGCTGCCGTCGACCAGCGAGTTCGCCAGGCCGATGATGTTACCGGTCTGGGTCTGGTAGTCCGGGGTCATCGACAGCTTTTCCTGGCGGATTTCGCCGCCGAAGGCCAGGCCGATGTCGCCGCCGGGCAGAACGCCGACCGTGGTCGATGCCTTGGCGTCGAACTGGGCAACCTGGGCGTAACCCTTGTTGACCACGTTGCGCGCCACGCTCGGGTCGGCCGCGGTCTGGGCCAGGGTGCGGCCTTCGCTGACGATGCGGTCGATGGTCGGGCGGTACAGCATGCCCTTCATGGTCTCGGTGCGCTCGCTGCGGTTCAGCAGGACCGCGGTTTCCCAGTCAAACCGGCCGCTGGTGCCCTTCAGGCCGGCCAGCAGGCGGCCCGACTGGTTGACGTTCTTGGAGCCGCCGTCGATGCCGCTGAAGCGGTAGGCGATGGCTGCGCGCGAGTTGGCCCACGGATTGTCCGGGTGGCCGGCCGGCAGGATCAGCTGGTAGTCGCTCGGCAGGCCGTTGGTGCGGAACACCGTGGTCGGCGCGGTCGACGAGATGGTCGACGCGTTGCCGGTGTATTCGCGCTCGGTGCGGGTGACGCCCGTCTCGAGGAAGGCGGTGATGTCCGGCGTGACCTGGAAAGTCAGCTTGCCCAGCAGGTTGGCGTCGTTGCCCTTGCTCTGCGCTTCCTGGTTGGCCCAGGTGTCGTAGTTGCAGAAGGTGCGGCCGTTGAGCAGCGAGGTCGCGGTCAGGTTGTGGCGGTCGCGGTTGCCGGTGATCTGCCGCGAGGCATCGCAACCGGTACGGTTGATGATGTCGGCGCCGTTGGCCAGGGTGGTGGTGAAGTTGCGGGCGCCGGCGGTGCGTTCGCGGAAGAAGAACGGCTGGTTCGAGACGTAGCTGCCGTATTCGTTCAGGCGCGCGTTGATGTCGGCGTACATGTGCTGCTTGACGTCGCGGGCATCGCGGATGCTGGTGCGGTCGCGCGAGCCGATGTCGAAGCTGAAGAAGGCGTTGTAGCGGTCTTCCGCCAGGTCGCCGAAACCGAGCACGCCGCTCACATTGCGGCGGGCGAACTCCAGGTTGTCGTTGGCGCTGGTCGAGGCGGTGATTTCCTTGCCCTGGTAATTCGTCTTCGTGATGAAGTTGATCACGCCGGCAATCGCGTCCGAGCCGTACACGGCCGATGCGCCATCCTTGAAGATTTCCACACGTTCGATGGCCGACACCGGGATGGTGTTGAGGTCATACACGGCCGACTTGCCCTGGTTCGGGTCGGCATAAGCCGACGTGGTGATGCGGCGGCCGTTGAGCAGGACCAGGGTGGAGGACGAACCGAGGCCGCGCAGCGAGGCGGTCGAGGCGCCTTTCGAGAAGCTGCCGTCGGTGATGTCGTTCGAGGTGCCCGAGCCGAAGGCCGGGATCGAATGCAGCAGTTCCGACACGGTATTGGCGCCGGTGGCGGCAATCTGCTTGGCATTGAGGGTCGCGACCGGGGAAGAACCTTCCTTGTCGGCGCGCTTGATGTTGGAACCGGTCACGTAGACCTTCTGGACCGGCGCCTCAGCGGCTTGCTGGGCAAATGCGACGCTGGAAGTGGCCAGCGCCATGGCGACAGCGATCACGCTGCGCTTTACGACGAGTTGCTGCTTTGACAAAATTTCTCCGAAACTTCTGAAACACAACCGCGTCCCGGGGCGGGGGGCGCGGTGTCTTACGCTTGTTAATGATGACCTCGGCAAGCTAAAAATTGCCTGAGGGCAGCATTAGAGTGTTTCGGATAAACAAATGTCAAGTTTGAGTGGTCATTTGTTTGTTAAATACGACAGGCATGAGCTGGGGTGATGGTCAAGCCGGGGGATGTTATGGATCGGTTTTGAGACGTAGAAAAACAGATGAACGACTCCATTGTTAACGCAAAAACCGTCGTTCCCGCGCAGCGGGAACGACGGTGCATAGGGCGGCTAACTTGATCAGCGTCCCGGGGACGCCACCGCACTGGCTGCATAGCGCGTGCGCATTACCCCTGTCCACGCTCCGCCACATAAATCTCCACCCGGCGATTCCGGGCGCGGCTGCTGGCATCCGTATTCGACGCGATCGGCTCGCGCTCGCCACGTCCTTCGATCGTGATCCGCCCCGGATTCACCCCGCGTCCGGCCAGGTAGTCGCGGGTGCGCGCGGCGCGGTCGACCGACAGCGGCTGGTTGATGTCGGGCGTGCCGGTGCTGTCGGTGTGGCCGATGATGGTGACGGTGGTGGCCGGGTTGTCCTGCAGCGTGTTGGCGAAGCGGTCGAGCACAGGCTGGAAGTTCGACTTGATGTCGGAACGGCCGGTGTCGAACGACACGTCGCTCGGGATCTCGAGCTTGAGGCGGTTGTCGGAGGTCTGGCTGACCTGCACGCCGGTGCCGCGGGTAGCCTGTTCCATCGTCTGTTTCTGCTGCTCCATGCGCTTGGACCAGACGTTGCCGGCCACGGCGCCGAGGGCGCCGCCGATCACTGCCCCGCGCGTCGCACGGCCGCCGCCGCCGCCGCTGGTGGTGGCGCCGATGAGGGCGCCCAGGCCGGCGCCGATGCCGGCCCCTTGTGCGGTGCCGCGCTGGGTGGCGCTCATGTCGGCGCAGCCGGTGGCGGTCATGACGACGATGGTCGCGGCGACTGCGGTCTTGGTCAGTTTGGAATACATGGTGGTCTCCTTAAGAAAGCAAAATCCGTTTCGCGGACATACCTTGGACAGGCATGGCCGCGAAACGGATCGGTGTTACGAACAAATGTTTCAAACTTAGGCAAAGCCTATATTCCCCGTCCGCTGATCAGGCGCACCAGGATCATGATCACGGCAACGACCAGCAGGATATGGATGAAGCCGCCGATGGTGTACGAAGTCACCAGGCCGAGCAGCCACAGGACGATCAGGATTACGGCAATGGTATATAACATGATGTTGTCCTCACTCGAAACACGCGCTTTGGCGTCGTGATTCCAGTATGCCGACAGCCACTGCTGGCCTCTGTACGATGGCGAACCGTACCCGGAATTTAGGCGTGCCCGCCGTCCTTGCGCAGGCCTGGGATCCAGCCCATGAAGCCGAGCAGGCCGGTGACTCCGATCAGGCAAGTGACCAGCCCGCCAGCGACGAGGAAGACCACGTCATGCGCTTGCAGGCCGCTGGAAGACACTTCGCCCGGCGGATGCGCCGAGAGCAAACCGAAGCTCGCCACGATGAGTCCCCAAATGATGATGCCGATCCACGCCATGCTGTTCATGATGCTTCCCCCCTGGTTGGTTTTCTGTGCACCGCACGCCCTGGCAGCGTGATTCCATTGTCGGGTTAGCTCATCCATTGTTCCGTGCGCTGCCGCACATTGCTACACAGAAAATTATTCAGGTGAAATAAAACCCGGGATCCTTGCGGAAACCCGGCTTTTTGCGAAAAGGAAAAGTCTTACGCGACCGAGCGCAGGCGGCCCTTGACGATGCGCACCCGGTCGCCGCTGCGCCATGCCGGCGCCTTGGTCTGGTTGAAGGTACGCACGGTGCCGTCGTCCAGGCGCACCCGGATTTCGTACGTGGTGGTCGCCTTCATATTGCCTTCGACCTGGTTGCCGACCACGGCGCCGCCGATGGCGCCGGCCGCAGTGGCGATGGTGCGGCCGCTGCCGCTACCGACCTGGTTGCCCAGCAGGCCGCCGAGCACGGCGCCGCTGGCCGCGCCCAGGCCGCTACCTTCTGCGCGGTGTTTGATGGTGCGGACCGATTCGACGTTGCCGCAGTTCGAGCACCAGTTGCGGCCGTTATCGGCGGCTGCCACCTGCACGTCTTTCCTGGCCGGCTTGCTGGCCGGTTCTTCATATACGCGCGCTACCGGGGCCGGTGCATACGTCGCTGCGGTCGCAGGCGCATAGGCCTGGGCGACGGTAGAAGGGGCCTGCACCTGGGCCGGTTCGACATAGGCTTGCGCCAGCTGCTGGCCGGGCACGGCGACCACCATGCCGGGCGCCGGCTGCGGCAGGGTCGAGGCCAGCGCCAGGCGGTCGGCTTCGGCGAGCTGGCGCTCGGAAGTGCCGCCCACGGACGACGGGATCCAGCCCAGGATGGCGGCGGTGCCCACCAGGCAGAACAGCAGGACGGCCAGCGCCGCGAGGATCATCAGCGGATGCATGCGCCCGCGTGGGGCAGGGGAGGGTGACGTGTTCATGGGTGCTTCCTTTACGGTTGTCTGGTCGGGCCCGGAACGCATTTTTTCGGCGTTGCTGCAGGCAGCCTGTTCGATGACAGATTGTCCTCAGGAACAACAAGCGGTTCCGTGCGTCACCGTACATACTCGCTCTCATAGGGGCGGTTACGCTGGTCTAAATTGTTTGCAAATGTATCTTTCAATGTCCAACGCGTTTCCAGACGGTTGAGCCATGCAGTCCCAACCCGAGAATCCAATGAATTTTGCCGCACCGCCGCCGATTGCCGAACACAACAGCAACCTGCTGCTCGCCGCACTGCCGCCCCGGGAGCTGGCGCAGGTCTTGCCCCTACTCGATCCAGTTACCGTCCAGCTCGGTGACGTGCTATGCGATGCGGGCGACCCGCTGCGCTACATCTATTTTCCCCACGATTGCCTGATTTCGCTGATGGGCGTGGCCGAAGGGCGCATGACGCTCGAGGTCGGCCTGGTCGGGCGTGAAGGCATGGTCGGCGCCACGGTGGCGTTGGGCCACGACACCACCCAGGTGCGCGCCATCGTGCAGCGGGCGGGCAGTGCAAGCCGCATGGACAGCAGCCAGTTCCGCAACGAAGTGGCGCGCAATCCGGCGCTGCAACGGGTGCTCTATCGCTACACCGACACCCAGCTGGCGCAGGCGATCCAGATCGCCGTCTGCAGCCGCTTCCACGTGCTCGAGGCACGGCTGGCGCGCTCGCTGCTGATCACGCGCGACCGCCTGCAATCCGACAAATTCCACCTGACGCACGAATTCCTGGCCCACGCCCTTGGCGTACGCCGCGTCGGCGTGACCAAGGCCGCCAGCGCCCTGCAGCAGCAGGGCCTGATCATCTACAGCCGCGGCAACATCGAGATCCTCGACCCCGAGGGCCTGGCCGCCGCATCCTGCACCTGCTACGAGATCGTCCGAGAAGCCGGCGGCCAGCCGCTGCAAGGCGTGATGTAACCACCACTTCGCACTTCGGGGTCAGGTCTGACATTTGGACACGAGCTCGGCCTTAGCCTGCTCGGCTCCCCATCGATGCTGCAAGTTATCGGGTACATCGACGCTTTAACTTCAACAACAATGGGCCGGATGCGTGCGCGGCGGGCTCCTACAGCTGTGGCCGTGTCCAAATGTCAGACCTGACCCCGAAGTTGATAGACGTAAAAAAAGCCCGGCGGGGCCGGGCTTGTTCACATCTGCGTGCTATCGATTAGTTGGTCTTGTTGACCTGGTTACCGATGACGCCGCCCACGGCTGCGCCACCCACGGTGCCGACTGCGCTGCCGCCGGTCAGGACGCCGCCGACCACTGCACCGGCGCCAGCGCCGATCGCGGTGTTCTTGTCTTGCTGCGACATGCCTGCGCAGCCGGTCAGGCCGAGGGCCAGGGTTGCCAGCGATGCGGTCACTACCAGGTTTTTGATCGTTTTCATATGAATCTCCTTGGGTGGGTTATTTCAAGCGCAAATCGTTCTTCACGGATTTCACGCCCTTAACGGTCCGGGCAACCGACGCCGCGGCCGCCACGCTGTCCGCCGAGCCGACATAGCCGCTCAGCTGCACTACTCCTTGCTCGGTCTCGACGTTGATCTCGGCTACCTTCAGCGTGGATTCACGCAAGATGGCGGCCTTGACGCCGGCGGTGATGGTAGCGTCGTCCACATATTGCGCCACCGGTCCACCGTTGCCCGACATTGCGCATCCTGTGACCTGGCCGAGGGCCAGTACTGCCACGAGGGCAGCGGTACATCTCACAAGCTTCATTTCGCAGCAATGTTCGTCGAGTCCATGGAACCAGAATATTGTTTCCCTATGATCTGATCTGTTCGACAACTCACAGTGCCGCGTAATTTCCGCATAAACATTTTTTCTCCTCAGCGGCGCTGGGTCTTGCCCGGCGGCGGGGCGCTTGGCTTCTCGCGTGCCTGGGCCAGCAGGCGGCCGCAGTCGCTGTTCTCGCCAGGCCCGGTATTAATCAGCGGGATCAAGGCCGCAAGCGGCGCCGCCGCGGCCAGGGCGATGGCGCCTCCAGCCTTCATGGCCAGCACGCCCTTGTCCACCGACACGTCCGGATTGCTGAACGGGCCGCGCACATACAGCGGCGAACGCAGCGAGAACAGGCGCAGCGCCTTGGTTTGCGGGTTGATGCGCAAGTCCATCTGCTCGTCGGCCAGGTTGATGGCGCCTTCGACGGTGATGATGGCTTCCGCCGTATCGACGACGAAACTGCGGGTGCGCGCGATGCCGTTGATGACCGCGAAGTCGGTGGCCATGCAATTGAGCTGCACTTGCTTGTCGCCGAACAGCTTGGTGACGATGATGTTGCCCACGTTCAGGCCCATCATTTCCAGCAGCATCTTGCTCACTTGCCCCTGGTTGATCAGCGTCTTGAGTTCGCCATTTGAGCCGGCCAGCAGGCTCGCCACCGAATTGCCCTGCGCCGTCAGGTTGGCGTCGCCATTGATGCTGCCGACCGTCGCCTGCAGCTGCTCGATTTTCGGGAACAGCTTCTTGATCTCGATCTTGCGCGCCGTGACCTTGGCCTGGGCCTTGATCGCCTTCGGCCCTTCGCGCCCGCGCCCGTCGAGGCGGATGTTGGAGCGCACCGTGCCGCCCGCCATCGCGAATTCCAGCGGTTCCAGGTTCAACACCGCGTTCTCCATTTTCAGGTGGGTCGACAGCTTGCTGATCGGAAAGGCGGTGTCGCGGATGATGCGGTCGGCCGAGTAGCGCACATCCGCGTCGAGCTTGTTCCAGCGCTCGGTCTTGAATTCCTCGACCGGCAGCACCTTGCCGCTAGGCTGCAGAGTATCGGCATTGCGCTCCTTCTTGGCGGCATTCGAGTCGGCGCCGATCAGCGGCGCCAGGTCGGTGAACACCAACTGCTGCGAGCGGACATTGCCGGACAGCTTGGGACGTGGCTTGCCGGTGACGTACTCCAGTCGCCCGCCGATGTCGCTCGAGCCGACCTTGCCCTTGAAGCCGTCGTACACCCAGCGGCTCTGCTCCTCGCCCAGGGTGCCGGTCAGGCGCCCCGAGGTGGAGAAGGCGCCCGTGGTCGGCAGCACGACGCCGGTGAAGTAATACAGCTGGTCCATGCTGGCCCCGGCCAGGGTCAGCTTGAGGTCGATCGCGGCCAGCTTCGAGGGCCGCGTGACCGTGCCCTCCACGGCGATCCGGGTTTTGCCCGAGCGCATGTCCGCCTGCACGGGGTAGGGCGTGCTCTGCTGCTTGAGCGAGAGCACCGCGCCGGCCTTGCCGCCGCCGGTGACCTTGGCGCCGTTATAGGTGCCGTCCAGGGTCCAGCCGACGCCGTAGCGGGGATTGTTGTCGAGCGTGTGCACCAGCGCCGTGACGTCGGCCTTGGTGACTGCGTCCTTGACATGCACCACGCCCTCGGTCAGGACCACGCGTTCGAGGTCGAGGTTCCAGCGCGACGGCTGTTCGTTGCGCTTGAAGGTCCAGTTGTTGTGCGTGGCGTCGGTGCGCAGCAGGTCGACGCGCGGGCCGTCGAAGCGCAGCAGCGGGATGCCGATGGTGCGGTGGAGCAGGCCGAACGGGTTCAGCGAAAAGGAGAACTGGCGCACGCTCGCCATGTCGTTGACGGGCAGGCCGGCCGGGTTGCCGACGTGGACGTCGTTGGCGATCAGGTGCGGCCAGGGAATATGGTCGCGCCAGCTGCGTTCGGCCGGCGCCATGGTCTTGGCCGGGCGTACCCATTCGACCTGCAGGTTGCCGCGGATGGCGAACGGGCGGTCGATGGCGTCGCTGACCTTGGCATTGATCCAGGGGCGCGCCCGGTTCCAGTCGAAGGTGAGGATGATCACGACGGCGATCACCGGGATGGCGATGAGGATGCCGATGATGCTCAGGATGATTTTCTTGCGGCGCGCCGGGTGACGGCCTTGCGCCGCCGGCGATGGGGTCTCGGCCATGGCGGTCCTTTTTTTCATGGTTGTCTCAGCTGGTGTCCCAGCTTAGCGCAAAGCCCGTCGCCATCAATGTGCGGTGCCTAACGCTCTTCCATTGAGCGGACCGGCCTGGACGAACAATGTGCGGCACCGAACCGAAGGCGGACGATAACAGGTTTATAACGTTACCAAGGACATTTCCTCATCAATAGGAGAAACAGCGATGGACCAACAACACCCGATGACCCAGCTTGTGCGCGCAACCGCAGCCGCTGCAGTACTGGTGCTGGCTGGCTGCGCCAGCCCGCAGAAGGCACCTGCCACCGCCGACGTGGCAGTGTCGCGCAATGCGGTGGAGAACGCGGTCTCGGCCGGCGCCGCCGAGCTGGCCCCGGCAGAAATCAATATGGCCCGCGAAAAAATGATGCGCGCCAACCAGGCACTGGCCGCCAAGGATTACAAGCTGGCGCGTGAGCTGGCGATCCAGGCCCAGGCCGACGCCAAGCTGGCCCAGAGCAAGGCCGGTTCGGCCAAGGCGACCGCCGCCTCGAACGCGCTGGACGAAGACCTGCGCGTGCTGCGCCAGGAAGTCGACCGCGCCAACACCCAGTAAGCGCGCTGGTACCACGACCCCCGAATGCCGCAGCCCGCGGCGCCAAGAAAAAAAGGACACGAACATGAAAACACGTTCCATGATGTCGCTGCTGGCCGCCGCCGTGCTCGCCACAGCCTGCGCAACCGCACCGATGAGCACCCCGACCCTGGACCAGGCCCGCGCCGATTTCGTCGCCGCCAATAACAATCCACAGGTCTCGCAGTACGCACCGCTTGAATTCAAGCAGGCCAGCGACGCCCTCGACCAGGCCAACGCCGCCGCCGCCCGCCGCGAAGCGCTGGCCGACGTCGACCGCCTGGCCTACGTGGCCAAGCAGCGCATCGCCACCGCGACCGAAGTGGCGCGCACCAAGGCGGCCGAAGCGAACATCGCCGACGCATCGCGCCAGCGCGACGCCGTGCGCCTGGAAGCGCGCACCGCCGAGGCCGACCGCGCCAAGCGCGACGCCGAAGCCGCCCAGGCCGCCGCCGCCCAGGCCCAGATGCAGGCCCAGTCGGCCCAGCAGCAAGCCCAGGCTGCGCAGCAGCAGACCGCCGCCGTCCAGGAACAGAACGCCGCCCTGGTGCAGCGCGCCGCCATGCTCGAAGCGATCCTGGTCGAGCTGCAGGCCGTGAAGACCGAGCGTGGCTACGTGGTGACGATCGGCGACGTGCTGTTCGCCACCAACCAGGCCAACCTGACCCCGAACGGGATGTCGACCTTGCGCAAACTGGCCGACGTGATGGCCCAGAACCCGAACCGCACCGTGCTGGTCGAAGGGTTTACGGACAGTACCGGCAGCTCGTCGCACAACCAGGAACTGTCGCAGCGCCGCGCCGAATCGGTGGCATCGGCACTGGGCCAGATGGGCGTGCCGCGTGACCGCATCGCCATGAAGGCCTATGGCGAAGCCTTCCCGGTGGCCGCCAACGATACTGCGGGCAATCGCCAGCTCAACCGCCGTGTCGAGATCGTGCTGTCGAACGAAAACGCGCAGATCCCGCCGCGCGCCGCAGCACGCTGAGCCGGCTAAATACGAAACACGAGGAATCATCATGGAAGAAACAAAAAACCTGGCACATGGCTTCGACATCGCGGCGATCCGCCGCGCTGCGGCCAACCTGGATGACGGCGCCGTCACCGAGGGCTACCAGGCCGATCGCGACGCAGTCATCGCCATGCTCAACGATGCGCTGGCCACGGAGCTGCTGTGCGTCCTGCGCTACAAGCGGCACTACTACACGGTGAGCGGACCGAACACCGGCCACATCAAGGCCGAGTTCCTCGAGCATGCCCAGCAGGAGCAGGACCATGCCGACCGCATCGCCGAGCGCATCGTGCAGCTCAACGGTTCGCCCAACTTCAACCCGGCCACGCTCACCGCGCGCAGCCATGCGGAGTACGACGATTCCGACGACGTGCAGGCGATGATCCGGGCCGACCTGATCGCCGAGCGCGTGGCGATCGAATCCTATCGCCAAATGATCCTCGCCATCGGCGACAAGGATCCGACCACCCGCGCGATGTTGGTCGACATCATGGCGGTCGAAGAAGAGCATGCCGACGACATGAGCGACCTGCTGGCCTGAGCCGCACCCACCGGCCGCGAGGCCGTGCTTGAATTTCTTTAACAATCATTCATCACAACGGAGTAGATCATGCTAGACACCACCCGCAGCAACGTGAAAGCCCAGGCCCACGCCCAGCAGTTCGACAGCAACCTGGCGGACGCCCAGTCGGACGTCAAGTCGCTGGTGCGCGACGCCCAGTCGATGCTGACCGCTGCCGGCGCCCTCACCGGCGAGAAGGCCGACGAGCTGCGCAACCGCGGCATGGAAATGCTCGACCGCGCGCTGGGCCGCGCCGGCCGCTACCAGGGTCAAGCCCTCGAAAAGGGCAAGGAACTGGCACACGATGCCGATGTCTATGTGAAGGACAACCCATGGCGCACGGTGGCGGTTGCCGCCGGCGTTGGCGTGCTGCTCGGCGTCCTCCTGAGCCGTAAGCAATAAGCGCCTCCGGGGACCACCATGCAGAAAGACGACCCCGTCATGCATAACCCCGGCCTCATGGGCGGGATCTCCAGTCTGATGAAAAGCGTGTTCGGCCTGCTCGTGTCACGGGTGGAACTCGCTTCGCTTGAACTGGCCGAGGTGCGCAACCACGTCATCGAACTGGTCGCCATCTTCGGCGCGGCACTGCTGGCTATCTGGTTCGCCATCGCCTACGGCACCGCCACCATCGTGGCGCTGGCCTGGGACGACATGGGCTGGAAGATCCTGCTGATCCTGTTCGTCGTCTTCCTCATCATCACGGGCGTGCTGGTCGCCAAGGGCCTAGCGCTGATCAAGCAGGGCAAGCTTGCCTTGCCGGCGACGATGAAGGAACTGAAGAACGACCGCGACATGCTGCTGTGAGCGGCGACACGAAGGAGGGGAATATGCACAACCATGATGAAAAAACCGGTCTCGCAGGCCACAAGCACAGCACCGATCCGGACGCACGCAAGAAGGAGCTCCTGCGCGAAGGCGAATACTTCCGCAGCGGCGTGGCGCACGCCAAGGCGCAGATACGCCACGGTGCGCGTCCCGACGTGATCCTGCACGGCGCACTCGACCACGCCACCTCGGCACTGCGCGTGCGCGCCGACGCGCTGCTGCGGCCGACGGGCACCAATGTCTCGGCGCTCATGCCTTACGGTATGGCGGCACTGAACTTCATCCGCCAGCGCCGCATGGGCAAACAGGCCGGCGCCGCCGCGATCCTGCTGGGCGTGGTTGGATGGTACGTGCACAAGCGCCGTGCGCAGCAAATGAACTGAACGGCGACACCAAAATAATCGCTGGCTGAATATGGTGGGGCTTGAGCGGCGTTGCAATCCTCGATTGCACGCCGTTTTTTTCTTTAGTGCTCACCTCCTTAGGGTGGGCGGGGTCTCCCGCCCACGCGTTCAAGCTGGCTCTGATCGGACGCATAACGCGCTTTTGGCGTAGCCCTGACATCGTTCAATGCTCTGCTACCGCCGCTCCGATGCAGGAGCGTCCTGTTCGACCTGGAGGCGATGGTACTGATGCCAGGCCACTTGCACTGCATCTGGACCTTCCCCTACAGGGACGCAAATTTCTCATCGCGCTGGTTGCAAATAAAGCACCGCGCCTCCCAACCATGCCGCGAGTTGTATCTAATGGCCCAGTCTGCGTCTCGACAGCGTCAACGCTCGGCGCCGATCTGGCAGCGTCGCTATTGGGAACACCAGATTCGGGACGAGCGCGACATGGAGAGGCACATGGATGACATCCATTTCAATCCGGTCAAACATCGCCTGGTGCAAGCGGCGTCTGCGTGGCCCTATTCGACGTTTGGCCGATTGGTGCGGGAAGGAATCTATCCTGTTGATTGGGGTGGCAACCCCGTGTGCGACAGGATGGAGTGCAAATAGCTCGCGGCAATGCACTCGTAGTTGAACGCGTGGGCGGAAGATCCGCCCACGCTACCACGGCAGGCCTGTAGCAAGCGTCTGGGATCAGGGTGTTTGCCCTTGTCCATCCACCATGGCCTTGGCCTGCGCCATGTCGCGCGTATACACCGCGCGCGCTTCCGACAGGCAGGCGTTGCGTTCGGCCGCCGGTGCGCGCTTGCACGCGTTGCGGGCTTCCTGCAATGCGGCGCCGATTTCCTTGTGCAGGGTTTTCAGCTTGGCCTGGGGTGTCGCGTCTTCGCGGTACCAGCGCGAGGGATCGCCCTGGGCAATTTCGCGGGCCTGCTGTTTGGCGGCGACAGGATCGACCACGGCATCGCTGTTGGTCTGGGCGTGGGCGAGCAGGGTGCTGCCCAGCAGGAAGGCGCAGGCGCCGCGCATTACGGTTGAAGAAATTCGCATGGTGTCCTCCGGCATTCAGGTCGGCAGTGGCGTGATCTGGCATGCCGCCGCGGGTGAGCCGGGCAAGGCGTTCAGCCAGCAGGTGTGGCTGGGGCCCTGCGGCGCGAAGCGCGGGCAGGGCCCCAGCTGCCGGACTGCGAACAAAGGCGAGCCTTCCGCCATGTCTTCGCGGGTCCGGATACGGCGATCAATAGCGGTAGACGCGGCCGTCGACGATGCGAACGCGGTTGCCCACGCGCAAGTCATACACGCTGTCCTGGGACACGGCACGGTACTCGCCGTTATCCATGCGCACGTTGATCTGGTACTGCTCCTGGCCACCTTCATTGCGGTTACGCTCGACGTTGTTGCCGATCGCCGCACCGGCCACGCCGCCTGCGACGGTGGCTGCCGTGCGGCCGCTGCCGCTGCCGACCTGGCTACCGGCCAGTGCGCCGACCACGCCGCCCAGGATCGCGCCGGCGCCACTGGTACGGTTGGCGCCCTGCGTGACCTGGATCGACTCGATCGTGCCATAGCCCATCGACACATTGTTATAGCCACTGTTGTAGCCATTGTTGTACGGCTGCGAAGACGTGCTCGCACAGCCGGTGAGGAGGGCGGTGGTCGCCAGTACAGCAGCAGCAAGGGTACGGGTTGCTTTCATGTTGTTCTCCTGACAAAAGTATGGCTCCAGCTTAGTCACTGCCGCGCAAGGGGTCTGTGCGTTGCCTAACCGTCCTTGCCTGGCAAACTGAATCGTGGGGGTCATCGAAATACGGATGAGTTGTTGCATCGACGTTGATGTGTTCGGCACCGAACAGATAGCGCGGCTCGTGACGTGTAAAACGTCTCTTGCGTGTTGACAAATGGAGAATAAAAAATGAAAAGAACCCATGTATTCCTGCTCGTTGGCGCCGCGCTCGTCTGGGCAGGCCCCGGTCGTGCCCAGGCAATGCCGGACGCAAAAGCAAGCTTCGAAGCCGCCAAGGCCAATGCCGAAGCCAGTTTCAAGTCGGCCCGTGCCCGCTGCGACCTGATCGCCGGTAATCCGCACGACTTGTGCATGGCCGAAGCCAAGGCAGCCCGGGTACGCACCGAGGAAGAAGCCGAAGCCGCGTACAAGAACACGCTGTCGGCCTATACCCAGGCCCGCATGCGCATCGCCTCGGCCAATTATGACCGCGACAAGGTGCGCTGCGCGGCGGTCACCGGCAACCCTCGCGACGTCTGCCTGGAGCAGGCCAAGGCGACCCTGGTCGCCGCGCAGGCCGATGCCAAGGCCGACCGCAAGAGCATCGAGGCGCGCCTCGATGCGCGCGAAGACAAGCTGGCCGCCGAATACCGCGTCGCCATCGAGAAATGCGACGCCTACGCAGGCGCCGTCAAGGACCAGTGCGTCAGCGCTGCCAAGACGGCCTTCCGTAAATGATTTGCGGGCCGGCGTGCCGGTACCGCCCACCTGCCCGCACTGGGCTTTGTTTTAGTAGTTTGTTCATCCACAGTTTTTAACCAAGGAGCTATCATGAAAATCGCACAACGCATCGTTACCGCCGCCTTCACCGCTGTCGTCGCCCTCACCGCCGTCGGCTGCGCATCGACCTCGAACCGCGAAAGCGCCGGCGAGTACGTCGACGACGCTGTGATCACCACCAAAGTGAAAGCCGCCTTCGCTGCCGATCCAACCGTCAAGGCCACCGAAATCAACGTCGAAACCTTCAAGGGCGACGTCCAGCTGTCGGGCTTCGTGGCCCAGCCTGGCGACGCACAGCGGGCGGTGGACATCGCGCGCGGCGTGAAAGGTGTAACCTCGGTAAAGAACGACATCCGCGTCAAGTAATCCCCTGTGCCGGGGCGGCCCGGCTCCCTTGTCAAGGTACGATCCATGCAGCTTGCACCACCTGAACCGGCCCATCCTGCGACCGTACCCGACATTGCCGCCCCGGTGGCGCCGGTCTCTCCCGAGCCCGGCGTCGAGCCCGGCCCTGCAGGCGACGAGCTCACGATGCACGTGGGCGGCCTGCGGCTGCCGATCCACGTCAACGCACGCGGCCTGTCGCTCGGCATCCTCACCACCATCGCCTGCGTGTTCGCCCTCCAGTGGGCCCAGAAATTCTTCGTGCCGCTCCTGCTCGGCATCTTTATCGCCTATACCCTCAATCCGGTCGTGCGCTGGCTCGAACGCTGGCACATCCGCCGCGTCGTCGGCGCGACCCTCGTTACCGTACTGATCCTCGGCGCGATGGGCGGCACCCTGTACCGCTTGCAGGACGAATTCTTCAACATCATCGACGAACTGCCCGCGCTCACGCACAAGGTCACCAAGATCCTGACCAGCAGCAGCGGCGAACGCTCGACCATCCAGCAAGTGCAGGCCGCCGCCGCCGAGATCGAGCGCGCCGCCTCCAATGCAGGCGGCGGCGACCAGCGCCGCGCGATCCAGAAGCGCACCCAGAGCGTGCCTCCGGTCCCCGCGGCCGGCGGTGCGTCCAGCATCCGCGTCATGGACTGGGTGGTGGTCGGCTCGGTGGGCCTGGCGACCTTCCTGTCGCAGGCCACCATGGTGATCTTCCTCGTGTTCTTCCTGCTGCTGGCGGGCGACACCTTCAAGCGCAAGCTGGTCAAGCTGACCGGCCCTTCGCTCACGCGCAAGAAGGTGACGGTGCACATCCTGGACGACATCAACAACGCGATCCAGAACTACATGTTCATGCTGCTGGTTACCAACGTGATCCTGGCGCTGCTCACCTGGGCGGCGCTGCGCGCCATCGGCCTGGAGAACGCCGGCGCCTGGGCCGCGTTTGCCGGCGTGGCCCACGTCATTCCCTATTTCGGTCCGCTCCTGATCACGATCGCCACCGGTGCGGTGGCCTTCTTCCAGTTCGAATCGCTGCGCATGGTGATCCTGGTGGCCGGCGCCTCGCTCGGCATCGCCACCCTGGTCGGCATGGTCGTCACCACCTGGATGACCGGCAAGATCGCCAAGATGAACCCGGCGGCCGTGTTCGTGAGCCTGCTGTTCTGGGGCTGGCTGTGGGGGATGTGGGGCTTGCTGCTGGGCGTGCCCGTGGTGGTGGTGCTGAAGGTGGTGGCCGAGCGGGTGGAGGGGATGGAAGTGCTGGCGGAACTGCTGGGCGAGTAAGCGGACCTGCGCACGAGCTCTTTGCTTTACCTGGAATGTAGCTCGTGAAACGGATTCTCCCCTATATCAGCGTTGGGCTCACCCCTGAGATCATCGAACGAAACTTGTCGAAGCAGCGACCACGTTCGGCCAAGAGCGGACAGTGGTGTGATCACGGCAGATTTTACTGTGCGCCTACATTGAACACGTGGGCGGGAAGACCCGCCCACCCTACGATTACACGGCCCGGCCATCCTTCCAGGTAGCCATCGGCGCCTCCGCCGGCTCATCCTTTTTCTTGTCACCCGTTTCTTCCTTCGGCTTGTGCTTCAGGCTGCCCAGTTTGAGCGCGTACTGGCGCGCGAACTCGGCTCCGAGGAAGAAGATCTGCGCCGAGTAATACACCCACAGCAGCAGCGCGATCAGCGAGCCGGCCGCACCGAAGCTGTCGGCCGCGCCGCTATTGCCGATGTACAGGCCGATCAGGAATTTGCCCAGGGTGAACATGGCCGCGGTGCCGAGGGCGCCGATGGTCACGTCGCGCCAGGACAGCTTGATGCGCGGCAGCAGTTTGTAGATCACCCCGAACAGCGTGGCGATGACCAGGAAGCTGATGGCCCAGGCGACCCAGCCCATCACGACCGCGGCTTCTTTCCACATGCCGCCGATATACTTCTCGACGACGGCCAGTGCGGCGCTCACGACGAGCGAGATCATCAGCAGGAAGCCCAGCACCAGGATCAGCCCGAAAGAAAGCAGGCGGGTGCGCACGATGTCCCAGAAGCTGCTGTCCTTGGGCGGCGGCACGTCCCAGATTTCGTCCAGGCTGTCCTTGAGTTCGGCGAACACGCTGGTGGCGCCGATGAGCAGCAGCACCGAGGCGACGATGGTCGCGAACATGCCGTCTTCCTTGTCGCGCGCACCGGCCAGGATGGCCTGGATGGTTTCTGCCCCCTGGGCGCCGACCAGGCCGCGCAACTCATTGAGCAGCTGGCCCTGCGCCGCCTCGGGCCCGTAGAAGAAGCCGGCAATGGCGATCACCAGCACCAGGATCGGCGCCATCGAAAACAGGGTGTAGAAAGCAAGCGCCGCGCCCTTGCTGGAGGCGCGGTGCTCGAGCCATTCTGTCACGGCACAACGCATCACGCGGACCAGTTCGCGCGAATACGGCACCCATTTCTTACCATCCATGTTCTATTCTCCAAATTAATAAGGGGGCCGAAGCCCCCATAGTGCACCCGCCTCGCCTTTGGCGGCGGCACGCTGCTACCCGCCTGCGCGTGGCAGGGCAGCAGCGGCAGGCCGGGCCGGCTTACTGGACGCGTTTCTCGACGGTGATCTGCTCGACCTCGACGCGGCGGTTCGGTTCCAGGCAATCGATCAGGGCCTTGCGGTTCTTCTCGGTGCACTGGACCAGCGGATTGGATTCGCCCTTGCCGTAGGCCTTCAGGCGGTTGCCGTCGACACCCTTGCTGACCAGGTAGTCGCGCACGGCGTTGGCGCGGCGCTCGGACAGTTTCAAGTTGTATTTTTCGGAACCCAGGCGGTCGGTGTGGCCGGTGATGTCGACGTCGGTGATGCTGGTGTCGGCCATCAGGGCGGCAGCGATTTCATCGAGCTTTGGCGACGGCATGATGATGTCCGATTTATCAAACTCGAACAGCTTGGTCGCTTCCAGGGTGACTTTCTCGAAACGTGCCGGCGGCGGCGGCGGGGCGACCGGGGCTGGCGCCGGAGCCGGGGCTTCGACCACCGGGGCCGGGGCCGGCGCTGGTGCGGCTGCCACTGGCGGCGGGTTGAACGCGTAGTTCAGGCCGAGGGTCAGGTATTTGTTGTTGCTGCGGCGGAAGCCGAACTGTTCGTGGTCGCGCAGGAAGCCGCGCACGCTGCGCAGGTCGGCCTGGAACGACCATTGCGGGGTGAGCGATGCCTGGAAGCCGATGCCGGCGGTGAGGTAAGGGGAATTCTTGCCCACGTTGCGCAGTGGGTTTTGCACCTTGTCGCGCTCGAGGCCCAGGCCCACGAGGACGAACGGACGGAAGCGCTCGCGCGAGAACATCAGCAGGGCATCGGCGCCCAGCAGGGTCTGGCGGTAGCGGGCTGGGCCATCTTCGAAACGGACCTGGCTGGCGCCGAACTGGATGTCCCACATTGGCGACACGGCCTTGCCGAATTTCAGGCCGCCGCCCCAGTCGCGGTCATTCACGCCGAAGTCTCCATCCGGCTTCGCGACAATCACGTTCGGCTGGATATACCACGATGGGTTGACTTCTTGGGCCATGGTGGTACCAGCCGAGCACAGGATGGCGACGGCCAGGGCGATCTTCTTCGAATTATTCACAGGTAACTCCCATAAGGTGAAGGGTTGTTGACATCGCATGCCTTGACACAGATGTTGGATAAAGAATAACAGTGCAAGTTCCACGGTCTCGGTGCGGTACCGCACTCTCTGGACTGGCCTGTGCAATTTTACAACAGTGGTGAAAAAGCCACATTCAGCGCCGGAGAACCGGTGGCACCTTGTTTTTTTGATCACAACTTTCTGGCTACCCGGAAAGGCAAGCGGGTTTGTCAAAAGTGCCTGCAGGAATGTTCTCGAATGTTGGATGGCGCACAGACCGTGAGGGCTGACGCAGGCAATCTTGAGGCCAGTTAAGCGGAACCCGAAGTGTTGTCAGGGTGTCAAACGACACACAGCGACCCGGACCACACAGTCTCTCTCAATTTTGGAGCTCACCAATATGCATGCAACGACCCATCACAACGCGGTGCAAGGCGGCGACATCGGCGCAGTGCACACTTCCAGCAACTCTGCGCTGATCGAACGCGTTCCGCCGCAACCAACCGAGCGGGCACCCATTTCGCTGGCACCGATCGAGCGCGTGCGGTCGACGTCCGCCACCCAGCGCCGGATCGAAAACATGCAGAAGCTCATCAACGAGCTCTCCACCCACGAGATGCTGGCTGACGAAATCGCCTGGTTCCTCAAGTTCTCGCCATCGGGCGCCCGCAAGTACATCCGCGACCTGCGTGAAGCCGGCGTCATCGAACTGGCCCGCTACATCGAAGGCACCGCCACCTACCTGGGCAAGGCCGTGTACCAGATCTGCCCCGACCAGGACCGCGTCAAGGCCTTCCTGGCAGCGATCTGCCAGCCGAAGCGCGAAGGCGCCGCCCCACGCAAGGAGCGTCCGGGCCTGCGTGAGCAGAACATGGCAGGCAGCGGCCGTCACTTCCACATCCTGGCCGACGATACCCACTATGCGATCCGCGTGAACCGCAGCCCGGTCGCCCGCGACCCGCTGGTCGCCGCGCTGTTTGGCCCAGCCCCAGGCCAGCCAGCAGGCAAATAACGCGCCCTAGTGCGCCCCCGTCCTGCCGCGGAAGAGACCCGTGGCAGTGCCGGCCAGACGATCGCTGTCGTCATTCAGCCGCGCCTTGTGCGCGGTTTTGTTTTTCAAGCGAACAATTATTTAGCCACCGCGCGTTGAAATCCCGTCAAGTGTCCTTACCTCCGTCCCAACGCGGCGCAGGCTGCCGCTCCCAGGAAAGGACGACCCGATGACATCCAGCACCACCATCCCGAGCGCCGACTCGCTGCAGGGCCGGCCGGTCCCGAATGTGACCTTCAAGGCGCGCCCCGGCGACGCATGGCAGGACCTGAGCACCGACGAGCTGTTCAAGGGCAAGACCGTGGTCGTGTTCTCGCTGCCGGGCGCCTTCACGCCCACTTGTTCGTCGACCCACCTGCCGCGCTACAACGAGCTGGCGCCCGTGCTGCGCGCAAACGGTGTCGACGACATCCTGTGCATCTCGGTGAACGACGCGTTCGTCATGAACCAGTGGAAGGCTGGGCAGGACGCGGGCAACGTCACCGTGATCCCGGACGGAAACGGCGACTTTACCGAAGGGATGGGCATGCTGGTCGACAAGCGCGACCTCGGTTTCGGCAAGCGCTCGTGGCGCTACTCGATGCTGGTCAAAGACGGCGTGATCGACAAAATCTTCATCGAACCGCAGCGCGAAGGGGACCCATTCGAGGTCTCGGACGCCGATACGATGCTGAGCTATATCAACCCGGACGCAAAGATTCCCGAGCCGGTCGTCATGTTCTCGCGCCCCGGCTGCCCGCATTGTGCGCGCGCCAAGGCAGCATTGAGCGACAATGGCATCGTCTTCACGGACATTTCGGAAGACCAGAAAATCACGACCGGCGTGCTGCGTGGCCTGACCGGCCAGCTGACCTGGCCGCAGGTCTTCATCGGCGGCAAGCTGATCGGCGGCGCCGACGACGTGATGGCATTCGTTTCATCGAACCAGGGACGCTAATGGAAGGCATCATCGCCGGCCTGCTGGCGGCCGGACTGCTGGGCGCCTGGATGTGGCCCAGGTGGCGGCTGCGGCGCGCGCTCGCGCGTCCGCTGCCCGCGCCCCTGCGCGCCATCCTCGACCGCAACGTGGTCCAGTTCAAGGGCATGACCCCGGCCCACCGCCAGCGCCTGCAGCGCCTGGTCCAGCAATTCCTGCACGAAAAAGCCTTCGTTGGCTGCGCCGGCCTGGAAATCACCGACGAGATGCGCGTGACCATCGCCGGCCAGGCCTGCCTGCTGGTGCTGGGGCGCGCCGGCGACGCCAATCCGGCCTCGCTGTACCCGTCGCTGCACGCGGTGCTCGTGTATCCAGGCGCCTTCCTGGTGCCGCGGCGCGAAGTCGACGCGGCCGGCGTCGTCACCGAGCAGCGCCAGGACCTGCTGGGCGAATCCTGGGGCGACGGCCGGGTAATCCTGTCGTGGGACCACGTGCGGCGCGCCGGTATCGACGAGCCGCCCAGCCATAACGTCGTCCTGCACGAGTTCGCCCACCAGCTCGACAGCGAGTCCGGCAGCACCAATGGCGCGCCCTACCTCGGCAGCACCGAGCGCTACCGCAGCTGGTCCGAAGTGCTCTCGCGCGACTTCGCCAACTTGCAGCGCGACGCCATGTGGGGTCAGCGGGGCGTGCTCGACCATTACGGCGCCAGCAGCCCGGCCGAGTTCTTCGCGGTGGCCACCGAAAGCTTCTTCGAGCAGCCCTGGGAGCTGGCCGCGCGCCACCCGGACCTGTTCGGCGAGTTCCAGAAGTATTTCCGGCTCGACCCGCGCGCCTGGATGCCCGAACCGGCGCCCGCGGCCGACGACTTCCACGACGCGAACGTGGTGTACGGGCAATGGCGGTAAGGTGAACGGACTGCGTGCGTCCGCGTACAGAGCACGATGCGCGGCGCGGGCATAGTTGAGTTACAACGATCAGGAGAAATCGCTATGTCCACCATTATTGCAGGGCGTTTCCAGCTTCAGGACGACGTCGACCGCGCCCGCGCCGCCCTTGAAGCCGCCGGCTTCGACGCCAGCCGGATCAGCGGCTTTTACCTCACCCAGCCGGGCCAGCACGACCAGACCCCGATCGGTGGCGACCACCTCCAGTCGCCCGGCGCCAAGGAAACGCCGGAAGGCGTGGTCAAGGGTGTCGCCACCGGCGGCGCCGTCGGCATGGCGATCGGCGCGGCCACCTCGCCGGTCACCGGCCCGCTGGGCCCGATCGTCGGCGGCCTGGTCGGCGGCCACGTCGGCTCGCTGTTCAGCTTTTCCAAGATGAAGGACCGGGGCGAGTCGGAAGAGGGCGGCGAGAACCGCGTGCCGCCGCGCGAAGCGGGCATGCTGGTGGCGGTCGCGTTCGACGATGCCGGCCTGGCCGAGCGTGCGGTCGACGTGCTGCGCCAGCTCGGCGCCCACCACATCGAGCAGGCACAGGGCAATATCGTCGGTGGCGACTGGGCCGACTTCGACCCCGCCAGCCGGCCCCAGCTCATCGCCTGAGTACATGGGCACGCTTGATCTGCCTCAATAGGTTGCTCAGGCCGCTTCCCTACACTGGGTAGTTCGCGCCCCGGGAGTCCTCCCACGGGCGCGGATAACCATGTTCAGGGGACATTCATGATCAAACGCGTCGCCCTCGTCACCGGGGGCATGGGTGGGCTTGGCACGGCCATGTGCCGCCGCCTGCATCTCGACGGCTTCACCGTCGCCGCCACCTTCTCGCCCTCCAATCACCACCACCACGAATGGCTGGCCAGCCATCGGCGCGACGGCATGGAATTCATCGCCGTCGAAACCGACGTGGCCGATTTCGAGGCCGCCGGCCGCGCCGTGCAGCGCCTGCTCGACCATGCCGGACGAATCGACGTGCTCATCAATAACGCCGGGCTCACGCGCGACTGTGGCCTGCGCACGATGGGGCTGGACGACTGGCATGCCGTCATGGGCGTGAACCTCGACGGCGCCTTCAACATGGCGCGCCACGCGATCGCGCCGATGCTCGTGCAGCAGTGGGGCCGCATCATCAACATCGGCTCGGTCAATGGCCAGCAGGGAGCGCTGGGCCAGGTCAACTACGCCGCCGCCAAGGCCGGCCTGCACGGGCTCACCAAGGCGCTGGCGCTGGAATCCGCGCGCTACGGCGTCACCGTCAATACCGTCTCGCCCGGCCACCTCGATACCCGCACGGCACATGCGGTACCGCCTCAGTTGCTGCACGAGCGCATCCTGCCGCAGATCCCGGTCGGGCGCCTGGGGCAGCCCGACGAAGTGGCTGCCATGGTGTCCTGGCTGGTGTCGGAAGAAGCGGGTTTCGTTACCGGAGCCAATCTGGCGATCAATGGCGGCCAGCACATGTGCTGAGCGGTTTTGTACTCGTTGCCTCGGCGCGCTAGTCGGAATGCGAGCATCAGCGGGGGACGGCGTCGCGGCAGTGCATATGAAATTTGAACGCGCGCTCGGCATCGCCGCCGCTCATGGCCCGGAGCACCCTACGTCACCGGTGGTGTTGGCTTGGGCTTGAGCGCGCCCAGGGCCTTGGAATGCTTTTCCACTTTTTCGATGGCCGCAAGCAGCGGCATCGGCTGGCCCGTGATGGCGGCGCCGGCCAGCGTCAGCAGGCCGCCCACCAGGCCGGTGGCTTCGCCGATGACGGCGATCTTGCGGATCTTTTCAGCGGCGTCGGCGGTGAGCCTGGCCAGCTGGGCCTGCGGCTTGCCGAGTCCCTTGACGATGAAGGCGGCAGCATCGGCATACAAGCTGTTGGCGCGCTGGCGCATCAGGGTTTCGTCTTCCAGCAGCGCGCGCGCGGTGGCCTGGACGCCCTCGGGCACCGGCCCGCCCTGGTAGGAGCGGATTTCCTTCATGACGCGCTCGTGGATCTGGTCGGCGCAGGCGGAAAGCTGGTCGGCCAGCTCGATGATGTGCGCGGGAGAAGAGAGCGCGGCGGCGGCGGGGGCGGGGGCGGGTGCGGCGTCGGGGCCGGCAAGGGTGGCGGCGGCGGGACGGGTCGGGGTGGTAGCCATGTGCTCTCCTGTCAGTCGCCGGACAAGCCGTCGCGGATGGTGCGCAGGTCGCGTCCGTAGTTGGCCAGCAGGCGCCGGACTTCATCGTTCGACAGCTTGCCGAGGTTCTCGCGCATTTTCTGGTGCCCCAGCGCCACCTTGGTCAGGCCTTGCAGGGCCAGCTCGTAGCGGCGGTCGATGATCTTGTATTCGGTGGCCTTGTTCAGGTAATGCACCTTGGCCAGCGTGACCAGCATGCGGTCGGAATTGCGCGTCGAGAACGGGATTTCGACGTCAAAAATGCCGAGGATGGTCTTCTTTTCATTCTCGTTGGTCTTGTAGTAGAGCCGGGTGAGCTGGATCATGGCGTCGAGCAGCACCTGCACGTCGGCGTCGCCGTCGCGCACCATGGTTTCCACGCTGCGGTTCTGGTAGCCGGAGGCGATCACGCGGGTCAGCAGCCGGGTCATGCCGGTGTAGGCCGTGATGTGGCGCTGCTGCAGGCCAGACTCGGTATTCGCCTTCAGTCCGTTGCCGAGGTCGTCGATGCGCTCGGACAGGTCGTAGCGCGCGTCGCCGGCCAGCAGGCTCAGCGTCTGCATGTAGAGCACCATGGTTTTCTGGATTGCGATGAAATCCTCGAACACGGCGCGGCGCTTGGCGTCGTTGTCGCGCGCCAGCTTGTCGGCGGCCGGCGAGAGGTAGGGCTGCTCGCGCTCGTAGGTGTCCCGGTAGCGGCGCGCCAGCTCGGCGTAGCCGCCGAGGCGCGCGGACGCATCGGCGAACTCGCGCACCTCCTGCAGGCTGACCGGTCCGCCCGTGGAGGCGCAGCCGCCCAGGAACAGGGCACATACCAGGAACAGTCGGATCGAAAGATATCGCAGCATGTGGGTCCTTTCAGGCCGGAGGGGGCGGCCGGAAAGATCCCATTGTTTCAAACTCCGTCAGGCGGAGTTTTGCTGATGGTCAATTGACCGAGCTTACTCGACCTTCGCGCGGTCGAAGTGTGGGTTCTGGATCACGCCGAACAGGTTGCCGTCAGGGTCGCGCACGGTAGCGACGCGGATCCCGCCGCCCACGTCGGAGACCGGCGCATCCACTTCGGCGCCCAGGGCCACCAGGCGCGCCAGCTCGGCGTCGGCGTCGGCGGTTCCCCAGTAGGCGGTGGCGCCGCTACTGCCGGGTTGGCCATCGGGAATCAGGCCCAGTTCGAAGCCGCCGACCTCGAAGCCGACATAGAAGGCTTCATTGAAGTACGGGGCCTTGCCCACTGCCTGCTCGTACCAGGCGGTCGCTTCAGGCAGGTTGGTGACGGGGTAAATTACGGTGCGCAATCCCTGGATCATCGTACTTCCTCGGCTGGATAAAACCCCAATGTTGCCTGACCGATCAGGCCTTGTCCAGCAGCAGCGCCGCGGCCCGCTTGCGCTCCTGCGCGAGCCAGCCGAAGCTCGCCATCGTCTCGCCCTGCGGATGGTATTCGCAGCCGACCCAGCCGTCGTAGCCCAGTTCGTCGAGCAGGGTGTACAGGTAGGGGAAATTGATTTCGCCGGTGCCCGGCTGGTGGCGTCCCGGCACGTCGGCCAGCTGGATGTGGCGGATCAGCGGGAGGTACTGGCGCAGCGTGCCGGCCAGCTCGCCCTCCATGCGCTGCATGTGATAGATGTCGTACTGCATGAAGAGGTTATCGGCGCCGCATTCCTCGATGACGGCGGCGGCCTGGCGGCTACCGGTGAGGAAGTAGCCCGGGATGTCGCGCGTATTGATGGGTTCGATAAGCAGGTCGATGCCGTGCGGGCGGCACTGGGCCGCGGCGTAGCGCAGGTTCTCGACGTAGCAGGCGTGGGCGCGTTCCTGCGGCACGTTGGACGGCAGCTTGCCGGCCAGGCAGTGCAGGCGCTTCACGCCCAGTTCCAGCGCGTAGTCGATGGCCAGGCCGACGCTGTCCCGGAATTCGGCGCTGCGGCGCGGGTCGCAGGTGATGCCGCGCTCGCCCGCGTTCCAGTCGCCCGGAGGCAGGTTGTGCAAGACCAGTTCCAGCCCGTATCGCCGCAGGCGCTGGACGATCTGCTCCGGCTCGAACGCATACGGGAACTGGAACTCGACCGCGTCGAAGCCGGCGCTGCGGGCCAGGGCAAAGCGCTCGAGGAAAGGAGCGTCGGGGAACAGCGTGCTCAGGTTGGCGGCGAATTTCGGCATGGGATGAAGGCTTGCTGTGGCAATCCCTTCATCCTAGCCGATTCGCCCCCCGGCCGTCACGGCCTCCCACTCAGCCCTGTTGCGCGGCCGGCGTTGCGTCGGCCAGCCGGGCCATCGGCGTGAACTGCCAGGCCAGCAGGGCCGCCACGGTCAGGAACAGGCCGGCCCCCATGAACAGCGTGGCCAGGCTGATGAAACTGGCGAGCCAGCCGGCGACCGCGGCGCTCAAGGGCGCCAGGCCCATGAAGACGAACATGAAGATGCTCATCATCCGGCCCAGCATCGCTTTCGGCACGCTTTGCTGCAGCCAGGTGAATACGGCGACCTGGACAAAGCCGCCCAGCACGCCCATCGCCACCAGCAGCAGCATGCCCTGCCAGCTCTCGGTCACCATGCCCAGCGGCACCAGCAGCAGGCCGGCGATGCCGTCCACCAGCAGCAGGGTGATGCCGAGGTTGACCACGCGCCGCTTGCCCAGCACGCCGGACAAGGCCATGCCCGCCAGCGCGCCGGCGCCATGGGCGCCCATCAGGAGGGCCAGTGCCGAGGCGCCGTGCAGGCGTTCGCTGGCCAGCAGCGGCAGGCCTACCTGCATCAAGCCGCCGATCACGCAGGCGCACAGGCCCCAGTACAGGAAGGCGGTGCGCAGGCGCGGGTCGCGCCACACGGTGGCCAGCCCGGCGCCGACGGCGCGCAGCACGGGCTCCGGCGCCGCCTTGTCCTGGGCCGGCGCCGGGAGCGGCCGGACTTTCGACAGGGTCCAGGCCGACACAAGATAGGTGAGGGCGTCGAAGGCGAAGGCCAGGCCGAGGCCGCGCGCGTCCCCGGACCCGGCGCTGCCGTCGCCGGCCAGCACGAACAGCAGGCCCGCCAGCAGGGGCCCGGCCAGCATGGTGAGCTGGCGCATGCCCATCATCGCCGCGTTGGCGCCTCCCAGCAGCTGGAGCGGGACGGCATGCGGCAGCATCGAGGTGCCGGCCGGGATGCTGAAGGCCGACGCCAGGCTCAGGCCGATCGCCAGCAGCGCGACCAGCGGCAGGCTGGCCTGGCCCGACAGCACCAGCGCCGCGAGGATGGCCAGCAGCAGCGTGTTGGCATGCTTGGTCAGCATCAGCACGCGCTTGGGCGAGTAGCGATCGACCAGGGCGCCGCCGAACAGGATCAGGATGGCGCGCGGCACGCCCATCACCGCCACCATCACGCCGAGCATGAGCGGGTCGCCGGTGAGCTGCAGCACCAGCCAGGGCAGGGCGATCAGGGTGAACTGGTCGCCGAGGGCGGAAATGACGCCGCCGCTCATCAGCCAGGTGAAATTCGGATCCCGGCGCAGGGTGGTGGGCAGGCTCATGCTTGCTGGCTGCCGCCCAGCTGCGCCAGCAGCGCCGAGGTCGACGCGAGCAGTTCGCGCGACGGCGCCCCCAGCACGGCGCGGCTGACGTTGTGCACCACCACGCTGGCGTTCGTGACCAGCTCGCTGCCGGAGGGCGTGATGATGGCGTAGCCGACCCGGGCATCGCGCGGATCGCTCTGGCGGCCGACCAGGCCGATCTTTTCCAGCGGCAGCAGCGACCGGGTCACGCCCGAGGCGGTGAGGCCCAGTTTTTCAGCCAGGTCGACCCGGCGCAGGCGTCCGCCCGGCGCCCGGAGCAGGCTCAGCAACAACTGGTAATCGGCAAAGCTGATGCCGTGCAGGCTGCCGAGGGAATTGTCCAGCCGGCGCGACAGGGCCGCCCAGGCACGCGCCATGCGCAGGCAGAATTCGCTGGTCGGGCTGTCGAAAGGGGCGGCGGGGACGTCGTTGTTCAGGTCGCTCATGGCGGGCTCCGTTCATTGATAGATAGTTGATCGCTCAAATATATGCCGCTTTGCCCGCCCTGGCAAGTACTTGTGCATTCAAGTATTCAGAGAGAGGTCCGTGAACGCCGGTTCATCACGGATGAGCTTGAGCAGGGCGCCCAGCACCGGATCGTCGGGCGCCAGCGCTGCTTTCCCGAACAATTTCTCGGTGAACGCGCGCTGCTTGTCGAGCTGGATGATGCAGCCATGGTTGCCATCGTCGCCGGGCTGCAGGATCGCCCCCAGCATATAGCTGCGGCCGCCATTCTGGACGAACCCGCACCATCCCCAGTCCTCGGGAATCGGCTCGGACACCGGCGCCAGTAGGAAACGTTCCCGCACATAGTCCAGCAGCAGCTTGCCGGGCGCGTCGTTATGTGGATTCTCGGGCTCGTGCGCCAGGTCGAAGAGCCGTGAGTTGAAAAAAATAACTGGATGCATAAAAAAATGGGGTCAGGGTCGAATGGCTCGGAAACGTTTGACTGTTTCCCAACAATTCTACCCTGACCCTCATTGGCGGGTGGCTGCACGAGCCACCGGTGACGACTTAGCGGTCGCGGCCTGGGCGCGAAGCGCTGGCAGGACGGGGGCCGTTATTCGAGCGCTTGGCGCCGGCCGAGGCGGGTGCGCCGCCCGGGCTGCGCGGCTTGTTGCCGCCGCCATTGCCGCCGCGGTTGCCCGCCGGGGCGCCGCGGCCACCGCCGCCACCGCCACGGTTACCGTGGCCAGGCGCGCCGCTGCGCAGCTGGATCGGCTGCGCCTTGGCGTTCAGGTCCGGCTCGAAGCCAGGGATCACGTGACGCGGCAGGGTCTGCTTGATCAGCTTCTCGATGTCCTTCAACATCTGATGCTCGTCCACGCAGACCAGCGAGACGGCTTCACCGGTCGCGCCGGCACGGCCGGTACGGCCGATACGGTGCACGTAGTCTTCCGGGATGTTCGGCAGGTCGTAGTTCACCACGTGCGGCAGCTGGTCGATGTCGATGCCGCGCGCGGCGATGTCGGTTGCCACCAGCACGGTCAGGCTGCCGTCCTTGAACTCGGCCAGCGCCTTGGTGCGCGCGGTCTGGCTCTTGTTGCCGTGGATTGCCATGGCGTTGATGCCATCCTTGCCCAGCTGTTCGACCAGCTTGTTGGCGCCGTGCTTGGTGCGCATGAACACCAGCACCTGTTCCCACGCGTTGGACTTGATCAGGTGGGCCAGCATCGGGTGCTTCTTGTCGCGGTCGACCGGGTGGATTTTCTGGGCGATCACTTCCACGGTCGAGTTGCGGCGCGCGACTTCGATCGAGGCCGGGTTGTTCAGCAGCTTGTCGGCCAGGGCCTTGATCTCGTCCGAGAAGGTGGCCGAGAACAGCAGGTTCTGGCGCTTCGGCGGCAGCACCGCCAGCACTTTCTTGATGTCGTGGATGAAGCCCATGTCCAGCATGCGGTCGGCTTCGTCCAGGATCAGGATTTCCACTTTCGACAGGTCGACGGTACGCTGGCCGACGTGGTCGAGCAGGCGGCCCGGGGTGGCGACGAGTACGTCGACGCCCTGCTTGAGCAGCTTGATCTGCGGGTTGATGCCGACGCCGCCGAAGATGCAGGCCGAATTCAGGTTGGTGTACTTGCCGTACAGGCGCACGCTTTCCTCGACCTGGGCCGCCAGTTCGCGGGTCGGGGTCAGCACCAGGGCGCGGATGACGCGCGGGGCGGTCTTGCTCTTGATGGCGGCGCCGACCGCATCGGTCGACAGGCGCTGCAGGATCGGCAGGGTGAAGCCGGCGGTCTTGCCGGTGCCGGTCTGTGCGCCGGCCAGCAGGTCGCCACCGTTCAGGACGGCTGGAATTGCCTGGGCCTGGATCGGGGTAGGGGTGGTGTAGCCTTGTTCAGTGACAGCGCGAACGATCGCATCGGACAAACCGAGAGTAGAAAATGACATGAATTCTTTATCAAAAGTGGGCCCGCACCAACATGGCGCCAGTCCAGGAAATCGGATTAGTCATTGCAGGCGGGACGCGGTGACACCGCGGGAACGCCGGACGCTGCCGCTCGTGGATAGACGAGCAGGACAGCCGGGATTATAGAGGAGCTGTTTCTCTATGGAAAGTTTCTGACCGGGACTTTCCGTCCGGTGAAGCGGGGCGCGTTGATCACGCCCCAGAAGCACAGCGGGTATTTTACTTGAAAGCGGCGAGGAGCGGGACCATGGCGCCGAAAACCTTCGGACCGGCGGCGATGATGTCGCCCTTGTGCAGGTAATCCGACTCGCCGCTGAACTCGCCGACGATGCCGCCCGCTTCGGTCACCAGCAGGGCACCGGCGGCGATATCCCACACTTTCAGGCCCTTCTCGAAGAAGCCATCGATGCGGCCGGCGGCGACGTTGGCCAGTTCCAGCGCGGCCGAACCGGCGCTGCGCACGCCGTGGCAGCGCGAGGCGACGGTTTCGTACATGCGCAGGTATTCGGCCAGCGCCCGTGGGTCGGGGCCATGGCCCGCCGACAGCAGGGCCTTGCCGATGCGGTCGTGGTTGCGCACGCGGATGCGCTTGTCGTTGAGGTAGGCGCCGGCGCCCTTGGTGGCGGTGAACAGGTCGTTGCGCACCGGGTCGTAGACCAGGGCGTTGGTGATCACGCCGCGCTGTTGCAGGGCGATCGAGATGCAGTAGTTGGGGTAGCCGTGCAGGAAGTTGGTGGTGCCGTCGATCGGGTCGATGATCCACACGTTTTCGCTCTCGTCATTCAAATTCGCCGATGCACCGCTTTCTTCCGCCAGGATGGCGTGGTCCGGATAGGCCTTCAGCAGCGTTTCCACGATCGCCTGCTCCGCCGCCTGGTCGACGTCGGTCACGAAATCGTTGTGTTGTTTTTCAGAAACAGTGATACGGTCGATGTCGAACGACGCCCGGTTGATGACGGTGGCGGCGCGGCGGGCGGCTTTGATCGCCGTGTTGAGCATTGGGTGCATGGAGGCTTCCGTGGGAAAAACGCGAGCGCCCACCACGCCGCGAGGCGCCGTGAACGGTCAGCTAAATTAGAGGATGACAAAGAGCAAAGCGGTGCCGAACCCGTTAGAATCCCGGACTTGATCGTCCCGAATCCCAACCGTCCGCACCGCGCGATAGCGCTATTTTAAATGAACCCGACCGAAATCAACACGTCTCTTTTAAAACGGCTGCGCTTTGTGCTGGTCGAAACCAGCCGCGCCGGCAATATCGGCTCGGTCGCGCGGGCCATGAAGACCATGGGTTTTAGCGAGCTGGTGTTGGTCACCCCGCGCTGCGCCGAGCCCTTGACCGACCCGGAAGCGGTCGCCTTCGCCAGCGGCGCCCGCGACGTGCTGGACAATGCCCGCATCGTCGGCAGCGTGACCGAGGCGCTGGAAGGCTGCAACTTCGCGGCAGCGGTGTCGGCCCGCCTGCGCGAGTTTTCGCCGCCGGTGTGGACCCCGCGCAGGTTCGCTACGCATGCGGCCGCGCAGGGCGATCTGCGTCCCGCCATCATTTTCGGCAACGAGCGGGTCGGCCTGCCGAACGAGATCGTCGAGGGATGCAATGTGCTGATCAACATCCCCGCCAATCCCGACTACTCGTCCCTGAACCTGTCGCAGGCGGCGCAGGTGCTGGCCTACGAATGCCGTCTCGCCGCCCTCGGCGACACGGTCGACGAGCGCGGCGTCGGCTTCCATGGCGACGCCGCCAGCCTTGCCCAGGTCGAGGGCATGTACGCCCATCTCGAAGAAGCCCTGGTGGCAATCGGCTTCCTCAATGCCAACAACCCGAAAAAACTGATGCCGCGCCTGAAACGCCTGTTCGCCCGCACCGGCCTCGAGACGGAAGAAGTCAACATCCTGCGCGGCATCGCCCGCGAGATCATCAGCCAAGCCCCCAAAAAATAAACTTCGGGGTCAGGTCTGACAATCGGACACGGCCTGGGCTGTAGAAGCGAGCGATTGCGGCGGCGCGGCCCGATCGAAGCTGAGCTCGTGTCCAAATGTCAGACCTGACCCCGAAGTTTTGCGGCTAGACGGAGCCCTCTAGTCCAGCTTGCCTTGCTCGCTTGCCCTTGTCGTACACTTGGAAAAACACAAGAGGCGGCAATGGGGACTTCACGACGGACTTTCCTGGCATGCGGTGGGCTGGCGGCGCTTGCTCTGGCGGCGGGCGGCGCGCTTTACCGCGCCAGGCAGGGCGCAGCATCGCACCGTTTCGCGCTCGACGGCGAGGCGCAGGCGGCGCTGCATGCGATCGTGCCGGCGATCCTGGCCGGTGCGCTGCCGCAAGGGGCGGGGCGAGCAGGGGCGATATCGACCACCATCGACGGGGTCCACCAGGCCATCCTCGGCCTGCCGCCCGCCACCCAGCAGGAAGTCCAGGACTTGTTCGGCCTGCTCGCGCTGGCGCCGGCGCGCCGCCTGCTCACTGGCATATCGGGCGGGTGGGAGCGTGCGCGCAGCGAGGACGTGGCCGCCTTCCTGCAGGATTGGCGCCTGCATCGCCTCGGCCTGCTGCGCACCGCCTACCACGCGTTGCACGACCTGGTGCTCGGGGCCTGGTATGCGCAGCCAGCGAGCTGGGCCGCGACGGGCTATCCGGGGCCGATGAAGGAACTGGCATGACGGCGCCGCTGATCCTTGACCCGATCCGGGCCGGCATCGTACGCGGCTGGAGGGTCCTCGATGCGGCGACGCTCACTGCGGACCGCGGTCTGGAGGCCGACGTCGTCATCGTCGGCAGCGGCGCCGGCGGCGGCGTGACGGCGGAGATCCTGGCGCGGGCGGGGCTATCCGTCATCGTGGTGGAAGAGGGCGCGCTCAAGTCCTCCGCCGACTTCAGGATGCGCGAGGCCGAGGCCTACCCGTCGCTGTACCAGGAATCGGCTGCGCGCAAGACGGCCGACAAGGGCATCAACATCCTGCAGGGCCGCACCGTGGGCGGCTCGACCACCGTCAACTGGACCTCGAGCTTCCGCACGCCCGCCGCTACGCTTGACTGGTGGCGCACCCACCATGCGCTGCCCGACGCCACGCCGGAAGCGCTGGCGCCCTGGTTCGCCATGATGGAGGCGCGCCTGCAGATCGCCGACTGGCCGGGCGCGCCCAACGAGAACAACGATATCCTGCGCCGCGGCGGCGCGCAGCTCGGCATCCCGACGGGCCTCATCCGCCGTAATGTCCAGGGCTGCTGGAACCTCGGCTACTGCGGCATGGGCTGCCCGACCAACGCCAAGCAGTCGATGCTGGTGACCACCATCCCGGCTGCGCTCGAGCTGGGCGCGCAGCTCGTCACGCGCGCCCGCGCCGAGCGCTTCGTGCTGGTGAAGGACCGCGCCGACGAGCTGCTGTGCCATGCGCTCGATGCGGCCGGGGTCCACCCGACCGGGCGTGTGCTGCGCCTGCGCGCGCGCCATTTCGTCGTGGCCGGAGGCGCCATCAATTCGCCCGCGCTGCTGCTGCGTTCACAGGCGCCCGACCCCAGCGGCCAGCTCGGTAAGCGTACTTTCCTGCAC
This sequence comes from Massilia yuzhufengensis, assembly GCF_900112225.1. GTDB lineage: Bacteria > Pseudomonadota > Gammaproteobacteria > Burkholderiales > Burkholderiaceae_D > Telluria > Telluria yuzhufengensis. Next base: position 316,011 of record NZ_FOLD01000002.1, on the reverse strand, counting down.
CCGACCGTGATCTCGGCCGCTTTCTTCCCGCAGCGCGTGGAGGCCTGGGCAGGCGCGCCGCAAACCGTCTACTCCGACCATTTCCTGGCCGGTCCGGTCGACGGACCGATCGGCTACAAGCTCGAGGCCCCGCCGCTGCACCCGCTGCTGCTGGCCACCACCATGAACGGCTTCGGGCAATCGCACGCGCAGCTGATGCGCGACTTTCCGCACCTGCAAGGCATGCTCGCCTTGCTGCGCGACGGCTTCCATGAAGGCGCTCCTGGGGGCACGGTGCGCCTGCGCGCCGACGGCAGCCCGGAGCTCGACTACCCGCTGACCGATTACCTGTGGGACGGCGCACGCCGCGCGCTGCTGTCCATGGCCGAGATCCAGTTCGCCGCCGGCGCCAGCGCGGTACAGCCGGCGCACGAGATGGCGCGCCGCTACACCTCCTGGCGCGAAGCGAAGGCCGCGATCGCGGCGCTGCCGCAGCAGCTGCACCTGACCCGCGTGGCCTCGGCCCACGTGATGGGCGGCTGCGCGATGTCGGGCGGCGAGCGCCAGGGCGTCGCCACGCCCGATGGCCAATATCGCGGCATCGCCAACCTGTCGGTGCACGACGGCTCGCTGTTCCCGACCTCGCTGGGCGCCAATCCGCAGCTGTCGATCTACGGGCTCACCGCCAAGCTGGCCACCGGCCTGGCAAATCGCCTGGCGGGGAGCAGGACGGCATGAGCGCGCGCCTGATGCTGCGCCTGATCCTGGTGCTGCAGGCCTTGGCCGCGCTAGGCATCGGCGCCGCAGCCATCGAGGTGTTCGGCGCGACGCGCTGGCAGGCGCTGGCGGCGGGCCTGGGCAGCGTGGTGCTGGTGCGCCTGCTCATCAACGCCAACAACTTCTTCATGAGCGCGCGCTTCGCCAGCCCGACACCCAGCGAGTACCAGCTGGAAATCGGCGCGCGGCTGCGCATGTTCTTCGAGGAGTTCAGCGCCAGCATGCTGCAATCCTCCTGGACCATGCCGCGCGCCGCCGCCTGCACCCGCATCCACGCCGGTTCCGGCGCGCCACCGGTGCTGCTGCTGCACGGCTACGGCTGCAACAGCGGCTACTGGTCGCACCTGGCGCCGCGCCTGGATGCGGCGCGCATCAGCTACGCCACCGTTGACCTGGAGCCGCTCACCGGCGACATCGATGCCTACGCGCCGCTGGTCGAGGGGGCGGTCGATGCGCTGCTTGCGGCCACCGGCGCGCACAAGGTGGTGATCGTCGCCCACAGCATGGGCGGGCTGGTGGCGCGCGCCTGGATGCGCGCCTGCGGCATCGACCGGGTCGCGCGCGTCGTCACGCTCGGCACGCCGCACCATGGCACCTGCCTGGCCGCCTTCGGGGTCGGCCTGAACGCCGCCCAGATGCGGCGCGCGGCAAGCGCCGAACCGCCCGAATGCGCCTGGCTGCGCGAACTGGCGCGCGGCGAAGCGGCTGCGGCGCGCGCGCTGGTCACCTCGATCTACACCCACCACGACAACATCGTTTCGCCGCAGACCTCGAGCGAACTGGCTGGCGCGCGCAACCTGGCCTTCGGCGGCGTCGGCCACGTGGCGCTGGGCCGCAACCCACGCGTGCTGGACGCGGTGATGCGGGAAATCACGCAGCTGTGCGAGCACCCGGAACAGGCGTATTGACGGCGCGCGTGCTACAGTGGGCACAACGCCGCAATTTGGAGCGCCTCCTTGGCCCGCATCCTGATCATCGAAGACAATCCCGCCAACGTCGAACTAATGGCGTTCCTGCTTACCGCCTACGGTCATACCCCCATCAGCGCCCCGGACGGCGCGCGCGGCATCGCCGAGGCCCGCGCCCAGCGGCCCGACCTGGTGGCCTGCGACGTCAACCTGCCCGGCATGAACGGTTTCGCGGTGCTGGCCACGCTCAAGGCCGAACCCGCCCTGGCCGAGGTCCCGGTGCTGGCCGTGACTGCGCTGGCGATGGCGGGCGACCGCGAGAAAGTGCTGGCCGCCGGCTTCGACGGCTACATCAGCAAACCGATCGAACCCGAGAGCTTCGTCGCCGAACTCGAAGCCTTCCTGCCCGGCGCCGGCGTGCCGCCGCCGCCCGCCGCCGCCGCGCACCAGGCGCGCAACACTGCAGTGCCCGTGCCGCCCACGCAGTCGGCCTACCCGGCCGTGCTGCTGGTGGACGACGACCCCTTCATGCTGGCGGTGCTGGCCGACATGCTCGGCGACGAGCCGGTGCGCGTGCTGTGCGCGAACTCCGGCTTCGATGCGCTGGCGCTGCTCGAGCGCGAACCGGTCGAAGTGATCCTGTGCGACCAGGCGATGCCCGGCATGCGCGGCACCGAGGTGCTGGCACAGGTCGCCGCGCGCATGCCGACCACGGTGCGGCTGATGCTCACCGGCCAGCAGGACATGGCCGAGATCGAGGCGGCGCTGCGCAGCGGCGTGGCCGACGCCCACTACCCCAAGCCGGTGGCCGCGGCCAGCCTGCGCGAACGCATCCGCCAGGCGGTGGCCCTGCAGCGATCGCGCGTGGCGGTTTAGAATCCCGGTTCTAGCGTACGTGCCTAGAATGGACCGTACCAGCATCGAGAGGGAACATCCATGACCAAGAAACTCCCCGCGCCCGACGACGACGAGGCGCTCGCCCGCGCGGTGCGCGCATCGGCCCAGCAGATCTGGCAGGCCGGCCTGGGCGCATTTGCCAAGGCCCAGGAAGAGGGCGGCAGCGCCTTCACGCGCCTGGTGCGCGACGGCAGCGTGCTGCAAAAGCGCGCGCGCGAAGTCGAGGAAGCCACCGACACCGTGGCGCGCGCCGCCGAACGCGCCACCCGCCGCAGCGGCGGCTCCTGGGGCAAGCTGGAGCAGGTGTTCGAGGAGCGCGTCGCGCGCGCCCTGGCCACCATCGGCGTGCCCGCCGCCAGCGAGGTGGAGGCACTGCGCCGCCGCGTCGACCAGCTCGAACTGGCGCTGGCCGACCTCGCCGCGCGCCTGCCGGCCACGCCCGCCGGCGCCGCCACGCCGCGCACCCGCCGCGCCCCGAAGGCGGCCCCGCCACCGAGCGACGACGACGGCGCTTGATGAGCGCATGCCGATGCTGTCTCAATGACAGCATTTGGTGTTATCCTCGCGGCTGGAATCACAAACTTCGCCCTTCATGCAACAAAAAGCTCCGCGCCGGACCCGTGAACGCATCCTCGAGCTCTCGCTCAGGCTGTTCAACGAGTTCGGCGAGCCGAACATCACGACGACGGTCATCGCCGAGGAGATGAATATCTCGCCCGGCAACCTGTACTATCATTTCCGTAACAAGGACGACATCGTCAACTCGATCTTCAACCAGTTCGAGGCGGAGATCGAGCGCATCCTCACGGTGCCGGCGGGCCGCCGCTCGAACATGGAGGACGTGTGGCTCTACCTGCACCTGATGTTCGAACTGATCTGGCGCTACCGCTTCTTCTACCGCGACCTCAACGATCTGCTGTCGCGCAACCGCAAGCTCGAGCTGCACTTCAAGGCCATCCTCGCCCACAAGATCAAGGTCGCGCGCCAGCTGTGCGAAGACCTGCGCAGCGAAGGCTCGCTGGAAGCGGGCGACCAGCAGATCGGCGCGATGGCGACCAATATGGTGGTGGTGGCGACCTACTGGCTGTCGTATGAATACGTGCGCAACCCGCGCAAGTACAGCGAGCAGCAGGCGATCGCCGACGCACTGGCGCGCGGCTGCTACCAGGTGCTGTCGATGGTGGGCCCCTACCTGCGCGGCGACACCCGCCTGCTGTTCGAAAAACTGTCCGAGGAATACCTCAAGAAGCTCTCCGCCGAGGCCAGGCCCGGCGCCGATTTCCTGTAACAGGTTCGCCCCATGAAAACCCTTGCCGTCTACTGTGGCGCCTCGCATGGCGTGAACCCGCTCTACACCGATGCCGCGCGCCTGCTGGCTGCGGCGCTGGTCGAGCACAATATCGGCCTGGTCTACGGCGGCGGCAAGGTCGGCCTGATGGGCGTGATCGCCGACGAGGTGCTGCGCATGGGCGGCGAAGCCAGCGGCGTGATCCCGAAGGCGCTGGTCGAGCGCGAAGTCGGCCACGCCGGCCTGACGCGCCTGTTCGTGGTCAAGGACATGCATGAGCGTAAAGCTATGATGGCGGAGCTGTCCGACGGCTTCATCGCCATGCCGGGCGGGATGGGCACGCTGGAAGAACTGTTCGAGATGCTCACCTGGGCCCAGCTGGGCATCCACGCCAAGCCGATCGGCCTGTTCAACGCCAACGGCTTCTGGGATGGGCTGGTGGCCTTCGTGCGCCACCAGTGCGAGGAAGGATTCGTGCGGCCCGAGCACCTCGGCCTGATGCAGGTCGACGCCGATCCGCGCGCGCTGGTCCGGCGCCTGCAGGCCCGCTGAAAAAGCTGGAACTTTTTCCGCTCCCGGGCGGAATAGAGGCAATGGTCTCCCGAACCACCCCGGCAGAGCGCCTGCCCCCTACCGGAGCGAACACCGCCCCATGACTGCCGAATCGATTGCCCTTAACCGTTTTGGACTCGGCGCCCGTCCGGGCGACCCCGTGCCAGCCGACCCCAGGGCCTGGCTGCTGTCCCAACTGGACGCCTACGAGGCGCTGCCCGCTGCCTGGCAGGCCTTGCCGCATACGCAGGCGCAAACCCAGGCGTGGATCGCGCAGCAGCGCGCGGCGCGCCAGGCGCCGGAAGACCAGCGCGCCGCCATCCGCGATGCCTACCAGCGCGGCGCGCGCCAGGACCTGCAGGCCGCCATCGGCGCGCGCACCGCCAGCGCCCTGCAGACGCCCACGCCTTTCGTGGAGCGGCTGGTGCATTTCTGGTCGAATCATTTCGCGGTCTCGGTCGACAAGCAGCCGGTGGTGGGGCTGGCCGGCAGCTTCGAGATGGACGCGATCCGCCCGCACGTGCTGGGCCGCTTCGAAGACCTGCTGCTGGCCGCCGTGCGCCATCCGGCCATGCTGCTGTTCCTGGACCAGGCCCGCTCCACCGGGCCGGACAGCCCGGCCGGGCGCCGTTCGCGGCGCCGCCGCAATGCCCAGGGCCTGAACGAAAACCTGGCGCGCGAGATCCTCGAGCTGCATACGATGGGTGTGCGCAGCGGCTACACGCAGGCCGACGTGCTGGAGCTGGCGCGCGCACTCACCGGCTGGACCTTGCCGGACGAAGAGGGCGCCGACACTGACGCGGCCCCGTTCCGCTTCGCGCCCGCGCTGCATGAACCTGGCGCCCGCAGCCTGCTCGGCCGCAGCTACCCGGATACCGGCGAAGCGCAGGCGCGCGCCATCCTGCACGACCTGGCCACGGCCCCCGTCACCGCGCGGCACATCGCCACCAAGCTGGCGCGCCACTTCGTGGCCGACGAGCCTCCTGCCGGCCTGGTGGCGCGCCTGGCCGAGCGCTTCATGCGCAGCAGCGGCGACCTGGCCGCCGTGTACCGCGAACTGGTGATGGCGCCCGAGAGCTGGGCCGCGGGCACGGGCAAGTTCAAGTCGCCGTGGGACTGGGGCGTATCGAGCCTGCGCGCGCTGGGCCGGCGCGAGCTGCCCGCGCCGCAGGCGGCCAACCTGATGAATCAGCTGGGCCAGCCCGTATGGCGGCCCGGCTCGCCCGCCGGCTATGGCGACCTGGCCGCCACCTGGGCCGCGCCGGACGCGCTGCTGCGCCGGGTGGAAGCCGCGCAGCGCCTGGGCGCCCAGGCCGGCGCCTCCATCGACGCGCGGGCGCTGGCGCCGCGCATCCTGCCGGGCGGCCCGGGCGAGGCGACCGGCACCGCGATTGCCCGCGCCGACAGCCCGTCCACCGCGCTGGCGCTGCTGCTGGCCTCACCCGAATTCCTGCGGAGGTAAGATGGCCTTGAATCGACGTCACTTCCTGTCCGGCGCTGCGGCGCTGCTGGCCCTGCCCAGCGTCACGTTCGCGCAGGCCGCGGGCGAACGGCGCTTCGTCTTCATCATCCAGCGCGGCGCGGCCGACGGCCTGCACACGCTCATACCGCATGCCGACCCGCACTACGCCAGCCTGCGCGGCGCGCTCGCCATCGAGCCCGACGCCGCGCTGAAACTGGACGGCAGCTTCGCGCTGCATCCGGCGCTGGCCGAACTGGGCGCGCTGTACGCGGCCGGGCAGGCCAGCTTCTTCCACGCCGTCGCTTCGTCCTACCGCGAGCGCTCCCACTTCGACGGCCAGAACGTGCTGGAGACGGGCGGCCGCGCGCCCTACGCAGTGAAGGACGGCTGGATGAACCGCCTGGTCGGCTTGCTGGCGCGCCCCGGCAAGGATGCGATCGCGCTGGCCCCGACCGTGCCGATGGCGCTGCGCGGCGCGCTCCCGGTGACGTCCTATGCGCCGTCGACCCTGCCGCAGCCGAACGAAGACCTGTTGCTGCGCATCGAGCAGCTGTATGCGGGCGACGCCCAGCTGCACGCGCTGTGGTCGGCGGCCCAGGAAGCGCGCAGCATGGCGGGTGGCATCGCCAATGGCGGCAATCGCCAGGGTCCGGCGGAACTGGGACGCTCGGCGGCGGGCTTCCTGGGCCGCGCGGACGGCCCGCGCATCGCCATGATCGAGACCGGCGGCTGGGATACCCACAGCGGCCAGGCCGGCCGCCTGGCGGCCCAGCTGCGTGGCCTGGATGGCCTGATCGCCGGCCTGCGCCAGGGGCTCGGGCCGGCCTGGGACCAGACGGTGGTGCTGGTGGCGACCGAGTTCGGGCGCACGGCCGCAGTGAACGGCACCGGCGGCACCGACCACGGCACGGGCGCGGCGGCGATGCTGGTGGGCGGGGCGGTGCAGGGCGGGCGGATCGTGGCCGACTGGCCGGGGCTGGCGCCGGCCGATCTGCTCGATGGCCGCGACCTCCGCCCGACCCTGGCGCTGGAGGCCTTGATTGCGCAAACCTGCGCGGAGACCTTCCGGGTCGATCCGGGGAAGATGGGGCGCGCGCTGTTCCCGCAGGCGCTGCTGGGCAAGCCGCTGGCGCGGTTGTTGAAGGCTTAGGATCTCGCTGACAGGTAGGGTGGTCGGCGCAGCCGACCACCCTACCCCTGGATGCGCACCGCGGCGCAGCAGCTTACCAGGCCAGCACCACCGACGTCATGGCAGGCAGCGCGAGCGGCGTGCGCAGGTCCACCTTGGCCCCGGTGAGCACGTTGGTGGCCGAAGGCGCGCCCTTGATCATGCCGGCGAAGCGTTCCAGCGCGAGCCGGGTGTCGCCGGCGTTCTTGTTGATCACCACCATGACCGTCTGCTTGCCATCGTGCCGGAAGTAGACGTAGCTGCCGTCCTGCGGCAGGTAGTGGGTCAGCTTGCCGCCAGTGACCGCGGAACTGGTCTTGCGCCAGTTGAAGAGGGTGCGCACGAAGGCCTGCATGTCGCGCTGGCTGGCGCTCAAGCCGGCGCCGGTGAAGGCGCTGGCCCCGTCGCCGGCCCAGCCGCCGGGCATGTCGGCGCGCAGCACGCCGTCCTCGCGCTGTTTCGGACTGCCGATCAGCACCTCGGTGCCGTAGAAGACCTGCGGGATGCCGCGCGTGGTCGCCATCAGCACCAGGTTGCTCCTGGCGAGGTCGATGTTGTTGTCGACCTGCGCCAGCACCCGCGGCCGGTCGTGGTTGTCCGGGAAGACCATCAGCTTCATCGGATCGGCGTACAGGTAGTCTGCGGCCAGGATCTCGTAGATCCGGATCAGGCCCTTGCCGCTTGACTCAGGCGCGAGCAGGGCTTCCGGCGCGGTGTCGCTCAGGGGGAAGTCCATCACGGTGGGCAGCTCGGAACGGTAGCCGTCGCGATTGACGACGCCCTTCTGCCAGTAGGCCACCATGTGCGGCCGTGCATCCATCTCTTCGCCGACCACGTTCATGTGCGGGTATTCGCGCACCAGCGCCCGGTTCCACTCGTTGAGGAAGGCGGGATCGGAATACGAATAGGTGTCTTCGCGGATCCCCGCCAGGTCGGCGTACTCGACCCACCACAGCGTGTTCTGGATCAGGTAGCGCGCCACCAGCTTGTTGCGCTGGTTCAGGTCGGGCATGGTCTCGACGAACCAGCCATCGAAGAAGCGGGCCTTTTCTTCCGGCGCCGCGTGGATGTCCTGGGCCACCGTATGCTGGTTGTTGGTCGGTTTGAACACGGTGCCGTGGTTGATCCAGTCGCGTGCCGGCAGGTCGCGCATCCACCAGTGGCTGGTGCCGATGTGGTTCAGCACGATGTCGTGGATCACGCCGATGCCGCGCGCCTTGGCGGCGGCCACGTAGGCGCGGAAGTCTGCATTGCTGCCGAAGCGCGGGTCGATCTTGTAGTAATCGGTCAGCGCATAGCCATGGTAGGAGTAGGCCGGCTGGTTGTTCTCGAGCAGCGGCGTGGGCCAGATCATCGTGAAGCCGAGGTCGCGGACGTAGTCGAGCCCGGCCTGCATGCCCGCCAGGTCGCCGCCATGCCGTTTGTTCGGTGCCCTGCGCTCGGCGCCTTCCAGCATGCCGGCCTGGTCGTTGGCCGGGTTGCCGTTCGCGAAACGGTCCGGCATCAGCAGATAGATCGCATCGCTGGCATCGAAGCTGCGGCGCTCGGCCGAGCCGGCGCGGCGTGGGTCGAGCCGGTAGCGGTGGCGCGCCGCCACTTCCTTGCCGCGCTTGAACTGCAGCTCGAGTTCACCCGGCCGGGCATCCTTGCCGATGTCCAGGGTGACGAACAGGTAGTTGGGGTTGTCGGTGCGTTCGACGCCGGTGATGCGCACCCCCGGATAGGCCAGCGCCGGCTCGAGCCGGCCGACCTGCTCGCCGTGCACCATCAGCTGCAGGCTGGCCTGCTTCATCCCGACCCACCAGCTGGGTGGTTCGACATGCCCGATGGCGGGACTCGATGCGCCCGCCGCAAGGGGCAGGACCAGGATTGCCGCAAGAAGGAATTTGACCACCGAAGCTCCGATAGGATATGTCGATGTAGTAAAGTAACAGAAGAATGGAGGGCAGGCAATCACCTGCACCCCAGTTATCTGTAGTTTTACTTCGTCATCCGGCGATGAGGGTCAGGCCAGCACGATCCGGTCGCGGCCCGCTTCCTTGGCCTGGTACAGCGCATTGTCGGCCCGGTGGATGGCGTCGGCAAACGGCTCGCCCGCGCGCCGCGTGGCCAGGCCGGCCGAGAAGCTGATGCGGCGGCCCTGTACCCCCGGCACCGGCATGCCGTGCACGCGCTCGGCCATCCGCTCCAGCACGTGGCGTGCGTCTTCCGGCGCGGCGTCGGGCAGCAGCAGCAGGAATTCCTCGCCGCCCCAGCGCGCCAGCACGTCGTTGGCGCGCAGCGAGGCGCGCGCCGCGATCGAGAAGCTGCGCAGCACGGCGTCGCCGGCGGCGTGGCCGAACTGGTCGTTGACCTGCTTGAAGAAGTCGATGTCGAGCAGGGCGATGCAGGTGCCGTTCTCGTCCGGCTGGCGCCGCTCCTCGGCTTCCAATACCTCGTGCATGCGGCGCCGGTTCACCAGCGAGGTCAGTTCGTCGACGGTGGCCAGCACGCGGATGGTCTCGAGGGCATCGCTGAGCTCACGGCGCTGGCGCTTCAGGCGCGAGCGCAGCTTGCTCATCTCGCCGCTGAGCAAGGCGGTGGCGAGCAGGGCGCCGGCCAGGTAACCGAAGGTGAGCAGCTCGGTCATGGGCGGGTAGCGCAGCGGGTCGTGCGCCTGCAGCCAGTACATCACGCCGCCCGCACCAGCCAGCGAGCCGATCGACAGCAGCAGGGTCTGGCGCGGCCGCGCCGCGAACATGCAGAACGCGATGATCAGCACCGTCATGACGAGGACCGCGGCGCGCAGCGGCCCCGAGATCGCATACGCGCACATGGTGCAGATCATCGAGAACACCGCTTGCGATACCGCCAGCTGGTCCGGCTTCAGGCCCAGGCGGGCGCTGGCGCGAATCAGGGCGTAGAAGGCCAGCGCCCCCCAGCTGCCGAAGACGATCAGGCGGTGCGCGGTCTCGCCGTCGGTCATGCCGCGGCTGACCTGCACCAGCACCAGGCCGATGCACACCACGTACAGCACGCAGGTGGCGGCCCAGTACTGCAGCATGCGGCGCAGCGCGCGGTCGCTGCCGTACAGGAGCTCGACGAGGCGGCGCAGCAGGCTCACGGCAGCTCCCCGGCGCCAGGCTGTTGCGCCAGCATCGCGGCGATGCGCTCGGCCGGCACCGGTGGGCTGAACAGGTAGCCCTGCATCTCGTCGCAGTCGTTCGCACTCAGGAAGGCGCGCTGCTGCTCGGTCTCGACGCCTTCGGCAATCACGCGCAGGTTCAGCTTGTGGCCGAGCGAGATGACGGCCATGGCGATGGCCTGGTCGTCGGCGCTGTCGGCCAGGTCGGACACGAAGGACTTGTCGATCTTCAGGCGGCTGATCGGGAACGACTTGAGGGCCGACAGGCTCGAATAGCCGGTGCCGAAATCGTCGATCGACAGCGAGATCCCCATCGCCTTGAGCTCGCGCATCTTGTCCACCGAACGGCCCAGGTCGCGCATGATCGAGCTTTCGGTGACTTCGACTTCCAGCGCTTCGGGCGGCAGTCCGGTATCGCGCAGGGCCTGGGCGACGCGTTCGACCAGGCGCTTTTCCTCGAACTGGCGGGCCGACACGTTCACCGAGATGCTCAAGGCGGGCAGGCCGGCGGCGCGCCAGGCCTGGCCCTGGGCGCAGGCGCTACGCACCACCCATTCGCCCAGCGCCACGATCATGCCGCTTTCCTCGGCCAGGCCGATGAAGCGCAGCGGCGAGATCAGGCCGTGCTCCGGGTGGTTCCAGCGGATCAGGGCCTCGACCCCGAACAGGCGGCCGCTGCGCAGGTCGATCTTGGGCTGGTAGAGCAGGTGGAACTGGCAGGCGGCGCCGCCGCAGTCCTGGCTGTCCGTGCACGACTCGAGCGCGCTGCGCATGCCTTCGAGCAGCACCAGCTTTTCTTCCACGCTGGCGTTCATCTCGCTGGCGTAGAACTGGAAGCTGTCCTTGTTTTCCTTGGCGCGGTACATGGCCGCGTCGGCGTTCATCATGAGGGTGTTGGCGTCCCCGCCGTCGCGCGGATAGAGCACCACGCCCATGCTGCAGCTGACCTGGACTTCCTGTCCCTCGACCTCGACCGGTTCGGTGACGGCCTGGCGCACCTTTTCCAGCAAGGGCGTGATCGCCATCGGGTCGCCAGACAGGTCGGGCAGCAGGATCACGAATTCGTCGCCGCCGAAGCGCGCCAGGGTGTCGTTGCGGCGCAGGCAGCGGCCCATGCGCTCGCCCACCACCTTCAGCAGTTCGTCTCCGGCGTTGTGGCCCAGGCCATCGTTGACCAGCTTGAAGCCATCGAGGTCGATGAAGGCCAGGCCCACGCTCTTGCCCTTGCGCTCGGCGTCGCGGATGGCCTGGCCGAGGCGGTCGCGCAGCAGGCTGCGGTTCGGCAGGCCGGTGAGGTCGTCGTGGTGGGCCAGGTGGCGGATGCGCTGCTCGGCCAGCTTGCGCTCGGTGATGTCGCGCACGATCGCCACCACGCCGCCTTCGACCGGCACCACCTGGCGGTGCAGCCAGCGCTCGGCGACCGGCAGCAACTGCGACTGCCATTCGGCTTCGCGCGCCACGCCGTCGGTGGCCACCGCCGCCAGGTCGGCGAAGATGCCCATGCTGAAGTAGGTCGGCAGCATCACCGACATCGGCTTGCCTTCCATGCGCGCCCGCGACAGTCCGGTGAGCTGCTCGGCGCGGGTATTGGTGTCCTCGATCAGGAAGTCGCACACGGCGCCGCCGGCATCGCGCATGGTGCGCAGCACGAAGAAGGCGTCCAGGCTGGCCTCGGAAGCGGCGGCATAGGTTTGCTGCGCCAGCCGCTCGCGCCGGCGCGCCTTGGCCAGCTGCCACGACCAGGCGCTGACGAAGGCGACCACCAGCAGCAGCAGGGCAGTGCCGGCGCTGGCGCCCAGCAGCCAGGCGCGGCGCTGCTGGCGGAACCCGGCCATCTGCTCGGCTTCGGACAGGCCGGCCACGGCCACCAGCGGGAAGCCATTGAGTGCGCGCGTGCTGGTGTAGCGCAGTTCGCCGTCGGTGGGGCTGGCGCCCAGCTGCACGCCGTCGCTGCCGCCCATGGCCAGGCGCTGGCCCCACGACACGAATTCGCCGACGCGCACGGCGCGCACCACGCCGTCGCTGCCGGCCAGGCCCAGCAGGCCGCGCTCGCCCTGGCGCGAGCGCTCGTAGGAACTGGTGAAGTAGGCCGGGTCGACCGCCACCGTGGCCACGCCGGCGAAGCGGCCGGCGGCGTCGCTGATGCGGCGCGAGAACACCACGTGCGGCTCGCGCCGGCCGATGGTCTCGCTGACGAAAGGAAGGTCGTCCGGATGGTCGCGGTGCCAGGCGAACCAGCGCGCGCGCGTGACGTCGCCGCCGGTGTGCGTGCCCGGGTTGCTGGCCAGGACCCGGCCGCTGTCGCTCACCAGCGCCACCTGGAACACCAGTCCCGGCGGCAGCAGGCCCTTGGCCGACATCGCGCCCAGCGCCGCGCCCGGGCCATTGGTCTCGACCGCGTACTGCAGCACGCGCAGGGTCTGGTCGATGCCGCTCAGGCTGCGCGCCATCTGGGCTTCATAGGTGTCCACCAGTTCGCGCGTGGCGTCCTGCGCCGCTTCGCGCGCGGCCTGTTCGGCCGCGCCAATGGTGTGGAAGGCGGCGGCCCACAGCGCGGCCACCAGCAGCAGGGCGAACAGCGGCAACGAGACATGGGTCTCCAGGCCGCGCCCGAGCCAGCGCGCCAGCGCCGTGCGGCGGGCGCGGCGCCGGGCCGCCCGCGGGATCGAGGTAGGGACCAGGGTATGCATGGGGGTGGCCTAGCGCAGCACCAGCACCGGACGCACGCTGGCGTCCAGGGCGGCACGGTCGATGTAGCCGATCAGCGACGGGTTGTCCGCCACCATGCGGCGCACGGCCGCGCCGTCGGCCGCTTCGCGTGGCGGCTGGCCGCGGCCGGTGAAGACCAGCTTGGACCAGTGGGCCTTGAGCAGGGCAGGGGTCTTGCCCGCCACCTGCGCGTAGAACTGGTTGCGTTCGTGCGAGCCGAGGCGCTGGTCGAGCGCTTCGGCCTGGGCGCCGTCCGGGAAGCGCCTGGCCTGGCCGAGGAAGATCGCGGCCACCTGGTCGCTGCTGAGCAGCGGCGCCGGGTTGCGCGCCGAGACGATCACCACCAGTTCGGCCGACGCGTTGGCGCTGGCCGCCAGCGCCAATACGGCGGCCAGGCGCCGGATGCGGATTCCCATGCGCTTGGCCATGCGCGTCAGAACACGTAGTCGAGCGCGACGCTCGCTACATGGACCGTCTCGCCGCGGCGGAAGGCGGCTTGCTGGTTGATGAAGGCGCCGCGCGAGCCGGCGCCGGGACGGACCCGGTCGTACTGGAGCTTGAGGGCGACGTCGGTGGCCACGTCCCAGCGCAGGCCGCCGCCCAGGGTGGACTGCACCGGGATGGTCGACAGGTAGGCGTTCAGGCCGGCATTGAGCACGGCTGCCAGCGCCTGCGCCTGCGGCGGCAGGCCGGCCAGCCCCAAGCCCGGGTCGCGCGTGGCGCCGTGGGCGCGCACCCTGGCATAGCCGAGGTAGGGCGTCAGGTTGCCAGTGCGCAAACCAGCGCCGATATGCATCGAGGTGGTCTGGCCCAGCAGCGAACGGGAATGGGTGCGCCCGGCCTCGGCGCTGGCGAACCACGGACCCGGGTCGTAGCTGACGCCGGCGTTGACCATGCTCACGCGCTTGCTGTCGATCGCATAGCGGCCAGCCAGCGCCGCGCCTTGGGGACCAAGGCCGCGCAAGGCCGTGAACAGCTCGACGCCGATGCCGGTCGTCAGGTCGGCGCTCAGCGCCGACATGCGCGCGCTCAGGGGGCCGCGCTCGATGCTGTGCGACAGGCCGGCGATGCCGCGTCCCTTCAGGCGGCGGTCTTCATACAGGTGGGTATCGGTGCGGCCCAGGAAGGCCTGGGTGGCGTGGCGCGTGGCGCCGGTGCTCCAGCGCCAGGTGGCGTCGACGCCGTCGCTGCTGGACAGCGGCAGGCTGCCGTAGACCTCGACCGGGGGACGGACCGCGTGCATGGCATAGCCGACCTTGCGGTAGTCGGCCGCCAGGAACACCGGCAGCGCGATGCGCCCGAGCCGCAGCGCCAGGTCGGGACTCGCCTGGTAGCTGATGCTGGCCCATTCGACGCGCGGCCGGTAGCTGCCTTCCAGGTCCTGTTCGCTGACCAGCTGCAGCACCGCCGACCAGGGTCCCTGCACCACGTCGAGCTGGGCGCCGAGGCGGCTGTCCACTTCCGCGCTCCAGCGTGCGCTGCGGCCGGCGCCGGTGGCGCGCAGCACCGTCGACGTAAAGTCCGCCGTGCGGGTGCTCGCGTGCACGGCGCCGAGGGTGCCGAAGCCGGAAAGTTTCCACGCCGGCGCAGCCGCCGCATCGCCGGCCGTGGCTTCGGCGGCCCATGCGGCGGCCAGCACGCCACATGCGAGCACGCCGCCACGCAGGGCGGCCGGGACGGGTTTGCCGGGGAAAGAGGTCTGGACCATCATGGTGTCGGTTGCAGCCGGGAGGCGTAAAAGCGGGGAAGCCGCATGAAATATGCGCGGTCCCAAACTTTACCGAAGGCAATACTAGAAGTCGAGATATTTACATGCGGCAACGAGTCAATGTGACAATTGCTGTTGTTCGATGGCAACGAGATCGGCAGGCGCCGCCCACAGCCGCCGGCCGCCCAGGTCGAGCCAGGTCAGGTAGAGGCGCAGGTCGAATTCGAGCTGGTGGTATTGCGGCTCCATCCAGCTGCACAGCTTGTAGAAAGCCTTGTCATGCTCCTTTTCCTTCAGGTGCGCCAGTTCGTGCACCGCGATCATGCGCAGGAAGGGCAGCGGTGCGTCGCGGAACACGCTGGCGATGCGGATCTCGTGCTTGGCCTTGAGGCGGCTGCCCTGGACCCGCGAAATCTGCGTGTGCAGGCCGAGCGCGTGCTGCACCACGTGGATCTTGCTGTCGAAGGCGACCTTGGAGACCGGGTTGGCCTGGCGCAGGTAGTCGTCCTTGAGTTCCTGCACGTAGGCGTAGAGCGCCTTGTCGGTGCGGATGCCATGGGCCCCGGGATAGCGCTGCAGCAGCACCTCGCCCAGCTGGCCGGCGTCGATCAGCGCGGCGACCTGGGTGCGCAGGGTGTCGGGATAGGCGGTGAGGTAGGGAAGCTTGTGCATGGGGCCGCAATGTAGCACGACAGGCTGCATTGCGGGCCGGTTGGCGCCACGACGCCGGGCGGCGCCGTGGTGTGGTTGCATCGTTTGCGTGTGGCCGTTGTTTAAGTGCGCGGCCTGTCAGCCGTTCTTTTCGCCCTGCCGGTTGCCGGCGTTCTTGGCCGCAGCCGCGGCGCGCTGGGCCGATTGCCGGCTTTCGCCTCCCTTGCGCCCGATATCCGCCATGTGGGCGCGGTTGCGGCTGACCGCTTCGCCGCCTTTCTGGCCGGCGCGGCGTGCTTCCTCGGAGTCGAATTCGTGCGCGGTGCCTTTCTGGTGCGCCGCCTGTCCGCCCTTGCTGGCGATCTCGCGCTGCTGGTTCTGGTCCATTGCCGCGAAACCGCGCTTGACAGGCGCCTGGGTGCTGCCGGTGCCTCCCTTCTGGGCGTTGCCCTTGCCATTGTCTTTCGTTGTCGCCATGTCGCTCTCCTTGTCTGCCCTGTGCTGTCGAAGTGGGAACCCGCGAACGCGTATGGCTGCGCTCGTGCCGTTTAGAGGCAAGGCTGGAGCGTTAGTTCCTTGCCATTGAGGCTGCGATGGGTCTGGTGGCTGCATCCCCGTAGGGTGGTCGGCGAAGCCGACCACCCTACACGATGGTGGGTGGACCCTAGCGCGGCCGCGGCCGCGAGCGCCGTTCGCGCAGCGCCCTGGTGGCGCCGCGCAGCAGGTCGCGCGGCTCGGTGCCGTCGATCGCGGGCGGCGCGCTGGCGAGGTCGGACTGGAGCTGCGCGCGGCGCGCGTGCAGGCGCAGGCCCAGCCCGAGCTGGTCGACGCCGGCGCCGGCCAGCGCCGGGAACAGCACGGTTTCCTCGAACGCGACGTGCTGTTCGAATTCGTCGGCCAGCACCGCCACCGCGATGTCGAAATAGTCGTCGCCCGGGAACAGCGATTCGAGCTGGAGGATGAGTTCACGGGTGCTGTCGTGCTCCAGCGCGGCGTCTTCCAGCAGGCTGTCGTCGACCACGCCGCGCAGCGCCGGGTAGAACAATTCATCCTCGAGCGCGGCATGCAGCGCCATGTCGTCGCACAGGTCGTCGACCACGCGCTCGCGCTGCTCTTCTTCCTCGCGGTCGAGCATGGCGAACTGGTGGAACAGGGCGCGCACGTGCGCATGGTCGGCCCGCAGCTGCGCAAGGATGCCGGCGGGCGGTTCGGGTGGGGCGTGGGGATGCATGGCGCTATCCGGGGCCGGCGGCGCGCCCGCGCTGGGCGGGGACCGGGGAGGGCAGCTTGGCCTGGGCCTCGGCCATCACGCTGAACAGCCCGTGCTGGTAGTGGACCAGGTGCTCGCCGGAAGGCTGCAGCCGGCGCATGGCCACCGCCGCCACCTGGGATGGGTCCTGGCAGTCCAGCACCTCATGGCAGGCGGCAAAGCTGTCGCCGACCAGTTCGCGCGCCAGCTGCATGTTCAGCTGGGTCACGCGCTGCAGGGTATCGACGGTGCGCAGCGACAGCGCGCCCAGGAAGCCGACCTGGGCGTCGAGCTGCAGCTTGAGGGCCGGATTGCCGGCCAGGCCGGCGGCCATTTGGGGAAACTGAACCATGTTCACCTCACAAGCATGGAGACGTGCCAGCGCGCGTGCGCCGATTCGGCGTAGACCCGCGTTGAGGGGGGAAGTTCAGTCAGTTTATGCCATGATTTAGATGAATCAAGGACTTTGCCGGGAGGCGCTCACTCCCGGCCAAGGCCAGGGCCGTCAAGCGTCCGCCACCTTCAGCACCAGCTTGCCGAGGTTCTTGCCCTCGAACAGCATCAGCAGCGCCTCGGGGAAGCGCTCGAAGCCTTCGGTGACGTCTTCCACGCTCTTGACGCTGCCTTCCTGCATCCAGCCGGCCAGGGTGGCCACGCCTTCCGCATAGCGTGGCGCGTAGTCGAACACCACCATGCCTTCCATGCGCGCGCGGTTCACCAGCAGCGACAGGTAGTTGGCAGGGCCCTTGACCTGGCTGGTGGCGTTGTACTGCGAGATCGCGCCGCAGATGACGATGCGGGCCTTCATGTTGATGCGGGTCAGGACCGCGTCCAGGATGTCGCCGCCCACGTTATCGAAGTACACGTCCACGCCCTGCGGGCAGTGTTCCTTCAGGCCCGCGTGGACTGGTCCCGCCTTGTAGTCGATGCAGGCGTCGAAGCCCAGCTGCTCGACCACGAAGCGGCACTTGTCCTCGCCGCCGGCGATGCCCACCACGCGGCAGCCCATTTTCTTCGCCACCTGGCCGACCGTCATGCCGACCGCGCCGGCCGCGCCCGAGACCACGACCGTGTCGCCGGCCTTCGGCTGGCCCACTTCGCGCAGGCCGAAAAACGCCGTCATGCCGGGCATGCCGAGCGTATTGAGCCAGGCTGTCGGCGGCGCCAGGCGCGGGTCGATCTTGTTGAATGCCGCGGTCTTGTCGTCGGCCGGGCCGGACCAGTAGCGCTGCACGCCGGTGCCGCCGGCCACGTAGTCGCCCACGGCGAAACGCGGCGAGCGCGAGGCCACCACGACGCCCAGCCCGCCGGCGCGCATGACTTCGCCGATCGCCACCGGGCGGATATACGATTTGCCTTCGTTCATCCAGCCGCGCATGGCCGGATCGAGCGACAGGTAGAGGACCTTGACGACGATGCCGCCGTCCTGCGCCTCGCTCACGGCTTCCTCGTGGAACTGCCAGTCTTCCTTGCGCGGCATGCCGAGCGGGCGGGCGGCGAGGCGGAATTGCTGGTTCGGCGGGAACGCATTGGTCATTCTTGTCTCCTGGATGGTTTTGGCAACAAGACTATAACGCCTTCGATCCATGCCTGCTCGGCGCGTGCGACAATAGCGGGCTTACGTCTACTCACCAAGAATACCAACGACTCCCATGGCTATCAAAGCAACTATCTACAAGGCCGAGCTGTCGATCGCCGACATGGACCGCAACTACTACGGCGACCACACCCTCACCATCGCCCGCCACCCGTCGGAAACCGACGAGCGCGTGATGATCCGCGTGCTGGCGTTCGCGCTGCACGCCGCCGAGGGGCTGGCCTTCACCAAGGACCTGTTCGACGTCGAGGAGCCGGCCCTGTGGCAAAAAGACCTGACCGGCGCCATCGACCTGTGGATCGAAGTCGGCCAGCCGGACGAGAAGCGCCTGATGAAGGGGGCAGGGCGTTCGGAAAAAGTCATCGTCTACAGCTACAGCGCCACCAGCGACATCTGGTTCAAGGGCATCGCCAACAAGATCGAACGTGCGCGCAACATCACCGTGGTGAACATCCCGCACGAGGCCAGCGCCCAGCTCGAGAAAATGGCCAAGCGAAACATGCAGCTGCAGTGCACGATCCAGGACAGCCAGGTGTGGCTGACCGACGGCGTGGATACCGTGCTGGTCGAGCGCGAATTCCTGCGCGGATCGCTGTAACGCTATAATTCCTGCTTAAACAATTTCACATTCCCCGCCATGAAACGTCAGCTTTTCGCCCTGCTCGTGAGTAGCGTGCTTTCCGCTTCCTCCTTCGCCCAGGTGAGCGTGTCCGAGCCCTGGATTCGCGCCACCGTCCCGGCCCAGAAGGTGACCGGCGCCTTCATGCGCGTGCAGTCGGCCGCGCCCGCGCGCCTGCTGGGTGTGCAAAGCGAGGTCGCCGGCCGCGCCGAGCTGCACGAGATGGCGATGGACGGGCAAACCATGCGCATGCGCCGCGTGGAATCGATCGAGCTGCCTGCGGGGAAGCCGGTCAACCTGGCCAGCGGCGGGTATCACATCATGCTGATGGACCTGAAGCGGCAGGTGAAAGAGGGCGAGAATGTCGAGCTGACCCTGCAGGTGCAGGACGCGGCGGGCAAGCGCCAGGATGTGAAGGTGAATGTGCCGGTGAAGCCGCTGACGCATAGTGCGCATGCGGGGCATTGATTTTTAAAGGAACCGGCGTTTGCCGGTTTTTTTGGGATCGTTGCTGGTGGCGCGCGCAAAAATCAGGTTCCGGCCTGCGCCGGAACGACGGTGCTTACGTCGTGGGCCTGGATCGTGTTCGTTAGCTGTTAACTGTAAAACCGTCGTCCCGGCGAAGGCCGGAACAATGCCACTGGCATTGGCCCGCCCAAGTTCGTCGCAACCCGCTAACGTGTCATTACCGCGGCGCAGCCGCAACCCTGCGCGCATCCCCCGACCCCACCACCGACTTGCTCACCCGCGGATCGCCGTAATAATTCACGTCACCCGACCCGGCAATGGTCATGCTCAGCTCATGGCGCGCCCACACGGTCGCTTCGCCTGAACCGGCCACGCTGATGCTGGCGCTGTCCGACTGCACCTTGCCCATGTCGACGGTGCCCGAGCCCCCGATCGACACCGACAGCTTGCGCGCGTTGCCGCCGCCGGCCTTGAAGTCGCCGCTGCCGCCCAGGCTCACCGCCACCGATTCGCTGTCCAGGTTGCGCACATTGATTTCGCCCGAGCCGCCCAGGTCGATGTTCAGGCGCGGGGCGCGCAGCGTGTCGGCGTCGACGGAGCCGGAGCCGCCCAGCGCCAGGCGCTCGATCTGGCGTGCGGTGACCACGACCTTCAGGTTCTTGGTGCGCAGGTTCAGGTTGCGCTTGGACGGGCGGATTTTCAGGGTGCCGTTTTCCACCACGGTTTCCACCAGCGGCAGCAGGTTGTCGTCGGTCTCGATGGTGACCGATTCCGTGTCGCCCATGCGCAGTTCCAGCTTGCCGGGCACTTCGAAGGCCAGGCCGGTGAAGTGCGAGACCTGGCGCGCCTGGCGCTTGATGCTGCCGCTGCCTTGCACCTGTTCGCCGGACCAGGGCCAGCTGCCGGCCGTGGACGGCGCGGCGGCGCAGGCGAGGGCGGCGGCCAGCACGATGCTGCGCAGGGCGATGGTGGCGGGGGAGGTCTTGTTCATGGGGTGTCTCCTTGGGAAGCGATTGTCGATGCTGCCATCCTAGGGAAACGGGCAGGATTGCGCATGCCCAATGCGATGAAGCGCAAGGCACAGCGCCCAGGATGCACGCTGGCGTGACAGGCTGTAGCGCCATCATGTGGCGTGCACGCCTATCCGGAACGTCCGCGATGCACTAGAATCGTGCGCTTTTTGTCGCGGTCTGGAACAAGCATGAACCTGATTCTCTTCGTAATGGCCTTCTGCGTGGGCGTGGCCATGTCCGTCCAGGCGGCCGTGAATACCCAGCTGGCCTCGTCGATCGGCGCCAATTCGGTGGTCGCCGCCTTCGTGTCGTTTGCCTGCGGCACCATCGTGCTGGGCGGCATGGCCCTGTCGCGCGGCGGGCTGGGGCCGACCTTCGCCGCCCTGGCCGAGCAGCCGGCCTGGAAATTCGCCGGCGGCTTCCTGGGCGCGGCCTTCGTCTTCGGCACCGTCTTCCTGGCGCCCCGCATCGGTTTGCTCAGCCTGATCGTGCTGGTGATCGCCGGCCAGTTGCTGACCTCGATGGCGATCGACCACTTTGGCCTGATCAATATGGCAATGCGCAAGGTGTCGCCGGCCCGCGTGCTGGGTGTCGGGATCGTCGTCGTCGGCGTGGCGATCACGCTGTTCGGCGAGCGCATCGTTGCAAGTTTCACACGGTAAACCGGACTTGCAATTTTAATTTCAGTTTTGCAATCTTTCGGCGAGGCATGGTCCTATAATATCCGGCACTGTTCAACCCTTAACCACGTGCCGGCCAGATGGAACATCACCAGTCCTCGCAGATCCCCACCCTGACGTACATCGAGAACGAAGACCATCCGGTCTTCGGCACGCTGGTCGAGCAGATCCTGCACCTGCTGAACTCGCGGCTGGTGTTC
Source organism: Massilia yuzhufengensis (assembly GCF_900112225.1). Classification (GTDB taxonomy): domain Bacteria; phylum Pseudomonadota; class Gammaproteobacteria; order Burkholderiales; family Burkholderiaceae_D; genus Telluria; species Telluria yuzhufengensis. The sequence goes on along the minus strand of NZ_FOLD01000002.1, from coordinate 294,962 downwards.
TCGGACATCATCATTCACCAGAACAGCCCGCTGATGCTGCGCCAGCCCAAGGGCCTGGTGGCGGTGACCGATTCGCCGATCACGAAGGAAGAGCTGGAAGAATTCTTCGACGTGATCGAGCCGAACTGGAACGAGCGCATCGCGCTGCGCGCGTTCGACCGCTCGATCGACCTGCACACGGCGCGCATCCGCGCCAACTGCTTCAGCTTCCAGGGCAAGAAGCGCCTGGGCTGCGTGATCCGCCGCTTCCCGAAGGAGCCGGTGGCGCTGTCCGAGCTGGGCCTGTGGAAGGACGAGCAGGAATTCGCGCGCCTGAACAGCGGCCTGGTGCTGATCATCGGCGACACCTGCCAGGGCAAGTCGACCACCATCGCCTCGATGATCGACGAGATCAACAAGCAGCGCTCGGGCCACATCATCACCATCGAAGACCCGGTCGAGACCTTGATCCCGCAGCGCAAGTGCATCATCACCCAGCGTGAAGTGGGCGTGGACGGCGACGTCGAAAGCTACTACCTGGGCGCGCTGGACGCGCTGCGCGAGCGTCCCGACGTGATCGTGATCGGCGAAATCCGCGATGCCGAGACGGCGCAGGAAGCGCTGGCGCTGGCCGAATCGGGCCCGCTGGTGCTGGCCACGCTGCACGCGCGCTCGACCGAACTGGGCCTGCAGAAGATGCTGCGCCTGCTCGGCAATTCGGAAGCCCAGGCCCAGGCGCTGGCGCATGCGCTGCGCGGCGTGCTGTGCCAGGCCTTGCTGCCCTCGGTCGAGGGTAACCGCTACCACCTCGCCACCGAATGCCTCACGCCCAGCGCGGCGATCATGCGCATGCTGGAATCCGGCGACGTGGGCGGCATCCGCGCGCACATGAACTCGGGCCGCGACCCGGGCTGCCACACCATGAACGCTTCGCTCGAGCAGCTGCTGGCCGGGCACAAGGTGCGGGTCGAGGATGCGCGCAATGCGACGACTGACCGGGTGGGCTTCGCGGACATGGTGTAGCCAGCGCAGTCGTGCACCACGCCCGGATATCCTGCGAGCCGACGGTCCTCATTTCGGTCGGCAGGGCTTTCCCTCGTACTGGTGTCGGTTCAGTACGTACTCCTTGCCGTTCCAGCGCTCGACCGGGAAGCAGAAGCCGGGGCCGCCGATCTCGATGTCGGGCCAGCCATCCTTGCCCTTGGCCGGTAGGAAACTGGGAACACCTGTGCCTCCGGCGATCTTTTTCCAGCCGCCGTTTGCCTGTTTCGACACGATTGTGTACCCGGTGCCGGTATTTCCGAAACAGAAGGTGCCGCCCTCGGTGATCACGGCATCCAGCCTGCCGTCGCCGTTCAGGTCGCGCACTTCGGCGACTTCGCCCGGCGAATAAGTGGGCGTCGGGTCCTCGCAATTGCGCCATTGCTTCCCATTGAGTTTGAAACCGGCAGCCTTGAAGGCTGCCGCTTCTTCTGCTGGGCCAAGGGCGGACGGCGCGCCCTCGGCGCTGGCGCCAAGGACAAACAGCGCCACGACGGTCATGAGGGTACAGGTTTTCATGGGGGCCTTCCTTTCCGCGATGGGTGGAGACCGCCTGATTATGCGCCTTCCAGCAGCCTAGTCCAGCGGCACGCTGCGGTAGCGATTCACATCGTGCACCGACACCGGCGCCGCCGCATTGCCCCAGCTGGCGCGCACATACGTCAGCACGGCGGCGACCTGGGCGTCATCGAGTTCATGGCTGTAGGGCGGCATGCCGTAGGGCCGCGGGTTGCCGGCGGTGCCGGGCGGGAAGCCGCCGTTGAGCACCATGCGGATCGCGTTCACGGCCGGCGTGAGGGTCACCGCGCGGTTGCCGGCCAGCGGCGGGTAGGCCGGGGCCTTGCCCTTGCCGTCGGCGCCATGGCAGTCGATGCAATGGCTGCCATACAGGCGCCGGCCCTCGGCCAGCAGCTGGTCGCTGGCCGGCTCGCCCTTGGCCGGCGCCGGCGCATCGGTCGACGGCAGCGACTTGAGATAACTCGCCATCGCGCCCACGTCGCTGCCCGTCAGGTGCTGCAGGCTGCGCGCCACCACTTCGGCCATCGGGCCGGTGGCCGAGCCGCGTGGCGAGACGCCGGTTTGCAGCAGGGCGACGATGTGCGCCTGGTCCCAGTCCTTCATGCCCGCTTCGCCGCTGGAGGTGAGCGAAGGCGCGTACCAGCCGATGGTGGGAATCAGGCCGCCGGACAGGGTGTCGCCGCTGGCGCCGAGGCGATTGCGGGTGCTGTGGCATGCGCTGCAGTGGCCCAGGCCCTCGACCAGGTAGGCGCCGCGGTTCCATTCTGCGCCGCGCGCCGGCTGCGGCGTGAAGGTGGCCGGCTTGAAGTAGAGCAGGCGCCAGAGCGCAAGCAGCGCCTGCTGGTTGTAGGGGAAGTCCAGCTCATGCGCCTTGTTGGGCTCGCGCTGCGGTGGCAGGCTCCTGAAATAGGCGAACAGCGCGTCTGAATCGGCGCGCGAGACCTTGGTGTAGTTCGTGTACGGGAAGGCGGGGTAGAGCAGGCGGCCGTCGCGCGATTTCCCGTTGTGCAGGGCGTTCCAGAAGTCGTCGGCGTCCCAGCTGCCGATGCCGGCCTGCGCATCGGGCGTGAGGTTGGGGCCGTACAGGCGCCCGAACGGCGTGTCGAGCGCGCGGCCGCCGGCATATTCCGCACCGCCGCGCGCGGTGTGGCAGGCCAGGCAGTCGCCGGCGCGCGCGAGGTAGGCGCCGCGGGCGATGTTGTCGGGTGTCGCCGCCCAGGCGGTGGGCGAGGCGGACGGAATGAAGTCTTCGCGCGGCCAGGCGATCAGGACGGCTGCGACAAGGACCAGCAGGGCGGCCAGGGCGATCTTCTTCATGGTTGCTCCGGGGCGCTGCCGCAGGCCAGCGGCAGGGGACGCGCGATCGACGCGGCCGGGCGCGGATCGGCGGGCACAGGCTGGGCGGCGAGCCAGCTAGAGACGGCGTTCACATCCTCCAGCGACAGGCGGGCGGCGATGGCGGCCATGCAGTCGGGGACGTGGGCGCGGCGGTCCTTGTTGCGCCAGGCGCCGAACTGCGCGTTGACATAGTCGCGCGGCAGGCCAAGCAGGCCGGGGACGCCCGGCTCGACGCCGGTCAGGCGCTGGCCGTGGCAGGCGACGCAGGCGGGCAGCTTGCGCGCGCTGTCGCCCTGCGTCACGAGCTGGCGGCCACGCTCGAGCACCTGCGGCGCCATGGCCGATGCGGTGGCGGCGTGCGCCGCGGGCGGCATCGCGGCGAAGTGGCCGGCTATCTCGCGCAGGTAAGGGTCGGGCAGGTGCTCCACCAGGTAGGTCATCAAGGGGTACTGGCGCCGCCCTTCGCGGAAGTTGAGCAGCTGGTTGTAGAGGTAGCCGGCCGGCTTGCCCTGGAGGCGCGGGAAGTAGCTGTCGTTGACCTGGTTGCCGCGTGCATCGACGCGGGCATGGCAGGAGGCGCAGGCGACCAGGCGCTGGGCCAGGGTGTCGGGCACGGCTTGCGGCGCGGCGTGCGGCGCGGCGGCGGCCAGCAGCAGGACCGCGAGCAGCATGGGACGAAGAGGCATGGGGGAACCCGGTATGGCGATGCCCGAATGATAACGTGGATCGTGCTCGGGCGGCGGGGCGGCTTGCTATAATCCCATCCCTTTGGACCGCTGGGGTGCAGGATGGGTGTGAGCTATACCGAGGGTGTATTCAGGGACAGGAATCCCGTCAAGCGCTGGCTGCAGCAGCAACGCCTGCACAGCGCGATCGGCTTCGCGCAAAAGGCGCGCGAGGACGTCGCCTGCGTGCTCGATTTCGGCGCCGGCAGCGGGGAACTGTGCAAGCGCCTGGTCCATGCATACCCGAACGCCACCATCATCTGCTACGAGCCCTGCTCGGACCTGCTGGAAGAAGCCAAGCTCGAACTCAAGGACCTGCCGCGGGTCGAGTTCTACGCGGCCTTCGAGGACATCCCGAAAGGGCGGGTGGACGTGCTGTTCTGCCTGGAGGTGTTCGAACACATCCCGCTGTCGATGCGCGAGCGGTCGCTGGGCGAGGTCGATGCGCTGTTGAAGCCCGATGCGGAAGTGGTGTTCGGCGTGCCGGTCGAGGTAGGCCTGCCGGCGCTGTACAAGGGCGCGTTCCGGATGACGCGGCGCTACGGGGCATATGACGCCCGGCCGAAGCATGTGCTGATGGCCTTGTGCGGGATGCCGCCGCAGGACCGGCCGGTGGGTTTACTGCCACCGGACGTCGAGGTGCACAACGAGCATATGGGGTTCGACCACCGCGTGTTTCGCAAGGCGCTTGCGGAGCGGTTCGCGCTGGTGAAGGCGAGTGCGAGTCCGTTTCCGCTGCTGGGGACGGCGCTGTGTCCGGAGGCGTATTTTGTGGTGAGGAAGCGCTAAGAGCACCAGCTGACTAAGCACCGTCGCTAGCTTGGAGACCGTCATCCCGGCGAAGGCCGGGATCCAAGTTTGTGTGCGCGGCTGCGATCGCTAGCAGTTTGCGTAGGTGGGTGAGCGACGGAATTGGGGGCAACAATGCCAATGGCATGGTTGACGCCTGCGCCGGGACGACGTTTACAAGTACGGGGCCGAAGGGAACGTCGCGGCTTGCCATCTACGCCGGCGGATTCGCCTTCCAGAACCGGTACAGCTTCAGCGCCACATGCGCATCGTCCGCCGCATACAGCACCTGCTTGTCGCTCAGTTGCGGCAACGCCCAGTTGGTGGTGGTGATGCGCTTCGATTTTTGCAGGCGGCGCCCGAAGAGGCGTGCCACCGCCGTCTTGGCGCCGAGCGTATTGCGCTCGCCCCGTTTGCGCAGGGCGGTCGACAGGTCCAGCACGTTACGCGCCTCGATGCCGAGCTTGCCGCGCAGGCGTTTCAGGTCGTCGCCCAAACCAAACCCCACCTTCAGGATGCTGTCCGATTCCAGCACCGGCTTGAGCACGGTGAGCAGGTTCTGCGCGCTGGCGGCGCTGCCGATCTGGAACAGGTAGGCCAGGTCGTCGGTCGCCAGCTGCACCAGGTGCGGGCCGGTCGAGACTTCGCCCTTGGCGAAGGTGGGCTTGGATTCGGTGTCGAAGCCGATCACGTCGGCCTGCGACAGCGCCAGCAGGGCGGCGGCGGCGTCGCCCGGCGTGCGCACGATGCGCACGTCGGCCAGGCCGATGCCGTCGTAGGGCGGCAGCGCTTCGGCCGGATCGACGCCGTTCATCGACACCGGGTTAATTGCGCGAGAACTTGGTGGCCAGGGCCTTCAGCTTTTCCGCGCGCTGGCGGTTCGCTTCTTCTTCGGCTGCCGCGTCGCGTTCGGCCTTCTTGCGGTCGGCTTCTTTCTTGAAGCGCTGTTGCAGCTGTTCCTTGGCGTGCAGGCGGTGGGTGTCGGTGACTTCGGCGCCGGCGGTGCCGTCGAGGTCATGGCGGACCTTGGCTTTTTCCATGGCGCGCAGGTAGCGCATCGAGCCGGTGTGGATGCCGAGCGCGGCGCGCATGGTCTTGCGGTCCAGGCCCGGCATGCGCGCGAGCAGCTGCTTGTCGATGCCGATGGCCAGCGGCAGGCAATCGCGGAAGGCCGGGAATTCTTGCTGGAGCTGCTTGAGCAAGGCACGTGCCGAGGTGGCGGGTGCGGCCCCTGCGGCAGCCGGGGCTGCCGCAGGGGCGTCGGCCGGAGCGTCGGCAGGAGCGTCGGCCTGCGGAGCGTCGGCTGCCGGCGTGCCCGCCACGGCATCGGCCGCCGCGGCATCGGCTGCCGCAGCGTCCGGTGCGGAGCTTGCCTCGGCAGGCGTATCGGGAGTCTCGGGTGTGGCAGGCGCGGTGGTGTCGACGGTCTCGGCAGCGGTAGTGGTATTCATTGACTTCATTGTAAGAGCGGGAAAGCGAAGGATAGCACGGCGCCCGGACGCCAGTGCGGGCCGTATTGTACTTGTTCCATTAATCTTGAGAACGAACCAGCGTGCGGCATGTGAAGGCGTCAGGCGTGCGGGCATGAAATCGTGTATCATCCGCCTCTTGCCTTGCGCACGGCTTGCGCCGACGCATACGGGTCGGGAAGTTGACGGCGGGTGCCATATTCAATGTGGTGATATCCCATATGGGATATTTCAATTATCACCAATTCTTGCAATGCGGCATAATATCGCCTCCTTCTGTTCTTCGCTGGACATTAGAAGCTGCAAGCCCGTTTGACCCGACGGGCTTTTTTTCGTTCTGACATGCATACCGTGATTTCGACCATATTCCATTCCTCGCCAGAGCGCTGCCATATCCCGATCCTTGGCAGCCCCGCGGAATGCGTGCTTGAAGTCCGCGTGCCCGCCCTCAGCTAGGGCCCCTTCCATTCCCGTACCCGGATCCGTTCACGGGTCCCGCTGATTATTGACTTCGCAGGCGCGCCATTCGCCTCGACTGGAGAGAGTTTCACATGAAAAACACCGCCAAGACACTGACTCTGACCGCCAAAAAAACGCCCGCCAAGGCTTCGGCACAGCTGGCAGTGCCGAAAACCGCGACCTCCTACTTCCTCGAAACGGAAGACGCGGCCAAGGTGACGGTAGTGAAAACCCGCTCGCGCCTGGCGTCGGTCAAGGCAGCCCAGGCGGATGCGTCGCAGGAGTCGGCCAACGACGTGACCGCTGAAGCGGTCGCGGCGCCAAGCGAGGCCGCGGCTGCCCCGGTCGAAGTCGCTGCGCCAGCGGCGGTCGAGCCGGCGCCGTTCGAGGATTACACGGCTGCCGTGCCGGACGCGGCCGCCGTCGTCGTGCGCAAGCGCACCTCGAAGCTGGCGAGCCTGAAAGGCGCGGCGCATGCACAGCACGTCGAGCCGCCGGTCGCCGAAGCGCTACCTGCCGTGACCGCAGCTGCCCCGGCAGCCGGGGCAGAAGAAGCCGCTCCGAAGGTCGTGCGCACCCGCCGCCGCACCGACGCCCCTGCGCCGGCGGTCCCGGTGAGCGCCGTCGGCACCGTCAACTCGACCACCGACGCCGCCAAGCTGGCCGCGATCGACACCACCGGCTACCTGCTGCCGCAAGTGAAGGTCCCGGGCCGCCGCGGCCGCAAGCCGAGCGAGTTCGTGCCGGAAAACGACGAAGTCGCGGCGCTGAACACGATCGAGCGCACCGAACTGAAAGCGGCATCCAAGCTGCGCGAGCGCAAGGCCAAGGGCTTGCCTGGCGTGACTGGCGGCGAGACCGGTTTCTCGGAAGCGGAGCTGGAAAAGCGCCGCACCCAGCTGAAGAACCTGATCAACATGGGCAAGGAGCGCGGCTACCTGACCCATGCGCAGATCAACGACCAGCTGCCGGAAAACATCGTCGATCCGGAAGCGATCGAAGGCATCATCGCGACCTTCAACGACATGGGTATCGCGATCTACGAGCGCGCGCCGGAAGCGGAAATGATGCTGCTGTCGGACAATGTGCCGACCGCTACCAGTGAAGACGAAGTGGAAGCCGCCGCCGCGACCGCGCTGTCGACGGTCGACTCCGACTTCGGCCGCACCACCGACCCGGTCCGCATGTACATGCGTGAAATGGGCGCGGTGTCGCTGTTGACCCGCGAAGGCGAAATCGAGATCGCCAAGCGCATCGAAGATGGCCTGAAAGACATGGTGCAGGCGATCTCGGCCTGCCCGACCACGATTTCCGAAATCATCGCGCTGTCGCACAAGATCGCCTCGGACGAGATGAAGATCGACGACGTGGTCGACGGCTTCGTCGACCATAACGACGCCGCGCCGGCGCCGGTCGCCGCCGCCCCGCGCGCCAGCGACGACGAGGACGAGGAAGACGACGTCGAGGAAGAGGAAGAAGACGGCGCCGTCGGCGGCGGTGCGGCCGGCTACTCGACCGAGCAGCTTGCCCAACTGCGCAAGAGCGCGCTGGAAAAGTTCAACCTCATCGAAAAGCAGTTCGACCGCATGGGCCACGCCTTCAAGACCCAGGGCTACGGCTCCGACGACTACGAAGCGGCGCAGGCCATCATCTCGAACGAGCTGCTGGGCATCCGCTTCACCGCCAAGATCGTCGAGAAGCTGTGCGACACGCTGCGCCACCAGATGGACGAAGTGCGCTCCATCGAGCGCGCCGTGCTGGACATCTGCGTGAACCGCTGCGGCATGCCGCGCGCCCACTTCATCAAGGTGTTCCCAGGCAACGAGACCGACCTGCAATGGGGCGACCGCGAAGTCGACTGCGCCTACGCCTACAGCGCGGTGCTGAGCCGTAACCTGCCGGCCATCAAGGAACTGCAGCAGCGCATGATCGACCTGCAGGCGCGCGTGGCGCTGCCGCTGGCCGACCTGCGCCGCATCAACAAGCAGATGGCGGCGGGCGAGAAGCGCGCGCGCCAGGCCAAGCGCGAAATGACCGTGGCCAACCTGCGCCTGGTGATCTCGATCGCCAAGAAATACATCAACCGCGGCCTGCAATTCCTCGACCTGATCCAGGAAGGCAATATCGGCCTGCTCAAGGCGGTGGACAAGTTCGAATACCGCCGCGGCTACAAATTCTCGACCTACGCGACCTGGTGGATCCGCCAGGCCATCACGCGTTCGATCGCCGACATGGCCCGCACCATCCGCGTGCCGGTGCACATGATCGAGACGATCAACAAGATGAACCGCATCTCGCGCCAGATCATGCAGGAAACGGGCAGCGAGCCGGACCTGCCGACCCTGGCCCTGAAAATGGAAATGCCAGAGAACAAGGTCCGCGAGATCATGAAGATCGCGAAAGAGCCGATCTCGATGGAAACCCCGATGGGCGAGGACGGCGATTCGCAGCTGGGCGACTTCATCGAGGACAACACCACCCTGGCCCCGCTGGACGCCGCGCTGCACGCGTCGATGCGCAACGTGATCAAGGAAGTGCTGGACTCGCTGACCCCGCGCGAAGCCAAGGTGCTGCGCATGCGCTACGGCGTCGAGATGTCGAACGACCACACGCTGGAAGAAGTGGGCAAGCAGTTCGACGTCACCCGCGAGCGGATCCGCCAGATCGAAGCCAAGGCGATGAGCAAGCTGCGCCAGCCGTCGCGTTCGGACAAGCTCAAGACCTTCCTGCATAACCACTGATTTTTTACCAATCGGTAAAAAATTGAACATGCCGCTCAGTCTTGACTGAGCGGCATTTTTTTTACTCCGGCGCGGCGTGGCAACAACGCTTTTCCTGGCTCTTCGATAGGGATTGGGACGCGCGGATTGACGCGGCTGGACCAGTTGGGGGACTATTCCATACGGCAACTTTTGTCACTTCCTGGCAAAGCACGCCATCTCAACCTGTTTTGGAACCCCATGAAGCACACCGCCATCCTCGCCGCCCTGCTTGCCTGCGCAGCCACCGCCTCCCATGCCCAGGACCAGATCGCCACCGACCGTCCCGACTTCGTCGAATCGAGCAACGTGGTGGGCGATGGCCGGCTGCAGGTCGAAACCAGCCTGCTGCTCGAGCGCGACCGCCAGGGCGCGGCGCGCGACCGCACCGTTTCCACCCCAACCCTGCTGCGCTACGGCATGGGCGAGAGCTTCGAGCTGCGCGTCGAGACCGACGGCCGCATCGACCAGCGCAGTACGCTCGGCGGCGCGCGCGAGCGCGCCAAGGGCTATGCCGATACCTCGGTCGGCGTGAAGTGGCATGCGATGGACGCCGCCGGCAGCCTGCCCTCGGTGGGCGTGCTGCTGCATGCGGACCTCGACAGCGGCTCGCGCGCCTTCCGCGGCGACGGCGTGCGTCCTTCGCTGCGCGTGGTGGGCGAATGGGAACTGCCGGACGATTACTCGCTCGGCATCATGCCGGGCGTGGGCGTGGAACGCGGCGAGGCCGGTCGCTACCGCCACGGCATCCTGGGCGTGGTGGTGGGCAAGGCCATCAACGAACGCCTGCGCGGCTTCGCCGAAGTGGCGATGCCGCAGATTGCCCGCAGCGCCCATGGCGGCACGCAAGCCAGCTTCGACGTCGGCGGCGCTTATTTGCTGTCCGATACCGTGCAGGTCGACGCGATGCTCTCGCGTGGCCTGAACAGCCGCACTCCCGACCTGGCCTTCACGGTCGGCCTGTCCTTCAAACTCTGACCCGACCCGCGATGAAACTGACCATCAAGCACCAGCTGCGCCTCTCTTATTTCGTCACGCTGCTGTTCTGCGGCGTGGTCGGCCTGATCGGCTTCCTGTCGGTGAAGTCGCTCGATGGCTCGATGGACGCGATCAGCGTCAATGGCTCGGTGCTGCGCGACCAGATGCAGGCCGACATGATGCACGACGCGCTGCGCGCCGACGTGCTGGCCGCGCTGATGGCGGCCAGCCCGGAAGAACACGCGGCCGCAAAGCGCGACGCCGACGAGCACGCGGCGATCTTCAACAAGATGATCGCGGCCCTCGACGGCCAGGCCACCAACGGCGGCGTCAAGGCGGCGATCGCCACCGCGCGTCCGGACGTCGAGGCCTACCTGAAGAGCGCGGCCGCCATCGTGGCGCTGGCCGGCAGCGACCAGGCCGCGGCGCGCCAGGCCTTCGGCGGCTTCATGGACGGCTTCCGCAAGCTGGAAACCACCATGGGCACGGTGAGCGAACTGATTGAAAAGGATTCGGATAGCGCCCGCGCCAAGGGCGACGCCGTGGTGGTGTCGGCCCTGCTGGAGATCCGGCTGGTGGCGCTGGCCGCGATGGTGGCCACGATCGTGATGGGCTGGTTCCTGATCCGCGCCATCGTGCGCCCGCTGGAAGACGCCATCGTGTTTGCCGACCGCATCGCCGAAGGCGACCTCGGTGGCGAAGGCGCCGCCGTGGCGCCGGACGACCGCACCGAGACCGGCCGCCTGCGCCGCGCGCTCGAATCGATGCGCGCCAGCCTGCACCGCATCGTCAGCGAAGTGCGCGACGGGACCGATTCGATCGGCACCGCGTCGCAGGAAATCGCCGCCGGCAACCTCGACCTGTCGCGCCGCACCGAAAGCCAGGCCAGCGCGCTGGAAGAAACCGCGTCCTCGATGGAAGAACTCACTACCACCGTGCGCCAGAACGCCGACAACGCGCGCCAGGCCAGCCAGCTGGCCGCATCGGCCACCGACGTCGCCACCCGCGGCGGCGCCGTGGTGAACCAGGTGGTGCAGACCATGGGCGCGATCGACGAAGCCTCGCGCAAGATCGGCGACATCATCGGCGTCATCGAAGGTATCGCCTTCCAGACCAATATCCTGGCGCTGAACGCGGCCGTCGAAGCGGCGCGCGCCGGCGAGCAGGGCAGGGGCTTCGCCGTCGTCGCCAGCGAAGTGCGGGCCCTGGCCCAGCGCTCGAACGCGGCAGCCAAGGAAATCAAGGTCCTGATCGACACCACCACCAGCACCGTCGGCGAAGGCAACCGCCTGGTCGGCCAGGCCGGCGGCACCATGGGCGACGTGGTGGCGAGCGTGCAGCGGGTGAGCGACATCATGTCCGAGATCAGCGCGGCCAGCCGCGAGCAGGAGGCGGGCATCGGCCAGGTCAACCAGGCCGTGACCGAGATCGACGCGGCGACGCAGCAGAATGCGGCGCTGGTGGAAGAGGCGGCGGCGGCGGCGGAGTCGCTGGAGACGCAGGCGGCCAAGCTGGGGAATCTGGTGGGGGTGTTCAAGCTGGGTGTCGGCGCTTCCAGCGTCCACCGCACAGCTGCTTCGATCTCCACGACGCCAGTGCTGGCGCTGCGTTGATTCGCGCGTTGTAAATCAACGTCAACTTGGGTTCCGGCCTTCGCCGGAACGACGGTTTTACGTGTAACTAATTGGATCGGTGAGTACGGTGCGCGCCGTTTGCACGTCGCTCCGGCGCAGGCCGGAGCCTGATCTCCCCCGCACTCCCCCAGCGCCACACCTGCCGACAAGTGTGACAAACCAGCCACATGCGCCGCGGTTATGCCGGCGCATCCGAATTTCATTGGTTGTCAAAATTGCTCCGGCGTACTCTCTTTTGCGGATGGCAACACCGCGGCGCTTGGAGAGGCGTTGCGGACCGCCACTAGCGCCCCTGGCTGCATCGGGGCGTTCACGACAACCCGCAAAAAATCCACAACATGAAAAAACTTTTGCTCGCAGCGGCAGCCGCCATGCTCGTCGCTTCCTATTCCCACGCCGACGCCCAGACGGTCGCCCCGAAACGCGAGATGCGCGGCGTGTGGATCAGTACCCACATCAGCCTGGACTGGCCGAACCGCACGCAGACGCCAACCCAGCAGCAGACGGCCCTCAAGGCCATCCTCGATCACAACAAGGCCACCGGCATGAACGCCGCCTTCCTGCAGGTGCGCAGCCAGGCCGACGCCCTGTACCCGAGCAACCTCGAACCCTGGTCCTACTACCTGACCAACCAGCAGGGCAGTGCGCCTTCGCCGGCCTGGGACCCGCTGCAGTTCGCCATCGACGAGACCCGCAAGCGCGGCATGGAATTCCACGCCTGGATCAACCCCTACCGCGCCGTCGCCACCGCATCCAACCAGGCCAATACTGCGATGTACGCGGCCAACCACGTCTCGCGCGCCCATCCGGAATGGATGCTCACCGTGGGCAGCGTGAAGATCCTGAATCCTGGCCTGCCGGCGGTGCGCGACCACGTCGTGGGCGTGATCATGGACATCGTCAACCGCTACGACGTCGACGGCATCCACTTCGACGACTACTTCTACCCGAGCGGCACCACGGGCGACGACGACGCCTATAACGCCGACCCGCGCGGCTTCCCGAATACCACCGCCGGCCGCGCCGACTGGCGGCGCGACAACATCAACATCCTGATCGCGCGCGTGAACGACAGCATCCGCGCCGCGAAGCCGTGGGTGAAGTTCGGCGTCTCGCCATCGGGCATCTACCGCAGCAGCACCGACCCGGCGGTGGGCTCGCCGACGTCGGCCGGCGCCTCGCAGCACTACAGCACCATGTTCGCCGACACCCGAAAATGGATCCAGCAGGGCTGGGTCGACTACCTGGCGCCGCAGGTCTACTGGTACATCGGCCAGGCGGGCTCGGACTACAAGCTGCTGGTCCCCTGGTGGAACGACAATACCTACGAGCGCCACATGTACATCGGCCTGGCCGACTACAAGATGCGCGACACCGCCGGCTGGAGCAACCCGAACGAGATCAACAACCAGATCGCGATGAACCGCGCGCATGCGAACGTGGGCGGCCAGATCCACTTCCGCCACGCCTTCCTGCAGGCCGACCCGCTGGGCTACCGCACCTCGCTCAAGAACCTTACCTACGCGCGCCCGGCGCTGCTGCCGGTGATGGGCTGGAAGGGCCTGCAGGCGCCCGGCGCGCCGGCGCAGCTGGCCGCTACTGCGGGCGAGAACAACGCCCTGCAACTGGCCTGGGCGCCGGCCACCGAGAGCGCCGACGAATTCGAGAAGACCCGCAAGTACGCCATCTACCGCTCGCAGCAGCGCGAGATGGACCTCGAGGCGCCGGCCAACCTGCTGGGCGTGACCGACACCGCCACCACCGCGTTTGCCGACACCACGGTGGGCGCGGGCCAGTACTACTACTACACGGTGACGGCGCTGAACCGCCTGAGCGTGGAAAGCACGCGCGCCAACACGGTCAGCAACGACTTCGAAGCGCCCAACGTGCGCACGCGCGACGTGGCGGTGACGCTGGCCAACGGCACGGCGTCGATCGTGGCGAACGACCTCGATGGCGGCACCACCGACAACTGGGGCGTGGAGTCGCTCAGCGCCTCGCGCACCAGCTTCTCGTGCTCGGACATTGGCGCGCAGAAGGTGGCGCTGGCCGCGCTGGACAAGGGCGGCAACAGCGCCAGCGCGGAAGCGACCGTGCAGGTGCTGGGCCACGTGCCGCAGCCGTCGGTGAGCGTGGCCGCGGGCGCGGGCGAGGCGACCGGGCTGCCGGCCAATACCATCGCGCTGGGCTACGGGCCGCAGAGCGTGACGCTGGCGGCGAGCGATGCGGCGGGGGCGTCGACCTTCAGCTGGAGCCCGGCGGGCGGGCTGTCGTCGGCCACCGGCGCGCTGACGACGTTTGCGCCGACCGGGGCAGGCACCTTCAGCTTCACGGCGCAGGCGGCGTCACCCGAGAGCTGCTTCGCGCAAGCCACGGCCACCGTCAACGTGATCGATGCGCGCTGCGGGAACGACAAGGTACTGGTGTGCCACAAGACGGGCAGCGAGAAGAATCCGTCGAACCAGGTCTGCGTGTCGTCGAATGCGGTGAAGGCGCATGTGAAGAAGGGGAGTACGGTGGGGGCGTGTGCGGGCTGATTCGCCCGCTTGATGTCTTCGTTGGCTGAAAAACCGTCGTCCCGGCCTTCGCCGGGACGACGGTGCTGAGGCGGGTAGCCACAACGGAATCGGGGTAATGCGGGTGTCTTACCCCGTATTCCTCAAGCCCGCCGCCACCCCATTGATCGACAAATGAATCCCCCGGTGCACCCGTGGGTCAGCGTTGTCGCCCAGCTTGCGCCGGCGGTGGATCAGCTCCACCTGCAGGTGGTTCAACGGATCCAGGTAGGCGAACCGGTTCTGGATCGAGCGCGCCAGCAGCGGGTTGCCCACCAGGCGCTCGCTGGTGCCGGTGATCGACTCCAGGCAGCGCAGCGTTTCGCCATGCTCGGCCGTGATGCGGCGGAAGATCCGTTCGCGCAGCTCCACATCGGCCACCAGCCCCGCATAGCGCGAGGCGATCGCCAGGTCCGTCTTGGCCAGCACCATGTCCATGTTCGACAGCAGCGTGGCAAAGAACGGCCAGGCGCCGAACATCTCCTGCAGCAGGGCCAGGCGCTGTTCGCGCTCGCCGTCCTGCAGCCAGCCGCTCACCGCCGTGCCGAAGCCGTACCAGCCCGGCAGCAGCAGGCGGCACTGGCCCCACGAGAAGCCCCAGGGAATCGCGCGCAGGTCTTCGATGCGGCGGGTCGACTTGCGCGAAGCCGGGCGCGAACCGAGGTTCAGTTCCGCGATCTCGGCGATCGGCGTGCCTTCGAAGAAGTAGTCGGTGAAGCCCGGGGTTTCGTACACCAGGTTGCGGTAGGCGCGGTAGGCGCGTTCGGACAGCTCGGCCATCACGCCTTCGAAGCGCGCCAGCTTGGCGTTGCTGGCGTCGTCGGCCGCGTGCGGGCTCAGGCTCGCTTCCAGCGTGGCCGCTACCAGCAGTTCCAGGTTGCGGCGCCCGATCTCGGGATTCGAGAATTTCGAGGCAATGATCTCGCCCTGTTCGGTCAGGCGGATCTGGCCATTTACCGTGCCGGGCGGCTGGGCGCAGATCGCGTCGTAGCTTGGGCCGCCGCCGCGGCCGACGGTGCCGCCGCGGCCGTGGAACAGGCGCAGCTTGACGTTCTTCGCGGCGAACACATCGACCAGTTTCAGTTCGGCCTGGTACAGCTCCCAGTTCGACGTCAGGAAGCCGCCGTCCTTGTTGGAGTCGGAGTAGCCCAGCATGACTTCCTGCAGGCGCCCCTGCTTTTCCACGATACCGGCCACCAGCGGCAGCGCCATCCACTCGTCCATGATGCCGGCGGCGCGCTGCAGGTCGGGGATGGTTTCGAACAGCGGGATCACCATCACGTCGCTGGCGCCGGTCGACGCGCGCATCAGGCCCGTCTCCTTTTGCAGCAGCAGCACCTCCAGCAGGTCGGACACCGTCTCGGTGTGCGAGATGATGTAGTTGCGGATCGCACGGCTGCCGTAGCGCTGGCGGATGTCGCGCGCGGCGCGCAGGATCCCCAGTTCCGAATTGGTCTCGTCCGAATAGCTTTCAAAGGCCGAGTACAGGGGGCGCGGCTGCGCCAGCTCGGCCAGCAGCAGCTTGATCTTCTCTTCCTCGGCCAGCGCCGCATAATCTGGCGTGCCGCCGGCGCGCGCGAACAGTTCGGCCAGCACGCGCTCGTGCACGTCCGAGCTCTGGCGCATGTCGAGCGAGGCGAGGTGGAAGCCGAAGATGCGCGCGGCGCGCGTCAGGCCCGCCAGGCGCGGCTCGACCAGCACCGCGCCGTGGTTGGCGCGCAGCGAATCGGCCAGCACGTCGAGGTCGGCCGCGAATTCGCCGGCGTCCTGGTAGGGCGGCGCGTGCCCGACTTCCTTGCGCAGGATGTGGTCGACGCCCAGCTCGCGCGCGGTGGCGGCCAGGCGCGCGTAGATGCCGATCAGCGCGCGCCGGTAGGGCTCGTCGCTGCGGTGCGGCGACAGGTCGGTCGAGGCGTCGGCCAGCGCCTGCATGGCCGGCGTCACCGCCACCATCAGGGTGGAGGTCGACAGCTCCGCGCCGAGGGTGTGCACCTCCTCGAGGTAGAAGTCGAGGATGGTGCTGGACTGGCGCACCAGCGCGTGGCGCATGGTGTCGGCATTGACGTTCGGGTTGCCGTCGCGGTCGCCCCCGATCCAGCTGCCCATCTGCAGGTACTGGGCGTTGCCCAGTTGCGGCGCGTCGCCGCCGTAGCGGGTGGCGATCTCGGCCTCGATGTCGTCGTACAGGCCCGGCACCTCGCGCAGGAAGGTGATGCGGTAGTAGGACAGGGCGTTGTCGATCTCGTCGGCCACGGTCAGCTTGGAGTAGCGCAGCATGCGCGTCTGCCACAGGGTGGCGATGCGGGCGTGCAGCAGCTGGCCGTTGCGCTGCAGTTCCTTGGGCGTCAGGCCGCGGTCGCGCTCGGCCAGCAGGCGGGCGATGTCGTGTTCGGCGTCCAGGATGCTCTTGCGCTGCACCTCGGTCGGGTGGGCGGTGAGCACCGGCGAAATGAGGGCGTCCTTGAAGAAGCCTTCCACCACGTCCTGCGGCACGCCGGCGTCGCGCAGCTTGCACAGCGCGTAGCCGACGCTGCCCTGGCGCGGGTCGGCGCCGCGCATCAGGTGGGCGCGGCGGCGGCGGATGTGGTGCTGGTCTTCGGCGATGTTGGCCAGGTGCGAGAAATACGAGAAGGCCCGCACCACCGAGATGGTCTGGTCGCGGGTGAGCTGGCGCAGCAGGGCGGTGAGCTCTTCGCCGGCCTTCGGGTCGTCTTCGCGGCGGAAGCGCACGGCAGTCTGGCGGATGGTCTCGACGACCTGGAATACGGCCTCGCCTTCCTGGTCGCGCAGCACGTCGCCCAGCAGGCGTCCGAGCAGGCGGATGTCTTCTTTGAGGGGGGCGTCCTTGTCCAGGTCTTTCGGGGAGGCGCCGGGGAGTACTGATGCAGCAGGATTATCCATATCGACCACAAGTTAAATTGTTAGTGCCATGGCGGTTGGCCATCGTCTGCAAGAGGGCCCATGCTAAAATTTATGATCTTAAGCAAGGGCTGTTACCGGCATCGTCCTGGTAGGCCTGATGACAGTGAAAGAATCCGTGTTGAAAGCAACTGAATCGGCGCAGCAAGCGCCCGCGAAGCTGATTATCGCATCCCGCGAGAGCCGGCTGGCCATGTGGCAGGCACAGCATGTCCGCGCCCGCCTCGCTGCATTATATCCAAGCTGCAGCGTCGAAATCCTGGGAATGACGACGCGCGGCGACCAGATCCTCGACCGCACCCTGTCCAAGGTGGGCGGCAAGGGCCTGTTCGTGAAGGAACTCGAAGTGGCGATGGCCGAAGGGCGCGCCGACCTGGCCGTGCATTCGCTCAAGGATGTGCCGATGGAGCTGCCGGAAGGTTTCGAGCTGGCCGCCGTGCTCGAGCGCGAAGATCCGCGCGACGCCTTCGTGTCCAACGACTACGCCAGCCTGGCCGAGCTGCCGGCCGGCGCCGTGGTCGGTACCAGCAGCCTGCGGCGCCAGTCCCTGATCGCGGCGCGCTTCCCGCAACTGGTGATCAAGCCGCTGCGCGGCAACCTCGACACCCGCCTGGGCAAGCTCGACCGTGGCGAATATGCGGCCATCATCCTGGCCGCCGCCGGCTTGAAGCGCCTCGGCTTGCCGCAGCGCATCCGCGCCGTGCTCGAACCGGAAGAGAGCCTGCCGGCGGCCGGGCAGGGCGCGATGGCGATCGAGATCGTCCGCAGCGCCCGCAGCGACGGCCTGGATTTGCGCGCGCTGCTGGCGCCGCTGAACCACGACGCCACCGCGCGCGCCGTGGCGGCCGAGCGCAAGGTGTCCAAGGTGTTCGGCGGCAGCTGCCAGATCCCGCTGGCCGCCTTTGCCACCGTCGAGGGCAGCACCATGCGCCTGCGCGCGATGGTCGCGACCCCGGACGGCCAGCGCACCGCGAAGGCGGAAGTCGCGGGCTCGTGGGAGCATCCCGAATTCCTCGGCGAGCAGGTGTCGATCCTGCTGGCCGACCAGGACGCGCACGGCATCCTCGAGGCCTGCAAGCAAGAAGCCGCGGAAACCAGCCAGGATGCTTGACCCCGCAGTCGTCATCACCCGGCCGCGCGCCCAGGCCGAAGCGCTGGCCCAGGCCGTCGCCGGCCTTGGCCGCCGCGCCGTGGTGCTGCCGCTGCTCGAGATCGCGCCGCTGGACGACACCGCGCGCCTGCGCGCGGCGCTGGCCGCGCTGCCGTCGTACGCGCTGGTGGCCTTCGTGTCGCCCAATGCCGTCGATGCCGCCTTCGCCCACCTGCCGGGCTGGCCATCCGGCGTGCCGATCGGCATCGTCGGCGAAGGCAGCCGCGCCGCGCTGGCGCGCCATGGCGTCACGAGCGACGCCACCACGATCCACTGCCCGCCGGACCCGGCCTGCAGCGATTCGGAACACCTGCTCGCCAGCCTCGACCTGGCCGCGCTGGCCGGACGGCGCGTGCTGATCGTGCGCGGCGAGAGCGGACGCGAGCTGATGGCCGAGACCCTGCGCGCCGCCGGCGCCCTGGTCGAGACGGTGGCGGCCTACAAGCGCAGCGTGCCGCAGCTGGACGGGGAGCTTGCCGGCCAGCTGTCCACCTTGCTGGCGCAGCCAAACGACTGGATAATCACGAGCTCGGAAGCGCTGCGCGGGCTGGCGGGGCTGGTGGAACAGCTGGGCGCGAGCGCGCGCCTTCAGGATCAGCACCTGATCGTGCCCCATGCACGCATTGCAGAGACCGCGCGCGCACTGGGTTGCAGCCGGATCACCCTGACCGGATCAGGCGACGCTCGCCTACTTGCCGCGTTACAATTAGAGAAATGAACGAAATCCCAAACAATCCAGAACCGATCCCGGCGGCCAGCGTTGTCGTCCAGAAGGCCCCGCTGCGCCCGCAGGGCCAGGGCCTGCTGCAGGTGTTGCAGCGTCCGCTGCCGATGGCGGTGGCCGTGCTCGCCCTGCTGCTGGCGGTGCAGACCGTCACCTCGCACAACCGCATCAATTCGCTGCGCAAGGACATGGCGCAGAGCCTGCAGAAGGGCAATGCCGTGAACGCCGAAACCGCCGCCATGGCGCGCGAGGTGTCGGACACGGCCAAGGAACTGCAGATCAAGGTCGGCGTGCTGGAAAGCCGCCAGGCCGAGGCGCAAACCCAGCAGCTGGCGCTGGAACAGCTCTACCAGGACCTGTCGAAGAACCGCGACGAATGGGCGCTGACCGAGATCGAGCAGGTGCTCAGCACCGCCAGCCAGCAGCTGCAGCTGGCAGGTAACGTGCCGGGCGCCCTGATCGCGCTGCAGAACGCCGACCGCTCGCTGGGCCGCTCGGACAAGCCACAGTTCCTGAACATCCGCCGCGCGATCGGCGCCGACATCGAGCGCCTGAAAGCCATGCCGGCGGTCGATCTGGCCGGCGTCGCCCTGCGCCTGGATAGCGTGATCGCGCATGTCGACACGCTGCCGATGCTGTCCGACGAAAAGCCGCTGCTGCCTGCCGCGCCGCTGCGCTCGACCCGCGCGAAAAAGGATGCGAAGGAACCGGCGCCCGAAGCCCTGAGCCTGGGCCAGCGCATGACGCAAACCTGGCGCAACTGGAGCCAGGAGATGTGGGACGACGTGCGCCAGCTGGTGCGCGTGCGCAGCGTCGAGACGCCGGAAGCGCTGATGCTCTCGCCCACCGAATCCTTCTTCGTGCGCGAAAACCTCAAGTTGCGCCTGCTGAACGCGCGCATGGCGCTGCTGTCGCGCAACGAAGCGAGCTTCCGCGATGACCTGAACAGCGCCCAGGAAATCCTGCTCAAGTATTTCGACACGCGCGCCCGCGCCACCCAGTCGGCCCAGGGCGCGCTGCGCCAGGTCCAGGCCAACAACCTGACCATCGAAATGCCGACCCTGTCCGGCAGCCTGGACGCGGTGCGCAACTACAAGGCGAAGCAATAAGATGCGGCTTCTTCTCTGGCTCGTCGCCCTGATGGCCCTGGCCATCGGCATTGCCGTGACGGCGCGCTTCAACCCGGGCAACGTGGTGCTGTTCTATCCGCCGCACCGGCTCGATATGTCGCTCAACCTGTTCGTGGTGCTGCTGGCGCTGCTGTTCCTGGTCGCCTACGTACTGGTGCGCACGCTGCGCTCCACCATGCGCATGCCGCAGCGGGTCGCCGCCTACCGCCAGCGCAAGCGCGAGCGCGAAGGCAACAAGGGCTTGCGCGACGCGCTCAAGGCGCTGTTCGAAGGCCGCTTCGGCCACGCCGAAAAGGCCGCGATGCGCGCCGCCGAGCTGCCCGAGAACGCCGGCCTGGCCGCGCTGATCGGCGCTAGAGCCGCCCACCGCATGCGCGAGCCAAGCCGGCGCGACGCCTGGCTGGCCGGCACCGTGCACGACAACACCCTCAAGACCGCGCGCCTGATGACCGTCACCGAGCTGCTGGTGGACGACCACCAGCCGGAAGCGGCGCTCGAAGCGGTGGCCGAGCTCAATGCCAGTGGCCAGCGCCACATCCACGCGCTGCAGTGGTCGATGAAGGCCAACCAGCAGGCCCGCAACTGGCCGGAAGTGCTGCGCCTGGTGCGCATCCTCGACAAGCGCAAGGCGCTGCATCCGGCGCTGTCGAAGCGCCTGCGCGAGCTGGCCTACGAATCGCTGCTGGGCGAACAGGGCCACGACGCCGAATCGATCCGCCGGGTGTGGGCGACCGTGCCCGCCGCCGACCGCCTGGTGCCCTACATCGCGGCGCGCGCGGCCGGCTCCTTCAATGCGCGCGGCCTGCACGACGAAGCGCGCGCCATCGCCGAGGATGCGCTCAAGGCCAACTGGGACGAGCGCGTGGTGCGCGCCTACCGCGAAGCGGCCGGCCCGGCCGGTTCGCCTTCGCTGCTGGTGCAGATCGAACATTGCGAAACCTGGCTCAAGGATCGTCCGCTGGACGCCGAGCTGGCCCTCACCCTCGGTTCGCTGTGCCTCAAGCAGAAACTGTGGGGCAAGGCCCAGCGCCACCTGGAACAGGCCTTGTCGGACGCCACCGAGGCGGCCATGGTGCGGGAAGCCCACCTGAAGCTTGCCCAGATGCACGAAGCGCTGGGGCAGGACGAAGAAGCGGCCAGGCATTACCGCCAGTGCGCGCTGGCCACGGTGCTCTGATCCGTCGCCGCTTTCGCTATAATGTCGAACTTTTACCGAATACCAGCAACCAAGGAAACCCATGAGCCTGAATAACGTCCCAGCCGGCAAAGACGTGCCGAACGACTTCAACGTCATCATCGAAATCCCGATGAACGCCGACCCGGTCAAGTACGAGGTCGACAAGGACAGCGGCGCGATCTTCGTCGACCGCTTCATGGGTACCGCCATGCATTACCCATGCAACTACGGCTACGTGCCGCAAACCATTGCCGACGACGGCGACCCGTGCGACGTGCTCGTGATCACCCCGTTCCCGCTGCCGCCGGGCGTGGTGGTGCGCTGCCGCGCGCTGGGCGTGCTGAAGATGACCGACGACGGCGGCGGCGACGCCAAGGTCATCGCGGTGCCGGTCGAAAAAGTCCTGCCGATGTACAAGAAAATCCAGTCGCTGGACGACGTGGAAGAACTGCGCCTGCAGCAGATCCAGCACTTCTTCGAGCACTACAAGGACCTCGAGCCGGGCAAGTGGGTCAAGATCGAAGGCTGGGCCGACAAAGCGGCCGCCCAGGCGGAAATCACCAGCGGCGTCGAAGCGTTCAAGCGCCTCGGCAAGGAATAAGTTGTAGCCGGTCCTGGCTGGCCGGAAAAGCCGGCGCCCTTCAAGGGGTGCCGGCTTTTTTCGTTAACAACGCTTCCTGTGCGGTTCCCGCTCGGTTCCCGCTCAGTTCCCGTTCACCAGCCGATATCGCGCAGCAGCGGGAAGGTCAGGTCGCGCGGCGGCGTGACCGTGTGCCCGAGGTCGTCGTTGATGGACGGCTCCATCAGCTGGTTCGGGGTGGCTTCGGTCGTGTAGTGCGACACCGAGGAGCCCGGCGAATTGACGCTCGGCGTGTACATCAGGATGCGCCGCTGGGCGTCCGCCCCGGCCAGCTGGGTGCTGTCGGCGGCCAGCGTGGCGACGACGCCCGACTTGGTGCGCGAGCGCTGCTGCAGGGTCGCCTTGATGGTATTGCCGTCCGCCAGCGTGATGCGCACCGACGGGATCGTCACGGCCGGATCGGTGCCGGGCAGGCCGGCGACTTCACCGGCCACGTTGTCCACCACCACCATGGCGAGCGCGCCCGCCGCCTGCACATTGCGCGCCTTGACCGTGAAGTCGCAGCTGCCGCGGTCCACCAGCGCCACGTTGTTGCGTACCGCCAGCGCGTTGTTCGCGCCCAGCGGCGTGCAGGCCAGCCCGGTCCCGTTGGCCTGGTCGACCACCGGCATCAGCTGGCCGCCCACCGGCGTCGTGCCCAGCGCCGGGCCGAAGCTGGCCGTGCCCACGAAGTAGTTGCCCGCGGCCCCGCCGGCGTTGGCGCCGCCGATGTTCAGGTTGGAGCGCGGCGCCAGCACCGTCGGCACGGCAGCGTTGACATTGGGGCCGTCCCACGACAGGCCGCGCCAGGTGATGGCCGAGGCCTGGCGCTGGGCGTCGGTCATGGCCACCCAGGGTGTATTGGTACGGTTGTCCACCAAATGGTAGTCCCACACAGACGGGATGCCGAAGAACTGCTGGCCGGTCTCGTCGTCGGTGAAGGTCTGGAAGCCCAGGCCGTGTCCCATTTCGTGCAGCAGCGTGGTGACCAGGTCGATCTGGCTGGCGGGGGCGTTGTTGTCCAGGCCCAGGTAGAAGGTCAGGCCCGGCACGCAGTCGGGGAACAGGCCAAGGCGCGAATTGAAGCGCGCCACGATGTGCGGGGTGGCCGGCGCCGTCAGGTCGACCCCGGCCAGCTTGGCGGCCAGCGCGGCCGGGTACCAGGTGTTGGCGCGCGGCGCGTTGGGGAAGTCGGACCAGACCTCGGCCGCGCCGGCCGAACCGAGCACCGCGCCGGTGGTATTGCAGGCCAGCGGCACGAAGGCGGCGCCGATGCGGATCGGCACGGCGCTGGTGAGGGTGGCCCCCCAGATGCTGGCCGCCTGCTGGAAGGCGATCAGGCGCTGCTGGCCCAGGGTGGTGCCGGTATTGCCGCCCACCGGCGTCGCCGGGGTAGGGTCATTGAAGCCGATGCCCGGGGCGTTCTGGTTGACGATGGTAATGGTGGCCGCCGCCTGGGCGGCGCCGGCGCCGGCCAAGGCGCATGCCAGCGCGGCCGCCATGCGGCACAGGGACTTAGCGGCTTTCATGGCGGTGCTCCTCTTGCTTGGTGGCGGGGACGGGCTTGCTCACGGCTTTCTCGGCGGCGTGCGAACCGTGGATGCATTCGGCGCCGTGCGCGCCCTCGGCGTCGCGGGTGGTGACCGAGTACACCATGTGGCGCTCGTCCAGGCGCACCGAGCGGCGTCCGCCCGGGCCCTTGACAATCGAGGGCTGGGCCAGGGTGGCGGCGGCCGCCGACGGCACCGGCTGCAGGGCGCGCGCTTCGGCGGGGGTCGGGGTACGCAGCTGGCCAGTCTGGACGTCGCGCACGACGACCATCCCCTGGGCGGGCGCGGTTTCCTGGGCGAGGGCCGGCACGCACAGGGTGGCGAGCGGCAGCAAGAGCATCAGTTTCATGGTGGACATGGCATTCTCCTGGCTGGTCGGTTGCGCGCTCATTTGCCGGCTTGCTTGCGCAGCCGGCGGGCCGATACGCCGACCGCGCCGAGACCGGCCAGCAGCATCAGGTAGCTCGATGGCTCGGGCACGGCGGTGACCACGTTCACGCTGTCCAGGCCCACGTAGTCGAGGGTGGCGGCGTCGCCCAGGTAGCGGAACGCGAAGCGGCCATCGCCCACGAACGACAGGTTGGCTGACCACTGCTGCCACTGGGCGGGGAAGGAGGCGCCACTGATCGTGCCCAGCAGCATGTCGAACGTGCCGACCCCGGTGCCGGTGCTGCCGGCGCCGAAGCGCACCTCGATCTGGTCGCTGAAGCCAGGCTCGCCGGCGCGGTTGACCCAGAACGACAGCGTGGTGAGGCCACCAAGCGCGAGGGTCGGGGTGATCAGCCAGTTATCGACGCTGCCCGTGCCGCCGGCGGCGCCGAGGTAGTTGGCGGCGGCGTAGGAGTTGGCGGCGCCGTCCTGGGCGGAAAAGATGCCCGAATTGCCCTGGAACCAGCCGTTGCCGGGCGGGACGCTGGCGTTGTACTGGGTCCAGCCGGGCAGGCCGCTGACGTTATTGAAGCCTTCGTTGAGCAGTTCGACCGCATGGCTAGGCAGTGGCGCCCACGCAGCGGCAGCCAGCAGCGCCGAGCCGCAGAGCGAGGTAAGTCGGTTCATGTTTGCCCTTTCAGACTGAGCCAGAGGAATGGTGGTTTGCTCGCGCTGGCTGACGACGAGGCCATTGTTGTTTTTATGATATGAGCAAGAAGGCAACGAACATTGACATGTATTCAATGCGCGTAGAGGAAGGCCGGGGCCGCCTCAAGGGCGGGGAGGGAACTCTTCATGAGGGGAATGAAAACGGCCTCCGTGAGGGAGGCCGTTGGGCGATGCGGGGGAATTGGGTTCCGGCCTACGCCGGAACGACGTGCAAATGTTGCTGATTACGGGAGTGAAAGTGAATCGCTACCTGCCGAACCGTCGTCCCGGCGCAGGCCGGGACCCAAGTGTACCTTGTGCAGCACCTACTTCTGCTTCGCCAAAAAACTCCGCAGGCGCAGTTTCCCCACAATCCCGATCGGGAAGAAATAAATCGACAAAATAAACAGCACCCCGAGCCACAACATCCACCTGTCCGGATGCAGCATCGCCGCCAGCACCGGCACACCCTCGAGCGCGCTGGACCCCGCCCCCATCAGCTCTTTCAGGTAATTCTGCGCAACGATGAACAGCGCCGCCCCCACCACCGCGCCGTACATGGTGCCCATGCCGCCAATGACGACGATCAGCAGGATGTCGGTCATCACCTCGAAACCGAGCGAAGTCTTGGGCCCCACGTAGCGCAGCCACAGCGCCATCAGCGCGCCGGCCAGGGCCGCCACCAGGGCGGCCAGGCAGTTGGCCCAGATGCGGTAGACCATGGTGCGGTAGCCCAGCGCCTCGGCGCGGAACTCGTTTTCGCGGATCGCCTGCAGCACCCGGCCGAAGGGCGAGTTCACGAGGCGCAGCAGGAACAGGAACAGCAGCAGGCAGCCGAAGAACACCAGGTAGTAGGTCAGCAGCTTGCCGTCGATCGAGCGCCCGAACACCTCGTTTTCCATCAGCACGAAGCCGGGCGTGAGCACTTCCGGCACGCTGAAGGTCACGCCGTCTTCGCCGCCGGTGAAGTCCGACATCTGCGAGGCCAGCACCGCAAAGGAAGACGCCACGGCCAGCGTGATCATGGCGTAGAAGATGGCGCGCACGCGCAGGGCGAACAGGCCGACCACGAGCGCCAGCGCCAGCGCCACCGCCAGCGCGATCGCCAGGCCGCCCAGGGCCACGCCCCAGGTGGCGTCGTCGACGCGGGACAGTCCCAGGCCGATGCCATAGGCGCCGATACCGTAGAACATGGTGTGGGCAAACGACACGATGCCCGTATAACCAAGCAGCAGGTCGTAGGAGGCCACCAGCACGATGTAGACGCAGATCGTGGCCGCCGTATTGAGCGGGCGGGCGCCGGTGGTCAGGAAGGGGGCGAAGGCCAGGCCCAGCAGGATTGCCACCAGCACCAGGCTGAGGATGCGGCTGCGCGGCAGGTCGCCGGAAAGGAGTCGGTGCAGCATGGGAGTCAGGTCCTCATTTTCGAGTACAGGCCGGCCGGGCGCCACAGCAGGATCGCGATCATCAGGATGATGTTCGAGACCAGGGCGATCTTCGGCGCCAGGAAGCCGGCGTAATTGGCCACCAGCGCCATGAGCAGCGCCCCGATGAAGCAGCCGCCCACGGAACCGAGGCCGCCAATGATGATGACAATGAAGATCATCACCATCATCTCGCCGCCCATTGCCGCCGACAGGGTTTCCTTGTACAGGCCCCACAGCACGCCGCCCAGGCCGGCCAGCGCGGAACCTGCCGCGAACACGGCCACGAACAAGCGCTTGATCTTGTAGCCGAGGGCTTCGACCATCTCGCCGTTTTCCACGCCGGCGCGGATCAACAGGCCGATCTTGGTGCGGTTCAGCGTCAGGAACATCCCGGCGAATACCAGCAGCCCGACCACCACCGCGACCAGCCGGTATTTCTCGATGGCCGCGTCGCCCAGGAAGATCGCCCCGCGCAGTGCGGTGGGCAGCGGCAACGGAATGGTCTCGGCGCCCCAGATCACGTGGATCAGCTGCTCGGCCACGATCATGCCGCCCATCGTGATCAGGATCTGCTTCAGGTGCTGGCCGTAGACCGGCATGATGATCACGCGCTCGAAGGCCCAGCCCAGCAGGGCCGTCACCAGCATCGCGACCGTGATGGCCAGCGCCAGCACGCCCAGGTTGATCAGCAGCGAGTCCATCTCGAGCCAGCCGCGCATCGGGATCAGGACCATGGTGGCGGAAAACGCGCCCACCGACACGAAGGCGCCGTGGCCGAAGTTCAACACGCTCATCAGGCCGAAGACCAGGGTCAGTCCGCTGGCCATGATGAAGATCATCATGCCCATCGCCAGCCCGGCGACGGTGAGGGTGACCCAGGTGGGGAAGCTGCCGACCAGCGGCAGCATGGCCAGCATCAGCACCGGGACCAGCAGCAGCGGCGCGAGGTCGCGCGGCGCGCTGGGAATGGGTGTCTCTTTGCCGGCAAGGGGTAGGGTTGCGCTCATGGGTGGTTCCTATTGGTGTGAATCGAGCGAGAGGCCGAGCAGGCGCTGCTGCAGCTCGTCGTCGGTGGCAAGCAGCGCCATCGAACCGGCGTGCACCACGCGGCCGTCGTCCATCACGCCGACCGTGTCGCCGAGCGAGCGCACGAAATTGAAGTTCTGCTCGACCAGCAAGATGGTGGTGTCGGTGTCCTTGAGCTCGCGGAAGGCGGCGATCAGGCTCTGGACGATGGCCGGGGCCAGGCCCTTGGTCGGCTCGTCCACCAGCAGCAGCTTCCTCGGCTCCACGATCGCGCGGGCGATCGCCACCATCTGCTTCTGGCCACCGGAAAGGTTCCCCGCCGGGTAGTTCCAGAATTTTTTCAGGGCCGGGAAGAAGCCGCAGATCCAGTCCACCCTGGCCTGGTCGAGCGGGCCGCTGCGCGCGGCCAGGTAGAGGTTTTCGCGCACCGTCAGGCTTGAAAACACGGCCATGCTTTCCGGGACATAAGCGATGCCCAGGTTGGCGATGTCGGGCGTGGCCATCTTGGTGATGTCGCGGCCGTCGAAGACGATGGAGCCGGCGCTGGCCTTCCACAGCCCCATGATGGTGCGCAGCGTGGTGGTCTTGCCGGCGCCGTTGCGGCCCAGCAGGACCGACAAGCCGCCGCGCGGCACCACCAGGTCCACCCCTTGCAGGATGTGGTACTGGCCGATGTGGGTGTGCACGCCAGACAAGGTCAGTAATGGCTCAGGCATGTGCGGGCTCCGGTGTTCCAAGATAGGCTTCCTGGACGATCTTCGATTGCATGACTTCCACGGGATTGCCGTCCGCGACCAGGGTGCCGTTGTGCAGCACGATGATGCGGTCGGCCAGCGCGCGCACCACGTCCATCTTGTGCTCGACCAGCAGCACGGTCTTGTTGCGTTCCGATTTCACCGACTGGATCAGGTCGAGCACCACCGGGACTTCGTCCACGCTCATGCCGGCGGTCGGTTCGTCGAACATCATGATGCTCGGTTCCAGCGCCAGCAGGATCGCCACTTCCAGCTTGCGCTGGTCGCCGTGCGACAGGGTGCCGACCAAGGCATCGCGCTTGGCCGTCAGCGACACGCGCTCCAGGTAATGCTCGGCGCGCGCCACCAGTTCCTTGTGGCTCGACCATATCGAGAAGAAGTTCAGGCCCATGCCGGCGCGGCTCTGCACCGCCAGGCGCACGTTCTCCATCACTGACAGGTTCGGAAACAGGTTGGTGAGCTGGAAGGCGCGGCCGATCCCCAGGCGGGTGCGCCTGGCCGCGCCCGCGCGGGTGATGTCCTGGCCGCCCACCAGCACCTTGCCGGAAGTGGCGGGCAGCTGGCCCGACACCAGGTTGAAGTAGGTGGTCTTGCCGGCCCCGTTGGGGCCGACGATGACCGTCAGGGTGCCCGGATAAAAGTCGGCCGTCACCGCATTCACCGCGACGTGGCCACCGAAACGGATGGTCAGGTCGCGCGTGGAGAGCGAAGGCTGCGTGGAATTCGTTTGCATGTCAGCGCTTGTTCCTTACCGGCAGCGGCAGCTCGGTGGCCGGGATCTCGCGCACCAGTTCCAGCAGGTCCCATTCGGTCTTCTGGTCCTTCTTGATGCGGAAGTGGTACATCGGCTGGATCGCCTGGTGGTCCTCTTTGCGGAAGGTCATCTTGCCCTTCGGGGTCTCGAAGCTCAGGCCTTCCATCGCGGCCACCATCTCGTCGCCGTTCTTCGCGTTCGGCGCCTTCGACAGCGCCGCATGCACGGCGCTGGCCGCGGCCATGCCGCCGGCGGTGAACATATCGGGCGGCATCTTGTAGCGCTTGGTGTGTTCGGCCACGAACCAGTCGTTCATCTTGTTCTTCGGGAAGGCGTAGTAGTAATAGATGGTGCCTTCGGTGCCGGCGTAGCTCTTCCAGGTCTTCATCACCGGCAGGATGTTCCCGCCCGGGACCAGGGCGATGCCGTAGCGTTCCGGCTTCATGTCGGCGATCTTGTTCATCGGGTTCGGGCCGGCCCATACGATGGCCAGCACGCGCGGCTGCGGCTTGTCCTTCAGGGCGTTGAACAGGCGCTGGGCCGAGGCGGTGAAGTCGGTGGTGGTGGCCGGTGCGTATTCTTCATGGACCACCCTGGCCTTGCTGCCGGTGGCGCCCAAGGCTTCCTTGCCGGCCTCGATGGCGTCGCGCCCGAAGGCGTAGTCCTGGGCCAGGAAGCCCACGCTGCCGCTTTTCAGGGTGCTGGCGGCGGCCAGCGCGTCCTGCATCGAGCTGCGCGCGGTGCGGAAGATGTACTTGTTCCACTTCTCCTGGGTGATCGCGTCGGCCACGGCCGGTTCGACGATCAGCACCTTCTTATATTCCTTCGCCACCGGCAGCATCGCGATCGCCGAGCCGGACGAGGTGGTGCCGACCGCGAGGTCGACCTTGTCGTCGCCATAGGCTTCGGCCAGCAGGGTGCGGCCCAGGTCCGGCTTGGACTGGTCGTCCTTGACGATCACCTTGATTCTCCGGCCATTGATGGCCATCGTGCCGTTGGTGAGGTATTCGAGGCCCATCATGAAACCGACTTCGGTTTCCTTGGCATAGGCTTCCAGCGGGCCGGTCTTGCCGGCGATGAGGGCGACCTTCAGGTCCTTGCCCTGGGCGAACACGCTGGGCGCCGCAGTGGCGGCGAAGGCGGCAAGGATCGCGCCGGAAAGGGGTTTGATCAGGTGTTTCATGCAAATCTCCTCGATGTCTCGGTATTACTCAGGGTAGCTTGGCCAGGAACTGGCGGATCGCATCCAGCGCCGCAGGCTCGGTCAGCATGGGCGCGTGGCCGACGTCGGGTACTTCGGCATAGTGCAGTTCCGGCGCGGCCTTGCGCATCCAGTCCGCCTGTTCGGCTTCGACCAGGTCGGACAGGGCGCCGCGCACCAGCAGGGTAGGGCGGCGCCGCGCCAGGCGCCGGAACGCCATGCGCGCCGCCAGCGAGGTCGGGCGCTGCTTGCCCGTCTGGATCGCCGTGGCGATGTTCGGATCGTAACG
Source organism: Massilia yuzhufengensis (assembly GCF_900112225.1). Taxonomy (GTDB): domain Bacteria; phylum Pseudomonadota; class Gammaproteobacteria; order Burkholderiales; family Burkholderiaceae_D; genus Telluria; species Telluria yuzhufengensis. Next base: position 264,919 of record NZ_FOLD01000002.1, on the reverse strand, counting down.
CAGAGCCAGCTGTCCGTCATCCTTCTGTTCAAAGGCGCGGCGCGCCCATTTGCCCCATTCCTCGTCGCTGTTGGCGGGGAAGGCGCAGGCATTGATGTCGCGCAGGTAGGCGGCCGCTTCGTCCCAGGACGACAGCGTGCCGCAGCGGCCCGCGTAGCCGGCGATGCGCTGCAGGCCGCGTACCGACAGGATCGGGCCGACGTCGTTGAGGATGGCGGCGGCGATCAGGTCGAGCCGGCGCGCCGCCAGGGTCATGGTGATCAGGCCGCCCATCGAGGTGCCGATGAAGACCGCGCGGGCGATGCCCAGCTGGTCCATCAGCTTGATGATGTCGCCGGCATATACCACCGGGTTGTAGTTGGCGGGATTCGGGTCGCGCGCCGAGTTGCCGCGGCCGCGCACGTCGACCGCGATGGTGCGCCGGCCCATGGCCGCCAGCAGGGGGGCCAGTTCGTCGAAATCGGCCGAATTGCGTGTCAGGCCATGGATGCAGATGACCGGCAGCCGGGCCGGCCCGCCGGTGGCCGGATAGTCGCGTGCATACAGCGCCAGGGCGTCGCTGCTGGCGTAGCTGATTGGTGTGAAGGTGGACACGCTGGCTTATCCTGTGAATCGTTCCGGGTCGGCCGAAGCCGTTCGTGGGGCGGCAAGCTCCCCGGCCGGCGCCGGGGAGGCGCCAGCCTGGAAGTACTGCGGGTGGCTTCGGGTGCTTAGAAGCGGTACTCGAGCGTTGCCGAGACCTGGCGTGGATTGCCGTAGAAGGCGGTGAGGGTACCCTCGTTGCCCAGTGTCGGGAACAGGTAGCCGCCGGTCTTGTAGTGCTTGTCGCCCAGGTTCTTGCCATGCAGGCCGGCGCGGACGCGGCCGTCGGTACGGGTCCAGACGATGGAAACGTCATACAGCTTGTACGATTCCTGGTCGATCAGCGAGGCGGTCTCGAACTGGGCGGTGGCGCCCTTGTACGAAGCGCTGCCGATCAGCGAGATCTTGCCGCCATGGCCCATGATTGGCAGCGGGATGTCGTAGTTGACGCGCAGGTTGGCCGAGTTCTTCGGGGTGTTCTGGAAGGTGCGCGCGCTTGCCACGTTGACGCCGGCCGAGAAGTATTCCTTGTACTCGGCATCGATGTAGCTGTACATGCCGGCGACCATGAAGTTCGGGGTCAGGTTGGCCACGGCCTCCAGTTCGGCGCCCTTGATCTTGGCCTTGCCGGCGTTGGTGGTCACGCCGGCGAAGCTGTCGTCGCGGCCGTCGCCGTTGGTGTCGATCGCCACCGAACCCGGGATCTGCACGTCCTGGTAGTCGCTGTAGAACACCGCCGCGTTGGTGGTGATGCGGCCGCGATTGAACGCGGACTTGAGGCCCAGTTCATAGGTCTCGATGGTCTCCGGCGCATAGCCGGCGCGGGCCACCGCCAGCGGAATGCGGGTGCCGACCACGTTCAGGCGCGGATCGAAGCCGCCGCCCTTGAAGCCTTCGGAGTACGAGGCATACACGTTGTGGTCCGCATTCATCTTGTAGTTCAGGGCCACGCGTGGGGTGAACTTCTTGTCCTTGCGGCTCAAGACGCCGCCACGCAGGTCGGTATCGGTGCGGAACAGGATCGCGCTCGGGTTGCCCAGGCCAGGGCTGCCGGCGGCGCCCAGGTAGATTTGGCGCAGCACTTCGGCATCGCGCTGATCGACGGTGTAGCGGCCGCCCAGCGACAGGCTCAGGCCATCGGTGAGCTGATAGCTGCCGTCGGCATAGATGGCCCAGGCCTTGGTGTCGATGTCGCCGCTGGTGAAGGTCGAGGTAGGAACCGCGCCGGCCAGGATGGTGTCGAACTTGTTGAAGGCGTTGGCGTCGATGTAGTAGATGCCGGCCACGCCCTGCAGGCGCTCGCCATTGTAGGTAAGGTTGAATTCCTGGCTGAACTGCTTGTTGGTGTACAGGGCCGGCACTTCCATGTCGACCACGGCCAGCGAATCGAAGTCGATCGGCGCGTACGACTTGTCCTTGCGCGACGCGGTAATCGATTTGACCGACCATTCGTTGTTGATGGTGTATTCCACGGTGGCCGAGACGCCGTGCGCCTTGACTTCCTGGTCCTGGCCCAGGGCCTTCATCAGGTTGGCGCGGGTGTCGAACACGTTGCCCAGGATCGGGGCGCCGCTGGTGCGGCCGACGATCAGGCGGTGGCCGTTCTTCGGGCTGGAATCGTCTTGCGTCAGGTCGCCGGCGATGCGGATGAACAGGTCCTGGTTCGGGGTGAACTCGGCCGACAGGCGCGCCGCGGTCACATCCTTGTCGTAGTTCTCGCCGCCGGTGGTGAGGTTCTTGCCGAAGCCGTCGCGCTTGAAGCGGGCGAAGGTGCCGCCGATGCGGGCGGTTTCCGAGATCGGGGTGCTGGCGGTGGCGACGATTTCCTTCTGGCCGAATTCGCCGATGGTGGCGCGCAGGCGGGCATCGGTTTTCGGGGCCAGCTTGCGGGTCACGTACTTGACGGCGCCGCCGATGGTGTTGCGGCCGTACAGCGTGCCCTGTGGGCCGCGCAGCACTTCGATGCGTTCGACGTCATAGATGTCGGCCACGGCCGCCTGCGGGCGGGCCAGGTAGATGTCGTCGATGTAGATGCCCACGCCTGCCTCGAAGCCGGCCAGCGGGTCGGCCTGGCCGACGCCGCGGATGAAGGCGGTGAGGGTGGAATTGGTGGCGCGCGAGGCTTTCAGGGTGGTGTTCGGCAGGGCCACCGCGAGGGCGGTGATGTCCGGCGTGGCCACCTTGGACAGCTGGTCGGCGCTGAAGGCGGTGACCGAGACTGGCACGTCCTGCAGGGTTTCCTCGCGGCGGCGGGCGGTCACGACGACCTTGTTGACGGCTTCTTCGCTGGTCGCGACGGGTGCGGCGCCTGTGTCCTGGGCGTGGACGACATTGCCGCCCGAGAGGACGAGCAGGGCCACGGCGGACTGGATGGCAGGGTTCAGCAGCTTCAGTTTATTCTTGGTCAGACGCATCGATGTCTCCTCATTTTTGATAGCGGCATGCGTTCAGGTTTTCGCATGCTGAGCAGTGTGCCTTGCTTGGGTTTGCTTCGATAGTCAACAATCGCCCACCCCTTTGTGCAAAAATGCACAGCTCGCTGCACCAGTGCTGTGCGTGGGGCGCCGGGGCGGATTGTCGGTACGCGCACCGAATCTGCGCGGCCGCAGGGGCAATGCGTCAAATGATTGCAGGGGGAATGTGCACTGGTGCACAATATGTCATCTTGATATTAAACAAGTTGCCCAATGAATACGCTGCCTGAATGGACCGACCTGCGTTTCTTCCTGGAGCTGGCACGCGCCGGCACCCTGTCCGGCGCCTCGCGCCGGCTGGAGGTGGAGCACACCACCGTGGCGCGCCGCATCGACCGCCTCGAATCCCAGTTGGAGACCACGCTGTTCGACCGTTCGCGCGAAGGCTACGAGCTGACCGAGGTCGGCCAGGCGCTGCTGCCGCATGCCGAGGCGATGGAAGGGGCGGCGCTGGCCGCGGCCGAGCAGATCGGCGGAGCCGAAGTGGCGGCCCACGGGGTGGTGCGGCTCGGGGTGCCGGAAGTGTTCGGCGTGCGGGTGGTGGCGCCGCTGCTGGCTACTTTGCTGGACCAGCATCCCGACCTGTCGATCGACCTGCTGGCCCTGCCCAGCTTTGCCAACCTGGCCAACCGCGAGGCCGACCTCGGGGTGACGATGGACGCCCCCACCACCGGTCGCTACATGGTGACCCGGCTGGCCTCCTTCCACTTCTACCTGTACGCCTCGCCGATCTACCTGGCCAAGCACCCGCCGATCCGTACCCAGCAAGACCTGGCCGGGCACGACTTCGTCGACTACGTGCAGGACCGGCTGGCCAGCCGCGAGCTTTCCTACCTGAACGAGCTGGGCTTCACCCCACGGCGGCGCATGTGCTGCTCGGGCATGACGGCCCAGCTGGAAGCCGCCTCGCTCGGCATGGGCCTGATGATGGCCCCGCCGTACGCGGTGCCGGACAATGGCAGGCTGGTGCGGGTGCTGCCCGGTTTCCAGGCCGAGCGCGCGTTCTGGCTGGCCGCGCCCACCGACCTGTACCGGCTGCGGCGGGTGAAAATCGTGTGGGACCTGCTGCGCGAATGCGCGGAAAGCCACCCCGACCTGTTCGTGCAGGGCGGCGCGCCGCATCCCTTGCAGAGGCTGGCATGATCACCCGCATCAGCGAAGACATCAGCTTCCGCAAGCTGGAAGTCCTGCTGGCCTACATGGAGGGCGGCAACCTGAACGCCGCCGCGCGCATGCTCGACATCAGCGCGGTCAGCGTGCACCGCGCCCTGCACTCGCTGGAAGAGGCGATGAGCTGCCAGCTGTTCAGCCTGCAGGGCCGCAACCTGATCCCGAACGAGGCCGCCCAGGTGCTGGCCGAGGTCAGCCGCGACGTCCTGAAACTCATGGCCGACGGCATCGCCGCCACCCGCTCGGCGGCCGGCTATTCGGCCGACCACCTCAAGATCGGCTCGCTGTATTCGCTTACCACCGGGATCATCCCGAAAGTCATCCTCGGCATCAAGCTGCGCAAGCAGGAACTCGAGACCGAACTGGTGCTGGGCTCGAACGCCGACCTGCTGCACAAGCTCAAGCAGAATGCGATCGATGCAGCGCTCATCGCCATTCCCGAGCCCGATCCCGAGGTGGAGTCGATCGCGCTGTTCGAGGACGAAGTGTTCTTCGCGGCGCCGGCCGGCTCGCCCTATGCCGGCATGGAAGAAGTCGACCTGCACGATTGCGCCAACGAGAAGTTCGTGTGCCTGCGGGATGGTTTCGTGACCTTTTCCGGCTTCCAGGAGGCGTTCCGCATCGCCGGCTTCGCGCCGACCATCGTCACGCGGGTGGGGGATATCTTCTCGCTGATGAACCTGGTGGGGGCGGGGATTGGCTACACGCTGCTGCCGGGGCGGGTGCGCGGGGCGTTCGGCGACAAGGTGCAGCTGATTCCGTTAAAACCCGACTACGGGATGCGCCAGACCATCGGGCTGAGCTTCTTGCGGGTACGGGAGCGGGATCCGAATCTGCTGGCGCTGGCGGCGGTGTGCAGGATGCTCAAGCATGGCTGACCACTAAGCGCAAAACCGTCGTAACGTGAATCGATAGTCGTTACCCGTGAGACCGTCGTACCGGCGAAGGCCGGTACCTAATTTTGTCGCATACCGCTTGCGCGTGAAGTAAGTGGCTGCGCTACGGAATAGGGCGGAACAATGCCAGTGGCATTGTTCCGGCCTGCGCCGGTACGACGTTCATAGATACGTGGCCGCGGCACGGGGCGGTGGCACGCGACGATGGTTTACGTTTACCCCCGATAGTTCCGCTGAAAGTAAACATCCGCCCCCGAGCGCCTGCTGCTGCGTCCGCAGAACCGCGAACAGCTGGCGGCAGGGCTGGCGCTGCTGGCCCGGCACGCGGAGAAGCTGCCGCTTGACGGCGAAATCGTGTTCGCGGACGGACGTGCGGTAGCCTGGAAAGAGCTGCACGCGGCCTTCGACAGTGCACCGGGCACGCGGGTGCTGGCGAAAGGGCTGGACCGGGTGGCACTGGTCGCGCCAGATGACCTGATCGCGACGCTGGAAGGGCAGGCATGGCTGAACTGACGATGCACGGCCACGCCGCCAAACCCGCCTGGGCGCCGGTCGGCCGGCCTTCCGACCTGTCCGGCGCCGGCGCCGGCCGGGCATTCTGCCAGCAGGTCGCGCGCCTCGCGGTGCGCAGCCTGCATGCCGAGCTGGCCCTGTACCCAAAACCCGGGCTGGTCTCGCTGGTGGACAACGGCAGCCACACCGACATGGACGCCGCCACCTTCATGCGCAGCATGTTCGCGCTGCGCCGCTACTTCCTGCGCATCGTGGCGGCCGGCATGCAGGACGCGTCCTTCCATGAACTCAAGCGCCTGGGCATCGAGGCCGAAGCGCGGATGCTGCGCGCAACCGGCGGCATCAACACCCACCGCGGCGCCATCTTCTGCCGCGGCCTGCTGTGCGCGGCCATCGGCCACTGCCGCGCGCAGGGCATCGCGCTCGAGCCAGTAAACATCCAGGCCACGCTGCTGGCAAACTGGGGCCGCGAACTGGGCGCCCACAGCGGCGACGTCCACGCGCATTCGCACGGTGTCGAGGCGCGCCAGCGCTACGCCGCCAGCGGCGCGCGCGAAGAGGGCGCCCGTGGCTTCCCCTCGGTGTTCGGGGTCGGCCTGCCGGCGCTGCGCCGTGCGCTCGCGGCCGGGCGCGCGCTGCGCGAGGCGCGGATCGATGCGCTGTTCGCCCTGATGGCGCACATCAGCGACACCAACGTCTACCACCGCGGCGGCTCGGGCGGTGCGCTGGCGGTGCGGCGCCAGGCCCGCGCCTTCATCGCGCGCGGCGCCACGGCGGCGCCCGACTGGGAAGCGCGCGCGCTGGCCAGCCACCGCAGCTTCAGCGCCGCGCGCCTGTCGCCGGGCGGCGCCGCCGACCTGCTGGGGGCGGTGTGCCTGCTGCAGTCGGTGTGCGACGGGGCGCCCTAGCATGGCGGGCCGGCTCGTCATCCTGTGCCCGGGGCAGGGCACCCAGCATCCTGGCATGTTCGACATGGCGCGCAGCGATCCGGCCGCCGCCCGCCTGCTCGACGACTGGTTCGCCGATCCCGCACTGGCGGGACCGCTGCGGGCCGCAGTGGAAGGGCCGGCGCGCTTTGCCAACGCGGTGGCGCAGCCATCGATCGTCGCCGCCACGCTGGCCATGTGGACCGCACTGGGCGCAGCAGGGGCGCAAGCGGCGCTGGTGGCCGGCTACAGCATCGGCGAGCTCGCCGCCTACGGCGTGGCTGGCGCGCTCGCCCCTGTGGACGCCGTCAAGCTGGCCATCGAGCGCGCCCGGCTGATGGACGCCTGCGCGGCGGGCGGGCCGCCCCAGGGCATGGTCGCGCTGTCCGGCCTGCCCGATGGGAGTGTCGACACACTGTTGCGCCGCTGCGGTTTCCACGCCGCGATCGTCACCGGCGACGACGCGCTGGTGGCCGGCGGCCCTGCCGCGCAGCGCGACGCGCTGGCGCAGGCCGCCGTTGCGGCGGGTGGCCGGGCCACGGTGCTGCCGGTGGAGGTGGCGTCGCACACGCCCTTGCTGCAGGGCGCGGTGGAGCCGTTCGCGGCAGTGTTGGAACAACAGCGCTGGTCGGCGCCGGCGTTTCCCGTCCTGTCGGGTATTTCGGCCGAGCCGGTGCACGGGGCAGGCCGCGCGGTGGGCGACCTGTCGCGCCAGATCGCCGAGCCGATCCGCTGGAAAGATTGCATGGACGCTTGCAGCGAGGCCGGCGCGACGGTGGCGCTCGAACTCGGGCCGGGCGCCGCCCTGTCGCGCATGTTGCAGGCGCGCCACCCGCAGATCGCTTGCCGTTCCGTTACCGAATTCCGCTCGCTGGACGGGATACGCTCTTGGCTAGGGAGGCAGCTCGAATAACATTCATCAATCGTATGTCTGGTATTGCCAATCGGAATTGGAAAGTTGCCCGGCTCGCCTATATAACAGTGACATAGGATCGCATTCGCGGTCGCATTGTTACCGTTGGCCTTGCTGTTTTTGCAAGGCAATAGAGGAGTCGCACATGAAGAATTTCCTGAACACCGTCGCCCGCGTGCTGCTGGCCACCGCCAATGGCCGCGCCCTGAATGTCCTGCGCAAGCAGGCCGAGCTCGCCAAGCCTTTCCACGTCGAGTTCCGCTCGAACGCCGGCGGCTGGAAGTAAGCCAGCCTGCAAAACGAGAAGGGCCGGATCCGCATTGCGCGCATCCGGCCCTTTCTTCGTGGGCGGCGCCTTGCTCGCGCGCCCTATGAACCGTTGTAGCCTGCGATGAACCCGCGGATCAAATCGTTCATGCCCAGGCTGAGGACGAAACAGACCAGGGCGGCGATCGCCAGGGTGCGGTCTTTTTTCTTCTGGCTGATCACCAGGAGAACCAGGCCGGTGATGAGGAGGGTGGAAGCGAGCATGTGATGTGAGCCGTGGGGTGCGCCAGGTTGCAAACCAGTGATTCTAGCGGGCGGCGCAGGCCGAATGTGCGCGCATTCCCACGAACCGGCCGACATGCCACCCGATCGCCCTGCGTGGAAATTGTTGATGCACGCCACCACCCTCGGTTTCAAGCGCGATCGCGACCTCGACGCGATCGACGGCGTCGCCTACGGCCGCTACGTGCTGCCGGCAGCAGGCCTGCAGGCGGCACTCGACCAACTTCGCAACTTCGGGGTCAGGTCTGACATTTGGACACGAGCTCGGCAGTAGGTGGGTCCGTCAGTACCAGGCCTGCACTTCCGAGATCAGCTGCTTGCTCAATACTTCATTGTCGCCGCCAAAGCGGTCGCCGTTATGCAGCGTCACCGCGATGATCCCCGAGTCGACATCCATCTCGAGCTGGCTGTAGAAATTGAAGATGTAGCCGCCATGCCCGACCAGGTGCTTGCCATTCACCATGCGCACCCAGGACCCGAGACCGTAGCCGGTCGCTTCGCCATTCGGCAGGACGACACTGGCGTTCATGCGCCGCACGCCCTCCGGCGGGACGAGTCTCCCCGCCTGCAGCGCCAGCATGAACGCCGCGAGGTCGTCGACCGTGCTCACCAGCCCACCGGCCGCATGCAGGTTGTTGCTGGCAAGCAGCCAGGCAGGCGCGGGGCCGCTGCGGTAGCCCGTCACCAGGCCCGGTATGAGCTGCTTGTCGGTGCCTTCCCGCGTATGCGCCAGCCCAAGCGGCTTGATGATGCGCTGGTCAAGGAAATCGAAATACGCCCGGCCCGACACCTTCTCGATCACCATGGCGAGCAGGTTGTAGCCGGTATTGTTATACGTGAACCTGGTCCCCGGAGCGTACTCCAGCGCCCGCCCGCGCACCGGCGCCACCAGTTCTTCCAGCGTGTGGTCCAGCCGCGCCGTGGTGCGCCAGTAGCCCGAATCCATCGACAGGTTCGGGATGCCGCTCGTATGCGCCAGCAGGTGCTCGATCGTGACCTTGTCCCAGTGACGCGGCGCGTCCGGCAGGTAGCGGGTGACCGGCGCATCGAGTGCCAGCTTGCCCTCGTCGACCAGCAGCATGACCGCGGCAGCGGTGAACAGCTTGGTCGTCGAGCCGATGCGAAACACGTGTTCCGGCCGCACCGGCACACCCAGTTCGACATTCGCCATCCCATACGCCTTGCGCAGGATCGGCCTGCCATCCTTGACGACCAGCGCGGCAACGCCCGGCAGCTCCGGCTTGAAACGGGCCGCGATGATGCTGTCCAGCGATTGCACCAGCCCCGCAGGTTCATTCGGGGCCGCCATGACGGACAGTGGAAAACACAGCAGCAATCCCAATCGTTTCATAGCATCCGCAGTGGTTAGTGAAGTCGCATTGCCCACCACATTAGCACGGCCCAGGCCGCCAAAAACACATGCATTCCCACCACCCAGTCAACTTCGGGGTCAGGTCTGACATTTGGACACGATCTCGGCAGTAGAGGGGGGCTAGTGGTTTTCCCGGCCTGGCTTTGCAACCTAGCCATTGCTCTGATCCGATAGCTTGTCTTGCTCCAGCAAGGCCTCGATGCCGGTCACCTGGTCGAGCGCCTTGGCCAGTGCGCCGATGCCGTCGGCACCCACTTTCGATGCCGAAAACAGGCTAACGGACGAGGCCGTGTCCAAATGTCAGACCTGACCCCGAAGTGGTGGTGGAGAGCGGAAGGGGGTTCGCTCGGTGAGCTCGTCCATGTAGTCGTCGATGCCGCCGGCTTCGCGTTCCAGGAAGCGTTCGATGGCGTCGGCGAACGCGGGGTGGGCCAGCCAGTGGGCAGACCAGGTGCGGGTGGGCAGGAAGCCGCGCGCCATCTTGTGCTCGCCCTGGGCGCCGCCCTCGAACGCCGCGATGCCTTGTTCGATGCAGAATTCCAGCGGCTGGTAGTAGGAGGCTTCGAAATGCAGGCAGGGTACGTGTTCGAGTTCGCCCCAGTAGCGGCCGAACAGGGTGGTGGCGTTGTGGATGACGAGCGAAGCGGCGATGTCGCGGCCGTCGCGGCTGGCGATCACGAGCAGGATGTTGGCCGGCATGGCCGCGCCGATGCGCTGGAAGAAATCCAGGTTCAGGTAGGGCGTGGAGTGGTGGGCCCGGTAGGTGTGGCGGTAGCAGCGGTTGAACAGGATCCAGTCGGATTCGAGCGCATCCACGCCGCGTACGCGGCGCAGCGTCACGCCGGCCTCACGCACCTTGCGCCGCTCGGCGCGGATGTTCTTGCGCTTCTTGGCGTCGAGCGTGGCGAGGAAGTCGTCGAAGCTGGCGTAGCCCTGGTTCAGCCAGTGGAATTGCACCCCGCTGCGCAGCAGGAAGCCGGCGTCCTTCAGCTGGCGTGCGTGCGCTTCCGGCGGGAACAGGATGTGGGTCGACGACACCTCGGTACCGGCCTGGGTCGCCACCAGCACCTCGATCAGTGCGGCGCGCGCGGCGTCGTCGACCGCCAGCAGGCGAGGGCCGGCCACCGGCGTGAACGGGATCGCGCACAGCAGCTTCGGGTAGTAGTCGAGCCCATGGCGCTGGTAGGCGTCGGCCCAGGCCCAGTCGAACACGTATTCGCCGTACGAATGCCCCTTCACGTACAGTGGCAGGGCGGCCGCCAGCGTGTCGCCGTCGAATAGCGCGATGTACTGCGGCTGCCATCCGGTCTCGGGCGCGGCGCTGCCGGATTCATGCAGCGCGTGCAGGAAGGCATACGACAGGAAGGGGTTCGGATTGTCCTGGGCGCCCACCAACCCATCCCAGCGAGCCTGCTTGACCTCGGAGAGAGAAGAAACGATATGCGTGCGATAATTCAAAATTACTTCCGTAGCTAACGAATTGATAAATTCCGGCCCTGCGGACCGTTGTTTTCGGGAAGCCCCAGCGCTTGCTGTCACGCGAAAGACCTACCAATGAACAACCGCTTCTTCAACCTCTACACGCACCACTTCGCGCGCGTCGCGGTGGCGATCCCGCGCTGCCGCATCGCCGACCCGGCCTTCAACGTCCAGCAGACGCTCAGCCTTGCGCGCCAGGCCGCCGACCAAGGTGCGGTGCTGGCGGCCTTCCCGGAACTGGGCCTGTCCGCCTACAGCTGCGACGACCTGTTCCACCAGCGCGCACTGCTCGACGCCTGCCTCGACGGCCTGGCCACCATCGTCGAGGCCTCCAGGGCGCTGCCGATCGCGCTGGTCGTCGGCCTGCCCTTGAAGGTGAATCACCAGCTCTTCAATTGCGCGGTCGTCGTGGCCAATGGCCGCGTGCTCGGCGTCGTGCCCAAGAGTTTCCTGCCTAATTATGGCGAGTTTTACGAATCCCGGCAGTTCAGTGCGGCCGATTGCGCGGCGGTGGACAGCATCGACCTGTTCGGCGCGGCTGTTTCCTTCGGTCCGGCGCTGCTGTTCGAGATCGAGAACCTGCCGCTATTCCGCTTCCACGTCGAGATCTGCGAAGACGTCTGGGTGCCGATCCCGCCATCCTCGTTCGCCGCCATGGCCGGGGCCACGGTGCTGGTGAACCTGTCCGCTTCCAACGTCGTGGTGGGCAAGAGCGGCTACCGCCACCAGCTGGTCAGCCAGCAATCGGCGCGCTGCCTCGCGGCCTACCTGTACACCTCGGCCGGCCGCGGCGAATCGACCACCGACATGGCCTGGGATGGCCAGTCGCTCATCTACGAAAAAGGCGATTTGCTGGCCGAATCCGAACGCTTCAGCGACGACTCGCACGTGATCTTCGCCGACGTCGACCTGGACCGCCTGTCCAACGAACGCATGCACGCGACCACCTTCGCGCAGTCGGTGCGCCGCCATGCGGACGAGGTGGCGAAGTTCCGCCTGGTGCGGTTCGCGCTCGCGCTGCCGCTCGAGCGCGACATGCCGCTGGCGCGCACGGTCGAACGCTTCCCCTACGTCCCGGCCGACGCCGCGCGCCGCGACGAACGCTGCCTTGAAGTCTACAACATCCAGGTGCAGGCGCTGGTCCAGCGCCTGTCCGCCACCGGCATCCAGAAAGTCGTCATCGGCGTCTCGGGCGGGCTCGATTCGACCCACGCGCTGCTGGTGTGCGCTCGGGCCATGGATCGCCTGAACCTGCCGCGCACGAACATCCTGGCCTACACCATGCCGGGCTTCGCGACCAGCGAGCGCACCCTGAAGCAGGCCAACGACCTGATGGCGGTGGTGGGCTGCAGCGCGCAGCTGATCGACATCCGCCCGAGCTGCATCCAGATGCTCAAGGACCTCGGCCACCCGTACAGCGAAGGCAAGGCGGAGTACGACATCACGTTCGAAAACGTGCAGGCGGGCGAGCGCACCAACCACCTGTTCCGGCTGGCGAACTTCCACAATGCGATCGTGATCGGCACCGGAGACCTGTCCGAGCTGGCGCTGGGCTGGTGCACCTACGGCGTGGGCGACCATATGTCGCACTACAACGTGAACGCCAGCGTGCCCAAGACCCTGATCTCCTACCTGGTGCGCTGGGTGGCCGAGACCGGCGCGGTGGTGCAGGATGGCGCCGACGTGCTGCTCAAGATCCTTGACACCGAGATCAGCCCGGAGCTCGTTCCCGGCGGCGCCAACGACAGCAAGCCGGCCCAGTCCACCCAGGACGTGATCGGCCCCTATGAGCTGCAGGACTTCAACCTGTATTACATCCTGCGCTTCGGCTTCAAGCCGAGCAAGGTGGCCTTCCTGTCCTGGTGCGCCTGGCATGACCGCGAACAGGGCAAGTGGCCCAATGCGGCGCTGGCGCGCAACCAGTACGGGCTCGGTGAGATCAGGAAGAACCTGGGTATCTTCCTGTGGCGCTTCTTCAAGACCAGCCAGTTCAAGCGCAGCTGCGTGCCGAACGGTCCGAAAGTCGGCAACGGCGGCTCGCTGTCCCCGCGCGGCGACTGGCGCGCGCCGTCCGATTCCGAGGCCACGGTCTGGATGGACGACCTGAAAAATATTCCCGATTAATCCCGTTTACATGAAAACTGTTAAGCCAAAAGGACAAGAAATGAAACAGATTACCTGCGTGATCAAGCCCTTCAAACTCGACGAAGTGCGCGAGGCGCTGGCCGACGTCAACGTCACCGGCCTCACGGTCACCGAAGTGAAGGGCTTCGGCCGCCAGAAGGGCCATACCGAGCTGTATCGCGGCGCAGAATACGTGGTGGACTTCCTGCCGAAGGTGAAGATCGAAGTGGTGGTGGACGACGCCATGGCCGAAGGCGTGGTCGACGCCATCATCAAGGCCGCGCGCACTGGCAAGATCGGCGACGGCAAGATCTTCGTGCAGAACGTGGAGCAGGTGATCCGCATCCGTACCGGCGAGACCGGCGCGGACGCGGTCTAGGACCGTGCCCGGGCGGGTGGGCCCTTAGCGGCCCATCCGCAAATCGAACTTCCAGGTAATCAAGCGCAGCCCGCTGATGAGCAGCGCGCTGGACCACAGCGCAAAATCGTGCTCCACGCCGTACTTGCCCATCAGGAGGAACATCCAGTTCCCGAGGAAGGCGCAGATCGCATAGGGCTTCCCGTCGCGGAAGACCATCGGCACCTCGTTGCAGACGATGTCGCGCAATACCCCGCCAAAGATCCCGGTAATCACGCCCATCATCGACGCGATGAAGATCGGCATGTTCGCGTCCAGCGCGGCCGAGGTGCCGGCGATCGAGAACAGGCCTAGCCCCACCGCATCGGCAATCACGATCAGGCGCTCGGACACGATCTGGCGCAGGGTGCGGATCAGGGGCGAGGCGACCAGGGCCAGCACGAAGATCAGGATGGCGTATTCCTGGTGGATGACCCAGAACAGCGGGCGGCGGTCGAGCAGGATGTCGCGCAGGGTGCCGCCGCCGAAAGCGGCGATGAAGGCGACCGTGAAGACGCCCACCAGGTCCATGCGTTTGCGCCGGGCTTCGATGAAACCCGAGAAGGCGCCGACCAGGATGGCCATGATTTCGATGAACTTGATGAGGGTCATGCGCTAAGGAAGAGCGGGAAGTGTTGCTAGATTACCATGCGGCATGCCCTACATCCCCCGCAACGCCATCAGGCCGTTTGCAGCAACGGCAAGCGCACCGAAAAAATCACCTCCCCACCCTCGTGGCGATACGCGATATCCCCATGGTGCTCGCGCACGATCTGCTGCGCGATGTACAGGCCCAGGCCCATGCCGGTGCGGTTGCGCGGGTTGTTCAGCGACGCCCGCTTGAAGGGGTTGAACAGCGTCGCCACCATCTCCGGTGCGATCTCCCCGCCGGCATTGCTGACGTCGACCACCACCTCCTTGCCCTCTACCTTGACGCACACCCGCACCGGCTTGCCCGCTTCGCCATGGTGGCGCGCGTTGCTCAGCAAATTGGACAGCACCTGGGCCAGGCGCCCGCTGTCGGCGTTGACGGTGGCCGGCGCGTCGCAGGCCAGTTCAAACGGGATCGCCGGGTAGGCCATGCGCGCTTCGTCGATCAGGTCTTCCACCAGCTCGGACAGGTTCACCGGCCCCAGCGCCACGCCCAGGCCGATGCCGCCGTCGATGCGGCTCATGTCGAGCACCTGGCTGATCATGCGTTGCATGCGGCTGGTCGAGGACTGGATGCGTTTGCCCAGGGTCGGCTGGCTGTGGCCTTTTTCCAGCACCATGCCGGCCATGTTGATCGAGTGGAGCGGGTCGCGCAGGTCGTGGCCGAGCATCGCGAGCAGCTGCGCGCGCGTGGCTTCGGTCTGGGCGCGGCGCGAGGTCATCACGCGCACTAGTTCGGCCTGGGTCAGGCGGGCATTGGCCAGCACCGTCGCTTCCCACGGCTGCGCGCGCCCGCGCACGGTCTCGTGCCAGGCGTCGAAGGAGCCGCGCGGAGTCAGGCGCTCGCCCAGCGGGCCGAGGGCCGTGGTCTTTTCCGGGCGGCCGCCCCAGGCCACCTGCTCGATCTGCTCGACGCGCAGCACGACGATCCAGCCCGCCCCGGCCGGGTCGTAGGGCAGGGCGAGCATGCCGACCCACTTGCCGAGCCGGGCGTGCAGCTCGGCTGGCCAATCTGCCAGCGACTCGCGCACCACCATCTCGTGCCCGTTCTCCGGCAACGAGGCGAGGATGGCGTCGGCGAGACCGGGCGGCAGGTCGCCGCGCGCCTGCAGCTTGCCGTAGTAGGCGGCGACCAGCGCCTGGCCGTGGGCGGCGGCCATCAAGCCGTCGGCATGGCGGCCGAAGGTTTCCAGCGGGTCGTCGTCGAGCAGCAGGTCTTCGATCAGCTTGGAACGGGTCGAGGCGGCACTTTCCACCAGCTGGCTTTCCAGGCGCGCTTCGATGCTGTGGATGGTCGAGCCGATCACCTGCGCCAGCACGTCGGCCGCCATCCGGATCGCGTAGGGCACCAGCCGGCGCGCCATGTGGTGGCAGGCGATCAGGCCCCACAGGCGGCCGTTGATCACGATCGACACGCTCATCGACGCGCCCACGCCCATGTTCTTCAGGTACTCGACGTGGATCGGCGAGACGCTGCGCAGCACCGCATGGCTCATATCGAGCGGCAGCGCACCGGGCGCGCCCAGCATGGGCACGGCCTGGTAGTCGACGTCGACGATCGAGCGCAGGGTATTGAGGATGTACAGGCGGCGCGCCTGGGCCGGGATATCGCCAGCCGGGTAGCGCTGGCCGAGGTAGGGCGTGAGCTCGTCGCGCCGGCTTTCGGCCACCACGTCGCCGCTGTCGTCGGCGCGGAAGCGGTAGGCCATGACGCGGTCGAAGCCGGTGAATTCGCGGATCTGCGTCACCGCGCTGGCCAGCAGGGCGTCGATGGTCTTCTGGCGGCGCAGGCGGTCGATCGAGCCATGCGCCTTCACGGCGAACAGCGCCACTTCGTCGGCGCCGACCTCGCGCTGTTCGAATTCGGCGACCACCCGGTCGAAGCCGGCATGCACGATGCAGTCGAAATCGGCCCCGCCGATCGACACCGGCGCCACCGAGGGGGTGGCGTCCAGGTCGCCCGCGCCGGCGAATTCGCACAGCAGTTCAAGCGCGGCGGCCGGCAGGGCCAGCGCGGTGAAGTGAGTGCCGGGGATGAGGTCGATGTCTAGCAGGGTGGCGGCGTTGGCGCTCCAGCCTTCGAGTGCGCCGCCGGCGGTGAAGAAGAGGAGGGCGCCGTGCGGCTGGATCGAGCCCGGGATGTGGATGGGCTCGTCAGCGCAGGAGAGGAGGTCGACCTGGCGGCCGTGCTCCATCGGAATCACGGAAGTACCCTTCAATTCGCCCCCTAGCCCTTCTTGTTATTGCCGGCAATGGCCGAGCGAGCATATTTTACATGGAATACATGTTTGCAGACGCGCCAGGCGGGCGTGCCGGACACGGCTTCAGGTGTCGAGGGCAGGGCGCAGCAGCACGATCAGGGCGCCGTGACCGCCATCTTTCTTGCCGGCAACGCAGAAAGCGACAGCTTCGCTTTTCTGCACCAGCCAGCTGTGCACGATCCCGCGCAGCACCGGTTCGCCCTTGGGCGAGCCGTAGCCGATGCCGTGGATGATGCGCACGCAGCGCACGCCGCGGCGGTTGGCTCGGTGCAGGAAGTCGGTGACGGCGTCGCGCGCGCCGTCGCGGTCCAGGCCATGCAGGTCGAGTTCGTCCTGCACCGGCCAGTGGCGCTTGCGCAGTTTTTTCACGACGTCGGGGCCGACGCCGTCCTGGGCGTAGCTGAGGGTGGGGTCTTCGTCGAGCAGGCCGTCGACGTCGAACAGGTCGGACAGCGATTCGCGCAGCACCGCTTCGGTTTCTTCTTCCTCGGTGCGGGGAGTGCGGTCCTGGAAGGCGCGCTCGGAGGCCACGTACACCGGGCGGTACACGTAGCGGTCGGATTCGGGCAGCTTGTGCACGCCTTCGACCGCGCCGCGGAATTCCACGGCGCGTTCGCTGGCGATGCGCTCGCGCTTCTCGCGCGCCGCCTGTTCGATGGCGCGCAGGCGCTCGTCTTCCTTGAGCTTGTCGCGCAAGCCCTTCAAATCCGAAAAGTCTTTCATGCCCGCCATCGTGTTACGCCGTCCTTAGCCTTCCAGCGCTTCCAGGTAGCGCTGTGCGTCCAGCGCCGCCATGCAGCCGGTGCCGGCGCTGGTGATGGCCTGGCGGTAGATGTGGTCCTGCACGTCGCCGGCCGCGAACACGCCCGCCACGCTGGTGGCGGTGGCCATGCCCTCGGTACCCGATTTGGTCTTCAGGTAGCCGTCCTTCATCTCGAGCTGGCCTTCGAAGATGCCGGTATTGGGCTTGTGGCCGATCGCCACGAACAGGCCGTGCACGGTCAGGTCCTTGACGTCGCCGGTCTGGGTCGACTTGATGCGCAGGCCGGTCACGCCGCCCTGGTCGCCCACGACTTCCTCGAGCGTGTGGTTATATTCCAGCACGATCTTGCCTTCAGCAACCTTGTTCAGCAGGCGGTCGACCAGGATCGGCTCGGCGCGGAACTTGTCGCGGCGGTGGATCAGGGTGACCTTGTTGGCGATGTTCGACAGGTACAGGGCTTCCTCGACCGCGGTATTGCCGCCGCCGATGACCGCCACTTCCTGGTTGCGGTAGAAGAAACCGTCGCAGGTGGCGCAGGCCGACACGCCCTTGCCCATGAATTCCTGTTCCGACGGCAGGCCAAGGTACTGGGCCGACGCGCCGGTGGCGATGATCAGGGCGTCGCAGGTGTATTCGTGGCTGTCGCCGACCAGGCGGATCGGCTTTTCGTTCAGGTAGGTCGTGTGGATGTGGTCGAACACGATCTCGGTGCTGAAGCGCTCGGCGTGCTGGAGCAGGCGCTGCATCAGTTCCGGGCCTTGCACGCCCATCGGGTCGCCAGGCCAGTTCTCGACGTCGGTCGTGGTCATCAGCTGGCCGCCCTGTTCGACGCCGGTCACCAGCATCGGCTTCAGGTTGGCGCGCGCGGCGTAGACGGCCGCGCTGTAGCCGGCAGGACCGGAACCGAGAATCAGGACTTTGGCGTGTTTGGAAGTAGTCATGGAAGGCTTCGTAAATGAGGACAAGACGGATGTGAACAGACGGAAACTGGGGGCGGCCTTCCTGGAATCAAGGCCAGTCGCGCAACATGAGATTATAGACGATGATGCATAGGAGCATGAATCGTGGGGCAGCCCAAGCGTATATGGCTTAGAATGTCCGGATCGTCGATAGTGACCACTTCAGCAGACTCTTTCGCAGCACCCCAGCATGAGCAAGAACAGCCAAGCCAGCCAAGCCAGCCCGTCAGGATATACCCGCACCGCGCAATCGACGCGCGCCCGCCAGCCCTTGCCCGGCCGGCTCTCGCGCCTTCTGTCGGAAGCGCGCTGGATCGCCATGGCGGTCGCCTTCCTGTATTTCGTGCTCATCCTGTTAAGTTACAACAAGGGCGACCCGGGCTGGTCGCACGCCAACGCGGTGCCGAAAATCGCCAACCTGGGTGGCCGCGCCGGCGCCTGGCTGTCCGATTTGTTGCTGTTCATTTTCGGTTTCTCGGCCTGGTGGTGGGGCGTGGTCTTCCTGCGCGGCGTCTGGAAGGGCTGGCGCCGCCTCACCGACCGGCTCGATCCCTCCGACGAGGAACCGGCCCATGCCGGCGAGATGTACGTGCGCTGGACCGGTTTTGCCATCATGTTCGCCGGCAGCCTTGGCCTGGAATACCTGCGCCTGTGGTCCTGGAACGTCGAGCTGCCGCGCAAGGCCGGCGGGGTGCTGGGCCAGGTGATCGGCCACGCCAGCCACCTCGCCTTCGGCTTCACCGGCGCCACCTTGCTGCTGTTGCTGCTGTTCGGCCTGGGTTTCTCGCTGTTCTTCCAGGTGTCGTGGCTGGCCGTGGCCGAGCGCATCGGCGCCTCGGTCGAGACCACGATCGACTGGTTCCGCCTGCGCATGGAAGACCACGAAGACCGCCGCCAGGGCGAGGCCGCCGCCGTCAAGCGCGAAGAAGTGGTCGTCAACGAGCGCCAGAAATACACCGAGAAGCACCCGGCGCCGCCGCCGATCGTGAAGGCCGAGCCGATGCTCGAGCCGCGCGCCGCCCCACGTGCCGAGCCCGTCATCTTGCCGCCGTCGATCCCGCCGGCCTCCGCGCTGGCCGCGCCATCGCCAGTGGCCGCTGCCGCGTCGACCATCAAGATCGAGCCGCAAATCATGAGTGTGCCGAAATCCGAGCGCGCCCAGAAGGAAATGCAGACGCCGCTGTTCCGCGAGCTCGACGCCGATTCGCCGCTGCCGCCGCTGGCGCTGCTGGACGAAGCGCCGCCGGCCCAGGAAACCGTGTCGATCGAGACCCTGGAATTCACCAGCCGCCTGATCGAGAAGAAACTGTCCGACTTCGGCGTCGACGCCAAGGTGGTGGCGGCCTATCCGGGCCCCGTGGTCACCCGCTACGAGATCGAGCCGGCCACCGGCGTGAAGGGCAGCCAGATCGTCAACCTCGCGCGCGACCTTGCGCGCTCGCTGTCGCTCACTTCCATCCGCGTGGTCGAGACCATCCCGGGCAAGAACTACATGGCCCTGGAGCTGCCGAACCCGAAGCGCCAGATCGTGCGCCTGTCGGAAATCGTCGGCTCCAAGGTCTATGGCGACAGTGCCTCCGCCCTCACGGTCGCGCTGGGCAAGGACATCGCCGGCAAGCCAGTCTGCGCCGACCTGGCCAAGATGCCCCACCTGCTGGTGGCCGGTACCACCGGCTCGGGTAAATCGGTGGGTATCAACGCCACCATCCTGTCGCTGCTCTATAAATCCGACCCGGCCGACGTGCGCCTGATCCTGATCGATCCGAAGATGCTGGAGATGTCGGTGTACGAAGGCATCCCGCACCTGCTGGCGCCCGTGGTAACCGACATGCGCCAGGCCGGCCACGCGCTGAACTGGGCCGTCAACGAGATGGAGCGCCGCTACAAGCTCATGTCCAAGCTCGGCGTGCGTAACCTGGCCGGCTATAACACCAAGATCATGGAGGCGGCCAAGCGCGAGGAGCATATCCCGAACCCGTTCTCGATCATGCCGGACAACCCGGAGCCGCTCGAGAAGCTGCCGACCATCGTCATCATCATCGACGAGCTGGCCGACCTGATGATGGTGGTCGGTAAGAAGGTGGAAGAGCTGATCGCCCGGATCGCCCAGAAGGCGCGCGCGGCCGGCATCCACCTTATCCTGGCGACCCAGCGGCCGTCGGTGGACGTCATCACGGGCCTGATCAAGGCGAACATCCCGACCCGGATCGCGTTCCAGGTGTCCTCTAAAATCGACTCGCGTACCATTCTCGACCAGATGGGCGCCGAAGCCTTGCTGGGCATGGGCGACATGCTCTACATGCCGCCGGGGACCGGCCTGCCGATCCGCGTGCACGGCGCGTTTGTGTCGGACGAAGAAGTGCATCGAGTTGTAAAACACCTGCAATCGCAGGGCGAACCGAACTATATTGAAGGCATTCTCGAAGGCGGCACGCTGGAAGAGGGGGCTACTGGCGGCGACGGCGCGCCGGCCGGCGAGGGCGGCGGCGAGTCAGACGCGCTGTACGACCAGGCCGTGGCCGTGGTGCTGAAGAACCGCAAGGCCTCGATCTCGCTGGTCCAGCGCCACCTGCGCATCGGCTACAACCGCGCCGCGCGCCTGATCGAGCAGATGGAGCAGAACGGGATGGTCTCGCCAATGCAGTCGAACGGCAACCGCGACATCCTCGTGCCGGCAACCACCGCCGAATAACCAACAAGAGGAATGCGCATGAAATTCACGAAAACGGCCATTGCCGCACTGATCGCCACCGTCGCCATCTCGGGCGCCGCGCAAGCCGCCGCCCTTGACCAGTTCAAGTCCTTTGTTGCCAGCACCAAGTCCGCCAAGGGCGACTTCACCCAGCAGCAAGTCGGCAAGTCCAAGAGCGGCAAGGTCGCCCCGGTCTCCAGCGGCACGTTCGTGTTCGCCCGTCCCGGCAAATTCATCTGGACCTACCAGAAGCCCTACGAGCAGCTGTTGCAGGCCGACGGCGACCAGCTCTACATCTACGACAAGGACCTGAACCAGGTCACCAGCCGCAAACTCGGCAACGCCCTGGGCTCGTCCCCGGCCGCGATCCTGTTCGGCAGTAATGACCTGGAAAAGAACTTTACCTTGTCGGAGGCCGGCGAGCGGGATGGGGCGGAGTGGCTCAATGCGGTGCCGAAGACCAAGGACACGACCTTCGAGCAGATCGGCATTGGCCTGAAGGGCGGGGTGCCGGTAGCGATGGAGCTGAAGGACCAGTTCGGGCAGGTGTCGGTGCTGAAGTTTACGAATTTCCAGCGTAATCCGGCGCTGGGGGCGCAGCAGTTCAGGTTTGAGGCGCCGAAGGGGGCGGATGTGGTCAAGCAGTAAGGTGGGTGGTTGATCGGCGGACTTGGGTCCCGCCCTTCGCCGGGACGACGGTTTTTCGTTGAGTGGTCCTAACAGCGAGCAGTATTGCCAGCCTCAAGACCGTCGTAGCGGCGAAGGCCGGTACCTGATTTTGCGCGCACACGACGAACCTCTCCATCACGCCCATCGTTTACACTAGGCCCATGGACGACCTCTTCAAAACCGAACCATCCCCCCCGCTTGCCGAAGCCCTGCGTCCGCGCACGATCGACGAAGTCATCGGCCAGAGCCACCTGCTGGCCCCCGGCAAGCCCCTGAACCTGGTTTTCAAATCCGGCAAGCCCCACTCGATGATCCTGTGGGGCCCGCCGGGCGTCGGCAAAACCACGCTGGCGCGCCTGACCGCCTACGCCTTCGAGTGCGAGTTCATCGCGCTGTCGGCCGTGCTGTCGGGCGTAAAAGACATTCGCGCGTCGGTGGAGCAGGCCGAGCACTACCTCCAGCAGGGCAAGCACACGATCCTGTTCATCGACGAGATCCACCGCTTCAACAAGTCGCAGCAGGACGCGTTGCTGCCCTTCGTCGAATCGGGCCTGGTGTCCCTGATCGGCGCCACCACCGAGAACCCATCCTTCGAGGTCAATTCCGCACTGCTGTCGCGTTCGCAGGTGTATGTGCTGAAAGCGCTGAGCGACGACGAGATGCGCCTGTTGCTCAAGCGCGCCCAGGAGCGCGTGCTGCAGCACCTGACTTTCGAGGAAGTCGCCATCGACACCCTGGTCGGCTATGCCGACGGCGACGCGCGCCGCTTCCTCAACCTGCTCGAGCAGACCAAGACCTCGGCCGAGACCAGCGGCGTCACGACGATTACCGCCGACTTTGTCGAAAACGCGCTCACGCTCAACGCGCGCCGCTTCGACAAGGGTGGCGACAATTTCTACGACCAGATCTCGGCCCTGCACAAGTCGGTGCGCGGTTCGCATCCGGATGCGGCCCTGTACTGGCTGTGCCGCATGCTCGACGGCGGCGCCGACGCCAAGTACCTGTCGCGCCGCATCGTGCG
Organism: Massilia yuzhufengensis; assembly: GCF_900112225.1. Lineage (GTDB taxonomy): Bacteria > Pseudomonadota > Gammaproteobacteria > Burkholderiales > Burkholderiaceae_D > Telluria > Telluria yuzhufengensis. Next base: position 242,508 of record NZ_FOLD01000002.1, on the reverse strand, counting down.
CATGGCCTGGGAAGATATCGGCCTGGCCGACCCGCGCGCGCTGCAGGTCGCCAACGACGCCGCCACCACCTACGAGCGCCTGGGCTCGCCGGAAGGCGAGCTGGCGTTGGGGCAGGCCGTCGTCTACCTGGCAATCGCGGCCAAGAGCAATGCCGGCTACAACGCCTTCAATGCGGCCATGGCTTTCATCAAGAAGGACAAGTCGCGCGAGGTGCCGGTCCACCTGCGCAACGCGCCGACCAAGCTCATGAAAGAGCTCGGCTACGGCCACGCCTACCGTTACGCCCACGACGAGCCGCATGCCTATGCGGCCGGAGAAACCTACCTGCCGGATGGGATGCCCGAGCCCGGCTGGTACCAGCCGGTTGCGCGCGGCGTCGAGGCGAAAGTGGCGGAAAAACTGGCCTTCCTGCGCAGCCTGGACGAGGACGCGAAAGGCTAACCCTCTTTTGCGGCCTTGAGCATCAGACCGGACAATTCATCGAAATAGGCCAACGCCGCCGGGGTCAGGTCGACCTGCTTGCGGCGGGTGTCGTCGGTGTCCGCCAGTACCAGCCAGCCCTTCTTGCGCATCGACGTGATGCGCGCGTGGATCGTCGCCGGCGCTCCTAGCCCATCTTGCCCCATCAGGTCACGCACGCTGAGCCGCTCTTCGAGCTGGCGGGCGCGACCGACGATGGCCAGCACGCGCTCTTCAAGCGGGTCGAGCGGAGGCAAGGCCGGGAGGGCGCGTAGGGCGTCTACCAGGTTCAGGAAGCGCAGGTAGATGTCTGCCGGGCGGGTCGTCTTGCTCATAGGCTATGAAGTTGCTGCATCTATAACATTTCCTGATACAATCGACTGTTGAAGTAGATTAGCTTATTCTATCTAGCAAGTGATTTCACCCGGAACACAGTTGAAGTTTGCCATGGCGGCCGCTACCGCGGTGCTGTTTCTTGGCGCAATAGCCGTCAACGAACTCCTGTTCGCCAGCATGGAGTTCGCGCGCGGCATCAGCTGGATCTACCTGCCAGCCGGCGTACGCCTGCTGTGCACCTTGCTGTTTGCGGAAGCGGGCGCCCTCGGCATCCTGGGCGCCTCGTGGCTGATCTGTTTTTTCTACTTCTTTCCCGACGACCCGATCCGCTCGTTCGCCGGCGGCATCCTGGCCGCACTCGCCCCCTATTTGACCTACCGCGCGCTGGTCGCCGGCCGCATCGACCCGACGCTGGCCGGCCTCGGCCCATGGCGCCTGCTGGGCTGCGCGCTGGCCTTCTCGCTCGCCAGCCCGGCGCTGCACCACGCCTGGTTCGCCTTGCAGGGCCAGCGCGAGGGCCTGCTCGACGGCTTCCTCGTGATGGCGAGCGGCGATTTCGCCGGCACCCTCATCGTCCTGTACGCTGGCAAACTGGCGGCTTCCATGCGCCAGCAATAATTTCCTTCAAGAATATCCGTTTGTAAGGACTATTTCTTTACAGAAAAATTAAAGCTGTATACGATCTGATCTCGTTTTTGTAACGTTCTAGATTTTATAACGATAAGGAATGATTCATGCAAGCGGGAAAAAGATGGTTTTCACGTGGGCTTCTGCTGCTGGCCGCCGCCATGCCTCTGCTGGCGGCTTGCGACGCTGCGCGCGAGAACCTGGCCCAGGCGATCCGCCCGGCCAGCGCGAACGAGGTGGCGGGCGGACTGCGCGCCCAGATCGCCCAGGGCAAGTTTGCCGAAGCTAGCGCCGAGGGCGCGCGCTTCCTGAAGGACCAGCAGGACACCTCCGGCGTCGTGGCCTGGGAAACCGCCAAGGCCAGTGCCCAGGCGGGCAAGCTCGACGACGCCGTGCGCTTCGCCGGCCTGGCCGTCAAGGGCGGCACCGTCGCCGGTGTCGACCTGATGGGCGAGCCGATGCTCGAGCCAGTGCGCACCGACCCGCGTTTCGTGCACCTTGCCGCGACCGGCGGCGACACGGCCGAGGCCAGGGTATTCGACCCGGTGCCGGCCGCCGCGCCGGCGGCCGCCTCCATCGGTGCCTCCGGCGTCACGGCCAGCGCCGGCGACGTCGCGGTCGAGCTTCCACAGTAAGCCGCTTCATCCACCACCTCCTACTTCGCACATGAAAAAGAATCTCCTGCTGTCGGCGCTGCTCGCGCTTGGCACCATCGGCGCGCCCGGCATCGCCGCCGCCGACACCTTCGCCGCCAACGGCGTCAAGGAACTGAGCATCAAGGCCAGCGGCGACCTGATGACCGCGCGCCGCATCGCGCGCGAACAGGCCGAACGCGACGCCGTCGCCAGCGTCCTGCGCATCAAGCTCAGCGCCGACCTGAACGACCCCAAAGTGAAGAATGGCCTGCCGGAACTGCACAAGCAACTGGCCGACAACCTGCGCACCAGCTTCAATGCCGAAGGCGACGTGCTGACCGCGCGTACTGTGCTGTCGGTCGATTCCAGCCAGTTCCTCGACCTGACCCGGGCGCTGGGCATCGGTTCCAGGCTGGCTACCGGCAGCGCCAAGGTGCTGTTCCTGATCGATGAATACTACGGCGTCGGCACCAGGCTCGATCCGTCGCAGCCGCTGGTGACCGAGGTCGACTACTCGCACGACAAGAGCGCGATGTCCGACCGTAGCTCGGCGGTGGCGTCCTCGCGCAGCGCTTCGAGTTCGTCGGCCAGCGCGGCCAAGGGCAGCTTCGCGGCGGCCTCGTCGGACAAGGCGGCGTACGCGGCCAGTGCGTCGGCGGCGGTCGCGGGGCGCGACCGCGCTTCCTTTGCCGGTTCCGACAAGGCCTCGTTCAGCGGCTCCGACCGCGCGGCGATGGCGGCGCAGGACGGCTATGGCGGCTCGGCCGCGGCGGCGCGCAACCTGCAGGCGAGCGGTTCGCGCGACACCCGCGTGGCCGGCGCCCGCGACACCCAGTTCGCCGGCTCGCAAAAATCGGCGGTGGCGGCCAGCTCGTCGTCGCAGTCGGCGGTGAGCGCCAGCTACGCCAACGCCAGCGCCGCCAAATCGAACAGCGCGGCCAGCTACTCGGAAAAGAACAACGACGTGCAGCGCCAGAACGACGTGGTCAACCTCAAGGTGCGCCAGGTATTCGCCGGCATCGACAACGCCAAGCCGGCCGAGGCCGAGGCGGCGCTGATCAACCAGAAGCTGCAGCAGGTGGTGGGCGAGTTCGGCCTGGACTACACCGACGAGCGCGACTTCCGCGTCGAGGGCGGGCGCCGCCTGACGGTGGCGGACATCACCCGCATGCAGAAATTCGACAGCTACCTCAAGAAGGCCTCGAGCGGCACCTACAAGGCGCGCTACGTGGTCTATGGCCAGGCCGTGATGCAATCCGAGGGAGCCTCGCCCAGCGGCCAGGTGGAATGCTCGGGCCAGCTGGCCCTGAGTTCGTCCGACGTCGATACCGGCGCCGCCTTTGTTTCGGAGACGATCGCCAAGCGTGCCCAGGGCACCAGCGACCAGAACTGCCGCGCCAACCTGGCCGACGCGCTGGCGCGTTCGGTCGCCGACGCGGTCGGCACCAAGGCCCAGCGCAGCCTGCAGCAGGCCGGCGCCCAGGGTTCGCCCTATATCGTCTCGGTGTACAGCGCGCAGCGCGTGCCGGGCAAGCTGCGCCGCGAGTTCGAGCGCCGCGTGCAGGAGATCGCCGGCGTGGTCGAATTCGGCGACGGCGACAGCGCCACCGACGAACTGCGCAGCTGGAAGGTGCTCGCCAAGGGCAACTTCGGCAACCTGGTCAACGACCTGGTGGACGAATACATCGAAGCGGACAACAGCGCCTTCCGCAACGGCCGCTTCGAGCGCCGCGGCAACCGCCTGCTGTTCTGCATCGACGGCAAGTGCCCGGAGCAGATCTGATGCGTCGCCAGCTGCTCTCGGCCGCCTTGCTGGCAGGCCTTGGCGTCGCCTTGCCGGCGGCAGGCGCCTCGTTCACCCTGTTCCCGGTTCAGGAAATCGAAGGCATGTCGCCGCAGGCGCGCCAGGCCCGCTCGCTGCTCGATGCCGGCCTGATGCAGCGCCTGTTCGACGGCGCCGCCGGGCGCGAGGCCCAGGTCGCGCTGGTGCGGCGCTTCGTGGCCAGCCTGGCCCAGGCCTACCCGGAATCGCTGGTGCACGCCAGGCAGGTGGCCGACAACCGCATCGGCAGCGGTCACCAGTTCGTCAACAACAACGACCTGCAGTGCAAGGCCGCGCCCTCGGTGGCGGTGGCCGACACCTACGCGGTGGTGCTGGGCATTACGCGCGCCTCGCGCTACGAGGTGCAGCGCGGCGACAATGTCGAGGTGCTGGTGCCGGTCACGCTGAGCCTGCAGTTCGTGCGTCCGAGCCTGGCCAAGGTGGCCTACACCGTAAGCGAGACGGTCTACACGCCGTTCCGCTTCAGCCGGGCGGAGTATGAATCCGGCGCGATGGATGGCGTGATGCGCGCCGAGGTACTGAAGAATATCGGCGCCCAGGTCGACACCCTGGTGGCCGAGGCCCGGGCGGCCTTCGACCCCAAGGCCACGGCGGTGACCCTGGTCGAGCGCGACGGCAAGTTCCTGGTGGCCGACCGCGGCGTGGAGGCCGGCTTCGTCAAGGGCGAGCAGGTGGAGGCGCGCGGGGCCGACGGCAAGGCCAGCATCTTCGACGTGCTGTATGCGGACAGCGGCTACGCCGTGCTGCGCGCCGCGATGGGCGAGGCCGCGCGCGGCGACACCCTGCAGTTCACTTTTGAAGGCACCGGCGACGACAGCCGCAAGCCGCGCCTGATGCCGGTGGCGGGGGCGGCCGACGCCGAATCGAACGCGGTGGCCGACATCTTCGGGCGCGCGATCGGCTTCAAGGCCTCGTTCCAGCTCAGCCCCGTGGACGTGCACTTCGCCCAGACCAAGGCCCTGATCACGCGCGCCGCCAACTGCGTCGACTGGAACAAGCTGCCGAGCATGGCCGAAGCCTCGGGCGTGCGCACCGACCCGCCCGACTTCTTCCTGCGCTTCACGCCGGTGTCGACGCCGAGCGTGCTGCTCAGCGGCGCCGGCGGCACCAAGGCCGAGGAACGCTTCCATACGCTGGTCAGCGCCCAGGTGGTGGACCGCGCCGGCAAGGTGGTGTTCTCCGAACTGGGCGACGCCGACCACGTGATCGACCGCGTCAAGGGCAGCGGCCTGGGCCTGGCGCAGGCGCGCGAGGTCGCGCTCAAGAACGCGACCGGCAAGCTGGCCCAGGCCTTCCTGGCCAACGTGCGCTTCGCGCCGCGCGAACTGCGCGTGGCCAGGGTGGACGCCGAGCGCCTCTGGGTCGAGGGCATGGGCGGGGTACCGGGCCAGCGCCCGAGCTTCGACGTGCTGCACCCGCTGGCGGCCAGGGTGCATGGCAAGCCGGCGCTGGTCGACCTCGACGTGGCCGGCGGCAGCCTGGAGCCGGTGGGCGAGGGCGCATTGGTGGGCTTGTCGTATTCGGCCACCAACCCGGCGCTGCCCAAGCCCCAGCGCGGCGACATCGTGCGCGTCTACGACCAGCAGCTGCCGGGCGTCACGCGCGTGGTCGACTGCCAGGATGCGTCCTACGTCGGCCAGAACAACGTGCTGGACGTGGCGTACGCGGCGCCGCTGGTGCGCCACGCGCTGTACCGCTCGCGCAAGCATGCGGGCCACCTGGGCGACCCGGCCTTCTACAGCGACGCCAACCTGCTGCTCAAGGCCGGCATGTTCGACGCGGTGCTGGCGCCGCCCGCGATCCCTCTGTGCGTCCAGCCGGGCTATGTGATCCGCGAGGATGCGGCGCAGTGCGAGGGCGAGGCCTGCAAGGCCACCGTCACCATGGCGCTGGTGGCGCGCTTCAAGAGCGGCGGCGAGGTGACGAAGACCGTGACCTCGGGACTGCGGACCGAATTCAGTGGCATGCCCGCTTCGTCGAAGGCGGCGTACTACGGATACAAGGAGCTGGGCAACGGGCTGTCGATGCAGCCCGACCTGCTCAAGAAACTCGATAACTGAAACAGGGATGGATCAAACAATGAAAAAGATTGCACAAGCAGTGATGGTGGCGGCATGCCTGATGGGCGCCGGCGCGGCGCAGGCCCAGCTGGGCGGCCTGGGTGGCCTGATGAACGCGGCCAAGGGCGGCGGCGGCGGCGACATCAGCGCCGAGGTGAACACTTTCGTGACGCAAAGCGCGGCGCTGAGCCAGCTCACCGGCCGCTCGGTGGTCGCGATCACGCTGGCGTTCTCGGACGAGCAGAAGCGCGTCCAGACCAAGGCGGAACTGGACGCCATCAACAAGCTAACCGACACCAAGGAACAGAAGGCGCGCATGACCAAGCTGGTCGAGTCGGAATCGGCGGAAGCCAAGCGCCTGTATGAATCGGGCGAAATGAAGACCCGCATGGCTACGCTCGACAGCGCCAGCAAGAAGCAGGTGGGCGATGCGCTGCTCAACTACGGCATTGGCGCCCTGCAGGCGGTCGCGCTGACCAGGACAGGCCAGTCGCTGGTGGCGCGCGCCAGCGCCAATCCGATGGCCCTCCCGCAGCTGGTGCCGGTCAAGGATGCGCTGCCGCTGCTGGGCAAGGTGGTGTCGGATTCGGGCGGCTTCATGGCCGGTGTGGTCAAGCTGGCGCAGGGCGCCAAGATCGACGTGCCGGCCGTGAAGGCCGACTCGAAGGCGGTCGAGATCACGATCTAAGGGCGCGCCAAGCGTGCTTTCCGCAGGGAGGCACGCAGCCCCGTTTCCCTCGGCAGGGCGGTCAGCTGATCCGTTCATCGCCGAACGTCGGTGAAACTGGCGCGATCGCCGCTGCGGTTCGCGGCTGGTCCCCGCCTTGCGCATTCTGCTCCTTGTTTTCCGCGCTTCGTCGCATGTCGATGGCGATGCGCGGGGTCAATCGGTAAAGTTCAAGCATACCGAATCACATTTGACCCAAGGAGCACACCATGAACATCCGTAAAAACTTCGAAGCCATCTTCCTGAGCGCCGCCGCACTGGGCCTGGCCGCCAGCTACGCCACCGCCGCCGCCCGTCCGGTCGACGTGGTGCAGACCGAAGCCGCCGTGCTGGTCGATTCGACCGTGCATGTGGTCGTGGTCAAGGCGCCGCGCCTGAGCGTCGCGGAGAAAGCCGGCCTGAAGTAATACGCGCAGGGGCTGGCGAGCGGCCCGGCAGGACGGTTGAGAAGGCCGTTGCCAAATCTCGCAAAGAATGGCTGTCGGCTTGGTACAATTGTGTTTTCGACATACGCAAGCCCATCCCGACATGATTGACATCCAACTTCTCCGCAAAGACATCGACACCGTCGCCGCGCGCCTGGCGACCCGCAAGTTCCAGCTCGACGTGGCAGGCTTCAACGCCCTCGAAGCCGAACGCAAAGCGAACCAGACGCGCACCGAAGAATTGCAGGGCAAGCGCAATTCGCTGTCCAAGCAGATCGGCATGTTGAAGGGCAAGGGCGAGGACACCACGGCCGTGATGGCGGAAGTGGCCGGACTGGGCGACGAGCTCAAGGCCAACGAAGCCGCCCTGGCCGAGGTGCAGCACAAGCTGGCGCGCTTCATGGAAGCGCTGCCGAATTTGCCGCACGAGAGCGCGCCGCAGGGGCTGGATGAAACCGGCAACGTCGAAGTGCGCAAGGTCGGCACCCCGGCCAGCTTCGACTTCGAAGTCAAGGACCACGTCGACATCGGCGAAAAGCTGGGCCTGGATTTCGACACCGCCACCAAGCTGACCGGTTCGCGCTTCTCGATGATGAAGGGCGGCATGGCGCGCCTGCACCGCGCGCTGGCCCAGTACATGCTGGACACCCACACCGGCCAGCACGGCTACACCGAGTGCTACACCCCGTACATGGTCAACGCCGACTCGCTGCGCGGCACCGGCCAGCTGCCGAAATTCGAAGCCGACCTGTTCTCGGTGAAAAAGGGCGGCGTGGAAGGCGAGGGCGAGACCTTCTACCTGATCCCGACCTCGGAAGTGTCGCTGACCAACGTCGTGCGCGACGAGATCGTGGCGCTCGATGCACTGCCGCTGAAGATGACCGCGCACACCCCGTGCTTCCGCTCGGAAGCCGGCAGCTACGGCCGCGACACCCGCGGCATGATCCGCCAGCACCAGTTCGACAAGGTCGAGCTGGTCCAGGTGGCGCATCCGGACGCGTCCTATGCGGCGCTGGAAGAGATGGTCGGCCAGGCAGAATTCATCCTGACCTCGCTGGGCCTGCCGTACCGCGTCATGCTGCTGTGCACCGGCGACATGGGCTTTTCAAGCGCCAAGACCTACGACCTCGAAGTGTGGCTGCCGGCCCAGAACACCTACCGCGAGATCTCGTCCCTGTCGAACTGCGAAGCCTTCCAGGCCCGCCGCATGCAGGCCCGCTTCCGCAACGCCGCCGGCAAGCCGGAACTGGTGCACACGCTCAATGGTTCCGGCCTGGCGGTGGGGCGCACGCTGGTGGCGGTACTGGAGAATTACCAGCAGCTTGACGGCAGCGTGGTGATTCCGGAAGTGCTGCGTCCGTACATGGGCGGGCTGGAGCGGTTGCTGCCTTCTGCCTGAGGGAAGCTGAGCAGGTTTTCTTAATTTGCTCTTCCGTTTTTGCAAGAGCGTCGCTATAATGCGTGTCTCTTGCAGCGACCGCAACACCGATTTTGGAGAGGTGGCAGAGTGGTCGAATGTACCTGACTCGAAATCAGGCGTACGTTAAATCGTACCGTGGGTTCGAATCCCACCCTCTCCGCCAGTAAATAAAAAGGGCTCCCACCGGGAGCCCTTTTTATTTACTGGCGGAGAGGAGCAAGGCCCCTGCGGGCCTTGCGTGTGGGATTCGAAGCTTGGCGCGTACTTCGCGCCAAGGCGGCCCGCGGCACGTGGGCGAATCCTGTCTACCGCTCCTGCTGAGGTATACGGGTCTGCTTTTAATGCATTTGAACACCTTCCCCAAACCAAAAACACCCGCTATAATGCGGCCTCGCTGACAGCGACCGCAACACCGTTTCAGGAGAGGTGGCAGAGTGGTCGAATGTACCTGACTCGAAATCAGGCGTACGTTAAATCGTACCGTGGGTTCGAATCCCACCCTCTCCGCCAGTAGTAACAAAAGGGCTCCCACACGGGAGCCCTTTTCGTTTCCGCGCGCCGAATTTGATCTGCATCAAAGATTTTCTTAAGCTGTCAGAACAGACTGGCTTCGCCGTTCTCCAACAGCCACCAGCCCTGCGACGCCACCATGTTCCGCAAAATCCTCGTTCCTACCGACGGCTCGGCGCTATCCGAAGATGCCGCAGCCGCGGCGGTCGCTCTTGCGCGCGGCAGCAATGCCGAGATCGTCGCCCTGTCGGTTGCCCAGCCGCCCCTCCCCGCAGCCGGAGGCGCGAGCGAAGTTGCCATGGCCGCGGAGCGCGAACGGGCGCTGGGCGTGGCTGCGCAGCGCGCCGGCCGCGTGGCGCAGCTGGCGCAGGAGGCCGGCGTGCCGCACAGCCTGGTCACGGCGGCGGCGTCATCGCAGCACGACGAGATCATCCGCGTGGCGCTGGAGCTGCACTGCGACTGCATTTTCATGGCGGCGCACGGTCAATGCGGCGTGACCCGCCTCATCGCCGCCAGGGTCCCCCAGCTGGTGCTGGCCTATTCACCCGTGCCGGTGATCCTGTACCGCGGAAGCACCCAACCCGCCTAGGCGACGCCGGCTTTCTTCTGGAGGTTCATCCATGTACAAGCGCATCCTGCTCCCGACCGACGGTTCGGACGCGTCCGAACGCGCTCTCCTGTCCGGTATCGACTTTGCGAAAAGCATCGGCGCCGAGGTGCTCGCCATGACCGCCGTGCCCGAATTCCACACCTTTACCACCGATGCCGGCATGCTCGAGCAGACCCGCGACGAGTACGAGGCTGCCAGCCGGGCCCGCGGCCAGCGCCTGCTCGATGCCGTGTCCGCCGCCGCGCGCGATGCCGGCGTGCCCTGCACCTCGGTACTGGCGGTGTCCGACAGCCCCTACGAGGCCATCATTTCCACCGCGCGCGCCAACCACTGCGACCTGATCGTCATGGCATCGCATGGCCGCAAGGGCATCAAGGGATTGCTGCTGGGCAGCGAGACCCAGAAAGTGCTCGTCCACAGTGCGATCCCGGTGATGGTGCACCGCTAACCGCTCCCAGAGGAACCAGTCCATGTACAAGCGCATCCTGATACCGACCGACGGCTCGCCCGTGTCCGACTATGCCGCCGGCGCCGCCATCGACTTCGCCCAGGCCTGCGGCAGCGAGACGGTCGCGTTGTCCATCGCCGTGCCCGAGCCCGTCCTCCAGTCGCTCGAGGGCGCCATGGTGCTCGATCCCGGCCAGGAGGTCGACACCCTGTTGCGGCACGCCTACCAGCTGGCCAGCGCGATCGCCGAGCGGGCGCGCACGGCCGGGGTGGCCTGCACGCCGCTCACGCGCTTCGCGCTCGACCCGGGCGAGGCCATCGTCGAGACCGCCCGCAAACAGGGATGCGATCTGATCGTCATGGGTTCGCACGGCAGGCGCGGGCTCAGCAGGCTGCTGGCCGGCAGCGTGACGCAATCCGTGCTTGCCTACGCGCCGGTGCCGGTCATGGTCCTGCGTCCGGCGCCGGCCAGCGAGGCGGCCCAGGCGCTGGCGCGCGAATGTCCGGCAGAGGCCGCTGCCGCGAAGCGCGCAGGCGGGGCGTGAGCGCCAGCGCGCGGCCAGCGGCCATGTTCCCGCCGGCAGAGGCGCTCCGGTCCGCGGCAGGCAAGGACGCGGCCGCACACGTTGGCGCCGGCATGCCGGACGCTTCGGACGACAGCGCGTTCGGCCTCGCGCTCGACGCCGCCCTGGTCCGCATGCTGCCGGCGCTGGGCGCCGTGTTCGGGGTCTGCGTCATCCTGTTCAGCGCCTGGGACTACTGGATCTCTCCGGTCCAGGCAGCCGGAACCGCCCTGCTGCGCATAGCGCTGGTGCTGGTGGGCGCGATCGCCTATTTCTCTTGGAACGGACGCTTCCCGGTGGCGTGGCGCTGCGCGCTCGTCTACGGCACCCATACCGGCGCCATGATCACCAGCGCCGCCATGCTGCCAAACGGGCTGGTGCTGGCCTTGCCCGCCATCACCGGCGCCATGTTCCCGCTCGCCCTGGTCGAGCCGCGCCTGCATCGCCTGCTCCTGCTGGTGCTCGCCCCCACCTTGCTGTTCCTCGTCCTCGGCGCAGCGGTGTTGCCCCACGACGTCTTCGCCAGCTGCGTGCTGGTCTACGCGGTGACGCTGGCGCTGGTCGCAGCCATCGCCGTCGTCCAGGGCCGGATGCGGCGCGCGGCCTTCCGCGCCGAACAGGCGCTGGCCTGGTGCGCCCACCACGACAGCCTGAGCGGGGCCCTGGCGCGCGGCTACCTGGTCGAACTGGCCACCCATGACATCGCGCTGGCCCGGCGCTATGGCCGTCCGCTGGCGATCTGCATGCTCGATATCGACTTCTTCAAGCGGGTCAACGACCGCTTCGGCCATCCTGCCGGCGACGCCCTGATCCGGGCGGTGACCGCGGCCTGCGTGGCCCAGCTGCGTAGCAGCGACTATTTCGGAAGGGTGGGTGGCGAAGAGTTCGTCTGCGTCATGCCCGAGACCGGTGAACGCGACGCCCTGGCCTGCGCCGAACGCATGCGCGTGGCGGTGGCCGCGATCCGGCTGGACACGCCTTCCGGGCCGGTGCGATGCACGGCCAGCATCGGCGTGGCCGCGCTGGCCCCCGCGCATGCCGATTTCAGTGCCTTGCTGGCCGCGGCCGACGGCGCGCTGTACCGGGCCAAGTCGAACGGGCGCGACCGGGTCGAAGCCGCGCCCGGGCTACCGTGACGACCCCGGGCGGCGCCGCCGCAGCCACCGGACTGGATAGCGCCGAAGCCGCCCGGCGCCTGGCCCGCGATGGCCCCAACAGCCTGCCCGACGCCGGCGGCCGGCGCTGGCGGCGCATCGCGGCCGATGCCGCGCGCGAACCGATGTACCTGTTGCTGGCCGGCGCGGCGCTGCTCTACCTGCTGCTGGGCGAGCCGCGCGAGGGCGCCTTCCTGCTGGGCATGGTGGTGCTGATGCTGTGCATGACCCTGTTCCAGGAAGGACGCACCGAGCGCGCCCTGCAGGCGCTGCGCGAGCTCAGTTCGCCGACTGCGCTGGTGTGGCGCGACGGTCGGCCGGCGCGCCTTCCCGCCAGTGCGCTGGTGGCGGGCGACCTGGTCGAACTGGGCGAGGGCGACCGGGTGCCGGCCGATGCGCTGCTGCTGGAGGCGGCCGGCCTGATGGTGGACGAGTCCTTGCTCACCGGCGAGTCGGTCCCGGTCGGCAAACTGGCCGCGCCCGGCGGCAGCGCGCCGGCGGCGCCCGGCGGCGCCGATCTGCCCTGGGTGTTTTCCGGCACGCTGGTGGTCCAGGGCCATGGCCTGGCGCGGGTGAGCGCCACCGGGGCCCGCAGCGAGATCGGCCGCATCGGCGCGGCGCTCGGCCACATCGCCCCGCCGCCCGGCCGCCTCCAGCGCGAAACGGCAAGCCTGGCGCGCCGCTTCGCGCTGCTGGGGGCGGCCGTCAGCGCCGGCCTGGTCGCGCTGCTGCTGTTGCGCGGCAGCGCGTTGCTGCAGGCGCTGCTGGCGGGGATCGCGCTGTCGATGTCGATGCTGCCGGAAGAATTCCCGGTCATCCTCACGGTGTTCCCGGCCATCGGCGCCTGGCGCCTGGCGCGCCAGCAGGTGCTGACGCGGCGCCTGGCGGCGATCGAGATCCTCGGCTCGACCTCGGTGCTGTGCGTCGACAAGACCGGCACCCTGACCGAAAACCGCATGGCCGTGTCCCAGCTGTGGCGCGATGGCGTCGCCTATGAGCCCGTTGCCGGCGCGCAGCTGCCGGGGCCGCACCAGGAGCTGCTCCTGCACGCGCTGCGCGCCAGCCGCGCGCTGGGCAGCGACCCGATGGAGGCCGCGTTCTGGCGCCTGGCAGGGGACACGCTGCATGAAAAGGGCGCAGTGCCGGCCGGCTGGTCGCCGGCCCATGAATACGGGCTGACCCCGCAACGCCCGGCGCTGGTGCACGCGTGGGACCGCGGCGACGGCAGTGTGCTGGTGGCCGCCAAGGGCGCACCCGAAACCGTCATTGCCATGTGCCGTGGCGACCAGCGGCAGCGCGAAGCGGCGCTCGCCGCGGCCGCGCGGATGGCGGGCGAGGGCCTGCGGGTGCTGGCGGTGGCGCGTGCGGTCCTGGCGCGGCCAGCCCCGGGGTCCTGGCCCGCTGAGCCGGCCGCGTTCGGCTTCGAGCTGCTCGGCATGGCGGCGCTGGCCGACCCGCTGCGCCCGGACATCCCGGCAGCGGTGGCGTCCTGCCATGCGGCCGGGCTGCGCGTCATCATGATCACGGGAGACCACCCGGAGACGGCGCGTGCGATCGCGCGCCAGGCCGGGCTGGCGCAAGGGGACGTGATCGGCGGCGCCGCCATCGCGGCGCTGGACGACGCCGCGCTGGCGCGCCAGCTCGCCGGCGCCAGCGTCTGCGCGCGCATCGCGCCGCAGCAGAAGCTGCGCATCGTGCAGGCGCTGCAGCGGGGCGGGGCGGTGGTGGCCATGACCGGGGACGGCGTCAACGACGCCCCGGCCCTGCGCGCAGCCGACGTCGGCGTCGCCATGGGCCGGCGCGGCACCGACGTGGCGCGCGAAGCGGCCGAGCTGACCCTGCTCGACGACCGCTTTGCCTCGCTGGTCGATGCCATCGCCGCGGGCCGCCGGATCTTCGGCAATATGCGCAAGTCGATGTGCTACGTGATGGCGATGCACGTGCCGATCGCCGGCATGGCCCTGCTTCCGGTGCTGCTGGGCTGGCCGGTCATGCTGTATCCACTGCACATCGTGTTCCTCGAACTGGTGATCGACCCGGCCTGTTCGCTGGCTTTCGAGAACGAGCCGGCCGAGCCGGACCTGATGCGGCGCCCGCCGCGCGGGCCCGGGGAAGCCTTGTTCGGGCGCGCTGCGATCGGCAGCGCCCTGGTGCAGGGGGCATGGGTGCTGGCCCTGGTGGTGGGCCTGTACGGCTGGGGGCTGGCCCGGATGCCGGAGGCGCAGGCGCGCACGCTGGCCTTTGCCGGCCTGGTGCTGTGCAACCTGGCGCTGCTGCTGGCGAACCGCCAGCGCGGCGGCGTCCAGGGCGCGCTGCGGGCGGCCAACCCGGTGTTCTGGACCATCGCCGCCGTCGCCCTGCTGCTGCTGGCCATGGCGATCTTCGTGCCCCCGGCGGCCGCCATGCTGCAACTGGCGCCGCCACCACCGGCTACCCTGGGCGCCGCCGGCCTGGCGGCGGGGCTGGCGCTGGCCGGCCTGGCGCTGCGCAGCTGGCTCGCCGCGCGCCTGGCCCGGGCGCCGGCCCGGTCGGCGGCGGCGCCCTGAGGCGCGGCCGCCGCGTTCAGCCCAGGGCTGCTCCGGGCGGCGCGGCCTCTGGCGCCAGCATGCGGCGCATCGCCACCGTGCCCGGCTCGCCGGGCAGCAGGGCGAAACCGAGCGCTTGCGCCAGCGCCTGCATCGGGGTGTTCTCCGCCAGCGCCACGCCCTCGACCACGGTCACGCCGCGCGCGGCGCAATAGTCGAGCAGGCAGCCCATCAGCAGCCGGCCCAGGCCACGGCCCTTGAGGTCGGTGCGCACGGTGACCGCGAACTCGGCACGTACGCCGTCCGGGTCGAGCAGCACGCGCGCCACGCCAAGCGTCTCGTCGCCGGCGCCGGGCCGGGTGCGGGTGGCGATGAAGGCCATCTCGCGCGCATAGTCGATCTGGGTGAAGCGCGCCAGCTGCTGCGGCGACAGGGCGCGCATCTGGCCGAACATGCGCATGCGCACGTCTTCCGGGCTGAGCGCCGCGAAGAACGCCACATGGGCGGCCGCGTCCTCGGGGCGGATCGGGCGCAGCAGCAGGGGGCCGAACGCGCTGTCGACGCGCCGCTCCAGGTGCTCCGGATAGGGCAGGATCGCCAGCCGCGCGCTGCCTTCGCTGCCCGCCGGCACCGGCGCCAGGCGCAGGCGGGCGTCCAGCGCGACCACGCCGCCGGCATCGGCGAGCAGCGGGTTGATGTCCAGTTCCACCAGCTCGGGCAAGTCGGCGGCCAGCTGGCCCACGCGCACCAGTACGTCGTACAGGGCGTCCATGGCGGCCGGCGGCCGGCCGCGGTAGCCCGCCAGCAGGCGCGCCACCCGCGTGCGGCGGACCATGTCGGCGGCCAGCACCCGGTTCAGCGGCGGCAAGCCGACCGCCTGGTCGGCTGTGACCTCGACCGCGATCCCGCCGTGGCCGAACAGCACCACCGGGCCGAATACCGGGTCGGTGCTGATGCCGACGATCAGTTCGAGTGCGCCGGGGCGGCGCGCCATCGCCTGCACGCTAAATCCCTGCACCCGCGCCTGCGGGCGCAGGCGCGCCACCCGTTCCAGCATGGCCTCCAGCGCCGCATCGAGCGCGGCCTCGTGCGCCAGGTCGAGCACGACGCCGCCGACCTCGGTCTTGTGCACGATGTCGGGCGAGCTGATCTTGAGCGCCACCGGATAGCCGATGCGGCGCGCCGCCTCCAGCGCGCCGGCCCGGTCCTGCACGGCTTCGGTCGGCACCACCGGGATTCCGTAGGCCGCCAGCAGCGCCTTGGCGTCGGTCTCTCCCACCGCGCCGGCCCCGCCGGCGAGCAGGGCGTCGACCAGGGCCCGCGCCGCGCGGCGGTCGGGTGCGCCCAGTTCGCTCGGACCGGGCGCCTGCATCAGCGCCGCCTGGTTGCGGCGGTAGTCCACCAGTTGCTGGAAACCCTTCACGGCTTCCTCGGGGGTATCGAACACGGGCAGGCCGGCGTCCATGCACAGGCGGCGCGCCTCGGCCACGCTGGGGCCGCCCAGCCAGCAGCACAGCACCGGGCGCGCCGCGCCCTTCACCAGGGGTAGCAGCAGGCGCGCGATGTCGATGCTCGGCACGATCGCGGTCGGGGCATGGATCAGCAGTATGGCATCTATGCCGGGGGCATCGAGCAGCGTGGCCAGCGCGTCGCGGTAGCGTTCGGCCGGAGCGTCGCCGATGATGTCGACCGGGTTGGCGTGCGACCACATGGGCGGCAGGCAGGCGTCCAGCCGCGCCAGGGTGGCGCCGGCGAAGCGCGCCAGGGCGCCGCCGGCGGCGTCCAGCGCATCGGCCGCCATCACCCCGGGCCCGCCGCCGTTGGTGAGGATCGCCAGGCGCTCGCCTTGCGGCCGGGCGCGCGCCAGCATGGAGACGGCGTCGAACAGGTCGGAGGTGGTGCTCACCCGCAGCATGCCGGCACGGCGCAGGGCGGCGTCGTAGACCAGGTCGGCGCCGGCCAGCGCGCCGGTGTGGCTGAAAGCGGCGCGCGCCGCATCGGCGCCGCGCCCTGCTTTCACGATCAGTGTCGGCTTGCCGCGCGCCGCCCCGCGCGCCGCACTCATGAACTTGCGGGCCTGG
The DNA here is from genome assembly GCF_900112225.1 of Massilia yuzhufengensis. GTDB lineage: Bacteria > Pseudomonadota > Gammaproteobacteria > Burkholderiales > Burkholderiaceae_D > Telluria > Telluria yuzhufengensis. The sequence goes on along the minus strand of NZ_FOLD01000002.1, from coordinate 226,085 downwards.
CGCACGCTTTCCGCGTACAGCAGGATGGCGTCGGTGCCGGGATCGGCAGCCAGGTAGTCGAGCAGGTCGCCGAAATCGACGTCGCTGCCGTCGCCGAGCGAAACGAAGCAGGAAAAGCCGATGCGGCGCGCGGTGGCCCAGTCGAGCACCGCCGTCACGAGGGCGCCGGACTGGGCAACGAAGGCGAGCCGGCCCGGTAGTGCCGCAACCGGCGCGAAGCTCGCGTTCAGGCCGATGCCGGGCACCAGCAGGCCGACGCAGTTAGGCCCCAGGATGCGCAACAGCCAGGGCTGGGCGGCCTCGAGCATGGCCTGGCGCAGGCTGCGGCCATCGCCGGCGTCGGCGTCCATGCCGGCGCTCAGGACGACCGCCGCGCGGCAGCCCGCCGCGCCGAGCTGGCCGATGAGCGCCGGCACCGTGGGCGCCGGGGTGCAGATGACGGCCAGTTCCGGCACCCCGGGCAGGGCGTCGATGCCGGCGAAGGCCGGATGGCCGCCCACGTCGGCATGGCGCCGGTTGACCGGCCAGCGTGGCCCGCGGAAGCCGCCGCTGGCGATGTTGCGCCACACGGTGGCGCCGACGCTGCCGGGGCGGTCCGAAGCGCCGATTACCGCCACCGATGCCGGGGCGAACAGGTAGTGCAGGTTGCGTATGCTCATGAATGACCTCCGTTCCTCCAAACTTGCGCAAAGCTAGCCATTGCTGCTTA